>CAKSEL010000001.1 GCA_934446675.1 uncultured Eubacteriales bacterium
TTTTAGTCTCTCCGAAGAAGCATGATCTCTTTTTCTTTGTCTACTGCGGTGCAAATTTTGACTTGAATCAGGGGTTGCTCAGAGTTATAATAACCGTATAAAAGCAATCGCCTCTCGAGTAAATGCGAGAGGCGTGTAGTTCATATTATTCCGTGGAAATTGCTGTTGACCACATAACAGACCACCTACCGTTTCGGAGCACTCGGAAACAGTTGGAGATAAGAGTGCCGAAGAGCACGGTTTTCGAGGCGGAAAGGGGCGGAAAAAGCTATTTTTAGCGAAAATTGCCCTTATAGGTCCGTTTGGGACCATGGGACCGCAGGTTCGAGTCCTGTCACCTCGACCATATCGAGTGTTCTTAACCAGCCTGAGAGCTGTACGGGAACACCCGATTTTTTTATCTTTATACAATTCTTTTTATCCATCAAAAAAGAGATTGGATAATAAAAGTTTTATTTTTTCCAACCTTTTCAGAATTGCGTGTCTATATAGATGAAAGCTCTCGAAAGGACAGAACAAATGAACAGAACCGACGCCGAGAAAATCATAACCGAATATTTAAAGCCTATATTCGGATTTGCGCTCAAGCGCTGCCGAAACATTCACGATGCGGAAGATTTGTCGCAGGAAATTGCTGTTAAAGCTTTTCGCGCACTTCTTATAAAAGATGATATCGGAGATATAGGCAAATACGTTTGGACGATAGCGCATAATGCGCTCAGCAATTACTACCGTGACACCGCCAAAAGCGCTGCATCTGTATCAATTTATGATGTCGCCGAGCGGCTGACTGTTACGCAAGATTTATCTGGTATAGACGAATCCGAAACCACAATTTCCCGCTTGCAGTCGGAAATTGCCTATCTTTCAAAATTGCAGCGGCGAATTGTAACAGCCCATTATTTTGAAAACCGTAAACAGGCTGATATTGCAAGAGAACTGAATATTCCTCTCGGTACGGTCAAGTGGCATTTGTTTGAAGCAAAAAAAGAACTGAAAAGAGGTATAAGCATGACGCGAAATCATGGGGAACTTAAATTCAATCCGATAAAGCTCACAAGAATCTGCTGCAACGGCTCAGCCGGAACTAAGGGCAGCAACGCGAATTTCTTTCGCAGTGCATTATCGCAAAACATCGCCTATTCGGTAAGAAACACCTGCAAATCTGTAAATGAAATTGCTGATGAACTCGGCGTATCACCCGTATATGTTGAAAGCGAAGCGGAATTTCTTTATGAATACGGATTTCTTTTAAAAAAAGATGATAAATTCATATCAAACATAATCATAGATGAGGCAGATGAGGGAATTATCAGTCTTCACGATGAAATGTACGAAAGAGCAACCGCGTTATTCGCTGATGAACTGTTTGACACCTTATCCGGCAGCGTGCTGTTAAAGGACGACCGCATTTCAGGCGGAAAATACGGCAATATCTCCATGACAGCCAATCTGCCGAAAGACGAAAACTTTTTACTTTGGTCACTGATTCCGTATATTACCGCAAACAGCGGTAAGCATTTATATCAAGAAAATGTTTCTTTCGAGGAGGCGGCAACAATCAGGCCTGACGGAGGGTATAATATTTGCTCTGCTGATGTGTTTAACCCGGAAGCTCCGAAACCGAAGTACGACGACAGTATGGAGAAGTTTTGCGGCTGTTGTTGGAACAGCTATGAAAATCTGACGTTGTGGCAGTGCGACAGTGAATGGTCTGAAAAGAGAATAGGCGAACATTATCTTGCTCCTGTTACGCAAGATTTAATGCTGTTAAAGCGCTGGCTGGACGATACAGAGTTATCCGCCGCCGAATATGCACGGCTTGCAGAACGCGGATATGTTTCCGTGCTGAATCAAAACGGCGATACAAAAGTCGTTTCGCAGGTCGTTTTTCTGGAAGGTTCCGAGATAACGGCGGATTTGCTTAATACAGGCAGCAAAATCAAAGAAAAACACTGGCATGAAATGTGCCTGCTCAGAGACAAATTTATCGGTGAGGTTCTTGCCAAAACACCGCCGCACCTTCACAAAGCCCGAATTTACGGTCTGCAACACATTTTCTTCTCAGATCCTTGGTTTATTCTGCACATATTAAAGCACCTGACGGAAAACGGAAAACTTAAATCACCTACGAATGCCCAAAAAAAGATGCTTATGACGGTGATTATGATTGAAGAATAATAATGCAGCAAGCCTCCGCAATTCCCGTTTTCGTGTAATCATCCGCCTGTGAGCAAACTCGTTCAAAAGTCCGATGGTTATAGATGTTTTTTGAATGTACCTGACAATATCTACCATAGTGTATCCCCTTTCCCGATTCATTTTCCGCATTGTTTTTTCAGCAGTCACACTTTGCAAATCACGTATACAAAACTCCCCTGCGGTCTGCAATCTCATTTCGGAGACAAAGCAAAAACGCAGGGGATATTTTATTCAGTTCGGCACAGTTGACTTACGGCAGCACTGCTTCTGTTGCCGGCACAGGATTCTGCGTCGGGTGCAGGTCTGATTCGGAATCAAAGACAAAAACTTTGATATTTGACGAACCGCTGTCAGCCGGAATCCAGAGTCTTGCGTTTTCAAGTTCGACATTGCGTATAACGTCAGCTTTTTCAAGACGTCCGTCCGCGCTGTAATATCCGATTACTACAAAGGCATTTTCAATCGGCAAGTCAAATTCCGCAAGCAAAGCCTTTTTTTCGCCGGCGCCGATTTCGGAAACTGCCGCGTCAACATATGCGTAAATTACGGCTTTGCTGTTTTCATCAATTTCTGCATCATATATTTTTCCGAAGTTTACCTTAAATCCTTCGAGAATATCACGGCGTGTCGTAAATTCAAAGCCGTCCGACGGAGCGACAACGGCACGAAGCACAAATTTTCCGGTTTCGGGATTGCTGTCCGTCCATGACACTTCTTCAAGTACGCAGTTTGTTGTATCATCCGAAAGACTGACCGACCCGTCTTCGGGCATTTTCCCGATCACCGGAACAGATGCAACATCAATATTTACTTTATATATGCCGTGTTTGTTTGAAAATACAATGTAATCCGTAGCACCTGCGCCGGCACCGCCGATAACGTCATATCTCAGCGAGTTGACAGTACCTTTCCAGTAATCGCCGACAAGAGATCCGATATCATATTCCATTACCTGCATATCTCCAAGCTCTGCGACAAGAGTTCCTGCATTTTTAAGAGGAATACGCTGATTTTGTGAAAATCCGCCGCCGTTTTTAATGCTGAAGAACATTCCGTCGCCTATTCCGCTGTCATAACGGCGCTTTATACGCATATATGCGTTATCATCAGCCGAGAACGAAATTCCGGAAAGTGTAAAGAACATATCGCCGGGATCAGACGTATAGTGCAGCTCGCTGTTCTTCACTTCATATGTCTTTACCGCAGCATTCGGACTCCAGCCGCATGATGTCGCCTCAAAATCAAACAGGGGCTTATCTGTATAAACGGCGTAAAGCGTGATGTCGGTATCGGAAACCACCGATGTCATGGGTACTGCGGCAGCCGGATCCGCAGACCAGCCGACAAAAAAGTATCCTTCTTTTTGCGGAGCGGCACCGAACGCGTCCGGATTATAGCTCTGACCTGCAAATGCGCTTGTATCTGTCGGAACAGAACCTGTACCGCCGTTTGCGTCATAATGGATCTTTATAGCAGTAAAAGGCTTTTCGGTACGCGCATAGGTATAATTTCCGTCAGCGTCGCTCACACGCAGAACAATATATTTGCCTGCCATGGTAGCATCTGCTTTTATAGTGTATTCCGGCGTACTGCAAACTTCTTTTCCGTCTATAAGCCACTCGTAACGGTATTCGTCGGGAGTATCAGAACCGTCTCCGGAAAGCTTTGCACTCAGAACAACTCCGTCGGCAGGCGCTTCACCGGCTATCGAAACCTGAGGAACAGCGCCGTCTTTACCGGGCAGTTTGGCTTCAAAAAGTCCGTGTCCGAAATATACGTTAGTGTCAGCAAATTTGCGTGCCTTAATCACAAGCTTATCGGAATATACGTCTATTACCTGACCGGCAGAAAATCCGACCTCATACCCGCCGTAGCTTGTGCCTTCTTCAAGCCATACCGCACAGCCGTCGTTAAGGTGTGTAAACACCATGCCGCCGATACCTGAAGTTTTTACATAAAGTCTGTTATCGATCGAAAGGTTTGAATGTGTATGCGCAGTAATTACTGTCGTTCCGGGATAACGGTTAAGTATCTCTTCCACGGCAGCGGTATTTGTGATACCGTCGCTTGAATCAGGAAGATAGTTTTTCAAAGGCACATGGGATATTACAAACGCAGGATAACCTGTCTTTTCAGCGTCTTCGAGTTCTTCCGCAAGGAATTTGAGCTGTTCGTCCGACACAACATAACTCGCAAGAGTATCTTTGTCGGGAGTGCTCGGAGTGGACATAAATATAAACTTACGTCCTTCGATAATTGCCGAGTACCAGAAATCATCGCCGTCACGTCGGATCGTATAGCCCATTTCACGGTTTGCGGCTATCTGTGAAGCAATGGAATTCAAAAGCGCATCGCGGTCGTACTCCGTTGAGTTCTTGTCGCTTATATGAAATTCGTGATTGCCGTTTACAATAAATGCCGGACGTCCCGGATCATTGAAGTTTTGTTTCATGTACGTATCGAGACGGTTGTATTCGGCAGTCACGCCGTTATTTACAAGGTCGCCGGCGATTATTGTAAACGCAGGATTGTTTGCGATAATATCGTTTAACATTCTGGCACGGTTGATCGGAATTTCCGTCCAGTAATCGCTCAGACGTATATCCGATACTGCATAGAATGTAAACAGGGGCTTTTCGTCTGCACTTACGCGGCGTTCTTCGGGAATGTCGCACCAGTAAACAATATCGTCTTTTCCGTCTGCCGTAAAACGAACCGAAAGTCTTGTTGCTCCCGGAGCAAAAATACGGCTGCCTGAGACTGTATACAGCGCCGAACCGTTATTTAGGGAAAGCGTCGCAAACGGCGTATATCCGTCCATAATTCCGCTGTTATCAGCAAAAAGTATAGAAACACCGGTATAATCCACAGCCTCGTCGGGTGCAATTATGCTGATACTTCCGTCCGCAATTCCGCGGCGCTGTGCAGAATACTTATATGTTATCACGCCCTGTTCTTCAACAGGATTCCATATTGCGTAAAGCTCCACGTCAGAACCTCCTACCGTTACGCTTGTCACGGGAGCCGAGCCGCCGTCGGTGAGCGACCAGCCGCCGAATTCAAATCCGCGTCTTACAGGGACTGTATCGGGAATTTCAACATTTCCGGAAAGCAGGAACATATCCTCCGGCGCTCCGCTTCCGCCGCCCGCATTGAAATGAACTCTTGCATACGGTATAAGCACAAGATCGTCATAATAAATCGTTCCGGGACCTCCGTTTACAGGGTTACAGTATATGCTGAAAAAACCGTTGGTCGCATTTTCAGTAGACGCATCATAATCGTCAGGTATTGTAAAATCAGCTTCTACCGTAATCCATTCGTCTTTGACGGTATCTGCCATCCATTTCTGATGATCGGCGTTATTATAATATGGATTATAACGTACAGATGTAACACCGGAGGTTTTTACACGGTAAGAAACATGATATTTTCTGCCCGCCTCCCAGCCGACATATATCTGCAGCGATGCATAATTTGAGCCGCGGTTATATTCAAGCGCACGGTTTCCGTCAGATTCGGTTACGATTCGAGTGCCTCCGTTTGAAGGACGCACATATATGCCGTCATCATCGAAAGTACCGTTTTTATACGCATTTTCCGCCGGACGCGCCTTTTCAAGAGGAATCCAGACGGAATGAAGTTCTACACTTTCACTTGTCGGCGCAGGCACCAGTTTCCAGCCGTACTGAATCCCGGTTGTTTTATCATACCAGCCGTAAAGAGTTTTTCCGTTTTCGTTTTTTTCCGACGGCAGCTCTATTTTGTCGCCTGTCAGAATGCTGCCGTACTGCACGCCGTTATCGTAAAGCGTTACCGTATATGCCGACGCAAGCACGGAAAATGCAAACGGTACGGCAAGTACCGAAAGAATAATTGAAATAATGCGCTTTTTCATTGAAACACCTCTCCTTTTCATACAAAACGCAAATATTTTTACTATAATATTATACCGATTTTACAAAAATCTTTCAATTATTAATACTTGCCAAAATAACGCTGACAAAATGTACAAAAAACACAATTCTTAGCTGAATTTAACAAAATACACACTATAATTGCGAATACACAATGTTTTTCATGCTTTATATGTCTGAAATATACAAAAAAGGCTCCGGATTATTACAAAACCGGAACCTTGCAGTATTAAACCGTGACGCCTTATGCGCCGGGCTGAATTTGAGCGAATTTTACATTGCCGTCTTCCATAAACGCACGCACATTATCGCCAGGCTTTATATTTCCGTTCAGAAGTTCGGTGGAAAGACTGTCCTCTATTCTGCGCTGCATTGCGCGTCTTAACGGTCTTGCGCCGTATACTGGATCAAATCCCTCTTTTGCGAGATAAGCGACTACCTCGTCATCAAATACAATGCTTATATTCTGCTGTTCGATACGCTTTGCAATTTCTGAAAGCATAAGCTTTGCAATGTTTCTGATACTTTCGTCGGAAAGCTTGCGGAATATGACTATCTCATCAATTCTGTTAAGAAATTCCGGGCGGAAAGACTGTTTAAGCGCCTCGTTTACGGCTCTCGCTTCCCTGTCATATTCTTCCGCAGAAGTCTGCGTCGCAAATCCGAGACTCTTGCGTTCTGCGACGGCGCCCGAACCGAGGTTAGAAGTCATAATGATTACAGTATTTCTGAAATCAACCACTCTTCCGTGAGAATCGGTAAGTCTGCCGTCCTCGAGCACCTGGAGGAGTATATTGAATACGTCGGGGTGTGCTTTTTCTATTTCGTCGAACAGAACAACCGAGTAAGGGTGTCTGCGTATCTTTTCGGTGAGCTGTCCGGCGTCCTCAAATCCGACATATCCGGGAGGCGAACCTATAAGCTTTGACACGCTGTGTTTTTCCATGTATTCCGACATATCAACCCTGATTATATCGTTTTCATCACCGAACAGCGCCTCTGCAAGCGCCTTTGCAAGCTCGGTCTTGCCGACGCCGGTAGGGCCGCAGAAGATAAACGAGCCTTGCGGACGTTTCGGATCTTTAAGACCGGTTCTTCCGCGTCTTATCGCACGGGCCACCACGTCAACGGCATCGTCCTGTCCGACAACACGTTTTTTCAGAATTGCATCAAGATTTAAAAGTCTGCTGCTTTCTTCGTTTTCAAGCTTTTTGACAGGTATGTGCGTCCAGCTTGTAACGATGTCTGCAATATCGTCTTCGCCGATTTTTGGCATATCGGCGCCGTTATTTGTGTTTTTCCAGGCAGCCTTTTTATCCTCAAGCTCTTTTGTAAGCTCTTGACCTTTTTTGTGAAGTTCGCCTGCCTTTTCAAACTCCTGTGTTCGCACAGCCTCCTGCTTTTCGGCAGCCAGTTTCTTAATGGTGTTTTCAAGCTCGCGCAGTTCCGAAGGCGGAGTTATCATTGAAATACGCTTTTTTGAGGCTGCTTCGTCTATTAAGTCTATTGCCTTATCCGGCAGATATCTGTCTGTGATATAACGCGAAGAATAATTAACTGCGGCGTTTATTGCCTCATCGGTTATCTTTATTTTGTGATGAGCCTCGTATTTGTCGCGCAGACCTTTCAGAATAAGAACAGCCTGTTCCGGCGTCGGCTCGCCTACGGTTACGGACTGAAATCTTCTTTCAAGCGCCGCGTCCTTTTCTATATACTTTCTATACTCGTCAATGGTCGTCGCGCCTATAAGCTGAATTTCGCCGCGCGCAAGTGCCGGTTTCAGTATATTGGCGGCGTCTATTGCGCCCTCTGCGCCTCCTGCGCCTATTATCGTGTGAATTTCATCTATGAACAGTATGACGTCTCCTGCTTTTTTTACCTCATCAATAACCGTCTTGATACGCTCTTCAAATTCTCCTCTGTATTTCGCTCCGGCAATCATCGCCGAAAGATCAAGAGTAACCACCCTTTTATTCAATATGCTTTCGGGTACGGAACCTTCTGTTATCTTCTGTGCAAGTCCTTCCGCAACCGCTGTCTTTCCAACGCCCGGTTCGCCTATAAGGCAGGGATTGTTCTTTGTGCGGCGCGAAAGTATCTGAATTACGCGCTGCATTTCCTCTTCTCTGCCGATAACGGGATCAAGCTTTCCCTCACGCGCGTTTTTTGTAAGATCCGTTCCGTATTTATCAAGCGTCGGCGTGCTTGTCTTTGACGGTGCGGCTGAAGGCTTTTTGGTTTCGGAATCCGATGAAAAAGCTCCTGCTTCCATGCCGAACTCACCGCCGCCGATACTTTCGTACGCCTCATTATAAAGTTCGGGAATGTTTACTCCCTCGCTTTTTAACAGTCTTACGGCTATGCACTCGTTTTCACGAAGCAGAGCCATGAGTATGTGTTCTGTTGCTATAAAGCTCTGTCCCGTGGCACGCGCAAGATCGCCTGACATTTCTATTATGTGCTTTGTACGCGGAGTCAGTTCAAATTCAACCGTACTCCCGGCGTCTCCGGCACCGGAATTTTCGGAAATCTTTTCAAAAAGCCTGTCATAGGTAATTCCTTTTGACAGCAGCAGCTTTGCTGCAACGGAATTCTCATTGCAGAGAATTCCCAGAAGTATATGTTCGCTTCCGATATATGTGTGACCGAGCCGTGAAGCAGCTTTTGGCGCGGCATTAAGCGCATTCTGCGCACTTTCGGTAAATCTGTTAGCCATAATTTTCCTTTCTGTGTTTATATCAACATTTCTTACTTATATATTCCCGTCAAGAGCTTTTCTTATAAAGTCCGCGCGGCATTTATCGCGGCTTACGGTATCCTTTGCATTTTCATAGATCTTTTCTATGTGTCCCGGCATAATATTTATAAGCAGCTCGGCAAAATTTATACCGCGGCACTCGGGTATTACTCCCGACGACGCCGCAAGCATTAGGTTCGACAGCAATTTTGCTGCCTCGGACGTGTCAATTCTGCGTGCATATTTCAAGGTGCCGTAAGAACGCCATAAATCGTCCGACATTTCATCGGGTGCCTTTTCAAACATACCTGCACGCAGTTCCCTTTCCTTATCGGCAATCTGCGCAACGGCACTTTTCAGTTTTTCAAGAGTTTCGGTCTCGGAAATTCCGAGTGTTATCTGATTTGAAAGCTGATACAGACAGCCGACAGCCTCAGAACCTTCTCCGTACAGACCTCTTACGCACAGTCCCACCTTTGTCATGAGATTTACAAGCGACTTTATGTATCCGCAGGCGCTCATCGCCGGAAGATGCAGCATTACCGACGCTCTCATTCCCGTTCCGAGATTTGTCGGACATGAAGTCAGAAATCCGAGCTTTTCGTCAAATGCGATCTTTGCGCCTTTATTGAGCGCATCGTCGGCGCTGTCTGCGCGGCTGTATGCCTCGTCAAGTGAAAGCCCCGGAAAAATCGCCTGAATACGCACATGATCTTCTTCGTTTATCATAACGGCAAGCGTTCCTTCGGAATCCGTCATAAGCGCGCGGTACAAATCCGATTCGGCACAAAAATCAGGGGAAATCATATGTTCCTCCAAAAGACAGCTCTTTTGCGCATTTGAATTCATTTCGAAAAATTCAAGTTTTTCGGGAAAGTCAGCGTCAAATGCCTGTCTTACGGCAAAAGCTGCCTTTTTCGAGGTTTCCGGATCAAGTTTTGTCGGAAACGGATAATCTTCAAGATTCCGTGCAAGTCTTACGCGCGAGCTTATAACAACATCGTCACTCGGTTTTAATTTCTCATACCATTTCATATGTTATCACCGTCCGTCTCTTTATCATTGACAGTATCTTCATGATTCTCTTTTTCCTGTGCCGCCTGACATTCAAGAGCCTTTATCTCATCGCGCAGATGTGCGGCGTCTTCGTACTTTTCAAGCTCTATGGCCTTGGCAAGACGGCTCTTTAAAGTTTTAAGCCGGTTTTTCTTTGTAAGCTTTTCGCAAAGACCGTCAGGTATCTTGCCGTTGTGCTGCGTATTTCCGTGTATCTGCTTTATTGTCGGGTACAGCGCATCTGCAAAGACCTTGTAGCACTCGGAACAGCCGACCTTGCCTATTCTTCTGAATTCGGAAAAGCGCATTCCGCACTTGGGACACACTGCGCTTTCTTTATGTACGCCGGTTGCGTATGAATCTATCATACTGCCGAAAATTCCGTTTAAAATACCGTCGCCCGTATCGGAAAACATACCGTCAATCATTCCGAAGTGATTAAAAAATTTCATCGAAATTCCGGATTTTTCTGCACATTCGCGGCACAAATGCCGTTCGGTTATATGCCCGTTTTCAATGGATTTATAATGAAGGGACGCCTGATTTTTCTTGCAGTTCTGGCAAAGCATATTTATACTTCCTCTCTGTTTTAACAGTTATTCAAAGTCAATATAAAAGATTTGAGCATTTCGGCTCTGAGTGCGCTGCGCGTCTGAGAATCCTTGACGGCAGACATTGTATTGTCGTTTATCATGCACAAAACGCAGTTCATTCCGCTGAAAGACAGTATCTTTCTTTCGTAAAGCGCATACAGCAAGGCTTTTGAATCCGCAAAGTCAATACCGGAGCCTATTGCCGCAATAACGTGCTCAATAAATGTATTTTTACTGTCAAAGCTTACCTTTGTAATTTTTATATATCCGCCGCCGCCACGCCTCGATTCGACAATATATCCTCTGTCGGCATTGAACCGCGAGGTTATTACGTAGTTTATCTGGCTCGGAACGCAGCCTACTTTCCCGGCAAGCTTGTTTCTCTGAAGTTCCAACTCACCGCCGTTTTCTCTCAACATCTGTTCTATTATTTCAGCTATCTGCTCCGTAAGCGGATTACCCATTTGTCATACACCACCGTTTGACCATATTTGTCTATAATTTGACCTTGTTTGACTTTATGATATTATAAAATATAAGTCAGTCAAAGTCAAGGTCTATAATAGTCAAGCAAAGCCGCATACAGCAGTAATTAACGGCGTTTTCTCTAAAATTCTTTATTTTTTATGCGATTTTGAGCTTTTGCGATTTTTTGTGTCCGCAG
Source organism: uncultured Eubacteriales bacterium (assembly GCA_934446675.1). Lineage (GTDB taxonomy): Bacteria > Bacillota > Clostridia > Oscillospirales > CAG-382 > UMGS1387. Next base: position 11,170 of record CAKSEL010000001.1, read on the forward strand.
TTTTATTGTGAAAACTTGTTTTTGCATTTTTCATGTTAAGAATATGACCGTATCTGCATTCGTCTTGATCATTGTATAAGGAATCATCGTCGGCAAACTCTGTAAAGTCGTCGTTTTCGGAATTTTTACTTTTGAAAATATCATCGTTAATGTTCATATAAATATATTCCTTTCAAAATGTTGCAGTTTTGTGTTGATAAAGGCACCGTTTTATGATATAATTATATTAACTATATAAATACCCAAAAGGTGATTAAAGATGAACAAAGGTTTCGGCAGAAAACCAAAGAGTCAAAAAAAAGAAAATAACGGCAATACTCCTCAGAGAACAACTCCTTCCGGAAACCGTCCCGGTGTCGAATACCGCAAGGTCTCATACGGCTCACAAGGAAATGTGCAAAGCAATCCGCAGCGCGGTATTCAAAGAAATGCTCAAAACGGTACGGTTCGCAAACCCGCCGCCAACACACAAGGCACACGTCATAACAATACGCAAAGCAGATCGGTTCATTCTCCGGGCAGAGTACCGCAGCTCAACAGCCGCAAAAATTCAGGTTCCGTGCAAAATCCGCAAAACAATCATGCAATCAGGAATAATGCGCAGTCTCAAGCCGAACGCCGTGCCGAACTTGCAAGGCAAAACGCGCTGGAGGTTCAGCGGCGCAGAATGCTGAAGAAGAAACGTGCGCAGCTTTTAAAAAACATTGCTTCTCAGGCTGCCGCTGTGTGTGCGTTTTCCTTAATCGGCATGGTACTTTGCCTTGCGGCAATATTCCTGTACCTGAAGCACGATTTTTCAAAAACCGTCTACCCTTCTTCCCTGCCTGTCGAAATTGTATACGGCGAGAACGAAAAAGACTCATATATGCTTAAAAGCAACGAGTACAGCTATTCCGGCGGTGAGTATTACATATCTCTGTCGGCTCTTTCGCAAAAACTCGGTTTTTCCATACTCGGCGACGTCAAGAAAATGACGTTAAGCCTTTCGGATACACAGAATGCCGTATTTGACGTAGGCAGTACGGCGGTAAATATAAACGGTTCATATGTTTCGCTTTCCGAACACACATATTTCTCGGACGGAGCGCTGTATGTACCGTCGGAATTTTTTACGAACTACTGCTCCGATACGACCTCGCAGGCTACAAAATCCAACCACGGACGCGTTTTCAGAATTGCTTTTCCCGAAAGCCTGAAATTTGGCTTCGATACGACCAAAGCTACTCCGTCCGTAAGTGCAGCAGCCCTATTTGCAGCAGCAGGCGTTGAAGAACCTGAGTTTACGACGGATCTTTCTGAATATGAAAAGTACATGAACCCCGAAAATCCCGACGAGTATCTGACGCTCATCAATACGTCGCATATGCTTGCCTCGGACTACATTCCGGACGATCTTACCGAGTTTATTTACACAAGAAACGACCGTGCAAAACAGAAACTCCGTCTTGCTGCGGCAAAATCGCTTGAGGCAATGTTCAAGGAAATGTATGCTGCCGGATTTGACGATGTTACCGTTACAAGCGGCTACCGCAGCTACGATTATCAGACAACTCTGTTCAACAATGAAATAGCTTCGCTTCGTTCAACTTACGGCGACAAAGCCGAGCAGAAAGCCGCGGAGGCGGTTGCGATTCCGGGTTCTAGCGAACATCAGAGCGGACTTTGCGCAGACCTTCACAACCTTTCGGCAGCCTCGGTGTCATTTGAAAAGCAGGACGCATACAAGTGGCTCTACTCGCACTGTGCAAACTTTGGATTTATTCTGAGATTCCCCAAGGACAAGACCGACATCACCGGCATTATGTTTGAGCCGTGGCACTACCGTTTTGTAGGAAGATACCACGCTCAGAGAATTATGAGTGCCGGACTTTGCCTTGAGGAATACATGGAACAGTACAATTCTTCAAACTGACCGTCAGTGCATCATATCGGGCATATTTCCGAGCATATTTTCTATGAAAAGCCCGTAACCCTTTGCCGGATCGTTTACAAGTACGTGCGTTACCGCGCCTATCAGTTTTCCGTCCTGTATTACGGGACTTCCGCTCATTCCCTGTACAATACCGCTCGTGCGTTCAAGCAGCCGTTCGTCGGTTATCTCGACTACGAAGTTCTTGCCGCTGTCGCTTTTGCGGTTGATAGATGAGATATTAACCTCATATTCTTCAATTCCGGCATCTGTATCAATTTCGGTATAGATACTCGCTTTTCCCTCGTGTATATCCTTTGCAAAAGCTATCTCAACCGCCTCGCCGTATGCGCTTTCGGGTTGTGAATCAAGCACCCCGAACACACCGAAATCCGTGTTTTCCGTAAGACTTCCGCGTTTTAGCGTATCAAAGCTGCCTTTCAGCTCACCGGGAAGTCCGCGTCTGCCTTTGATTATATCTGTTATTTCAACATCGACGACAGTACCGCGAAGCAGCGGCATAAGCTCCGTAGTGTCAACATCGCATATTCCGTGTCCCAAGCCTGCAAACGTTCCGTTTTCGGGATTATAATATGTCATTGTGCCGATACCGGCTGTGCTGTCGCGAACCCAGATTCCGGTCTTATACTTTTTATCGGACAGCGACAGGCTTGCCGACATTTTACATTCAAAGCTCTGATCTTTGCGTTGACATTCGAGCGTCATCTCGGCGCCTTTTGAATTTTCAATGCAAAGCGCAAGCTCTTCAACCGTGTTTACTTCTGTTCCGTCAACGGCGGTAATTATATCTCCTACTTTCATTCCCGCGTCCTTTGCAGGACTTGTAAGCCCGTTTTTGGTTTCAATCTCCGTGAGATTTATAACAATTACGCCTTTGGTGAAAAATTTTACGCCGAAAACCTTTCCGCACGGAACAAGCTTTGTATTTTGTACAACGTCAAGCTTTACGTTTTTTACCGGAACTACTCCGAAAAGCCTGGCTGTGACATATTCATCTTTTACGTTCCCGTTTACCTGTGCAGAAACCTTTTTTTCGTTTCCGAACACACTCACGCTGTCCGGTATAAAATAATCAGCCGCACCGAAAGTCATCACCGCAGCCGTGTATACCGCAAAGGCAATCTTTGCAGCAGCTGTCAGCGCTTTTTGTGCGCCGTGTCTGAAATTCTCTTTATTAAACCGCATTTTTGTACCTCTTTGTCTGCCGTTATTTTTTGACTGCGGCAGAAATTTTCCGTTTTTTGTCAGCAATAGCCTTTTTCCGGTCTGCTGCAATATTTAATATTCCAAATACAAGCGCACAATATGTTATGAAAAACATTATCAATATGTAATTAAATTTATAATCGGGGTGTATATTATGAAAGTAGCAATTATTGGCTCAAGAACCGTAAAAAATTCAAAAGTCGTTTTAAAGAAAATGCTCGAGGAGCTTCCTGAGGACTGCACCGAGATAGTCAGCGGCGGAGCACCCGGCGTGGACAAGCTTGCGGAAGAATTTGCAAGGAGCAAAAACTTAAAGCTTACAATAATCTCCAACGACGACGCCTTTATCAAAAGCAGAATGATCTCCGAGTACGCCGACAGCCTTATCGCTTTCTGGGACTGTTCTTCAAAAGGTACGGCGGGCATTATTTCCTCCTGCACAAGGCACTCAAAGCCTGTCAAGATCATAACAATAAACAAGCATTGAAATTTTACGTTCAAATATATTTTTGCCGTTTTCACGCGCTTAATTCACGTTTTCGCAACCTATAAAATTATATTATATCAAAAAACAAAAAGCTGTCGAAACAACTCTGCGAAAATTGTTATTTGCTGCCGAAAATGTCGGCTTTTGACAAAATTACTCTTTTTATAAAAGAAAAAGGAACAAGCAAAAGCCTGTTCCGCGTGAGTTTTGTTATAACGTGTTTTTAAAAAGTTTCGTCAATAATAATTTTCAGCTTTTCAAGCGGCATTTTTACAAGCTCGCACTTGCCGATTTCTACCGGCATAACAAGGGTAATTGACTTGCCTGCAGTCTTTTTGTCGCCGCATACAAGCTCATAAAGCTTTTCTTTGGGTATATCATATTCCGTCGGCAGAGAATACAGTTCGAGAACACCGCGCAGTTCATCTGAAATCTTTGTCTTTGCATATCCGTATTTTTCCGAAACTTTGGCTATCATCATCATGCCTGCCGCAACAGCCGCACCGTGAGTGAGCTTGAAATCGCTGTATTTTTCGACGGCGTGACCGAGAGTGTGACCTAAATTTAAAAACATTCGGTTTCCGGTGTCAAATTCGTCAGCTGCCACAACATCCCGCTTTATGCTCACGCAGCGTTCGACAAGCTTCGGCATATCTGGTTTTCCTTTTTTGAGATTTTCAAACAATTCTTTATCGCAGAGCACACCGTACTTTATAACCTCGGCAAAACCCGACGCGAATTGTCTTTGGTCAAGCGTATCTAAGCACTTTGTGTCGCAGACAACGAGCGACGGCTGATGAAAAGCTCCGACGAGGTTTTTGCCTTCGGGCATATCGACCGCGGTCTTTCCGCCTACCGAAGAATCGACTGCCGCAAGAAGCGATGTCGGAATCTGAACATACTCTATTCCGCGCAGGAATGTCGCAGCACAAAATCCCGCAACATCTCCGACAACTCCTCCGCCGAGTGCAACAATAATGTCCGTGCGCGTAAGCTTTGATTGCGCAAGAAAGCCTTGAATTCTGCTGTATGTTTCAAGTGTTTTGGATTTTTCGCCGTTTTCAAAGATATATGTAAAGACTTCAAATCCCTTATCTTTAAGTTCCGAAACGACTTTATCGCCGTACAGCGGAAAAACCCTGTCGTCGGATATGACGGCAGCTTTGCAGGCATCTTTTTTCACACCCGAAACAAGCCCGGCGCATGAATTCAGAATACCGTCCGCTATGCATATATCGTAGTTTCTGCTTGCGTTTACGTTTACCTTTATCATAAAACGATTTCCTCCGAAAAGCACTTTTTACTTTACAAGTATATCACAAACGACGTTTTTCGGCAAGGCTTTTAACAAATCATACGTTTTTTTAAGCCATAATTTACATTTTAAGCGCCGCAATAACAATTACGAAACAATTATTCCCGAAAGGAAATTATATTACTATGTCAAAAATACTGGTACTTGCAGAAAAACCGTCCGTCGGCAGAGAGCTTGCCGCGGTTCTCGGCTGCAAAAACAAAGAAAACGGGTATATTTCGGGCCCGCAATATATTGTAACATGGGCACTCGGGCATCTTGTCACGCTTGCAGATCCGGAAGTCTATGACGAAAGATACAAAAAATGGTCAATAGAATATCTGCCTATGCTGCCGGAAAAGACAAAACTTACCGTCATTCCCGAAACTTCAAAGCAGTTTACGACAGTCAAAAAGCTTTTGCTTAGCAAAGAAATATCATCTCTTGTAATTGCAACGGACGCCGGACGCGAAGGCGAGCTTGTAGCGCGCTGGATCATAGACAAGGCAGGCTACAAAGGTCCAATCAAACGTCTTTGGATCTCATCGCAGACATCAAAAGCTATAAAGGACGGGTTTGCAAACCTTAAGGACGGCAGCGAATATATAAATCTTGCAAATGCAGCAAAAGCACGTGCCGGAGCCGACTGGTTCGTAGGTTTAAACGTTACGCGCGCCCTTACCTGCCGTCACAATGCACAGCTTTCGGCAGGACGTGTTCAAACGCCGACTCTTTCGATTATCGTAAAGCGCGAAGAAGAGATCAAAAACTTTAAATCAAAGGAATATTTCAATCTCAGAGCGGATTTCGGCGGATTTTCGGCACTCTGGAAAAACAAAAAGGGACTCAGCGCAATAAGCAGCGTAAACGACGCGACAGAGCTTGCAAACAAGGTTTCGGGCAAAATGTTTACAGTCAAAAGCATTGAAAAATCCGAAAAAAAAAACACCCTGTCCCATGCTTTATGACCTTACCGAGCTTCAGCGCGACGCAAACAAGCTTTACAAGTTTTCGCCAAAACAGACGCTCTCGGTAATGCAAAGTCTTTACGAAGTACACAAAGCTCTCACTTATCCGAGAACCGACTCGCGCTATCTCACAACCGATATTGTCCCCACGCTTTCCGAAAGAATAAAGGCGTGCGCCGTAGGTTCGCTCTCGGCTATATCCTCAGAAGTTATCAGAAACAGATATTCAATATCAAAGCTCTGCATAAACAACGCCAAGGTTTCGGATCACCATGCAATAATCCCGACCGAAGAAAAGCCGGATATAATGTCTATGAGTTCTGACGAGAGGAAAATCTATCTTCTCGTTGCAACGCGTTTTCTCTCATGCTTTTATCCGGAATACAGATACAACAAGACAAACGCGGTTCTCGAATACGCAGACGAGTGTTTCTACTGTTCCGGCAAGCAGATTATTGACGAAGGCTGGAAAAAAGTCAGCCTTTCCGGAAATTTTGACGACGATGAGCTGAACGAGAATGACGACACCGAAGAAGAATCCGACAAGCTGCCGGACATGAAGAACGGCGACAAAATAAAGTGCGTCAAGACGTCCGTCCGTTCGCTGAAAACCAAAGCGCCGTCAAGATATACCGAGGCTACTCTGCTTTCGGCAATGGAAAATCCGTCAAGATTTGTCGAAAACAAAGAGATGAAAGCATATCTCGGCGCAGGTCTCGGAACTCCGGCAACTCGTGCGGACATTATCGAAAAGCTGTACTCATGTTTTTACATCGAAAAGCGCGACAATGTAATCTATCCTACTCAAAAGGGCATTCAGATAATAAATATCGTTCCGCCGGAGCTTAAAGAACCGCTGCTTACGGCAAAATGGGAACAGCAGCTTGAGCTTATTTCAAAGGGCAAGGAAAACAAAGACGAATTTCTTGACGGTATCAAAAAATACACCAAAGCGCTTGTAAACGAGGTCGTATCAAGCGACGCAAAGTACGTTCACGAAAACGTAACGCGCACGCCCTGCCCCGTCTGCGGAAAAATGATGCTTGAAGTAAACGGCAAAAAGGGCAAAATGCTTGTGTGTCAGGACAGAGAATGCGGATACAGGGAAAGTCTTTCGGTAAAGACCGGCGCAAGGTGTCCGGAATGTCACAAGCAAATGGAGCTTCGCGGAAAAGGCGACAAACGTCTGTATGTATGCAAATGCGGTTTTAAACAGCGTTTTGAGATCTTCAACGAGCAGAAGAAAGCAAATTCCGGCGGTGCAAACAAGCATTTTGTGCAAAGCTTTTTGAAAAATCAGGAAAAATCCGCTCCGAAAGAAGAAAGCGCATTTGCAAGAGCTTTGCTCGACTCGCTGAAAAAATAATTTATATTTCACATTTCCGGGTACGCACAGTATCCGGATTTTTATGTTATTTCAAACCTTTCACCGATACGGTACTCCTTTCCTATACAGTTTACCGCGCGCGTTACGCAGCCAACGCCGTATCTTTTGCGCACTTCGTCAAGCGTTCTGTCTATAAGCGCGCGTCTTTCGCTTCTTTCAAACGACGCGTCAAGCATATTCCACTGATTCTGAACATATCCGCTTTTGACAAGGTTCGTCATTCTTATGCCGACGGAGCGAACCGGAACATTTAAGTCGAAATTTTCACGATAAAGTTTTTCCGCGCACTTTGCAAGCTCAAGAGCATTGTTTGTAGGACTTGAACTGCACCTGCGTTCAACCGTTGACAGCGACGTGTCCCTTACGCTTATTTGCACGGTAGTGCCGAGAAATCCGTCCTTTCTGAGCCTGTACGCCACCTTTTCGCTGAGTGCATGAAATACCTCTCTTACATCTTCGTAGTCTTTAAGGTCATGTGCGAGCGTTACGGAATTTCCGACAGATTTAATTTCGGCGCGCTCGCCGTTTTTCTCCACTTTATCAATATTAAAACCGCAGACATCATTGTAAATTCTGACGCCTACCTCGCCGAACATACTCTTTATAAAAAGCATATTTGCCTGTGCCGCACCGCCTATCGTTGCAATGCCCGATTGATTCAGCCGTTTTTTTGTATTCTTTCCTACGAAAAGCATTTCGCCTATATCAATTTTTGAAACCACGTCAAAATAGTTATCAGGTCCGAACAGCGTTACGGCGTCCGGCTTTTTATAGTCCGACGCAAGCTTTGCAAACACCTTATTATCGCTCACTCCGACGGAAACCGTTATTCCGAGTTCTTTTTTTATGCGGCGTCGTATCTCGTCCGCCTTTTTTACACCGTCGGAAAGTTTTTTTACGCGCCTGTCTCCGGTCAATTCTATCCACGCCTCGTCCATACCGAACGACTCGACTCTGTCGCTGTAATCGAGGTATATCTTTTTTGCTGCACGCGAAAATTTCACGTATTCCTCATAATCCGGCTCAATTACAAAAAGATCCTTACATTTCTGCTTTGCCTGCCATATTGCCTGTCCCGTGGTTATTCCGCACTGTTTTGCAAGCTGATTTTTTGCAAGCACTATCCCGTGCCTGTCTTTTTTGCTTCCGCATACAGCCACCGGAAACCCTGCAAGTTCCGGACGTCTTTTACATTCAACCGACGCAAAAAAATTATTCAGATCCGAGTGCAGAACCACCCTGCCCTCATTTATTCCTTCATGATTTGCATACAAAACCGGACTCGGATTAATCACTTTCTGACACTCCCTTTTATACATAAGCACAAGCACTTTCAGAACCTTTGTTCCGAACATTAGTTTAGCACATATGTTTGCTCACGTCAAGAGCTTTTAGAAAATATGTTCGATTTTGGTGTAAAAAAAAAGACGGGCTGTACCCGTCTCTGTGATATATATAAGTTATCAGAGCGTTATAAGACTTCCGCCGAAGAACTGCGCGTCGCTTTCGTCATGTGTAATAATAATTACGGTTTTTCCGGCAGTTCTCTGCTTTACGAAATTCATAACCGAAAGCTTCGTAGTCTCATCAAGTCCCTTAAACGGCTCGTCAAAAAAGAGCGTATCCGCGCCGCAAAGCACTGCCCTTACGATAGCTACCCTGCGTTTCATTCCTCCGCTGAAATCTTTTACGGGTTTATTTCTAACTTCCGTAATACCGACATCATTAAGAGCCATGATTATTTCGTCATCGGAAATTTTACCGGCGCAGGCAATCTTTATATTTCTTAAAGCGCTGAATTGTAAGCAAAGCCTGTCCTCCTGGAAAACCGCGCCGATATGTTTTGTATCAACGCCCGAAACAGTACCGGAATCCGGCTGCATAAGCCCTGCGCATATCATAAACAGCGTTGTCTTTCCGCTGCCCGATCTGCCCATAATAAAATTAAACTCTCCGCCGTGAAAGGTGCATGAAAAGCTGTCGAGAACCTTATTTTCACCGAAGCTTTTTGAAACATTGTCAACAACTATATTCTCCACAGTTCTCACGCCCTTTCAAATGCACGGTATGCCGCGTCAAGCAAAGCGACAAAAAGCTTTTCAAACAACACGCTTGCAAGCACTATTATAACCGTCCACGCAAGAAGTTCAGAGGTCTGAAAATACACCTTTGCATAATACAGATTTTCTCCCAGAGATCCGCGCGGAATGCCTATAAGTTCCGCCGCAACTCCGGCTTTCCAGCAAAGTCCGAGCCCCGACGCGCACGCAGCTCTGAAATACCTGAAAAGCGGCGGCAAATATATGTAAAGAAATACATTTATCTTACGAAATCCGAAAAGTCCTGACATTTCAAGCATTTTTTCGTCTACCGCATACAGTCCCGAAAGTATATTTGAATACATTATCGGCAGAACCATGAGAAACGATATGAGAAAAGACAAATTTCCGGACGGCAGCCAGATAAGTGCAATCACCACAAACGAGGCTACCGGCACTGTCTTTACAAGGCTTACAAGCGGCATAAGCAGAATTTTGACCGTTCTGAAATTATAAGACAGCACCGCGAAAACCGTTCCCGCAAACGCCGCGCAGATAAATCCGCCGATTATTCTTACAAAGGAAAAAGCCACGTCTGAAATAAATTCACTCCGCGGCAATATTTCAATAAGTTTTTGCACGACTTCAAACGGCGACGGCAGCAGTATACTGTAACCGACCGACATGCTGACTATCTGCCACACGGCAATCCAGAATACCGCGGCGGCAATTTTGATAACCGTATTTTTCTTGCCGCCGTTTGATTTTTCAGATAAATTATTCACCGTAATAAAATCCGTCGTCCGGAAGCTTTCCGCCGACTGCCTTCGGATTCTGTCCGTAAAGCACTTCAAGATATCCCGAAAGCTTATCTTTCATCTGCGAACCCGTTATGCATACAATATTGCAGTACGGAATTGCCTTTTCGGCAACGGCTGCCTTGACTATTCCGTAGTTTTCAACAAGCGCAGACGCGTCTTTTGCGTTCTCATTGACATAATCAACCGAGTCCGCATACTGTTCAAGGAACAGATCAAGTGCGTCCTTGTGATTCTGTACAAAATCCTTTCTTGCAACCATAACACCCGTTACAAGCGTGCAGTCAGACGCGTTTTCCCATTCCTTTGTAAGATCTATTGCAATGCGGATATTCTCGTTTGCCGCCATAGCCGTTGTGACAAAAGGCTGCGGCAGCAGAGCAACGGCGTCTTCCGATGCGGTTATAGCCGCAACACATTCGGAATGTTCGCTTCTGAATTCAACGTTTACGTCTTTTCCGATTTCAAGTCCGTTTGATTCAAGCATGAAATTGAGCGCATATTCGGGGGTTGCGCCTTTTCCGGACGCGTATATCGTCTTTCCGCGGAGATCTTCGGCAGAGTGAACGCTGTCTCCGTTCTCGACTATATAAAGCACGCCGAGAGTGTTTATCGCAAGCGTCTGTATCTGCCCGTCGGTACTGTTATAAAGTATGCTTGCGAGGTTTGCGGGCACTGCGGCAATGTCAAGTTCGCCCTTTATAAGCGGCTGCGTTATCTCTTCGGGAGATGCGAGAATCGAAAATTCATAGTCGCATATACCCGTATCTTCTCCGGAGTCGCTGTCGTTCATGAGCTTTACAAGTCCCATTGCGGTAGGACCTTTGAGCGCGCCGACTTTAACGGTCACGGGTTCTGCATTCTCTTTAACTTCATCATTTTCATTATCGTTCTGAGAAATTCCGGTGTTTTTATTATCGTTTCCGGCATTTTCCCCATTGTCTTTCTTTGCACTGCAGCCTGCAAAAACAAAGCACATTGCAAGACAAAGAAATACTGCGAGCAGTTTTTTCATTTTTTTGATACTTCCTTTAATTATATTTAATCTATATAGTAGTCTACCGCAACGCTTGACACTGCGGCATGGTGCATATATGTCTTTACCTTTTCGCGGTGATACAGGTCGTTCTGATATTCGTCAAGCGCCGTTTCATCATCAAGCGTAACCTGAAGAATAATGTCGTACGAACGTGCCGAGCAGAGGAAATCCGTTCCCACCTCGATGTTGCGTATGATCGGAACATTCTCTTTCATTGACATAAGAATATTCTTTGCCTGCTTCTTTGCAGAAGGCGATGAGTCAAACAGTTTAAAGCATACAATGTGTTTTATCATTTTTACCTCTCCTTTTATTTATTGATCAAGCCCGGGTATAACCAGGTCAAAATCCACAACTCTTGACAAAATATAATTTGAAACGTACATTCCGCCGGGTGAAAAAGCGTAGCCTTTCGGCGTTTCGGCAATATGCCCAGACTGTATGAACGGACGCAGCCTGTTATAGTATACGGAGTCAAAATCCCGTCCGAAGCGCATTTTGAATTTTTCCTTATCAATGCCCTTATTCAGCCTGAACCGCAGCATTACATATTCGGCGATCCTTGCCGACGGAGGAATATCAATATACTCGTCTATTATGCTCTCGGCAGAAGAATCTTCTGAACACAGAGCGTCGGTATAAAGCTTTGCGTTTTTCTTGAACGAAAATCTCTTTCCCGCAAAGTAGGAATGTGCCGCAGCGCCGAAGCCGATATATTCGTCCGCGTTCCAATACCGCAGATTATGGCGGCATACATGGTTTTTACGTGCAAAATTGGATATTTCGTACTGCATATATCCGTTCTGTTTCATAAAGCCTACGGCTGTGAAATACATATTGCTCTCGGAATCTTCATCGGGCAGTGCGAGCAGCTTTCTCTGCTCCCAAAACGGCGTTCCCTCTTCAATTTTAAGCCCGTACAGTGATATATGCTCCACTTCAAGCTCAAACGCGCGTTTGAGGCTTTCGAGAAGATCCGCCTTTGTCTGTCCCGGAAGTCCGAACATAAGATCTATGCTTATATTTTCAAATCCTGCTTTTCTCGCCGCTGTGACGGCAGCATAAACGTCGTCGCAGGTGTGAATTCTTCCGCAAGCCGAAAGAAGTGCGTCATTAAAGCTTTGAACGCCGAGGCTTAGGCGGTTAATTCCGCTTTTTCTCATCACGCGGAATTTTTCATAATCTGCAGTGCCCGGATTTGCCTCCATGCTTATCTCGCAGTTATCCGAAAGTGAAAAATATTTTTTTATATTCTTCATAAGCAGTTTTATCTGCTCATTTTCAAGCAATGTCGGCGTTCCGCCGCCGAAATATACAGATGTTACCGTATAACCCTTTGTCTGGACGGAATATTCTCGCATATGGTTTATCAGCGCGTCTACATATTTTTGTCTGAACAGCGCGTCCGTCTGAGGCAAAGAGTAAAAATCGCAGTAACCGCACTTGCTCACACAAAAAGGTATGTGAAAGTACAGTCCCAATCCTTTCATATTTTTTCCTCTTATCCGATATTTTTATGCAATCAGTTATCGTCGTCGAATTTAAGCACAGCCATAAACGCCTCCTGCGGAACCTCCACGCTTCCGAAAGAACGCATACGCTTTTTGCCCTCTTTCTGCTTTTCAAGCAGTTTCTTTTTTCTCGTAATATCGCCGCCGTAACATTTTGCAAGAACGTCCTTGCGCAGCGCCTTTACAGTTTCTCTTGCTATTACCTTGCCGCCGATCGCAGCCTGTATCGGTATTTCAAAAAGCTGGCGCGGTATATTGTCCTTGAGTTTTTCGGCAATTCTTCTTGCCCTTGCATAAGCCTTATCGGCGTGAACGATAAAGCAGAGCGCGTCAACGACCTCGCCGTTAAGCAGTATATCGAGCTTTACAAGCTTTGACGGTGCATATCCGGCAAGTTCATAGTCGAGGGACGCGTATCCGCGCGTCTTTGATTTGAGAGCGTCGAAAAAGTCATACACTATCTCATTAAGCGGAAGAACATAGTGAAGTTCGGCACGGTTGGTGTCGATATATTTCATATCCTTATAAGTTCCGCGTCTGTCCTGGCAGAGTTCCATTATACTGCCGACATATTCGGTAGGACAGATTATACTTGCGTTGACTATCGGCTCGGAAACCTCCTCTATTTCATCGCCCGTCGGGAAATTTGACGGGTTATCAATATAGTAAGCCTCTCCGCTGCGCGATTTTATTTTATATATAACGCTCGGCGCGGTTGTGATAAGGTCAAGATTGAATTCGCGCTCCAGTCTTTCTTCGAGTATCTCCATATGGAGAAGTCCCAGAAATCCGCACCTGAATCCGAATCCGAGCGCCGTTGACGTTTCCGGTTCATAAGTCAGTGCCGCGTCGTTAAGCGCAAGTTTTTCAAGAGCGTCGCGAAGATCTCCGTATTTTGCTCCGTCCGCTGGATATACGCCGCTGAAAACAACAGGCAGCGCGTGCTTAAAACCGGGCATCGCCTCTTTTGCAGGGTTTTCCGCAAGAGTTACGGTATCGCCGACTCTCGTATCACCTACCGTCTTTATTGCAGCCGTTATATAGCCGACTTCTCCGGCGTGAAGCTCGTCCGACTTTGAAAATCCGAACGGTTCGAGAAATCCGACTTCCGTTACCTCATAGTCGGCACCGGTAGACATAAGTCTTATTACGTCGCCTGCCTTTACACAGCCGTCATAGACGCGTATATATACGACAACGCCGCGGTAAGCGTCGTAATATGAGTCGAAAATCAACGCTTTGAGCGGTGCTGAAATATCGCCCTTGGGCGCAGGTATATTCTTTACGACCTGAATCAGCACGTCCTCTATATTTATTCCGGCTTTAGCAGAAATTGCCGGAGCTTCGTCGGCAGGAATTCCGATTATATCCTCTATTTCCTTTCGCGTACCTTCTATATCGGCGCTCGGAAGGTCTATTTTATTTATAACGGGTATTATTTCAAGATTATTGTCCACCGCAAGGTAAGCGTTTGCAAGCGTCTGAGCCTCTATGCCCTGTGTTGCGTCAACGACAAGCAGTGCGCCTTCGCAGGCACTGAGCGAACGCGAGACCTCATAGTTGAAGTCAACGTGACCGGGAGTGTCGATAAGGTTAAGGATATATTCCTCGCCCTCATATTTGTACGACAGCTTTACGGCTCTTGCCTTAATGGTAATGCCGCGTTCCCTCTCAAGATCCATATTGTCAAGAACCTGATCCTCCATCTCTCGTTTCTGGACGGTATCGGTAATTTCGAGAATTCTGTCGGCAAGCGTGGATTTTCCGTGATCTATATGTGCAATTATACAGAAGTTTCTTATATGCGATAAATCTCTGTTTTTGTCAGCCATTGCTTCCTCCGCAAAGTAAAAAATCTTTTCAGTATATTGTAATACATTTTGCGGTTTTATTCAATAGGTATATACAATTTTTTACAAAATTTATCCTTAAAGCCGCCGAATGACGGAAAATCAGTAAAATTTTGCTATTCTGTCTTTCAGTTCAAGTATAATTTTCTTCTCAAGTCTTGAAATATACGACTGCGATATTCCGAGCTTATCGGCTACCTCTTTCTGAGTCATTTCGCGCCCCTTTGGATCGTTAAAGCCGAAACGCATTTCTATAATCGTCCGTTCTCTTGTTTCAAGGCGGCTCACGGCGTCGCGTATAATGTTCTTCTCCTCCTCTTTTTCAATACGGCTGTGAACGCTGTCCTCGTCGGTGCCGAGAATATCGGAAAGCAGAAGTTCGTTTCCGTCCCAATCGACATTGAGAGGTTCTTCAAGAGAAATATCGTTTTTTGAGTGTGAATTTTTGCGTATATACATGAGTATTTCGTTTTCTATGCAGCGCGAGGCGTATGTCGCAAGCTTTATATTTTTATCCGGCTTGAAAGTATTTATGGCTTTCATAAGTCCGACGGTTCCGATAGACACAAGATCCTCTATTCCTATCCCCGTGTTTTCAAATCTCTTTGCTATGTATACAACAAGCCTTAAATTTCTTTCGATAAGCGTTTTGCGTATTTCCGCAGCGCTTTTTTCGTCGGCACAGGACAGCCGTGCAATAATTTCGGCTTCTTCTTTTGCGTTTAACGGCGGCGGAAGTGCGTCGTTTCCGCCGATATAATAAACAGAGTTTTCACCGAGTATGCTGTAAAGTTCCCAAAGGCTTACATGCTTATGCTCCTTCATTCCAAAAAGCCTTTTTAATGCATACTTCAGTTTTATTATCAGATCTTTCATAATAATTCTCCTTTCGGTTATACGTCATATATTCTGTGACAGTTCATACGGAAAAAGTCCGTCGGTTCCGCAATATGTACTGTCCTCTCCGGTATCAAAAGCCACGACAGTGTCAAGCGGACAGAGTTTTCCGCCGTTTTGCTTTAAAAAGGCGCTTTTAGGTCTTACCGCGCAGAAAACAGACGTTCCGCACGCGCTTTTTACGGGTATATATCTTACGCGCGAAACAAGTGCTGCGTCTTTATCCGCAACAATTCCCCTTGCAATATCGGCAATTTCCGGTGCTTTCTGCGCACACGCCGATTTTATTACTATCACCGGCAGACTGCTGTACGGATCTGTCAGCACATTTCCCGTATCGCACAAAAGATTAAAGTCACGCTCATTATGTCCGTCAAAGCTTATTACGACGCCGGCAGTTTCGGACGGCGTTTTCGACAGTCCCGATATTCGTCTGAACAGCATCATAACTGCCGTCATAATTCCGGAAAGCAGCACAAACATACGCGTGTCGATTCCGCCCGAAAAATTCTTGCAGCCGGTTGAAATTTCTATAAGAATCCTGCTCAAAAGCTGCATTCCTCCGCCGAACAAAAGCGAAATCAGAACAAATACAAAGCAAAGTTTTAAAAATGCCGCCCGTCTTTCGGTCTTATATGAGATCTTACACATGGCAGGTATCATAAGCATACCTAAAACAAACTTCAGCGCCGTACTGTCATACATATACAATTCGCACGCCAGAGCAAACAACGCTCCGGAAAGCGACGCCGCAGCAATTCTTATACGATTTATTTTAAGCGACAGCGCACGTCCGCTGATATACATAATAAGATAATCCGCCGCAAAATTTACTGCGAGCACAACATCGGCATATACCGTTCTCAATCCGAACACATCACCTTTTATATAATGAATACTGTTTTATTATATATTTGCGCAAGCGAAAAAAATGTCGCTTTTGGAACGCCTCTCAAAAAAATATAAGTCATACCTGACTGCAAGTCCGAATATACATTTAGCAAAGTACACGAAAGGAGCTTCAAAATGTCGCAAGGTTATCTGACAATAGAAGTTACGGCTGCCGACAAGAGCATACCGATTCAAAACGCAAGAGTTTATGTAAGAACTGCGGGTTTTCACCCCGTAGCCGACTCTTCGGGACAGTTCAGTTCCGACGGAAACGTATCCTCAACATATTACAATTACATTCTTTCAACAAACTCCTCCGGTCTTACGCCGCAGATTAAAATAGACGCTCCGGACGCCGCGGACTCCACCAACAAAAACAGCTCGCAGATACCGTATGCCGTTGCCGACGTTTACGTTGACGCGCCGGGATATTTTCCGGTAAGAGTAGAGAGGGTTCAGATATTTGCCGGAAACGAGAGCTATCTTCCGGTATCTGTCATTCCGATAACTCCGGACTTCTCGGACATATACGGCGGCGTTGTCGATTACACCATTCCTCCGAACCAGCTTTTAATACCGGATGTGCGCGTACAGCAAGGTCCCGACGAAAACGGGGTAATGCCGTTTGTAACGGAGGAAATTTACATTCCCGAAAATGTCGTAGTACATCTCGGCGCACCGTCATCAAACGCCGAAAACGTCACGGTGCCGTTTACCGACTACATCAAAAACGTCGCTTCTTCGGAAATCTATCCGACATGGCCTGAAGATTCACTGCGTGCAAACATATACGCCATAATCTCGCTTACGCTCAATCGGATCTTTACCGAATGGTATCCGAGTCAGGGCTATAATTTCGATATCACAAGTTCAACCGGATACGATCAGGCTTTTGTACCGGGCAGAAATATATTTGAAAACATAAGTCAAATTGTTGATGAAATCTTCAACTCATACGTATCAAAACAGGGCAATGTCAATCCGCTTTTCACGCAGTTCTGCGACGGCAGACGCGTTCAGTGCGAAGGTATGTCGCAATGGGGCACGGTAGAGCTTGCGGAACAGGGATATACGCCTATCCAGATACTAAGATACTACTACGGCGACGATATAGAGATAAACACGGCGTCGGACGTCAGAAACACAACCGGCTCTTATCCCGGAGCGCCTCTCAGTGTCGGCGACAGCGGCGAGGACGTCAGGAACATACAGAACCAGCTTATGCGCATACGACGCAACTACCCTGCGATTACACTTATACCGTCGATAAACGGTGTATTCGGTGCGTCTACCGACGCGGCTGTACGCGATTTTCAGGAGATATTCGGTCTTAATGTTGACGGAATTGTAGGAAAAGCGACGTGGTACAAAATTTCCTTTATACTTTCAGCAGTTACCAAACTTGCGGAGGTCAGCGGAGAGGGATTGCTGCGCGCATTCTTGGGAGAAGTACCCGACGTTACTCTCCAAAGAGGCGACAGAGGAAGTTATGTAAACCTTCTCCAGTCGATACTCGACTTTATCGCCGTATTCTACCCTACCGTAAGCAGCGTCAGCCGTGACGGAATATTCGGAGAAGCCACGCAAAATGCCCTTAAAGAATTTCAGAGAACTTTCGGACTTGAACAGACCGGAGTTGTTTCTCCCGAAGACTGGCAGGTGCTCTACAACACAAGTCTTGACATAATACGCGCGACAACCGAATACAGTCCAGAACAGGAATTTCCCGGGAACGACCTTTCGATCGGCTCCAGAGGCGACGCGGTAAGGCTTATGCAGACTTATCTCAACACTATTTCGGAACGCTTTACTCAGATTCCGTCAATAGACGCCGACGGAGTATTCGGTCCTGCAACGCAAAGAGCCGTAAGTGCGTTTCAGCGCAGTTTTCAGCTGCCGCAGACCGGCATAATCGACGTATCCACATGGGAAAGAATTGTTCAGATATACAATTTCATTACCGGTATGAGATAAATAACGGAAAGGAATTTCGTGAGAAACATGAATTTAAAGGACAGTGCGATATACAGGATAAAATCCATTTTGCCGCCAACCGTAAAGAATGCGCTTGACAGGCTCGACGAAAAAACGCTTGAGAGCATAAACGAACTGCGGCTGCGTTCAGACGGAATTTGCACGCTTACGATAGGCGCGGACAACTGCGTGCTGACAAACAGCGGTATTACAAAGGATACGTCAAACGGAATATGCGTATCTCCCGAAGAAATGGATTCGTTTATATTCAGGCTTTGCAAAGGCTCGGTATATTCATACGAACCGACGCTGCGCGACGGATACATCTCGCGTTTCGGAATACGCGTCGGCATAAGCGGCGTATACTCACCGAGTGCCGGAAACTTTACAAAAATCAAAAGTGCGAACATAAGACTTCCGCGGCACATACCCGGCTGCAGTGCGGATATAATGAAATACATTAAGGAGCACGGTTTTCCGAATTCGCGCGGAATACTTATATGTTCGTCTCCCGGTGTCGGTAAAACAACGCTCTTGCGCGACCTTGCTGTAAATCTCTCAAGCTGTAAAGCTGCCGGCGGATTATCAAAGTTCTACCGCGTATGCGTTATCGACGAACGCAGCGAGATTTTTATGGAAAACGTGTTTTCCGGCTGTGCGTGCGATTTTATCACCGGAATGACCAAGTACAAGGGCATGGAAACCGCAACGCGCGTGTTATCCGCAGAGGTCATGATATGCGACGAAATAGGCTCTGCCGAAGAATCGCGCGAGATACTCCATGCAAGAAGCGGCGGAGTTATGCTCATCGCCTCGGTTCACGCAAACAGCCTTGAATCTGCGCTTGAACGTCCGCACATCAAAATACTGCTCGACGAAAAGGTTTTCGGCGCGGTCTACACGCTTGAACGGCGCGGAGAAAAGGTCACGGGCACGCTGAACGTGCTGTAAAAATGCGAAAATGATAAAGTACATAGGAATAATACTCATTTCAGGTGCTTTAAGTATGTACGGGGCTTTTGCCGCAGCAAGAATCAGAACGCGCGCCGCCCAGAGAAAAGGATTGATCGGGCTTTTACATTCGATAAAATCAGGCATTGAATTCGGCGGTGCTTCGCTTGAGGAAATATACGGCGTTTTTGAATGTTCTGCGCTTGAAACAAGCGGATTCTGCGAAATTCTGTGCTGCGGAAGTCCGGATTCCTTTGAAAGTGCCATGAAATGTCCGGGTCTGAAACTCGGCGAAAAGGAATATGCCTTGTTTTGCGAATATGCGGCAAAATGCGGCAAAAGTTCAAGCATACAAAACGAAAAACAGCTCTGCGAAAGATATATTTCGCTCGCTGAAAATCTCGATGACGGTCTTTGCCGCGAAGAAAACTCAAAATGCGCCCTTTATACAAGGCTCGGAGTGCTTGCCGGACTTACGGCGGCTCTTATTCTGCTTTGAAACACGGGTTAAAAGATATTTATATACAAAAAGGAAAAAACAATCATGGACGTAGCTCTTATTATGAAAATTGCCGGTGTAGGCATACTTGTTTCGGTTGCCAACAACATACTTTCAAAATCCGGACGCGACGAACAGGCGGTATTCTGCACCATCGGCGGCGTTATAATCGTTCTGCTCATGCTGGTCGGAGAAATAGACAGGCTTTTTACGGCGGTAAGAAGCATTTTCGGTCTGTAAAAAGAATATGAGTATTTACAAAGTTGTTATGTGCGCCGTCTGCGGTCTTGTCTTTACGGTGCTCATGCGCAAAATCAAGGACGAATACGCGCTTTTTACCGTCATGCTTATCAATCTTTCGCTTATGTCCTGCGCCGTAATTCTGCTTTCACCCGTATTTGAATACATAAAGTCGCTTGCGAGTAGATATCCGTCGGTCGGAGGTTTCGCGGAGCTTTTATTCAAATGCACGGGAATAGGACTTTTATGTGCGTTTGCGTCGGAGCTTTGCAGGGACTGTTCGGAAAATTCACTCGGAGCGAAGATCGAGCTTCTCGGAAAATGCTGCATGATAGCCTTTTGTCTGCCCATGATTAAAACGGTGTTTGAATATGCGCTTGATTTTCTGTCTTAAAACGGCTCTGCTCTGCGCTTTGCTTATGTTTGCTTTTACATTTTCCTCAGGCGCCCAGAGTGCGGATTATTACGAAAAAACCGCGGCTGAATTCAAAAACAGCATAAGCGGCTACGCAGACGGCGATACTGCCGAAAAAGCGGAGGAAGTGCTAAAAGCCTTTGATTTCAACAGTATTTTCGGAGCCGTAAAGGACGCACTTTTGTCCGGAGTAAAAGCTTATTCAAAATACTTCGCCGGGATATGCGCGATTATTCTTATAAGCGCGGTTTTTGGCGCGGTCAACTCGTCTTTTTCGGCGTACTCAGATGTATTTTCATTTGCAGGTGTGCTGTTTCTCGTATACTTTACGCTCATACCGATAAGCTCCTGCATAGAAACAATATCGGACAGCGTTTCACGGCTGTGCGCATTTATGGCGTCGTTTATCCCTTCGATGAGCGCGATATACGCTGCCGGCGGAAACACGTCCGTTGCTGCCGGAAATGCCGCTGTATGCACCTGTGCGGTAACGGTTCTTCAGCTTATAGGTTCAAAATTCGTAATACCCGGCGTTAAGGTATGCGTATGTCTTGCGTCGGTAGGTGCGCTTTGCAGAAAGGTAGATCTCGGCGGCGTTTCGTCGTTTATAAAAAACTGCTGTATGTGGCTGTCCGGAATTGTAATGACGCTTTTCTGCGGAATACTGTCTGTTCAGACCATGCTTGAAACAAGTGCAGACACGCTTGCGCTCAAAGGCGTAAAATTCTCTGCCGCAAGGCTTATACCCGTTGCCGGAGGAATGGTCAGCGAAAGCCTTAAAACGGTGCTTTCGGGCGTGTCGTTTATAAGAGCGACATCGGGCGCGTGTGCAGCTGCGTTCATTCTGTATCTTGTCATACCGCCGATATGCACACTTGCGGTATTCAAGCTTATATGCTCGGTCGGTTCGGCGTGCGCACGGCTCTGCGGTCTTTCGGTTCAGTGCGGATACCTTGACGGGCTTAACGGTGCGCTTAGCATTCTGCTTTCGGTTTTACTCTGCTGCAGTGCGTCGTTTATAATCATGCTTGCAATATTCATAAAAACCGCGGTGGCAATATAACGGAGGTCAAAATGCAGGGTTTCTTTAAAAGCTATATAACCGACATTTTTGTAATAAGCATTTGCGCAGGCATCTGCGAATTTCTGCTCGACGGTGCGGCAAAGCACTCCAAAACTCTCGAAAACGGACTGAAACTTGCCGTGTCGTTAAGTCTTTGCGTGTGCGTACTCTTGCCTGCACTTAAATACGCAGATTCATTCTTCTCGGCAGACGGAAGCATACCGCCGTTCTCTCAGAGTGCTGCGAAAAGTGCGGAAAACACGGAAAATCTCGAAACACTCTTAAAAAAACAGCTCGAAAACGACGTTTGCAGAAAAATTTACGAAAAATTCGGAATACTCCCCGACTCAGTATGCATAAATTTTGTTAGACGGCAAGACAACGGCGCGTCATTTGAGACGGCTGCCGGCATTACTCTCAGGGAGGAATGTTTATATGCGGCTCATGACATAAAAGAATATGTACGTGAAGATTTAGGAATAGACGCAACAGTAAACGGAGAATAAAACCATGGACAACTGTACAAAAAACAACGCAGCAAAACAGTTCTTTATTTCACACGCAAAAGGCATTATTCTTGCCGCAGCGGCACTTATGGGTTCTTTGCTCTTAATTCTTTCGGGCTTTATACAGTCCGACGGCAAAAACACGAAACAATCCGCCGAGACAACTCCCGAGGATTACCGCATTTCGCTTGAAAAAAGCCTTTCTGAAACTGTTGACAAAATCGACGGCGCAGGTAAAACCAGCGTCATGATAACGCTTGAATGTTCCTTTGAAACGGTGTATGCAAGCAACGCAAAGCTTGACGAAACCGTAGGTCAGGACGAATCAGGTCAGAAAACCACCGAAAAGCAGCTTGCCACAACAAGTTCGCGCACCGACGGAGAAGCGCCGGTCATTGTAAAAAAGCTCAATCCGAAAATCAAAGGCGTACTTATCGTATGCGAGGGCGGAAACAGCAAACGTGTGAAAAACGAAGTTCTTAAAGCCGCGGCTACGGCTTTAAATATATCCGAAGCAAAAATTTATGTCACCGGAGGTAATACATCATCATGAAAAAAGCATTAAAAGCCATTGCAAAGCACAAAAAGCCCGTTATTATCTTTGCCGCTGTCGCGCTCATAGCAACGGCGGTATACACAGACGTAAAAAGCGGAGGCGGCGCAGCATCGCAGATAAGCGATTATCTTTACACATCTCAGAACAGCGCCGAGGACAGCGCGAAAATTCTCGGCGAGGCAAAGCTTGTGGACAGCACGTCGGACGCGTCGGAAGATCAGACCAACGGATACTTTGAAACCGCCGTAATCAACCGCGAACGTTCGCGCGGAGAAGCTCTGCAAACTCTTCAGGTGGTGGTTGACAGTTCTGAAACCATGCCCGACGTAAAGGACAAGGCGCTTTCCGAAATGATGCAGATAGCTACCGACATTGAAACCGAAGCGAACGTTGAGGAAATGATAAAGGCAAAGGGTTTTGAGGACTGTCTTGCCATTATAAGCGGGGAAAACATAAACGTCATCGTTAAATCCCCCGGACTTCTTACGGCTGAGGTTGCACAGATCTCAGAAATAGTCAAGAACGAAACCGGTTTCCCCATTGAAAACATCAGAATAGTTGAGAAAAAGGACATATGAATTTTATACGCGCACATTTCTCCGAGCCGTAAAACGGCTCTTTTTTTGTATGGTCTTTTACAAAATGTATTTTTGTACTATTTTTGAAAAATGTGTTGCAAATATCGGAAATCCATAGTATACTTATGTAAAAACAAATATACTTGCGAGGTAGTTACAATGGATCTTCTCAAACAAAGGATTTTAAAGGACGGAAATGTCGCTCCCGGCGGTGTTCTCAAGGTTGACAGCTTTTTAAACCATCAGATCGACGTTGAGCTTTACAACGAAATTGGAAAAGAATTCAAGCGGCTGTTTTCGGACGTTCCGGTAACGCGTATTCTTACCGTCGAAGCCTCCGGCATAGGCATTGCCTGTATCGCAGCCCAGTATTTCGGCGTTCCTGTCGTATTTGCAAAAAAAGCTAAGAGCAAAAACATTGACGGCGGCGTATTTACAAGCAAAGTCGAATCCTTTACATACGGGAAATCCTACGACATCATGGTATCGACAAAGTTTATAAAGCCTGACGACAAGGTGCTCATAATAGACGACTTTCTCGCAAACGGCAAAGCCTCTCTCGGTCTTATCGACATTGTAAAGTCCGCGGGTGCGGAGGTTACGGGCGTCGGAATAGTCATAGAAAAAGGCTTTCAGGCAGGCGGAAAAGCACTTCGCGACATGGGCATAAATCTGAAATCCCTTGCGGTTATAAAGAGCATGGACGACGACGGCAACATAGAATTTGAAGACTGATTTTTATCTTTTTAATTTGTAAATAAAAGGAGAGATATTATCATGGAAAAGAGGCAGAGCAAATACCTTATCAACCAGGACACTTACTACATAAGCTGGGTTGAGGGAACAGGTTCGGGCTGGAACTACGACGGCAGAGGCGCAAAAAAGCTTGAGCGCGACAAAGGCCCGTACTCCATCTCAAACGTAAGCGGCAAATATCCTACGGCGCTTGTAAGGGAAACGCAGGTCGGCGATTCGGGCATATTCACGGTTGAAACGTTTGCTGACATCAAAAGCGGATTTGACGGCTTTCTCATAAGCATGTACGACAAAGACGAAAACGACATTATGCGTCTTTTTACAAACGACGGCTGTTTCTATGCTCTCGGAGAGGGTTTTGAACCCGTAAAGCTGCTTGACTGCGCGGCAAAATGCGAAAGATACTATTTCAGAATAATTCTCGATTTTTACACCAAAACCGTAACGTATTACATAAACTCAAAACTGTGCGGTGCCGTGCCCATGCTAGCCGACAGCTTTAAATTCTACAAAGTAGGCACTCTTTCCGGTCACATAATAGACGTTGTTCCGGGAACACTCGATCTTTACGCCGACTTTATCACAAACAGCTCGTTTATCACTACCGCCGAAGGAGATTTTCCCTTTGACTGGAAAAAGACAGACAATGCTGATGCATTCGTTTCAAAAAACGACGAACTTCACGTAAAGAACGGTGCTGTTTCGACGGAATTTGAAAAAGCCGACGGAAAATTTACTCTTAAAGCGTACGTTTACACTCCCGAAAACAAGGGAGCATATGACGTAAGTCTCATATCCGCCGGAAAAAGCGCGCTGAATATTACATTTGAAAACGGAAACGTCAGCGCCGACGGCAAAGTTTTACGTCCGTTCCACTATGACCTTTGGTACATTCTGAGAGTAAGCGTTGATACGGACAAACATAAGGCTTACATTTCTCTCAACGCAAAAGAGCCTTACGAGGTTGATTTTGGCGCAGACTTTACCGACGGATTGAAATTTGAGTGCCGCGGCGGAGCCGAGCTTTGGCTTGATGACATTAAAATTTGGTACGACATAGAGTATTCCGACTATTGCCCGAAACCTATTCCCGCAAAAGGTTACGGAAAATACAACGTCGGTATAAATATGTGTTCCATGTGGCGCACGGGCGACCATGTAGGCTGGGACAGAATCACTCCTTTCCCCGAAACAAGACCTGTTATAGGATATTACGACGAAGGATTGCCGGAAGTTGCGGACTGGGAAATCAAATTCATGGTCGAAAACGGTATCAATATGCAGTTCTACTGCTGGTACACCGACGTTTCACAGAGAACGATCCCGTTAAAGCGCACCCGCCTCAACAACGCGCTTGTGGACGGTTTTCTCCGTGCAAAATACAGCGACATGATGCAGTTCGGTCTGCTTTGGGAAGCAAACGGCGGCAGACCCGAAAACTCCGAAATGTTCCGAAAGAACTTTGTTCCGTACTGGATCGAAAACTTCTTCTCGGACAAGCGGTATGCACGCATTGACAATAAAGCAATAATGGGTGTTTTCGCTCCGCAAAGACTCATAGAGGAATTCGGAAGTCCCGAGGCTCTGAAAGAGGAATTCGACTACCTCAGAAGCGAGGTATCAAAGCTCGGTTACGACGGTATGGTTATTTTCTGCAGTGCAATGCCATCCGAAACGCTTTACCGTGCAGGCTTTGACGCGTGCTACGCATACAACTGGGGCATAAACGGCAACAGTGCGGATTACATGATAAACCGTCACAAAGCTATGAAAAAGCTTGAAGACATAATGCACTTTATACCTACCGCAAGCACAGGTTTCAACAGACTTGCATGGGGTTCGCCTAGAGTTCCATGCATAAGCGTATCGGGTTTCAAAAAGATCAACCTCTATATGCGCGACAAACTTCTGCCCTCTTATGAAAATCTTCCCGAATGGACAAAGAAATTCGTAATGCTCTCAAACTGGAACGAGTACGGCGAGGGCACTTACATAATGCCGTCGGGACTTAACGGATTCGGATATGTAAACGCCATAAGAGATGTTTACACCGACGGACGCGGCGAAGGCGCAAAGGACGTAAAACCCACCGCAAAGCAGTTAAAGCGCCTGTCTTATCTCTATCCGCAGGACAGAAAGACAATACGTCCGCTTGAGTTAAGACCGAAAACCGTAAAAAGCATAGACTTTGACGAATCAAGAGTTACGGCAAAACTTATTATCGACAATGAACACTGGAAAACCGAGGAGGCAAAGTCTGTTAATTCAAAGAACTGCATAAGTTTTGTTTCGGTAGGAAACGACGCAAAGGCAATTTATACGGATACCATCGATATACCTTGCGAAAAAGCGACTCATATGCGCATTGTTATGGATTCGTCCGATTTCGACAACGGTGTTGTATACTTCAGAACAACATCAAGTCCCGAATGGTGCAGCCGCAATGCCGCGGGCTTTAACGTGAAGAATGGCAAACACGAATATCTGATAAATCTTTCAAACGGACGTCCCGGAAACGCTCCTTATGTCGGAAATCTTTTGAGCGTCAGAATAGACCCTTCCGAAATTCCGCACGTCACAACAAAGATTTACTCCGCCGAGATCTTCTACACCGAAACATCCGAAAAGGCAAAACAGCTTTTTATCGACGGCGCAAATGTTATTCTCGACAATCCTTACGCAATATGCGGCGAACACGTCATGATACCGATATTCAACGAACGCATGACGCTTTACAGACTCGGCGCTTATTATGAATGGAATGCTCCCGAGAAAAAGCTTTCCATATTTGCAAACAACCGCTCGGTATTCTTCTATATCGGCACAAACAAAGCGGTAATTAACGGAGAAACCGTATATCTTGACTGTGTTCCCTACCTCGACGACGGTCTGCCGATGGTTCCGGCTGACCTTATCTGCAAGGTGCTCGGATACGATTTCAAGGTCGAAAACGAAAATCTTTACATTAAGACAAATTTCTGATAAATTTACCGAAAGCCCCGGTTAAAACCGGGGTATCTTTTTGGCTTTTGGGAGTGCGTAAGTATTGACAAATGTGCCGCATGAATGTATAATATTCTTTATAAAATGACAATATTATCGCCGTTTTTACAAAGACAAAAAAGAGGTGCAAAAATGGAACGTATCAGCAAAACAAACTATTATCTTGACATTGCCCAGACGGTAGCCTCGCGCGGAACCTGTATACGCCGCCGTTTCGGTGCAATAATAGTCAAGAACGACGTTATAGTTTCAACCGGATATGCAGGCGCGCCGAGAGGACGCAAAAACTGTTCCGATCTCGGTTTCTGCATGAGAGAACATCTCAAAATTCCGCGCGGCGAAAGATACGAGCTGTGCCGTTCGGTTCATGCCGAGCAGAACGCCATAATCGCGGCTTCACGCGAGGATATGCTCGACTCCGTTCTGTATCTTGCCTGTATAAGCTACCCCGATTCTGAGCTTGTTCCCGACACCTGCTGCTGTCCCATGTGCAAACGTCTTGTAATTAACGCCGGAATATCAAAAGTCATTGTAAGAAACACGCCGACAGAGTATACCGAGTTCAACGTTTCGGACTGGGTTGAAAACGACGATTCGCTTACGGGAAAGTTCGGTTATTAATGAAAAAAATACTTTTTGTATGCACCGGAAACACGTGCAGAAGTCCTATGGCGCAGGCTATTTTTACAGAGCTTTGCAAAAATGAAGAATTTTGTGCGGATTCTGCCGGAATCAGCGCATCGGGGCACTCGCCTTTGAGCAAAAACGCTTATCTTGCGCTGAAAAAACGCGGCATTGAGTTTTCCCACACCTCGCAGAAAGTGAACGAACAGCTGATTTCGCAGAGTTTTGCGGTAATTTGCATGACAAGGGCGCACGCCGCGGCTTTATGTTCGCAATTTCCGAAATATGCAGATAAAATCTTTACTTTCGGACAGGACATTGCAGATCCTTACGGCGGCGACTGTGAGGTTTACGAGGCTTGCTGCGATGAGCTTTACAAAAATGTATGCGGACTGTTAAAGGAGCTTTGCGCCGAAAATGACTGGTGAAAAAATCACACTCAGATTTGCCGGCATTTCAGACTCAGGAAGCATTGCGCAGATTGAAAAGCAGTGCTTTTCGGAACCGTGGTCTGTCTCAGCGGTACAGGATTTTCTCGGATATAATTTCAACCGCATACTCTGCGCCGTAATTGACGGCAGAATTTCGGGATATGTTAGTTTTACATTTATACCCGACGAAATTGAAATTCAGAACGTTGCCGTAGCTCCGGAGCTGCGAAGAAAAGGCATTGCGGACGCGATTATGCGCGAACTTTGCAAATATGCCGCCGACAGCTCTGCGGAAAAAATAAGCCTTGAAGTGAGAGTTTCCAACTTTGCGGCAATATCGCTTTATCAAAAGCACGGATTTTTAGAGACGGACATCAGAAAAAACTTCTACCGTCGTCCAACAGAGGACGCCTGCGTTATGATAAAGGAATTTAACACTCAACAAACTACTACAAAGGAATAAATGTAAAA
This sequence comes from uncultured Eubacteriales bacterium, assembly GCA_934446675.1. Taxonomy (GTDB): domain Bacteria; phylum Bacillota; class Clostridia; order Oscillospirales; family CAG-382; genus UMGS1387. Next base: position 39,554 of record CAKSEL010000001.1, read on the forward strand.
ATGAACATACTTGCTGTTGAATCTTCGTGCGACGAAACCGCGGTGTCGGTCGTTAAAGACGGCAGAGAGATCTTATCGAACGAAATAGCCTCACAGATTGCAATACACGCGCTTTACGGCGGCGTTGTACCGGAAATAGCGTCACGCGCTCATACGGAGGCTATATCTTCACTTACAAAGAGTGCACTTAAAAACGCCGGTCTTACAATGGACGGCATTGACGCGGTTGCGGTGACAAACTGTCCTGGACTTATAGGCGCGCTGCTTGTCGGCGTAAATTTTGCCAAAGGTCTTGCCTATTCATATTCAAAACCGCTCATTCCGGTTCATCACATACGCGGACACATAGCCGCAAACTACACGCACTACAACGGACTTTGCGGAGCCGAACTTCTCGAACCGCCCTTTACCGCGCTTGTTTTATCGGGTGGCCACACCTCGCTTATCTCCGTCAAAGATTACGTACACTTTGAAATTCTCGGTTCTACACGTGACGACGCTGCCGGCGAGGCTTTTGACAAGGTGGCAAGGCTTATGGGACTGCAATATCCGGGCGGTGCTAAAATGGACAAACTCGCGTATGACGGGAACAGAAAAGCCGTTGATTTTCCCGTCGCTTTCGTCAAGGATTCGCCATATGACTTCTCTTTTTCGGGGCTTAAAACCGCGGCTATAAACTACATTCACACGCATGAACAAAAAGACGAGCCTTACAGCAAAGCAGATGTTGCGGCAAGCTTTACCGACGCTGTTGTAAGAACCGTGACATCGCGCTTTGAACACCTTTTGAAAGACAAGGAAAAGTTTACCGGTTCAAAGCTTGTGCTTGCAGGCGGTGTAAGTGCAAACAGCCACATAAGAGCCGCATTTGAAAAAATATGCGCAGACAACGGCGTTAAACTCTTTGTGCCTCCCCTGTCACTCTGCGGAGACAATGCAGCAATGATCGGCGCGCAGGCATATTACGAGTACACGCTTGCTCACAAATGCGCTCCGCTATCTCTCAATGCTTATGCAACAATGGGCATTGACGAAGTATAAAAAGCAAAGAATAACGATTTACACACAAAACATTATGTTTCCCCGAAGTTTTCAACATTTTGTGGAAAACTCACCTTTCAAAGCTTGAAAATTACGCAGTTAAATGCATTTTCGACATGATTTGACATTTTTACCTGTGGAAAACCCTGTTGAAAGTGTGGAAACATTATGTCAACGAAATTATTTCGATACATATTAAAAAAACAAATTTATTTCTACGGAGAAAAAAATGAACAACCGGCAAAACATAAATTCACAGGAAAAATCAACCGACAATAACGAAAAATACATATCAAATGCCGTTATACGCAGGCTCCCGCGGTATTTCAGATACCTTCGCGAGATCATACGTCAGGGGACGCTGCGGATTTCTTCACGCGAGCTTTCCGAACGCATGAACGTTACCGCGTCCCAGATAAGGCAGGATCTCAACTGTTTCGGCGGATTCGGTCAGCAGGGATACGGCTATAACGTCAAGTATCTTTACGGCGAAATAAGCAGAATATTGGGCGTTGACTGCGGCTTTACCGCGGTTGTCGTCGGTATGGGTAATCTCGGACGCGCACTCACATCAAATGCGCTGTTTGAAAAGAGAGGCGTCAGAATTTTAGGTCTTTTCGACACCGACGAAAGCATTATAGGAACGGTTCACAACGGAATCACAGTAACGGACGCGGCTCAGATGTGCGATTTCTGCAAACAAAACAAAATTGACATTGCAATACTTACTCTGCCTAAAGCTGCGGTCTATGACGCCGCGCTTAATCTCAGCTCTGCCGGAGTCAAGGGTTTCTGGAATTTTTCAAATACGGAGATTACACTGCCCGACAGTGACGCCGTAATCGAAAACGTCCACCTCGGCGACTCTCTCATGGCTTTATGCTATCAGCTCGCAAGAAACAAAAATACCGCCGAAAACGGCGGTAATGACAGCGGTATTTCAGAAGAATAAGGGGCACAAAATCAATACTCGCCCGAAAGAAAGCGTATTGCGCGTTCCACCGAGTCCTTTGCATTGCCCCACGGTTCGTTATCGTAGCGGTAATCAAACTTTTTGCAGTACCACGAAACGTCCTCTTTAAGCGATCCGATATATTTTTTCTGAACATCGCTTATATTCTCGGCAAACTTTGCAAAAAGCTTTTTATCAAGCTTATATTTTGCGGTTTCGACAAACTTTCCGGCGTGTTCAAGGCAGAAATAGGGCTGAGAAAGGCACTTTTCGCGAAATTCAGGCTCTGTCTGCCAAAGAAGAACCGCGCAAAGCAGCATTTTTTCAAATTTTTCCGCAGTTTTTTCGCATATATAACAGCTTTTATGTATGCGCTCCATATTTTCGCACGCTTTTTTGCTGTTATCCTTACCGAGAAGAGAATCTTTATATATGACCGTTTCTCCGGCGATTTCTCCGAGATGGCTCTCAAGCATAAGAGCAAGGCTTAGCCTGTTATTCATCTCGAACATCTGCTTATAATGCTTTTTGCAAAAGCCAGATTTATTTGTCTTTATGCGTATATCCGGTTCCATCATGGACGCGCCCATTATGAGGTCGCGTTCGGTATTCTCAAGCTCCGTGACAAGTCTGCAGAACGGACAGCCGTCCTTTTTTGAAAAAGCTTCGTTTACGGGTATTGTATATATCTTTTCTTCCAAAATTTTCATCACCTTTCATGTTTATAATAACATTTGCAAAGTACAATGTCAACAACAAACAGGTAAATTTATGCGAGGTTATACATGACACAGGACAAAAAACTTCAAAATGAAACATTCAAAATCAAACGTCCGGAAAATTTCTGCCTTTCCCAGATATTCGACTGCGGTCAGTGTTTCAGATTTGACAAAGCCGACGAAACCGGAAACATCTACGACGGCGTTGCTTTCTCAAAATATCTGAAAGTCGCACAGGACGAAGAAAATCTATACTTCTACGGCTGCACCAAGGACGATTTTGAAAATATATGGAAAAACTTTTTTGACTGGGACAGAAAATACTCCGACATAATAAGCTCGTTTTCGGACGACGAAACGCTTTCCCGTGCCGCCGGATTTTCCTCCGGAATAAGAATACTGAAACAGGACGAATGGGAAACTCTCTGTTCCTTTATCATAAGCCAGAACAACAACATACCGCGCATAAAAGGCATAATTAAAAATATGTCGCAGAAGTTCGGAACACCATTTACCGACGCCTTCGGCGAAACACGCTATGCTTTTCCGACCGCCGAAAGTCTGTACAATGCCGGAGAGGACGAAATATTCGCTCTCAAAACCGGTTTTCGCGCAAAGTACATATACGACGCCGCAAAAAAGGTGACAACAGGCGAAATTGACCTTGACGAAATATCGCAGATGAATTTAACCGACGCCGCAACGTCTCTTGAGCGCATAAAGGGAGTAGGTCCAAAGGTCGCAGCCTGTACGCTGTTATTCGGTTTTTCCAAATACGACGCGTTTCCCATTGACGTCTGGGTCAAAAAAATTCTTGCCAAATATTACAGCGAATGTCCGTCATGCCATTTTTCCGGCGAGTATGCCGGAATAGCACAGCAATATCTTTTCTATTACGAGCGCTGCCAAAGCGGCGTAGTTATCTGATTTTAAGAGGTTTTTACAATGAGCGACAACAAAAAAGTAAGAGTAGCATACAGGTGTCCGTTCTGTGCAAGCGTTATAACATCGGACATTACGAAAAATTCACTTGACAGACCTTTAAAGCTTACCTGCATTGAGTGTCACAAGTCGGCGCTTGAAATTAACAAAACTCCGTCAGGCTCGGTAGAACTTAACGTTCCGTGCCTTATGTGTCCGCATCCGCACCCTTACAAAATTTCCGAAGAAATGTTTTTCGGCAAGGATATAATAACGCTGCCCTGCTCTTTTACGGGACTTGACATTTGCTTTATCGGCGAAGAAGATCTTGTCGAAGATGAAATCGACGCGTCGGCTGCAGCTATACGCGAGCTTACGGAAAGTGCCGATGAAGAGGACGACGCGAAAAAGAGCGCGGATCTGATGGTTGCTGACATGAACGTAATGAGAGAGGTATTATTTGCAATCGGAAACCTTGACGAGGACAAAAAAATAACCTGTTCGTGCGGAAGCCATGCGGTAAAAGCCGTTATCGACTACGACAAAGTAAAGATCGTCTGCAAGGTATGCGGAAAGAGCACTGAAATTCCGGCACGCACGCGTTTTGACGCAAACGACGCAATCGAGCTTGACGAAATAAACATTGAATAAATTTACTTATTCATAAAGTAATAGATTATTCCCCAGACCACCGACGCAGTGCTTCCGTAAAGAATTACAGGCCCTGCAATGGTAAACATCTTAGCTCCCACGCCGAGAACGTAACCTTCGGACTTGCTGTCTATTGCAGGCGACGCCACGGCATTTGCAAATCCGGTTATAGGCACCAGTGTTCCTGCGCCCGCGTGTTTTGCAAGCTTTGAATACCAGCCGAGACCCGTAAACAGACATGACAGGAATACGAGAGTCACGGGCGTTAAAATTTTGATGTTTTCCGAATTTACGCCGAGTGCCTTACCGAGATCCGTTATTCCCTGACCGGCGACGCATATAAGTCCGCCGACTATAAAGGCGCACACGCAGTCCTTTAACAGGTTTGATTTCGGAGAATTCTTTTCGGCATACTTTCTGAATGCCTCTTTTTCCTTTTCACTGTAAGAGTGTTTATCCATTTCAATTTCCTTTCACCGCTTATTTTGCCGCAAATTACGGCATAACACAATGGAGTGAATATTTTGGTTTTTGCAAGCCTTATATTTTTATATTTATTTTTACCGTTAAATCTGATACTATACTTCATAATGCCCAAAGGCAAAGCAAGAAATGCGGTTCTGATACTGTTTTCGCTGATTTTTTATGCCTGGGGCGAACCGATATGGGTATTTTTGCTTATTCTCACGGCTTTTTCTGACTATGTTCATGCAAAGTCTATTGAAAAGCACCTCGGAACCACGCGTGCAAAGCTTTCGCTCACCCTTTCGGTACTTACCGACATCGGCATTTTCATTATTTTCAAGTATTCCGGCTTTATAATTTCAAACATAAACGCTTTAACCGGACTTTCGCTGTATGTTCCGCAGTTCAGTCTGCCTATCGGCATTTCTTTTTACACTTTCCAGACGCTTACCTACGTTATAGACGTGTACCGCGGCAAACAGACGTCTCAAAAGAGCTTTTTCAAATATCTTTTATATCTTTCAATGTATTTTCAGCTTGTCGCAGGCCCCATTGTAAGATACGGCGACGTTGCCGATAGCATTGAGCAAAGAAACGAAACGCTGAACAAGTTTTCCCACGGAATTTACCGCTTTACTCTCGGTCTTTCAAAAAAAGTTATAATCGCAAATGCTGCCGGAGTATTCGCAGACAAGTATATGAACGCAGACGCAGGTACTCTCTCTTGTGCTGCGGCATGGTTCGGCATTATAATGTACACGGTACAGCTTTACTTTGACTTTTCGGGATATTCGGATATGGCAATAGGTTTAGGGCATATGTTCGGCTTTAAATTTCCCGAAAACTTCAACTATCCTTACATTTCAAAGTCCGTAAGCGAGTTCTGGAGGCGCTGGCACATAACGCTCGGCTCGTTCTTACGCGACTACGTATACATACCTCTCGGCGGAAACAGAGCGCACGTTTACAGAAATCTGTTTATAGTATGGTTTCTGACTGGTTTCTGGCACGGCGCAAGCTGGAATTTTATAATCTGGGGACTTTACAACGGGTTATTTATCATGCTTGAGAGGCTCACCAAACCCGTATTTGAAAAAATACCGTCATTTATAAGACACATATATCTGCTAATCATTGTGAACGTCGGATTTGTGTTCTTCCGTTTTTCAAGCTTTTACGGCGCCGCCGATTACCTTAAAGTCATGTTTTCAGGCACATCGCCGCTTTACGATATGCAGACGGGATTTGAAATTCTCAACAATATATTCTGGATCGCCGCGGCGCTTTTATTCTGCACGCCGGTTATCAAATACATTGAAAAGCTTTACCGCAAGATGTGCATATCCGGCACGGTACTCTCTGTGTTTGCCGGCGTTTTGAGAACGGTTCTGATTTTCACGCTGTTATTCGTATGCACCTGTCACCTTGCAGGCAACAGCTTTAATCCGTTTCTGTATTTTCAGTTCTGATGTTTATATCAGGTTCATATATAGGTGTTAATATTTTATTAAATTACATATCGTGAGGAATTATCAATGGAAAAAAGAAAAGGTCTGAATACAAAAGGTCTTGACGCGCTGTTTTCCGCACCGGATCTTGAAACGGCGGACAGTACCGGAGTTTTGAACGTGCGCATATCCGACATTGAGCCGGACAAAAATCAGCCGCGCAAAATTTTTACCGACGACGCGCTGAAATCTCTCAGCGAATCAATAGAACGCCACGGTGTTCTCCAGCCGCTTGTGGTAAGAAAAGCAAATGCCGATTCAGCGCTGCACGACGTTACAAAATACTCGATAATATCGGGAGAGCGCCGCTGGAGAGCTGCTAAAATGGCAGGTCTTACGGAAGTTCCCGTAGTCGTAAAGGACATATCCGACACGGACGCCGCCGCAATTATGCTTGTCGAGAACTTACAGAGAGAGGATCTCAATCCCGTCGAGCAGGCTCTCGGATTAAAGCGTCTTATTGACGAATTTGGTCTTACGCACGAACAGACGGCGGCAATAGTCGGAATTTCACGTCCGGCGCTTACAAACTCGCTGCGTCTGCTCTCGCTTCCCGACGAGGTTCTCGATTCGCTTTCAAGCGGAGATATTACGGCAGGTCACGCGCGTGCGCTGTTATCTCTCGGAAATCAGGACGACATTCTCGACGCGCTTCAATCCGTGGTCGGAAAAGGTTTGTCGGTAAGAGAAACAGAGTCGCTTGTAAAAAAGCTGCTTTCCGAAAAAGACAAAAAGCAAACGCAAACTGTCGATATTTCCAATCTTGACGACAAGAAAATATACATTGCAAAGCTTGAAGAAAAGATTTCTTCAAAGTTCGGCAGAAAGGCGAAGCTTGTCAACAACAAAAAATCTCCCGACAAGGGCGTTCTTGAAATTGAATATTACAGCAAAGAAGATCTTGAGGCGCTGCTTAAAAATCTTTGCGGAAACGATATTTTTGCCGAATAAGAGGATAACGGAGGAAAAATGTCTGACGGACTTATTACATTAAACGCCGCGGTATGGGCTATTTTTGCCGGAATTGTTCTGGCGGTCATTTATACCGCACTTCAAAAAAGTACGCTTAATCTATTCATAACATCGCTGTATAAAAACGGCTGTTTTGACAGCACAAGTGCGAAATCTCCGGCACAGCTTGGCATTACATCAAAGCTCAGGCAGAAAATAATTCTTTCCGCCGCCAAAACACACACCGGGCTTAACAGATTAATCGGCGCTTATACAAAGCGCGGCGTAAAAAACTTCGGCGAGCTGCCAAAATACTCTTACACCGAAAACGACCGCTTTTTCATAGATGAAAGCAAGTCCGACGAGGCTGAATCGAAATACAAATTCAGAAAATCAAATCCGGTATATACGGCTATTGTTATAATTGCTCTCGCACTTGCCGCAGCTGTTTCATGCACGGTTATTGCATGGCTTTCGGGTTTTGCAAGCAACTCGTTTAAAAACTTCGGAACGCCGACCTCGGATAAGCCATTATCCGGCAATACGCAGTCGGACAAAATCACCGAAAACGGCGAAACTCCCGACAGCACTGACGAAACGGACAATGGCGATAACATTCAGGACGATATTGAATCTGTTCAGGGTAATTCCGACGGTGAAGAAAATCAAACTGACGGAGTAGATGAAACAGCGGATACGGACGGCAATTCTTCGGGCGGTGCCGTCATTCCGAAACCAAATCCAACAATACCTCAGCCGAATATAAATTAAAATCATTCTTTAGGAGGAATCATAAATGCCGGCAAAATCAAAAAACCGCACCAATCCCCTGCTCTGGATAATACTTGTAACGCTTATTTTTCTCGCTGCCGCAGGAATTATAATCTATTCTCTCGGATACCGTTACGTCAAAGAGGACAATGTTAAGTTCTCGGGCTGGACTGTGAACGGTCAGCCCACAAGCGGAAAACTCAGCTATTCGGACGGTACAAAGGGCAAGCTTCAAAAAGACAAGGACAGCGCAAACGGAAAGATTACATACTCAAACGGCGACGTTTACGAAGGGCAGCTTGACGGAATCAACCGCACAGGCACGGGCAAAATCACTTACAAATCCAGCGGAGACGTATACACCGGCGATTTCAAAGACGATATAAGAACCGGACACGCGCTTATCGAATACGCGTCGGGCGATGTCTACGACGGAGAAGTTGAAAACGGCAGAATGAACGGTGTCGGCAAATACACTTTTTCTGACGGTTCATGGTACTACGGTGAGTTTAAGGACAACATGAAAAACGGTGCCGGAGAATATCACTGGAACGACGGCTCATATTACTACGGCACATACTCAAACGACCGCCGCGACGGTACCGGAAACGTAACGGTAAACCTCTCTGACGGTTCGGTATACACAGGGCGCTGCAAGCAGGTATTTGCAAACGGCGACGTATACGAAGGCGATTTTTCCGGCGACGCAAGAACAGGTACCGGTACTTACTCCTGGGCAAACGGCGAAAAATATGAAGGAAGCTTTGTAAACGGCGTTCTCGAAGGCAACGGAACATATTACTTTGCAGGCGGAAACACATACACGGGACTTTTCAAGGACGGCACGATTGCCGAAACCGCACCGAACGGCGAGAGCGGCACTTCCGACGATTCATCTAAGGAAAACACAAGCGCAAATGAGCAATAATTTTGAAAATACTGCGCCTTTATACAATATCAGCGGCGAAAAAGCCGTTTTTGAGGGAATAATCTCGATAGAGGCAGTGATCAATGCCGGAAAACGTGAAATCTTCAACGTTTACTGTGACGGTGATAAGATAAAAAAACGCGACCGCAAAGCCCTGCACTTTTTAAAACTTCTGAAAGAGGAAAATTTACCCTATTCACTGCTCTCACGCCAAGAAATCGACGCCATTGCCAAACAGCACGGCATTTCCGCATCTCACGGCGGTTTTATAGCGTTTACCGGTGTGCGGACATATACGGAATTTGACAAATATCTTGACAGCTTGAAAAGTGCGCAGTCATATGCGGTATATCTCGACGGGGTTGAAGATCCGTTCAACTTCGGGTATTCGGTAAGAAATTTATTTGCATTCGGCGCACACGGGTTTATAATTCCGAAACGCAACTGGCTTTCGGCGTCAGGCACCGTCTGCCGTTCTTCGGCAGGTGCAAGCGAGCTATGCGAAATTACAATAGCTCCCGATGACGACGAGGCGATGAAACTTATAAAGACAAATGGCATAAAAATCGTCTGTGCGGCGCTGTCGCAAAATTCCGTTCCGATAGGAGAATTTGAGCCGGAATATCCGTTTATACTTTTTATCGGCGGTGAAAAACGCGGTATTTCAAAGCTGTTTTACGAAAATTCAGACGCGGTCGTACACATTCCCTATTCAAATGAGAACGCTAAATATTCTCTGCCGACAGCCTCCGCCGCGGCGATTTTCGGAAGTTTTATTGCCTACAAAAAACAAAAGTGACGCACATTGTACATCACCCTGTCACTTACGTATTCTTTATGAGCTTGGTTTTTAACCCGGCTCATTTTTTTGCATATTCTGCCAAACAGATTGTCTTTAACGCGAACCCGATTTTGAAAACCTATTTCTTCTTTTGTGATTTAAAACTTCCGCGTATTCGCGGTAAGTAATACTTCCTTCTACATCAAACCGAATAGAATCATTTATGTCCATGATGTAGTCAAGATTTGCCACCGCAAAATATAAGTATCTGTCGCAATCCAACATTCTGACAAGCAAAAGACAGAATATTTCGGGAGTTAATTCAGTATTGGGCGCATCATAAAAGCGGTCGGATTCTCGGATAATTTCTTTACTCTTTGCAAATTCCCACAATTCGTCTTCATCAGCCGAAAAATTTCCGAGGCAGCGTGAAATAAATGCGGCACAGTTTTTTACAGTCGCAGTCTCAAGCGGTTCAAAAGTGTTTTTACCCGAATCTTTTCCGAAAATCACGTTACTGAAGTAACCTGAGCATATATACCCGTGTCTTACACCGGGTTTGTCAACGTCGAGTATGGGCGGAACTGCAAATTTTACATTGTCAAAAATTTCCACAGTACTGTTTCTTAATCCCGCAGTTCTCATAACAAATCTTAATGCCTGATATCTGTTTACGTATTGCTCTGTGCAGTTATCATCACGTGAAAAAATCCGGAGCGTACGCAGGGTATTTCTGTTTTGGACATAGATTTTCTTCTCATGTACTCGTTTAATTACAACTGCGCCTGCGATAAGCAAGGCAATTAAAGCTAAGGACAATATTAATATGTGGGCTTTGCGTTTTTCCATACGGTGCTGTCACTTCGTTCATAAGCAAAAAACTATATTTAAACAATTTCATAATAATTCTTTATATTACAATTTTATCATGGAGTCAAAAGTTTGTCGACAACGTTTTTTAGTTTAAGCAAGGTGTCTATAAACAATAAAGCACTCCGAAAACCGCTATACAGTCCCCGGAGTGCAATATAAGTTATAAAGTGTTAAATTTCAAAAACAACAGATTCGTGACAGGTAAATTTATCGAGTTTTACATTTACCGCACCGCCGTTTTGCGTAAAGGCAAGTTCGCTGCGGTCAGTTCCGCGGTAAACACGCTTTACCTTTTCGGGAAGCTTTACCGAGATTTCAATATCGTAAAGTGGTACAAGCTCCTCTATTACCTCGACGCCGTTTCCGCGCTTGATAGGCGACGCATAGACAAGATTTGCAACATATCTTGACTTTTCAGCCTGTTTATTCAGCGTCACAAATCCGGCAGACGGGAGATTTACCGAGATTGTCTTATCATTTTCTATCAGTTTTTCAAGCGTCTGAATAATTGTTTCTTTTGCGATCATACAGCCTGTAACGGCGTATTCTTCAGCCATATCCCACGCTATATATGCTCCGTCTTTGCCGAATGTAATTCCGGGGCCTCTGTCATAGTCCACGAACGGCGCGTGTCTGTGAGAACAGAAATGCTCGGGAGTTCTGTTGAAGAACGGATCTCTTGCGTGTGCAAAGACCTCGGTACATTCGGGAGTTTTCTCGATGACATAAGACTTTGCATATATTACGAAAGACGACGACGGAAGTCCGAACGGTGAAAATTCGGGGCGGATATATGTAGGATTATATTCCGACTCGCCGGCATATTCAGCGCCGAAATCAAACAGGAATTCATCTTTTTCTGTACTTAATCCGGATTTTCCCGTACAGAGAAGTTTTCCGCCGTTTTTAAGGTATTTATCGAGCTTTTCTTTAAGTTCGGGCGTTATTCTTATATCGTCGGGCAACACAAGAACCTTGAAACCGTCAAACGGCGCATTTTTGTCAAGCAGGCTGTAAAGATAATTACCCTCATTGAGTACACGGCAGATACCGACGTCATGATTATTGAGTCTGGATTTAGGAGGTTCGATTGCATAACTTTCCGACAGCAGAACGCCTATATCATACATCTGAACCGAATCAAGGCAGTATTCCTCAATCTTTTCGCCATATTCATAAGCTTTTCCGATAAGCGAATATGTTGCCTCGTCCATAAATCCGTATGGGTGCATCTGATCGCCTATCGAGCACTTTGCTCCGAAAGACATTGAAAGCGCAACCTCATATATAAGCGCATTCGGGTGTTTAAATCCGCCGAACTCACCCCATGTTGTATGGAATTTTCCGGTCATACCGAGATATTCAAGTCCCAGGGTTGCAGCATACCTTACCGAACGCGGAAAATGGTCATATCCCCAGCCGCCGGTAGGCAAGCTTTCAAGCTCAAGGTGCGTATTATAGAACGCCTCTTCGGGTCTGCGCGCGCTGATGTTGCCTCCGTTATGGAACACACGCGTGTTTTTATTTACGCTCTTTACGGCTGCGTTTGTTCTGTCGGCATACTTCTTAAATGTTTCGATAGAAAGGTCTACGAAATTCTGCGGATCGGACTGATCAAGTCCGCGCTGCTCGATTATTTTTCTGCAATAGCGACAGTAGCAGACTTTCGGCGAGGATATATCGAGAAATACGCCCTCGGGATTGAATTTCTGAACAACTTCTTCAATCTGCGAAACAAGCACATCAAGGTACGGCGAGTTATAGCAGATAAGCTTAAAACCGTCCATTGGCGGATATTTGACATATGTTTCTTCTGGCTTTGGTATTGCTCTGCATTCGGGGTGCTTTGTAAGATAATCTACATCGAATCCCGCGGAAATATATATCGGCGCATGAACGCCGATTTCGCGGCAGGCTTCAAGCTCAGCCGACAGCAGATCAAATCCGTGCAGTCCCGGGTGCATTGTTCCGGTTTTTGACGGATAGTACATCATTCCGTGATGACATTTTGCAAACACCGTTATTGAATTTATATGTCCCTTTTTCAGACAATCCTGAAACTGCTTTTTATCAAATTTACTTCCGATATTATCTATCTTTTCCGAAGTGTGAAAGTCAAGATGAACCTGTCTTGAAGGCAAAACGCTCATAAATTTACCGCTCCTTACAGCTTAATTTTTAGTATATTTTAGCATATAAGAAGCGGTATTACAATGTGTTTTTTATTGTGAAATATGTGTTTTCCGTCATTTTTACGAAAGTACAAGACGCATTTTTACCATTGGAATATTTTCTTCGACATACTCATTTCCGCAGACATCAAATCCGAGCTTTTTATAAAACGGAACCGCATGCGTCTGCGCATTTACATAGAGCATTCGGACGTTTTCGGATTTTGCGATGCAAATAAGCTCCGTGAGCATGATCTTTCCGAGTCCTTCGCTGCGGTATTCGGGCAGAACAGCGATTTTTCCGAGAAGTCTTGCGTTTTTATTTTCCGTAAAAATCATACGCGAAGTTGAAACGGTCTTATTACCGTCATAGATATTTGCAATCCATGCCGTTTCGTCGTCCTTATCGCGCGACGAGCCGTAAATATAATTCTGTTCTTTGCCGAAAACAGCCTTTCTCACGGTCATTGCGTCCTTTATGAGCATACTCGCCTTGCCTGTTTCGAGAAACAGAATTTTATCGGAGCTTTTGCCGGTCACAGACTTATATTTTTCCTCCGACATTCTCTCAAGGCAAAGCGGCCGCGTGAACTCATTGTCAAAAGTCTTTATCTGTGTGCGGATAAGCTCACGTTTTTCACGTGTTATCTTTGTAGTCCTGACAGCACGGATAAGCAGATTTTTAGGTGATATTTCCGCGTCCACAAATTCCAGTATATCCGTCTTATATCCGAGCGACGTAAGAATTTTACAGCGCAGCGCGTCGGTTGACAGTGCGCAGAAACGCTCCTTTAGAAGTCCGTAGTCCGAAAGCAGCGAAAAGTTTTGAGCTTTCATAACGGAATTCATTTCATGCTGACAGCATGGGGCTGAAAAAATATAATCCGCCTGCCAGAGATATGCGTTGAACAGCGCGTAGTCCGTTGCAATGTCGCAGGCATGAAGTGCGATCACCATATCGACTTTATCATCGGGAATATAGTCTTTTACGTCCATGCAAAGGAATTTTACATTGTCCGAAATGCCGTACTTTTCCGAAAGCTTATTACAGTTTTCGATAACGTCGCTCTTTAAGTCAAGTCCCGTAATCTTTGCCTTTGCGCCGAGAATTCTCGTTATATAGTGATAGACCACAAATGTAAGGTATGACTTTCCGCAGCCGAAATCGACAATATTGAAACATTCCCTTTTATCTCCCGACACGGCGTCGTTTATTATCTCTGCAAATCGGCATATCTGACGAAATTTATCATACATTGAGTTTACGACTTTGCCGTCATTTGATATAATTCCGAGTTCATGCAGCACCGGCGGAGCATTTTCAAGGTCGATAATATGATTCTTTACGCGGTTATTGCCGTTATCCGCAGAATTTTTAACCTTTACGGTATTCGCGGTTCTGTTATGAAGAAGTTTTCCTTTCGACGTAATTTTCAGACCGTAAATGTATTCCGGCGTAAATATCTGAGCCTGACGGAATGTATCCGTGAGCAGAGTTTCAAGTTCCGTGCAGATTTCTTCGGAAGCTACATTCTTATGAAAAGCCTGTTTTTGCGTAAAGCTCTCAAATTGAAACATACGCTTGTTTTTGAGCACAACAGGTTTTACGGTACATTTCAAAATACTTGCCGCGTCTTTTTTTCGCGAATCTGAAAGCGTAATTTTGATTATATCGAGCTTTGTAAGCTCCGAGAGCATTTTTTTGAGTTCCGTCATATTCTACCTTACATTTCCGACGCTTCGTCAAGCGCTGTTTTGAGTGCGTTTTTTGCGGCAAGCTTTCGTATAAACGCTCTGTCCGGTTTATTATGCTGTGCAAGCAAGAGCTTTTTTGCATACGTCTTTTTCGCCGTGCTTACGCCGAGCCAGACAAGTCCGACGGGTTTACCCGGCACCGCTCCTCCGGGTCCGGCAAGACCGGTAAGAGAAAGTGCAATATCCGCGCCCGAGAGCTCTCTTACACCGTCTGCCATTTCGCAGGCAGTCTGTTCCGAAACCGCGCCATACTTTTCGAGAGTTTCGGGTTTTACGCCGAGAAGTTTGATCTTTGCCTCATTTGCATACGTACATACGCCGTATCCGAACACCTCGCTTGAACCCGGAACGTCGGTTATCATGGACGACAGAAGTCCTCCCGTACAAGATTCAGCACAGGCAGCGGAAAGTTTTTTTTCACGCAGCTTTTCGACAAGCGTATACTGAAGTCCGCCGCTGTCAACGCCGTAAACACAGTTTCCGAGTGTGTCCGAAATCTTCTTGACAACGTCATTTACAAGTTCATGAGCCATTTCAGGGTTTTCGGCGCTCGCCGTAACGCGCAGACGCACTTCCCCATCGTCTATATACGGAGCTACTGTCGGGTTTGTAAAGCTTTGCATCATTTCATGCAGTTTCTGATCTACACTCGACTCGCCAATACCGAAAATGTTGATATTAGAAGAATAAAGCACATGATCAGTATACTTTGAAAGATACGGCATTATCTGCTCATCGAGCATAGGTTTCATTTCGCGAGGAGGTCCCGGCATCATTACAACGGTTTTGCCGTTCTTTTCAATACAAAGTCCCGGCGCTGTGCCGTGGTTATTAAGAAACACCTTCGCGCCGTCCGGAACAAGTGCCTGAAGCAGATTGTTTTCCGTCATGACACGTCCGGAACGCTCAAAATACTCTTTCATCGCCTTTACAATTTTTTCATCGGTTACAAGTTCAAGATTCAGAGCTGCTGCGCAGACTTTTTTTGTTATGTCATCATACGTCGGACCGAGTCCGCCGGTGGTTACGACTATATCATTTCTTTCAAGCGCTGTTTTAAAACATTCTTCAAGGCGTTTTGCATTATCTCCGCAGACGGTATGATGCAGCACGTCTATGCCGTGATAAGACAGCACCTTTGAAATATATGCGGCGTTTGTATTTACTATATCACCTATAAGCAGTTCTGTTCCGACGCAGAGAATTTCAGCGGTCAATCTGATGCACCCTCTTTATAAAAGCATAAAATCATTCGGTTATTTCTTTTCTCGATCTGAACGCGCGTTCAAGCAGTCCTTCGACATCGAGTTTCTGTTCTTCGGCAAGTATATTTTCAAGCACCGGGTTTGTTACGGGGTGCTTGGGTGTAAACACCGTACAGCAATCCTCATACGGCAGTATGGAAATATCGAACGTGCCTATCTTGCGGGATATTTTGACTATATCCTCTTTATCCATTGCTATAAGCGGTCTGTATACGGGAAGCGCCGAAACGGCAAGATCAGTTACGCAAAGCGCGCCCATGGTCTGGCTCGCGACCTGTCCGAGGCTCTCTCCGGTAATTACGGCGCGGCACTTGAAATGGTGAGCTGTCATCTCTGCAAGTTTCATCATAAATCTGCGCAAGATAAGCGTAAAGTATTCCTCACGGCAGTTTTTCTTGATTTGTTCCTGTATTTCGGTAACGCTTATAACTTCAAGTCTGACTTTACCGCAGTATTCCTCCATTGCTCCCGCAAGCTCAGCTACCTTTTCGAGAGCCTGTGTGCTTGTATAAGGATAGCTTTCAAAATGCAGAGCCTCAAGCGTTACGCCGCGCTTGGCGCACATATATCCTGCAACGGGGCTGTCAATACCTCCGGACAGCAGAAGAAGTCCCTTTCCGGCACTTCCGAGAGGCATACCGCCCGCGCCTTCAAACGTTTTATGATGAATATACGCGTACTCGCTTCTTATCTCTACCCTTACGGTTATCTGCGGCTGTTTTACGTCAACAGCAAGCTTCGGACACGCAGAAAGTATCGCGCCGCCGCACTCGGCAGCAATTTCGGGAGATTTAAGCGGAAATTTTTTATCCGAACGCTTTGCCTCAACTTTGAAAGTGTCATGCTTTTCAAGTTCGCCTATTGAATAGTCAACCACGGCTTTCTTTATTTTCTCCATGTCCTTTTCGACGCGCAGCGCACGGCTTACACCGGTTATTCCGAATACTCTCGTACACTGTATGAGCGCTTTGTCAAAGTTATCCGCGGCGTCAGTATCAAGCGGAGTAACATAAAGCACGGACTGTATGCTCTCGACCTTATATTTTCCGAGCTTTTTGAGTCTTGACACGGCGTCTTTTATCATTATGCCCTCAAAATACTGGCGGTTAAGTCCTTTGAGTACAACCTCACCGAATTTTAAGAGCAGAACTTCATTAAAACTGTTTTCCATTTTTACACATTCACCCTTTCATCTTTATTTTTCATTGCGTTATCTATTTTCTCATTTACATAATCGGTGAAAACCTTATCGGGTTCAAATTTCATCATGGATTTTTTTCCGTTGAATTCAAAGAAGTACACACTGTAATGCTTGGGCGCAAGATTTTTTGCGTAGTTTACGTTAAAATTTGTTTTAGGGTACTTTTCCTTTTGGTTCAGATATTCGTCCGAGCTTATAACACGGCTCAATGAAGCCTCATAGTCAAGGCTGCACACGCAAAGGCTCTTTTTACCCGTTACCTTATAGACCTTTAACGACTTATCCGCCGCCTCGTAAATATAATCGCTGCCGACATACTTCATGTACATTTCAACGCTGACTACCGCAAGTACAAGCGCCGTTATCTGATATACAAAAGCAAACCGAGAAACATATCCCGAAACGAGAAACAAAATTACCGCGGTTATGGCGCCTGTAAAGCATATATTTTTTGCCGCCTTTGAATTTGAGGCAGGTCTGTAAGTCATGACTTTTCCTCCGTATCTATAATTTTAAAGTCTATATTCTGCGGCGTCAGATCAATGACCCCGTATGTTCCGCCGGAACCGTCACGCGGACGCGAGATACTTCCGGGGTTGAAATAGTATACCCCGTTCTTTTGCTCAAAGTGCGCTATATGCGTATGTCCGTAAAGCACGACGTCGTATTTATTGCGCGCGGCTTCGTATTCAAGTCCGAAAAGCTCTCCGCTTTTTACACCTTTAAGGTGTCCGTGCGTAAGATAAAAACGCTTATTTTCAAGCGTCACGCTGTATTCAACCGGTGCGCCCGATGCCATACCGAAAACGTCGCAGTTTCCTCTGACATACAAAAACGCAATCTGAGGATATTTATTTCTGATCTCCTGTATATCGGAAACATTATCTCCGAGATGTATAACAAGGTCTGCATTCATTCTTGAACGCGATATAATGTCCTGCATTTTACCGATATTGCCGTGCGAATCGGAAAAAACAAAAATTCTCACTCTATATCCTCCAAAATAATATCATTACGGTAACATTTGAGACACTTTAAGCATATTATAAACTAAAAGCACAAGAAAGGATCGGCTAATATGAATCAGTTAAACAACCTTGACGAGTTATTGAAGCTTGATGACGAAGAACTGAAAAAGCGCATCACCGCAGCCGCAGTCGCAGCCGGTGCGGACAGCAGAAAAATACTTTCGGCGCTGTCTGACATGCAGACATTAAGACGTCTTGCATCGGGACTGTCGCAAGAGCAGATAAACTCGCTTTTAAACACTTTCGGCGCAGAAAACGCGAAAAAAATCGCGGCTGAACTGAACAATTCAAAATCCGAGAGGTGACAGATATGGAAAACTCCGGCGATATACTCTCGTCGCTGCTCCAAAATCCGGAAACCTTAAATCTTATTGCCGGAATTGCAAAAAGCTTTTTATCGGCAAACGTAAGCATGGCAAAAAACGCGGAAAATCCGCCGCCCGTAACTCAACAAAGCACTGAACAATCCGAAAACACGGTTCAGACAACTGCAAATGCCTCAGACAACACTGATTTCTCAGGCGAAAACTCTGTATCGGGCAACTCAGGCGCAAATCAGAGCACAGTCACCCCCGAGACTTTAAGCGCTGCGGTAAACGCCATGAAGATGTTAAGCGGCAGCAACGTGCAGCCTTCTTCTCAAAGCAAAGCTCCCGAACAGCCGTTAAATGCAAGCGCCGTTATCGACGCGCCGAACGTTCACAACAGCTTTGACGAACGTGCGAACCTATTGCGTTCAATAAAGCCTTATTTAAAGGACGACCGTCAGCAAAAAGTTGACAGTCTTGTAAAAGCTCTGAACATTGCAAAGCTTATAAACAGCTACACGGGTTCTTCGGGGCTGTTCGGCAAATAAGCCGCACAACAATTAATGCAAAAGGGAGAGATTTTATGTATTCAAAAGAATGCGTTTCTTCATCACAATGCCCTAAAAGTCATAATGTACCGGTTGAAAGTTTCGACGCTGGCCCTTCTCTTGAAGAATTCGCGCGCAGAAACGCTGCGGAACAGACAAGAGTTGTAGGTACGCAATACGCTGTGCCGAATCAGACAGATAATTCACAAGAAACAGACGTACAGGACAGCAGCACGACCTCGCAAAACGCACTCGAATGCACCGGCTGCAAAGGCAACGGGCAGTGCTGCAGTTCAAAAAAGATCATCGGAAACCTGGAAGCAGACGATCTATTGCTTCTGTTGCTGATATTTCTTATGATATACGACAAGGACGCAAACAGCGACTTTGTAATTCCGATACTTCTTGCGGTACTGCTGCTGTTCTGACAAGAACTTTATTCTGTCAGGGAAAGTGTTTCAAGCAGATATACAAGGCTGTCATTTTCGTAACACTCGGCTCTTACAACAATGCCGTAATCGAGTGACAGCCAGTATTTCTGCGTTCTTTTATATTTTTCATCGGATTTTTCAAAGGTTATCTGCATAACCGTTCCGTAAGAGCTGTATGCGACGGAATAGGACGACTCGTCAAACTGAGAGCTTAAATCTCCGTCAAGAAAATCGGCGTGCGTCATTATCACTCCGCTCTCCTGTTCGGCACTTATACTGCCGTCGGGAAATTCAGACGAGGTTTCGTTGCCGTCGGAGGTTATATTTGTAACTCTGACGCCTTTTTCAAGCTGTTCTATTCGTTTAAAGAGCGTACCCGACTCATCATACAGCGAAATGCTTGTAAGGGCGTCGGTTCTGCGTATCACGGCTTTTCGCTTAATGCTTTGTGAATTTTCCGCAAAAACGGTATACTGCGCCTCCTGGTAATAATCGTCGGCAAGCGTTACGCTTTCAAGCAGCGCTCTTACATTTTCGGGCGTAAGCGAAACCTTTACTGTAACATCTTCACCGCTTTTTCCGTCGGACAGGCTCTGATAAATCTTTCCGTCGTCATGCGGAAGCACGTTTACCTGACGTTCGGGAAGTCCGAAAAGCTCTCTGAAAAAATCGGAAAAGCTGAAAACGCCTATTTTATTCAGACCGAAAACTATTGCGCACAGCAACAAAACCACGACAAGGAAGTTAAGCGCGCCGAAAAGCATATTTTTCAACTTATCCATAATAACACCTTTATTTCAAGCGTTGTTTTTTACTTATTTGTTTCGGTATTCTTTGCCGGTGCAGGCTCATTTTCCTTTTTTTCGGAGGAATAAAGCATATTGAGATAGAGTATTACAAGCGCTACGGCAATTACGGCAAGTCCGCCGTAAAAGTTACCGATCGATATGAGAATTGCGGAAATGCCGGAAATGCCGCTTACGGCATAGAGTATAAGCACTGCGTGCTTCTGGTCAAAGCCGCGGTCTATAAGTCTGTGGTGAAGATGTCCGCGGTCGGCGGTAAATGGGCTTTGTCCGTGAAGTATTCTTCTTGTAAATGCGAAAGCCGTATCGACAATAGGCAGAGCAAAGATGAGAAAAGGCACCCAAAGAGATACGATAGCATTAAATTTAAAGCAGCCGAGTATCGAAAGCACCGACATTGTATATCCTAAGAACAAAGCTCCGGTATCGCCCATGAATATCTTTGCAGGATTGAAATTGAACGGCAGAAATCCCATGCACGAGCCTGCGAGAATGGCTATCATCATTATTACGTTTACGGGAGTATAGGTGTGCAGCAGCGATATAAACAGCGTAACGGACGCTATTGTGGAAACGCCGCAGGAAAGTCCGTCAAGTCCGTCGATAAGGTTAATGGCGTTGGTCAGCGCAACTATCCATATGACAGAAACAACGCCGGAAAAAGCTCCAAAATCTATGGTTGTGCCGAAGAATGTCAGATGATCCATTGATATGCCCGAAAGCACAGCTATAACCGCCGCAACTATCTGCAAAAACAGCTTTAAAAATGCGTTCATGTCATATTTATCGTCGATAATTCCGGTAACTACAATAAATACCGCGCCCAGAAGCATTCCGATAACGCGTTTATCTATTTCGCAGAAGATAAGCGTCGTAACCACAAACGCAAGGAAGATTGCAAGTCCGCCCATAAGCGGCATTTCCTTTGTATGCATACGGCGGTTATCTTTGGGTATATCGGTAACTTTAAGTCTGTACGCTAGAGTTCTTATAACGGGTGTAAGCGATACCGATATGCAGAATGCGCACACCACGGCTATCGCTATATACAAATACTGATTCATAAGAATATCCTTTCAGGTAAAATTCTTAACTTAAATTTATCTTCCGGGCTGATAAAAGCCGACTTTTCTGTAAACCTTTGAAAGAGTTTTTGATGCGACATACGAAGCTTTCATAGCTCCGTCTTTCATTATACTCTCAAGGTACGCCTTATCCTTTACGAGCTTTGCGTACTCGGTTCTGACATTTTCCAGTCCGTCCGCGCACACCTCGCCCACGGCTGCCTTGAAATCGCCGTAGCCCTTGCCGTCAAATTCGCGTTCTATCTCATCATAATTTTTGCCTGTAAACGCACTGTAAATCGACATAAGGTTATTTATACCGTCCTTGCCCTCGGCAAATTTCACGACGGCGTCGGAATCCGTAACGGCACGCTTGATTTTACGTATGGTGTCATCACGCGTTTCGATTATTGCGACATACGACGCGGGATTGGGATCGGACTTACTCATCTTCTTTGTCGGATCGGTAAGCGAATAAATTTTCTTTCCCGTAGGCGGTATAAAGGGTTCGGGAATTGTAAAGGTATCTCCGTAAACGCCGTTGAAACGTCCGGCAATATCGCGCGTCAGTTCAACGTGCTGTTTCTGGTCTATACCGACGGGAACAAGGTCGGTCTGATAAAGCAGTATATCGGCAGCCATAAGCACGGGATATGTAAAGAGTCCTGCGTTTATATTATCCGAATGTTTCTGCGACTTATCCTTAAACTGCGTCATTCTCGAAAGCTCGCCGAACATGGTATTGCAGCCGAGAACCCACGAAAGCTCTGCGTGTGCCGGAACATGGCTCTGCACAAACATTACGCTCTTTTCCGGATCTATGCCGCAAGCAATATACAGCGCAAGTCCTTCAAGCGTTCTTCTTCTGAGTTCCGCAGGAGTCTGTCTTACGGTTATCGCATGAAGATCGACAACGCAGTAAAAGCACTCATATCCGTCCTGAAGTCCCACCCAGTTTTTGATTGCCCCGAGATAATTTCCGAGAGTCAGGATACCGCTGGGCTGAACACCCGAAAATATCCTTTTCTTTTTCTGAGGTTCGGTATTTATATTGTTATTATCCATTTTCTTCTCCGCAAATTACATATTTTTCATGACATCGGCGAGTATTCCGACGCCCTTGACTATCTGATCCTTGGTAGGCATTGAATAGTTCATTCTGAATGAATGTGAAACCATGCCTGTATCGGGCAGGAACGTAGCGCCCGGAACCACCGCAACCTCTGCGGCAACGGTTTTCTTTATAAACTCGTTCATATCAACGCTGTCGGGCATTGTCACCCAAAGGAACAGTCCGCCTTCGGGACGGGTATATTTTACATTTTCGGGAAATTTCGCGTCCATTTCGGAAAGCATTGTCATACAGTTATCGCGGTAGAGTTTCTTAATTCCCGCAATATGATCATCGAGTCCGTATTCCGAAATAAATCTCGAGCACAGCATCTGAAAAAAGAGGTTTGTATGAACGTCGTTTGTCTGCTTGACGACTACAATTTTCTGAATAAGCTCCTTATGTCCGCAAAGAAAGCCTACGCGCATACCTGCGGAAAGAATTTTTGAGAAAGAGCCGCAGTAAATTACTATACCCTCGTCATCCATGCTCTTTATGGTAGGTATATCGGTTCCGGCAAATCTGAGTTCGCCGTAAGGATTGTCCTCAAGTATCGGCACATTATACTTCTTTGCAACCGCGAGCACGGCTTTTCTCTTTTCGAGAGACATTGTTATGCCTGCCGGATTCTGGAAAGTCGGGATAAGATATATAAGCTTTACTTTTTTATCGGTTTTAAGCAGAGTTTCGAGTTCTTCAGGATCAATGCCGTCGTCTCCGACGTCGAGTCCCTTTAAGTTTACGCCGTAGGAACGAAAAGCGTTGAGCGCGCCGATAAAGCTCGGATTTTCACATACGACAGTATCACCCTCGTTGCACAGAACTTTACAGGTTAGGTCTATTCCCTGCTGACCACCGGAAACAATTATCGTTTCGTCAAAATCGCGTCCGGTATTGAACTTAGACTTCAGTCTGTCCGCAACCTGCTCGCGAAGAGGCGAATATCCTTCGGTAATTCCGTACTGGAGCGAAGAAGCCGCGCTTTCCTCAAATATTTTATCGGCAAGCACTTTAAGCTTTTCGACCGGGAACGAAAGCGGAGACGGATTTCCGGCTGCAAAGGATATTACATTCGGGTTTGTAAGCGATTTGAATATTTCTCTTATGGCAGACGGCTTTAACGCCTGCACTTTGTTTGAAAAGTTAAATTCCATGATGCGTTCTCCTTAGTATTTTCGCCGTTCCGGCAAGCAAAACGGCACAGTTATGCATTTTCTTGTAATTATAACATATAATTGTAAGTTTAGCAACAGTAAAAAGTGAATTTATATGTTTCTGTTATGCCGCAAAGTAATAATGCACAAAGAATATCTCAAACAGACAGTGTTTTTTTATAAAAATACTGTTGACAAAGACAAACAAGCGTGTTATAATGTAGTCACTTTAGTACAGTAAATTGCTAAACAAGCAAAGGAGTAAAGAATTATGAAAAAGATACTTGCAATCATGCTCGCAGCACTTATGTGCCTCACATTTGCTGCCTGCAAAAAGAACGAAACTTCAAACGACGGCAAAGACACACAGGTTAATGTAAACGCAGACGGCGAAAACAAAGACGCTGCCGGCGACACCGAAAAGACAGATTCGGATTACGAATACGTAAAGAGCAAGGGCAAGCTCGTTGTAGGCGTTACAGATTTTGAGCCTATGGATTACAGAGATGCAGACGGCAACTGGGTAGGCTTTGACGCAGACATGGCTAAGGCTTTTGCAGAAAAGCTCGGCGTTGAAGTTGAATTTGTTGAGATCGAATGGGACAACAAAATTCTCGAACTCAACAGCAAGACCATCGACTGCGTATGGAACGGCATGACGCTTACCGAAGAGGCTCTTTCCGCAATGGAATGTTCCGACGCTTACTGCAACAACCAGCAGGTAGTAGTAGTTCCTGCCGACAAGGCTGAAAATTACAAGACCGCCGAAGATTGCAAAGACCTTGTTTTCGCAGTTGAATCGGGTTCTGCAGGAAACGAAATGGCCGACCAGTACGGCTTTGAATACACCGCAGTAAAGGATCAGACCACTGCCGTTATGGAGGCTGCCGCAGGTACAAGCGACGCCGCTATAATCGACTCTCTCATGGCTGCGGCTATGGTAGGTGAAGGCACAGGCTACGAGAACCTTACATACACTGTCGGTCTTAACAGCGAAGAATACGGCGTAGGTTTCAGAAAAGGCTCTGATCTTACCGCACTTCTCAACGCTTTCTTTGCAGACAGCATAGCAGACGGTTCAATGGAGGCTCTTGCAGAGACCTACGGCGTTCAGGCTGCTCTCATAAAGTAAGAAAGCAAAACATATAAAAGCATTACGGGACAGGGAGCCTATGTGCTCTCTGTTTTCTCTCAGTTTAAATAAAAACCGTATAAAGGAAAAATTTATGCCGTATACAGAATTTTTTGAAAGCTTTACCGCTTTCTTCCAAAAAATAGCCGAGCAGTTCCCTATCGTTTTCCCGGCAATCAATTTGGGTTTCGTGCAAACCTTAAAGCTGTTCTTTGTAACGCTTATAGGCGCACTTCCTCTCGGTCTTATAATTTCCTTCGGATCCATGTCGCGTTTCAAGCCGCTGTCCGGTCTTACAAAAATTATTGTTTGGATAGTGCGCGGTTCGCCTTTGATGATTCAGCTGTTAATAATCTACTATTTCCCCGGACTTGTGCTTAAAAATCAGATCTGGGGCAGCGGCGAACAAGGAAGATTTGTTGCAGCGTCGGTCGCTTTCATTATAAACTACGCCTGCTATTTTTCGGAAATATACCGCGGCGGCATACAGGGCGTTCCTCTCGGTCAGACTGAGGCGGGACAGGTACTCGGAATGTCAAAATCACAGATTTTCTTCCATGTTACATTTCTTCAGATGATAAAGAGAATCGTACCGCCGATGTCAAACGAAATTATTACGCTTGTAAAGGACACGTCTCTTGCGCGCATTATAGCACTTCAGGAAATAATATGGGCAGGACAGGCGTTTATGAAAAGCTCGCACGGTATCAGCGGTCAGATCTGGCCGTTATTCTTCACGGCGGTATACTATCTTGTATTCAACGGTCTGCTTACGATACTGTTCGGAAAAATCGAGAAAAAATTAAGTTATTTCAGGAGCTGAATCATGGCTATTTTAGAAGTAAAGAACTTGGAAAAAAATTTCGGCAAAACCGAGGTTTTAAAAGGCATAAATTTCAGCGTTGAAAAAGGCGAAGTGCTTGCGCTTATCGGTTCATCGGGCAGCGGAAAAACCACGCTTATGCGCTGTCTTAATTTTCTCGAACGTCCCGACAAGGGTACGATCAGTGTTTCGGGCAGTGTTATATTCGACGCCGACAGCAAAGACAAAATTTCCGAAAAGCAGATACGCACAAACAGGTTGCATTTCGGACTTGTATTCCAGTCCTTCAATCTCTTTCCGCAGTATACGGTTATGAAAAATCTGACGCTTGCAAGAGAGTTGCTTGAAAAGCAAAAGCCGAACGGCATGAACAAAAGTCAGATAAACGATATGGCAAGCGATCTTTTAAAGAAAGTCGGACTTTCGGAAAAAGCGGACTTTTATCCCTGCAATCTTTCGGGCGGACAGCAGCAGCGTGTTGCTATAGCGCGTGCGCTTGTAATGCAGCCTGACATACTCTGTTTTGACGAGCCGACAAGTGCGCTTGATCCGGAACTTACGGGCGAGGTTCTGAAGGTTATACGAGAGCTTAAAGACACCAATACCACAATGATCATAGTAACGCACGAAATGAACTTTGCAAAGAGCGTTTCGGACAAGGTTATTTTTCTCTCCGACGGAATTATCGAGGAGGAAGGAACTCCGGAACAGGTATTTGAAAATCCCTCAAGTCCAAAAACAAAAAGTTTTCTTGCAAAATCACTTGAAAACATCTGAAAATAATATTAAAACCAAAGCGGGTCGCACGGCAATTAAGCTGCACGGCCCGTTCTTTTTTTCAAAGATTATTTCTTTGCAAGATATTTACGCATATCCACGGCACAAGCCGCGAGTATTATTAGTCCCTTTATAATATAGAGCATATTTGCCGACACGGACAGGAAATTAAGTCCGACGAATATTATCTGCAATAACAGCACTCCGACAACAATTCCGCTGATCTTACCCGTACCGCCGACAAAGGACACTCCGCCTATTACGCACGCTGCAATCGCGTCACATTCATAGTTAAGTCCGGTATTTGCAGAGCAGGACGCAATTCTCGCGCCTTCAAGAAATCCCGTAATGCCGTACATTATTCCGGCAAGCACAAAAACCGCGACTATTGTCGCAAATACGTTAATTCCGGACACGTTCGCGGCTTCCTCGTTTGAACCGACGGCAAACATATTCTTTCCGAACGCCGTTTTATTCCATACAACCCACATCAGCGCCGTTATTATAATCGAATACAGCACATATCTCGGCACTGCCACATTTTTTACCGTAAACAGCGTTCCGCGCACAAATTCGAGATACCAGTTATCAAGTCCGGACAGCGTCTGACCGTTATTTGTGCCTATCATAAGATACATGAGCACCGCGCCGAACACTATAAGCTGAGTTGAGAGCGTTACAATAAACGGGTGCAGCTTGAATTTTGCAACGAAAAAGCCGTTTACAAGTCCTATAATCGCGCCGACAGCTATTACCGCGAGCAGCACGACCCAGAGAGGAAAAGGCTTGATACCCGGGAACATTTTATTGGGATAAGACGCTATCTGAAGCATTGACGCGGCAATACATGCCGTAAGTCCGACTGCGCGTCCTGCCGAAATATCTGTACCCGTAAGCACTATCGCACCGCCGATTCCGAGCGCTATCGGCAGTTTTGCGGCAGTCAATGATATTATATTAATTATTGACGACAGAGATAAAAAAGCCGGAACGCGTATTGCTATAAAAATTATCGCAAGCACTATTATAATGTACATTGCGTTATTGAAAAGCAGATCGCTTACGGCTCTTCTTTTATCTGCGGCGCTTTTTTGTCTGAACGCCGCAATTTTATTATTTTTCGGCTTTTCTTCCATACTGTTTTCAGGCATAGATGTCACTCCTTTTTACTTTTCATGCAAATTTTGCGGCAAGCTCCATGATTTCTTCCTGTGTTGCGGTTTCGGGGTCAACCTCTCCCGAAAGTTTACCGCCCGACATTACGAGTATTCTGTCGCACACACCCAAAAGTTCGGGCATTTCGGAGGACACCATGATAACGGTCTTTCCCTCTTTTGCCATTTTAATTATCAGCTCATATATTTCGTACTTTGCGCCGACGTCTATTCCTCTTGTCGGCTCATCAAGCAGCAATACTTCGGGTTCGGTCAGCAGCCAGCGTCCGAAAATCACTTTTTGCTGATTTCCTCCCGAAAGAGTGCCGATTTTTGTCTCCTGCGACGGCGTTTTGATATGCATTGACTTTATTGCCCAATCCGTCACGTCTTTCATCTTTCGCTTATTGAGAAACGGTCCGCTTTTATACCTTTTAAGACTTGAAACGGTAGTATTCTCGCGGATATTCAGTATGCCGAAAATTCCGTTTGCGCGCCTTTCTTCCGTAAGCAGGGCAAATCCGTTCGACACGGCTTTTTTTGCGCCGGAATTAACAATTTCATTTCCATACAGCCGTACTGTTCCGGATTTCTTTGCAGCAATACCGTAGACAGTTTCCAAAAGTTCGGTTCTGCCGGATCCGTCAAGTCCTGCAACGCCGAGTATCTCTCCGCTCCTTGCACTGAAGGTGACACCGGAAAGTTTTGAGTACATTCCCGAAAGATTATTTACTTCAAGCGACGTTTTACCGAGCTTATTTTCCTTTTTCGGGTATCTGCTCGTAAGCTCTCTGCCGACCATAAGTTTGATTATATCCTCGGTTGACAGCTCGCTTGCGGGTTTTGTAGCTACCCATGTTCCGTCGCGCATTATGGTTATATCGTCGGATATGCGCTTTATCTCCTCCATTTTATGAGAGATATAGATAATGCCGCAGCCGCGTTTTTTTAACATATTTATTATCTCAAAAAGCCGTTCTGCCTCTGCATCCGTCAAGGAGGAGGTCGGCTCGTCGAAAACTATTATCTTTGAATTATACGAAACTGCTTTTGCTATTTCGACCATCTGCCGTTTTGAAACCGAAAGCTTATTCATGACGGTTTTTGGGTTTACATTAATGCCGAGATCGGAAAAGATCTCAGATGTTTTTTGATACATCTTGCTCTCGCTTGTAAAAGGCAGATATTCTGACACTTTTGGAAAACGTCCGAGCCACATATTATCCATGACGTTGCGTTTGAGTGCCTGATTAAGCTCCTGATGGACCATTGCTACGCCGTTTTCAAGCGCCTCTTTGGAATTTCTGAAGTCCACTTCCCTGCCGTCAAGATAAATATGCCCCGAGTCTTTTCTGTACACTCCGAAAAGACATTTCATAAGCGTGGATTTTCCTGCTCCGTTTTCCCCCATAAGCGCATGGACGCTTCCGGCTCTGACGCTTAACGAAACTTTATTCAGTGCCTTAACACCCGGAAAGGATTTTTCTATATCCGTCATTTTCAAGAGTACCGCGCTGCTGTCCGACAATCTCATACACCTCCGCCGCAAAAAAAATGTTTTATTCGCCGGTATATGCCGAATACGGAATATTTATGCGCCATGTGCCGACGATATTTTCCTTATCCACACCTTCAAAAACGTAGCTGCCGTTGGCAAAATTATCAAGTATTGTTGTAATGGTCTGCGCCATGCCTTGCGCGTCCTGACGGATAGTACCTGTCATTGCGCCGTTTTTGATTGCGTCACGTGCGGCGTCGGTCGCGTCAACTCCGAATACGGGAATTGTCTTTGAGCCGCTTTTATTATATCCTGCGCTTTGCAGCGAGCTTACCGCGCCGAGTGCCATTTCGTCATTGTTCGCTATTACAAGCTCTACCATGTTTTTATTTGATTCGCTGTACTGCGCCAAAATCGTACTCATATAATTTGCTGCCGCCGCGGACGACCACAGTCCGTCCTGATCGACAAGATAGGCGTTTTTATTTGACGCGTCGTAAAATTCAAGCGGTGCAAGGTTATGCGACGCAAGAACGCTGTTACAGTCCTCTACGCCGAAACGTGTGCGCGCTATCGCCTCCATGTTGCCCTCCTGTCCTTTAAACATGACATAGCTGATCTTTCCGTCTTTATTGAGGTCAACCTCGTCAAAATGCTCAGCCAGATACTCGCCTATCATCTGTCCCTGCATATGCCCTGCCATTTCGTAGTCAGTTCCGACAAAGACACATTTTTCATAATCCGTCACAACGCTCTCGTCTACCGAACGGTTAAAGAATATTACAGGAATATCAGAATTCTTTGCAAGATTTACTATATTCTGCGCCGAGTCGTTTGAACCGGTATCGACTACGTTGACTATAAGCGCGGACGCGCCTTTTGCAAGTGAGGTCTGTATCTGTTCGGTCTGTGTCGTCTGATTGCCGTTTGCATCGTAATCGTTATAGTTTTTGCCGCTTTGAGAAAGCAGCTTGTCCATTGCGCTTCTTACGCCCGAAATATAGGTGTCGCTGTAAGTATAGTAAAATACAGCAACCTCGCCGCCGTTTGAACCGTTATTGTTTCCCGTTCCCGATGAGCAGGAGCACATGCCGGCGCACAACATAACCGCTGCCGCAAGTACGCAGATTTTTTTCATATTTTTCTCCTCCGAATGTAAAATTCGCGTATCTGCCGCACAAATAC
This sequence comes from uncultured Eubacteriales bacterium, assembly GCA_934446675.1. Classification (GTDB taxonomy): domain Bacteria; phylum Bacillota; class Clostridia; order Oscillospirales; family CAG-382; genus UMGS1387. The sequence goes on from CAKSEL010000001.1 coordinate 69,526, forward strand.
ACGCACGGCAGAGTTTTTCGCGTTATCTTCGGATTATATTCTGTGCGGATTAACGGCGTTTATGCATATTATAATATCAGGTTTTCCGTAAATTTGCATTTGCGCACAGCATATACAAACATTATTTACAAGTTATTTTTCTAAGTTTGGGTGATTAAATATGAAAACGTGGTATACTTATATTATAAACAGACTTAAAGAGCTGTTTACAAGGAGGAAAAAAGAAATGGAATATACAATTACAAAGGACAATTTTGAAGAAAAAGTTTTAAACAACAAAAAAACCGTACTCATCGACTTCTGGGCAAGCTGGTGCGGTCCGTGCAAAATGCTCTCGCCTATTGTGTCCGAGGTTGCCGAAGAAAACAGCGACATTGACGTCGGAAAGATAAACGTTGACGAAGAAGCCGAGCTTTCGCTTGAATTCAGCATTATGTCAATACCTACGCTTATCGTTTTCAAAGACGGCAAAGCCGTTAAAAAGTCGATAGGTCTTGTTTCAAAGGAAGAAATTTCAGAGCTTATAAAATAAGCCTGCCGTAACCGTGCCGGAGGACATTATTATGAAGATACTTCTCAATCCCGACAAGGAAATAGTAAAAACCGTTAAAGAAGGACTCAAGGCAAAGGGCGGATACTGTCCGTGCAGAATTGCGAAAACCGAGGACAACAAATGTATGTGCAAGGAATTCCGCGATCAGATCGCCGACCCCGATTTTGAAGGCTACTGCCACTGCATGCTTTACTACAAACAAAAGTAGTTTTTATATAAAGTATGCAAAACGGCAAATAATTAACAGAATATTATTGACTTTACCGGCAAAATAGTGTAATATATAAGTGAAATCAATAAACACTGTTTGTTGATGCATTACTGCACAGGAGGAAAATTATTATGTTCAAAATCTTCGCAGGTCTCAAAGGCTCCGGCAAAACAAAGCATCTCATCGAAATGGTAAATTCCGCTCAGACGGCTACAACCGGAAATGTTGTCTGCATTGAACAGGGCACAAAGCTCATTCATGAAATAAATTATCACACCAGACTCATTGACACCACGGTTTACGGTGTTGACGACTGGGAAAAGCTTTACGGTTTTATCTGCGGCATACTCGCTGCAAACTACGATGTAACCGATCTCTTTATTGACTCCGCTCTCAAGATCTGCAAGAACGACATGGAAGGCTTTGAAAAGTTCGCAACCACAGTTGTTCCCATGCTTGAAAAGGAAAACATCAACTTCACTCTTACGGCTTCCGTAGAAGTTGAAAAGATACCTGAATCTTTAAAGAAGTATCTTGCATAAGCAAATCAAAATTTTAAATTTCGGGACGGGATTTATTTCCGTCCTTTTTCTTTTTACACTTTACAGCACAAAATTTCCGCTCATATTTGACATTTTCAAAGACAAAATAAAAACAGACCTCAAAAGGTCATAAAAATGTAATTTTACCGAAAGGAATAAAGAAAATGTCAAACAATATTTTTTCAAAGATAATACTTGCTTGTCTTGTAGCTCTGACAGTATTCTTATGCTCATGCAGAGCCGCAACAGATGTAAGAAACGGCGTCGCCGACGCAGGACGCGACCTTTACGATGCGGGACGCGACGTTGTAAACGACGTCACAAGAGGCACAACGGCGTCAGGCGGTGCAACCTATTCAAAATACAGCAGAAACGGCACCGGCGAGGCCGGTTCCTACACCGGAAGAATTCCGAACGGCGCAGTCAACGGCGGTGACACTGTCGGAAACAGCGTAAACAGCATTATGGGCAGAAACGCAGTCGGCGCAACCGACGGCATGACCGGAACTTCAACAAACGGAACCCGTAATTCTGCCGCATACGGCACAAACGGTATTAACGCCGGAAATGCCGGCGGCAGCGTTAACCCCAACTACACGAGATAACTGTAAAAAACGTACAAAAAAAGCAGACCTTGGTATTTTCCCTTGGTCTGCTGATATTTTTTAGGCGGGCTTTGATCAAAGCTTCTTTTCAAGGCGCTGTCTTATTGCCTTTATAAATTCCGGGGTATTTACAGCAGTGGTCTTAACGCCCTCTGCAAGGTTTACGAGATCCTTTGTCATAATACCGTCATTCAGTGTATCAATGCAAGCCTCTTCAAGCTTATCCGCAAAGTTCACAAGTTCCGGCAGGCTGTCGAGTTCTCCACGCTTTCTCAAAGCTCCGCTCCATGCGTAAATGGTAGCCATGGGGTTTGTGGAAGTCTCTTCGCCCTTTAAATATCTGTAATAGTGGCGTGTTACAGTACCGTGAGCCGCCTCGTACTCATAATTTCCGTCGGGACTTACGAGAACGCTTGTCATCATTGCAAGAGAGCCGAACGCGGTGGAAACCATATCGCTCATAACGTCGCCGTCATAGTTTTTGCAAGCCCAGATATATCCGCCCTCGCTTCTGATAACACGCGCAACAGCGTCGTCAATAAGCGTATAGAAATACTCTATTCCGAGTTTTTCAAACTGTTCTTTATATTCATTCTCATATATTTCCGCAAATATATCCTTGAACGTATGGTCATACTTTTTGCTTATAGTATCCTTAGTCGAGAACCACAGATCCTGTTTTGTATCTATCGCATACTTAAAGCAGGAATGTGCGAACGCCTTTATCGAGCTGTCCTTATTATACTGTCCCTGAACAACTCCGGGGCACTCAAAATCATATATGGTATTTCTTGTTTCATTGCCGTTCTTATCGGTAAAAACAAGCTCGGCTTTGCCTTCGGGCACTCTCATTTCGGTCGCCTTATATACGTCTCCGTATGCGTGTCTTGCAATGGTTATAGGCTTTTTCCAGTTACGCACCGCAGGCTTTATACTGTCAATCAAAATCGGTGCTCTGAAAACGGTGCCGTCGAGAATTGCGCGGATAGTGCCGTTAGGGCTTTTCCACATCTCTTTAAGCTTATATTCCTCAACGCGCTGTGCATTGGGCGTAATTGTCGCGCACTTGACCGCAACGCCGTACTTTTTTGTCGCATAGCTTGCGTCATATGTCACTTTATCGTCGGTCTTATCTCTTTCCGGAAGTCCGAGGTCATAATACTCGGTTTTAAGCTCGACAAAAGGCGTCAGCAGCTCATCTTTTATCATCTTCCAGATAATTCTTGTCATTTCGTCGCCGTCCATCTCGACAAGCGGCGTTTTCATAAGTATTTTGTTCATTTTATTCACCCCGTTTTCAGTTATTATGCTTTGCGTAGTAGTTCATAAGGCAGCCGTCGAGGATTATTTCCTTTTCGTCGTCGGTAAGTCCTTTTACATACAGTTTGCAGTCGGACACGGTGCCGTCTTTTCTTACTACCTTTGCGTCAAATTCTTCAGATCTGCTCTCCACAAGCTTTCTGACATTGGGTACGAACACAAAGTCGCCCTCATTATAATCGAACTTTTCGTCTTTATCGAGAGTAAACGGCAGTATGCCCCAGTTTATACAGTTGCTTCTATAACGCTTGGTTGCAAATTCATAGCAGATATTTGCAAATCCGCCGAGAACTTTCTGACACGACGCAGCCTGTTCCCTTGCCGATCCGTCACCGGGCTTATTTGCAAACACGCACGAGCCGAACTGCGTATTCTTTGAAAGCTCATCTGCATTTCCGAGCTTTGAAAGTACATTTTTAAGCTTGTCCGAAACAACGCCGCGCCTTCTGTCGTTTTCGTCCTTACTTACATTCTTGCTGCGTGCGACATATTCGGGAACGCGTCTTGAAAGCGCAAATTCCGAAAGTCTCAACGGATTGCTGCGGTAAGATGAAGTCTCGCCCGACGGTATAAGCTCGTCCGTTGTGGTAACGGGATCTCTTATAACGGCACAGAGCTCAACAAGAAGGTTATCGGAAAGCTCGTACATCTTGGGCCAGTCGGTGATATTCGGACCGAGGATAAGTTCGGCGTCAGGATCAGCCTTGCCATAGCCGTAATAGAGTCTGTGTTCGTACACAGTCTTATCGAAATGATATTCATGAGGCGTATAGTCGTAATCGACATCTGTTGCGGCAGTGATTACGCCGCCGTTTGCTGCGGTTGCGGCAATACTTCTCGCGTCCATAAGCGCAACTCCGCATATCTGTCCCTCGCCCGGCTTTGAACCTTCGCGGTTAGGAAAGTTTCTTGTTGTATGGCGCAGTGAAAGTCCGTTATTCGCAGGAACATCGCCGGCACCGAAACACGGTCCGCAGAACGACGGTTTTATAAGCGCGCCTGCTTCAAGCAGTTTTGAGCTTGCGCCGATCTTTGTAAGTTCGAGATTTACGGGAACGCTTGTCGGATAGACAGAAAGCGAGAAATATCCGTTTCCGGTAGACTTTCCGTCAAGTATTGCGGCTGCCTCGTCTATATTGTCAAAGAGTCCTCCGGCACAGCCTGCAATTATACCCTGGCTTGCGTAAACCTTTCCGTCCTTAACCTTTGAAACAAGGTCATATTTTGCATTTTTGAACTTTTCGGCTGCCTCTGCCTCAACGCCTGCAAGTATTTCCTTTGCGTTTGCGTTAAATTCATGTATTGTATAGGCATTTGACGGGTGGAACGGAAGTGCGATCATGGACTCTGCCTTATCAAGATCGACCGTGATCATGCTGTCATAATAAGCGACGTCGGCAGGTTTAAGCTCCTTATATGCGTCGGGACGCTTATGTGTTTCATAGAACTTCTTAACGGTATCATCTGTTTCCCATATCGACGAAAGGCAGGTGGTTTCGGTAGTCATTACGTCAATGCCGTTTCTGAAGTCGATAGGCAGCTCCTTTACACCGGTACCTGCAAATTCAAGCACCTTATTCTTTACAAAACCGTTGGCAAAGGTCGCCTTTACAAGCGCAAGAGCTATATCGTGAGGTCCTATACCTTTCTTGGGTTTTCCTGTAAGGTAAACAAGCACGACTTCGGGAGTTTTTACGTCATAGGTATTTTTAAGGAGCTGTTTTACAAGTTCGGGTCCGCCCTCTCCCACGCCCATTGTTCCGAGTGCACCGTAACGCGTATGGCTGTCCGAACCGAGAATCATTCCTCCGCATTTTGCAAGCTCTTCTCTCGCATAGGAGTGTATAACGCTCATATTTGCCGGAACATATATTCCGCCGTACTTTTTAGCAGCGGACAGACCGAAAACATGGTCGTCCTCATTTATTGTTCCGCCGACGGCGCAAAGGCTGTTATGACAGTTTGTCATGGCATACGGCACGGGAAATTCTTTAAGTCCGCTTGCACGTGCGGTCTGTATTATTCCGACATATGTTATATCATGCGACACAAGTGCGTCAAACCTTATACGCATGAGATTTTCGTCCTTTGAGCTATTATGCGCATTCATGACGGAATAGCAGATGGTTCCTTTTTTAGCTTCTTCTTTCGGAACGCCGCTGCTTTCTGCCGGAACGCCGTTTACGAGGTATATTCCCTCTTTTCTGAGCGTTATCATCAGTTTACCTCCACTAAAAAACATATATATAATTATACTAAAATTCGCTTTTACTGTCAATAGCCTCTTTGCACAAAAGGAAATGCAAAACGCGCAGAATTACTGTAAGCAAAAAAGTACGGGACACCGAAAAATACGATGCCCCGTTGCACTGTTTTAATTATTCTTCTGTTCCCTTATCAATATCTTTCAATATCTGCGCTATTTTTGCGCCGTGTTCCATTCCGCCGTCATGAATAAAGACAAGTTCGGGAGTATTTCTCAGATCCAGTCTTTCGGACAGCTCATGGCGTATAAAGCCGAGCGCCGATTTAAGTCCGTTCTTGACTTCCTTTTCATCTGCATTCATTGTACTGTAATAGACCTTACAATACTTGAGGTCGGCTGTGGTTTCGGTACGCGTCACGCTGATAAAGGCTTTGGATACTCTCGGATCTTTTACGTCCTTGAGTATATACATAAGCTCACGCGCTATTTCTTCGTTTACGCGGCTTGCGAAATGTGTGGGTTTCTTTTTCAAAGGCATAATTTACACCTCCGTTTTCCGACGTTTATATACGTCAGATACTGCGTTTAACTTCTTCCATTATGAAAGCTTCGAGGACGTCGTTTTCCTTGATATCATTGAATCTTTCAAGTGCGATACCGCATTCATAGCCCTGGGCTACTTCCTTTACGTCGTCCTTGAAACGTCTGAGAGACGCTATCTTATCTTCAAAGATAACAACGCCGTCGCGGACAACTCTTATCTGTGAAGAACGTAAGATCTTGCCGTCCTGAACATATGAACCTGCTACAAAGCCGATGCCCGGAACATGGATAGTCTTTCTTACCTGTGCATGACCGAGAACGACCTCCTTGAATTCGGGATCAAGCATACCGTTTATAGCTGCGGTTATCTCTTCGATGCACTCATAAATTACGCGGTAGGTTCTTATATCGACGTTCTGAGCCTCTGCGGAATCCATAGCGTTCTTATCGGGTCTTACATTAAATCCTACGATAATTGCGTTGGACGCGGACGCAAGCATTACGTCGCTTTCGGTAATACCGCCGGTTGCGGAATGTATTACCTTGACTCTTACTTCGTCATTGGAGAGCTTTTCGAGAGACGCCTTGACTGCCTCGGCAGAACCCTGTACGTCAGCCTTTACGATAATCGCAAGATCCTTTACGCCCTCTGCCATTCTGTCAAAGAGAGTATCAAGAGATACTTTTGCATTTGCCTTGAATACTTCTTCCTTAGCTCTTGCCTTTCTCTGTTCGACAAGCTCTTTAGCCATTCTCTCGTCTGCAACAACTCTGAATTCATCGCCGCCTTCGGGAGCCTCGGAAAGACCTGTAAGTTCAACAGGAACGGAAGGTCCGGCTTCCTTTACGGAACGTCCCGTATAGTCTGTCATTGCTCTTACGTGTCCGACAGCCGTACCTGCGATTACAACGTCGCCTCTGTGAAGCGTACCGCTCTGTACAAGGACTGTTGCGACAGGGCCTCTGCCCTTATCAAGCTTTGCCTCTATGACAATACCCTTTGCAGAGCAGTTGGGATTGGCTTTAAGCTCTTTCATGTCGGCAACAAGAAGTACCATTTCAAGCAGTTCCTCAATACCCTGGCGCTTAAGTGCCGAAACGGGTACGCATATAGTATCGCCGCCCCATTCTTCGGGAACAAGATCGTATGTTGTAAGGTTCTGCTTTACAGCCTCGATATTTGCGCCGGGCTTATCAATCTTATTTATAGCAACAATTACCGTTACTCCGGCAGCCTTTGCATGGTTAATAGCCTCTATTGTCTGCGGCATGATACCGTCATCTGCGGCTACGACGAGTATTGCTATATCGGTTGCTTGTGCGCCTCTTGCGCGCATTGCGGTGAAAGCCTCATGACCGGGTGTATCGAGGAATGTAATATCGCGGTCATTTATATGCACTCTGTATGCACCGATATGCTGCGTTATACCGCCTGCCTCTCCGGCAGTTACATTGGTATGTCTTATCGCGTCGAGAAGCGATGTCTTACCGTGGTCAACGTGACCCATTACGCATACAACAGGGCTTCTCGGAACAAGATTCTCATCGGATTCTTCGGCTTCGTCCTCTGCGAACAGTTTATCCTCAATTGAAAGCACAACTTCTTTTTCAGCGGCTATTCCGAGTTCGTCCGCAAGCAGATATGCGGTATCGTAATCAACCATCTTATTTGCGCCGACTGCGTCCATACCGAGTCCCATTGCAAGCAGTTTCTTTATAACCTCGCCGGTTGTAATCTTAAGCTTTGCGGCAAGGTCGGAGATCATTATTTCTTCCGGCAGCGTTATAGGTCCTGTAAACTTCTTTACGGGTTCTGCAGGTGCGGAGTTCTTATTCTGCTTGCCGCGTCTGTTTTTGCCGTTACCCGAAGGCATAAAGTCACGTGCTGCGGCTTCGTTACGATTAATTCTGCCGCCTACGCCTTTCTGAATACCGTTCTGTGCCTTTTTCTTGGTAGATTTTGGTGCTCTTTCGTTATTGAGTGCGTCCGGAACAAGGTTATCAAGTCTTTCATCATACTTTGAAAGGTCAACCTCGCTTGTACGGATATCAACTACTACTTTTCCTTCACTGTCAACCGCAGGAGCAGCACCCTCTATTCTTGTACCGGCATAACGGCTTCTGATATGTCCGTCCTTATCGAATACCGGCTTTAAGCTGGGCTGGCGCACCGACTGCGAATCCTCGTCCTTATCGCGGTTCTGACCGTAGAAATTATTTTTCTGGAACTTAGGCTTTGACGGAGCTTTATTTGCAGACGGCTGTTCGACATTTACAAAACCGTCCTTGGTGAATTTGACATTTGTATATTTATCAAATTTATCGTTTTTATCGAACTTAGGATAATGCTCGACAGGTCTGCCGTCCTGTTTTGCGAGCTGTGCGCCCTCTTTTGATATTTTGCTTATCTGCTTTTCAAGCTGGCGTTCAGAAAGCTGTCCGGGTGCGGCATTATTATTGCCGAATCTCGGATTTGCACCGAATCCCGGTCTCTGCTGCTGACCGAACGGAGGTTTTCTGTTGGGATCAAACGGTCTTCTCTGCTGGAACTGACCGTTATTATTTGCAGCACCCGCGTTTTGGGAAAATCCGTCTCTTGCCGGACGGTTCTGCGAAAATCCGCCGTTCTGATTTGTCTGCTGAGCACCGAAACGGTTATTCTGGAATCTGTCGGGACGGTCGTTCGGACGTCTGAAATCGCCGCCGTTATTCTGCGGTCTGCGTTCGTCGGATACAGCAGGCTTTTTATCCGCAAAAGCATTTTTAGGCGCGTTCTGAGGTACGTCCTGTGCTTTTATTTCGTCCTTTTGGTTCTCTGCCGCAGTCTTTGCGGTTTCGGTTTCTGCCTTTACGGACTGTGCCGGCTGCTTTTCTTCTTTAACCTCAGCGGCTTTTGTTTCGGCAGCGGGAGCCGCAGGCTCGGCAGTTTCCTTAGCCGGTGCAGCTTCAGCCTTTTCGGGCTTAACCTCTTTCTTTTCGGATTTTTCGGCAGGCTTTGCCTGTTCGGGTTTCTTTGAAGAAAGATATGCGCCGAGATCGTCAACCTTGCTGCCGAGTGTATAATGCTGAAGAATTATGTTGAGTTCTTCATGTTCGAGAGCAGACGAGGTGGACTTACCTTCTATTCCGTTTTCCTTTAAAAGCTCGACGATGTCCTTGCTCTTTACGCCGATGTCCTTTGCAAAATTGCTTATTTTAGTCTTTGTTGTCATATTACTGCTGCACCTCCGTATGTGTTGCGTGTATTTCATCGTAAAGCTTATCAACTATTTTTACAAACCCTGCGTCAAGCAAAGCAGCACAGGAAACCTCGCTCTTTTTGCCGAACTTCTGCGCAAGTTCTTTCTTGGACGAACAAAGTTTTATCAGCGGAACATTATGAAATGCTGCGGCGTCGTTTATACGCTTTCCGGTATTTTCCGAATTATCGCACGGCACTATTACAAGCTTTGCGTTTTCGGAGCGTATCTCTTCGACGCACTTTTCGCTGCCCACCGCGCATTTTCCGGCTTTTAGTGCAAGCCCGAATGCATTTATTATTCTGCTTTCGCACTTTTCAAGCTCTCCCGGAGAAAAATCATACTTCATGATCCGACACCTCCGAAAGATACTTTTCAAGTTCCGCATATACGCTTTCCGGCACTGCCGTTTCGAAAACATTTTCAAGCCTTTTTGACTTTACCGCCTTTGCAAGGCACTTACTGTCAGGACATATATACGCCCCTCTGCCGGAACGCTTCCCGGTTGTATCGAGCACGACCTCGCCCTCGGGTGTTCTTACTATGCGTATAAGCTGTTTCTTGGGCTTTTTTTCATTGCAGCCCATACATTTACGTTCAGGTATTTTCTTTACTGTATTCTGATGCATTATATTCCGGACGTACATATGCCGTCCATTTCCTCCTGAAATAAATACACACTTTTGTGGTTTGCAAGCTATTAAATTTTACTCATCTTCGTCTTGATTCTTTGCACTCTCTTTAAGTGCTTCCGCAAGCTTTCCTCCGAACGAGCTTGACGCCTCGTTCTTGCCTTCGATTATATCGTTGAAAGCTGCTGCGCGCGCTGCGGACACGCTCTTAATGTCTATCTTATTATAACCGGTAAGTCTTGCGGCAAGTCTTGCATTCTGACCTTCCTTACCGATTGCAAGAGAAAGCTGATCGTCCTCGACAAGAACATAGCAGCTTCTTTCGCCGGTTTCGGTAACGGATACTACCTGTGCGGGTGAAAGTGCGGCTCTGATAAACTCTTCGGGTACTTCGCTGTACTTGATTATGTCTATCTTTTCGCCCTTTATTTCATTTGTGATATTATTCTTTCTGATACCTCTCGGACCTATGCATGAGCCGATAGGATCGACGTTGGGATCGCGCGAATATACGGCGATCTTGGTTCTCGAACCGGCTTCTCTCGAAATTGCCTTGATTATAACGGTTCCGTCCTGAATTTCGGGTACTTCAAGCTCGAACAGGCGCTTTACAAGTCCGGGGTGCTTTCTTGAAAGAACTACCGTCGGGCCTTTTGTCTCTTTCTTTACAACCGTAACGTATACCTTTATCTTATCGCCCTCGGTAAGCACTTCGCCGGGTATCTGCTCGTTCTTAAAGAGCGTTACCTCATTCTTGCCGAGCTCAAGCATTGCGTTTCCGGTTACGGGATCAACTCTCGAAACTATTGCAGTTACGATTTCTTCTTTTTTGCTCTCGTACTCGCGAACCATTATATCGCGTTCAGCCTCGCGTATACCCTGTATTATAACCTGTTTTGCTGTCTGAGCCGAAATTCTGCCGAAATTCTTGGGTTTTACTTCGATCTCAACTATATCGCCGAGGTTATATTTACCGCTTATCTTACGCGCCTCTTCGAGAGTTATCTCGGTTCTGGGATTAAAGACGTGTTTTCTTGTCTTTTTCTCAGCCAGAGCCTTATCTTCTTCGGAAGTATCGTCGGTATCGTAGAGTTCAGCCTCTTCTTCATCGTTTTCGTCCCCGTCGGGCTCATCATCTTCAAAATCTGCGTCCTCGCGGTAAAATTCATCTTCGGGAATTTCTTCCTCCGCGTCGGGATCTACGACGGTGAGCTGCTTATATACTCTTACGTCTTTCTTTGCCGGATCCAGAACTATTCTTACGTTCGCATATCCGTTGTCGCGTTTGAATGCGCTGAGCAGCGCCGCTTCAACCTTTTCTATCATGTACTGCTTGGGTATGCCCTTTTCCTTTTCAAGCAGATCGAGTGCCTTGAAAAATTCCGAGTTCATTTTTGCTGATTCCTCCTGAAAATAAATCTATATTTTTTTACACAAATACAATTTAAACTTATGCTTTTTTTAAAATTCGCAGACGGTTTTCAGACTTGCAACATCTTTAAGGTCAAAATCCGTAACCGTTCCGCCGGATTCAAGCGAAAGCACGTTTTTTTCGTCGTCAAAAGCCGATATTACTCCGTCAAATGTTTTTTTGCCGTCTTTCGGCGCATACAGTTTTGCGATAACGCGCTCTCCGGCAAAAGCCTTTATATGAGCCGGCGTTTTGAGTTCCCGTTCAAGTCCCGGCGAAGAAATTTCAAGATAATAACTGCCCTCGATAGGATCTGCCTCGTCGATTATCGGTTCAACCGCGTCGTTTACCATCTCGCAGTCGTCAAGCGAAATGCCGTCGGGCTTATCGATGTATATGACAAGGTTATGATCCGAACCTTCTTTTACGAATTCAACGTCCCAAAGCGTGCAGCCGCATTCTTCCACCACGTCCTTTACAAGTTCCGCAACGCGCGACGCAACGGTGCTTTTTTTCTTTTCCTGCAACATCTTCACCCCGCAAAAAGTCTTATAATAAATTTTAAAGAGCGGTTTGAGCCGCTCTTCAGTACAGGATATTAACTACTGTCATGTATTGTAACACACAATGCAGAAAAAATCAATAGTTTTTTTGCAGAAACGGCAATATTTTATATTTTAGACAATATTGTGTCCGTCAAGGCACGCGTTTTGGTAATTATTTCCCTGATACCAAGAAAACGAGGCACAAATCACGCCGTTTATCCTTAATTTTACTTAAAGACAAAATCCGGCACGGTCAAGGATAAATTTATTTACATATAATATTTATGGAAATTATTTGCACTTGTTGACTTTAGACAAATATTGTGATATAATATCAAACAGTGAGCCGAATTCCAGAGCCGGCTCTCCGACTATTGAAAGGGCGATTATTTCAGATGTGCAGCAATTCTTTTGCCGTCGGCGTATTTGATTCGGGTTTGGGCGGTCTTACAGCCGTCAAAGAATTAAAAAAGATACTTCCGGACGAAAAAATCATATACTTCGGCGACACCGGACGCGTCCCCTACGGCACACGTTCCGCCGAGATCATAACAAAATACGCTCTTGACGATCTGAACTTTTTAAACTCTTTCGGCGTCAAAACGGTTCTTGTCGCCTGCGGAACGGTAAGCTCGGTTGCAATAGACACGCTCAGAGAAAAATTCGATATGCCGATTACCGGCATCGTCGAACCGGCTGCAAAAAAAGCGTGCGCAATTTCAAAAGCGGGACGCATTGCAGTGCTTGCAACTCCGGCAACGGTAAGAAACAAAGCTTTTGACAGGACAATTTCAAAGATACGCCCGGACGCGTCGGTTATGAGCGTCGGCTGCACCATGTTTGTTCCGCTCGTGGAAAGTGGTTATGTGGACGAAAACTGCACCGTTACAAACATCATTGCAGACGAATACATATCAAAGCTTAAAGATTACAAGCCCGACGTAATAATTCTCGGCTGCACTCATTACCCGATAATCGCGCCTATTATAAAAAATGCCGCGAAAAGGATAATCGGAGATGTTGAAATCGTTGATTCGGGGGCCGAAGGCGCTGCTGCAATCAAAAACTTTCTTCAGACCAACGGTCTTACGAACAAAAACAAGGAATGCCGCGGAGCAGAATTTTACGTAAGCGACGAAACGCAGGATTTTGAAAAATCGGCATCGCTGTTTCTCGGCGAAAAGATCCGCGACGTTACAAAGATCGATATAGCAGACTTTTCCTACAACAACCGATAAAAGGTAATATTTATGAACACTGATTTTTCCATTGAGATAAAAGGCTCGCACTACTTCGGCTGCGACTATATTTTCTCCAACATATACGGCAGCGCCGTTTTTACCGAAAATGACTGTCCGGACGACGGGATCTACGACATTCCGATGAACGAGCTTATAAGCGACGACCCGAACAAGGGAGATTTTTCGGAGAAAACACTTGAACGCTTTATAGACGACGCCTCGGATTCGCTTGACATATCCACTCTTCCCGACTGCAGCAAGGAAATTGAATACTCAACGAGAGGCACTCTTTCGCCTGACGGCAGCGGCGGCGTATATATACGCTATTCCGGAGATTTTTCGCCTATCTGCATGCATGTATCAAAGTGCGGCAAAGTCACGCTCAACGGCGAGGACGACGATTTTTCCGAGCTTGTTTTTGAAACCGGCAAACGAAATTATGTAGCACTCCCCGAATCGCTTTTCGGCGAGACCTGTCCCGCGCTTTCAAGCACCGAGCCGGACGACGGCTGCGAGGACAGACAATCTCCTCTCCAGCTTTGCATAAACACAAGAAACATAGATGCGGACATGACCGAGGACGGCGGCAGCTTAAAGCTGAGCTATTCCATTGAAGTAAACGGAATAACCGCCGAATCTTCAGACATTGTTCTCACCGCAAATCCGCAAAATACCGACGATTTCAAAGAAAGGAAACAATGATGTTTAAAAGAATTCTCAGCGCGCTTATCTGTGCCGCTGTTATGTGTACAAGCTCTTTTGCATATACAAAAGACGCTTTTAAAGACGAAGAAACCGGCACGGAAGAAACAGCGCCGTCTTCAGACGCAGGAAACGGCGGCAAAGCCGACGAAACTTCGGTTTCCGAAGGCGGCTCCCAACCCACGGACGACGGCAAAACCACCGGAACCAAAGTTCCCCCCGGATCAATAATAGGAAACGTCATGTCTCCGTATATGCGTCCCGGAGACTATTACTACTACGCTTTCAGACAGATTTTAAAGCTTTATGTGGACAACCATCTGTACGAGTCCTCAGAAACCGAGGTTCTCGAAAAAATGGTACAGAACATTCTTGAGGAAAATCCGAACTATTTTAAATTTCTCGTAAGCTTCATGCTCTCTGCGCTTGATCCGTACAGCTCATACCACGAGGCCGATTCTCACTTTCTCGACGTTGAAAATGCCTCTGCGGGATACGGCATCACCGTAGAAGATACCGGAGACGGAACGGTAATTACCTCCGTGCTCAAAGGTTCAAACGCCGAAAGCGCAGGTTTTCAAAAGGGCGACAGGCTTATCTCGATAGGCGGCTACAGCGTTGAAAACGTGCCGTCGAGAGCTGCCATGATGATACTCGCGCGTCCCTATGTCTACCTCTCGCCGAAAAACGAAAAGGGCGTTTACGAAAACTACAATCCCGAATGCGAGATCATTGCCGACAGAAACGGACAGCAGGTAAAGGCGACATTAACACGCGGCGCTATGACGCTTGATCAGATTTCATCAAAGATCGTCGGCGAAAACAATGACATTGCATATGTAACCATCTCGACATTCTTAGGCGAAAACATGAACGAGGAGTTCAACAATCTCATTTACGGTCTTGAAAAGGACGGCATCAAAAAGCTCACGATAGACCTTCGAGACAACGGAGGCGGTTCGCTCAATTACGCGCTTTCAATGGCAGAAACCTTTGTTGAAGACAAAGAACTTCTCTGCTACTACAACGAACGCGGACTTGAAGAACCAACCCCTATATACTCGACAACGCCGAAAGCTTCATTTGACAGCATTACGATTCTCGTAAACGGCAACACCGCAAGCGCGGCAGAGCTTTTTACAAGCATTCTTCAGTCAAAAGGCATAGCAAAGGTAGTCGGTGAAAGAACATACGGAAAATCGGTAGGTCAGTCGGTATACTATCTCGTAAACGGCGACTACATCACGATTACCACATACGAAATTCTCGATGAAAGTCTTGAATCCTACAACGGCGTCGGCATTATCCCGGATCTTGAAATAGAAAAAGTGGAAATATGCTACACTCTTCCCGCACTCGGCGCGTTCAATCATCAGAACTTTACGGAAATTGTTTCCGGCAAGTACAGCGACGTTACAAAGGCACTTGAGGACAGGCTTGTTATCATGGGACTTATGTACGACAAGGACGCCGACGGCATATACGACGACACGACAAAGGCGGCTCTTCGCATATACCAGAAGAATCAGGGCATTGACGACAGCGGAGTATGTACTTACGACACCGTAACCCAGATCACAAATACCATAAACTCCTTTAAAACATACACATACCGTGAGGACAGCCAGTACGACGTCGCAATGATAGTACACAGCTCATTCTCTCAGGGCAAGCGTCTTGTCAAGGAAAAGGAAAAGCTTGCGGAAAAGAACAAGGAAATGATCGAGGCGCGTGACAAAGCACTTGAAGACGCACTCGACAATGCCGAAACCAAAGACAAGCAGGCAGGCTGATTTTTAATTAAGCCGGCGGCTCGCAAGGCAGATCTATTTTTAATTCAACATCAGTTATTTTGCGTAAGGTAAGTTTAGAACTTTCGCCTTCGTCAAACTAAACATATGACTTTGGAGGAATAAAACACATGGACGAAAGATTTCAGTCTGAAAACATTACAGCGGTAGAAATATCGTCGGAAATTAAGAAGTCGTTTATCGACTATGCGATGTCGGTCATTATCGACAGAGCTTTGCCCGACGTAAGGGACGGCTTAAAGCCGGTTCACCGCCGTATTCTCTATGCAATGTACGAGGACGGACTTACCAGCAACAAGCCATTCAGAAAATCCGCAACCACCGTCGGTAACGTGCTCGGTCACTATCACCCGCACGGCGACAGCTCGGTATACAACGCGATGGTACGTCTTGCGCAGCCCTTCTCTCTGCGTTATCCGCTTGTTGAGGGACACGGAAACTTCGGCAACATTGACGGCGACGGCGCTGCTGCATACCGTTACACTGAGGCAAGACTTGCAAAGATGGCTGACGAAATGCTCGTCGACATTGAAAAGAACGTCGTTGACTTCATGCCGAACTTCGACAACAAGCAGC
Organism: uncultured Eubacteriales bacterium; assembly: GCA_934446675.1. GTDB lineage: Bacteria > Bacillota > Clostridia > Oscillospirales > CAG-382 > UMGS1387. The sequence goes on from CAKSEL010000001.1 coordinate 85,663, forward strand.
AGGAACCCACGGTTCTTCCGTCACGTTTTCCCAATCTGCTTGCAAACGGTTCCGTCGGCATTGCGGTCGGTATGGCTACAAACATTCCTCCGCACAACCTTAACGAGATCATAGACGGCGCGATACACTATATGTACCACCCGGACTGCGACGTAAAGGACTTAATGCAGTTTATAAAAGGTCCGGACTTCCCTACCTACGGTACAATTCACGGCACAAGCGGAATATACCAGACCTATGCTACCGGAAAAGGCAGAATCGTTGTACGAGCCAAAGCCGAAATTCAGGAAACCAAGCACAAAAACAGCATTGTTATAACAGAAATTCCCTACGGCGTTAACAAATCCGAGCTTGTAAAGAGCATTGCGGATCTTGCAAAGGAAAAGCGCGTCGAAGGAATTACGGACGTGCGCGACGAATCCGGCAGAGACGGTATGAGCATTGTAGTTGAGGTCAGAAAAGACGCAAATGCTCACGTTATTCTCAATCAGCTTTACAGTATGACCGCGCTTCAGAGCACTTTTGCGGCAAATATGCTCGCGCTTGTAAACGGCGAACCCAAAACGCTCACCTTAAAGCAAATCTTAAAGCATTATATCGAGCATCAGAAAGAAGTCGTAGAAAGAAGAATACGTTTCAACCTCGAAAAGGCAAGAAAACGCGCTCACATTCTCGAAGGCTTGAAAATTGCGATAGACAACATTGACGAAGTAATCAAGATTATACGTTTCACACCAGGCGGTATTCCCGAAGTCAAAGCAAAGCTCATGGAACGCTTTGAGCTTACCGAAATTCAGACCACCGAAATCGTACAGATGCCTTTGGGACGTCTTTCCGGATTGGAAATCGACAAGATCCTCGAAGAATTGGACGCAGTTCATGCAAAGATCAAGGAATACGAGGAAATTCTTGCAAGTGAGACTGCGGTTCTCGACATAGTACGCGACGAAATGCTCGAAATAAAGAGACGTTACGGCGACGAAAGAAGAACGCGCATAGAAGAAGTTGAAAACGAAATTCTTATCGAAGATCTTATCGAACGCAAAGACTGTGTCGTTACCATAAGCCACGCCGGATACGTCAAGCGTATTCCGACAGCCGAATACAAGGTTCAGGCACGCGGCGGCAAGGGCAACATCACCATGAAAACCAAAGAAGAGGACTTTGTTCAGAGCGTTATAATTGCGAACACGCACAACTTCCTCATGCTCTTTACAAACAAAGGCAAGGTATTCATGAAAAAGTGCTACGAAATTCCCGAATCTTCAAAGAATTCAAAAGGTACGAATTTCGTAAACATCATAGCGCTTGAACCCGACGAAAAGGTTACGGCGTATCTCTCGGTTGAAGATTTTGCGTCAAAGCCTTATCTTACAATGATAACAAAGAACGGCGTTATAAAAAGAACGCTGCTTGAAAGCTACAAGAACATCAGAAAATCCGGACTTATTGCGATAAACCTTGACGAAAACGACGAGCTGCTCTATGTTCTGCGTACCGACGGAAACAGCGAAATGCTGCTTGCAACCCACAAGGGTATGTCGGTACACTTCAACGAATCCTGCGCGCGAGTTATCGGAAGAACGGCACGCGGCGTTAAAGCAATAGAGCTTGCCGACGACGATCTTGTTGTGGGTGCGCTTGCATTTGACAAGGATGACACAAGAAAAGTTCTTCTCATAAGTGAAACAGGTATAGGCAAACGCGCCGAGCTTTCGGACTTCCCCATCAGAAATCGCGGCGGCAAGGGCGTTATATGCCACAAGGTAACGGATAAGACCGGTATGCTTGCCGGAATTGCCGCAGTTAACGACGGCGACGACGTAATGATAGTCACCGACTCCGGCATGGTTATAAGAACGCGTGTAAATGAAATTCCCGTTCATTACAGAACAGCGCTCGGCGTTATCATAATGAGACTTGCAGCAGACGTCAAGATAGTTTCGTTTACAAGAATGGACGCTGCCGGCGAAGAAACTGACGAAAGTGCCGAAAATGAGCTGACTGACGGCAACACCGATGCTGCGGAGAATACAGATACGGCAAACACTTCCGCAGACAGCACACAGGAATAACAGACGAAAAACGGGGACTTGCCTAAAGTCCCCGGAAAGTATAATAACAATATGAAAGAAACTTTAATTTTCGGCGCCGATATTTCCAAATTCGGTGCCGTCGGAGACGGAAAAACAGACTGCACAAAGAGTTTTCTCGACGCACTTTCAAGCAAGGAAAACTTAATAACCGTACCTTACGGCGAATATATTATTAAAAGCAGTCTAAAAATATCTTCAAACACAAAACTGCACATTCACCCTCTTGCAAAGCTGATTTTCGAGAACGTTACCGACTGCGCTCTTATAAGCGCCGGGCAGGGTGCAAAATCTATTATTATCGAAGGCGGAACATGGATTTGCCATGATTCTGAAGAATCCGCAAACAAATCAGTTTTCTCGTTCACCGGCTGTGAAAATATACGGCTTGTCGGCTGCACTTTAAATCCTGAAAGCAGGATATGCGCGTTTTTGACTGATTGTACCGACATAAGAACCGAGAAAATCTCGGTAGTTTCGCACAACAGCGCCGTTTCGGCATTTGTCTTTACCGATTGCAGCGACGTTACGGTAAAAAGCATAAAATACCGCTGCGGCTGTCCCGAAAACAGCAGCGGCGACGGTTCGTTAATTGATTTTAACGGCAAAAACAGTGCGTTTTACATTTCGGATATAATTTCCGAGAATGTACAGCGGTTTATAAGATCAAACGAAAATTCCGTACTTGACGATATACGCGTATGCGGTCTTGACGGCGGATTTACAAAGTGCGGCGCGGAATTTTGCAAAAACAGCAAGGTTGAATACGCTCTTTTACAGGAAATCGACATTTTCTGCGCAAAAAGCCATGAAAACTGCGCCTATTTCAAGACCGACGCCGACATTTCACAGCTTGAAATCGAAAGTTTTAAGCGCAGGGTCACGTCCGACGCCGCGCCTGCCGTTCCGACCGTTATAATTCAAAACCAAAACGGAAGCTCAAATCTGATAATCGACGGTCTTGCAATCGACGATGTTATAGGCGCGAAAGCGCGTTCAAAGCTCACCTCGATGTATCCGGCAAGACTTGCAAATCCTCACGGGCGTTTTATTTACACACTCGAAGCCGGAATAGGAAACGGCGACAGCTTTATTCTTCCGCAGGGTGGTTTTGATACGCTTGAGCTGTCCGGAAAATAAACTTTTAAAGGATCAATATGTGGACAACTGACAATTTTAAGGAATACGAACTTCTCGACACCTCTGACGGAGAAAAGCTTGAGCGCTGGAAAGACACCATTCTTATCCGCCCCGATCCGCAGGTAATCTGGAAAAACGCAAGGCGCCACCCCGATTGGAAAAATTACAACGCGCGCTATATCCGTTCTTCAAAAGGCGGCGGCAACTGGGAAATCAAAAATCTTTCCAAAGACAAAGCCGAAAACGGCTGGATTGAAACGCGAAACGGACTCTCATTTCTCGTAAAACCTACCGGATTCAAGCACACAGGCGTTTTCCCCGAACAGGCAGTAAACTGGGATTTTATTTATGACAAGATAAGCACTGCCGTAAAAAACGGCGACCGCGAAGTTTCGGTGCTCAACCTGTTTGCCTACACCGGCATTGCAACTCTGTCAGCCGCAAAGGCAGGAGCCAAAGTATGTCATGTAGACGCCTCAAAGGGCATCGTTTCATGGGCAAAACAAAACGCAGAGCTTTCGGGTTTAAAGGACGCGCCGATAAGGTACATTGTAGACGACTGCAAAAAGTTTCTTGAACGCGAGATACGCCGCGGTCACAAATACGATGCCGTTATCATGGATCCGCCGTCTTACGGCAGAGGTCCGTCGGGCGAAATATGGAAGCTTGAGGACGGAATCGACGAGCTTATCGGACTTGTTACAGAGGTCATATCCGACGATCCGCTCTTCGTACTTGTAAATTCATACACAACGGGACTTTCCGCGTCAACCGTAGGATACATGTTAAATCTTCATCTTGTATCGCGTTTCGGCGGTAAAGTTTCCTGCGATGAGATCGGTATACCCGTAACGCAGACAAAAAGCGCTCTGCCTGCCGGCAGCAGTGCAAGATGGGAAAAATAAGAAGACCATTCATCAAAACGGAGGTGAGCTTTTTAGTGCTTAACGACGAAAACAACAAGCCGCTTGACAACAACTCTCAAACCGGCTCAGAAAATTCAGATACCGACGAAATAATAAAGATTATGAATGCACGGCACAGGAATCACCCGGTGCCGCCGCCGGATCCCGAGCCTACACGTGAGATGGACAAAACCGAGCTGCCCAAGAACAGTTCCGTCAATAACGGCAATGTTCCTCACAATTCAGGCTCAAATCAGAATGTTCATCATGTTTTACATTCAGCACCGCAGAGTAATGCTTCACATAGTTCGGCACAGCACAGCAAAGACGGCACATCTGCCGAACACGCCGTAAGTCTTGACGATTTTGCCGACAACACTCCAGAAGTTACGTCCGGCGCCCGGAAGAAAAAGCCGGGTTCCGTAAACGGCAATTATATTTCCGGAGTTGCAAAGGTCATTATTTACCTTGCAGCGGTAATAGCACTCAGCGTATTTATTTCGGTTAAGGTTATAAAGATCGGAAACGACGTATTTGCTTTTGTAAAACCAGACAAGGAAATCACGGTCGAAATTCCCGAAGGCGCGACCACTGCTCAGATTGCCGAGATCTTAAAAGAAAACGGTGTAATTCAATATCCGTCAGTATACAAGAAGTATTCGGCATTCAGAATCAAGCGCCGTTCATATCTCACGGGAGAATACGCCGCAGGCACTCACAAGGTCAATCCGACAATGAATTACGACCAGCTTTTGGAAGAACTTTCGGTAATTCAGAACTCGACAAAGATTGTCCGCATTACAATTCCCGAAGGATATACGGTAAACGAAATTCTGAAACTCTTTGAAAGCAACGGCATGAAGAAAGCCGACGAATTTACCGACGCTCTTGAAAATTACGAATACGACTACCGTTTCATGGATGAAATGAAGCAGCACGGTATATCCGACTACCGCTACGACACAAAGTACGGTTATCGCCTTGAGGGTTATCTCTTCCCCGACACATACGACTTTTACGTCGAGGAAAACCCTGTTTCGGCTGTTTCAAAACTGCTTGACAACTTCAACAACAAGTTTGACAATTCATTCTACGACCGCTGCAACGAACTCGGATTTACGGTTGACGAGATCATCACACTCGCATCGATTATCGAAAGCGAGGGCGACAAGGTTGAGGATTATGCTAAAATATCCTCGGTATTCCACAACAGACTTGCAAATTCCTCGTCTTATCCGTATCTCGAATCCGACGCTACGGTTCAGTATGCTCTCGGCGTTCACAAAAACCGTCTTGAATCGGGCGACACCGACATTGACAATCCCTACAACACCTACAAATACAAGGGACTTCCTCCCGGACCGATTTGCAACCCCGGATATGAGGCAATCTACGCCGCGCTTTATCCTGAAAACACAAATTACTACTACTTCCTGTCCAGAAGTGACGGAGTTACGGTATATTCTACCACTTATAACGAGCATCTGAACGCCATAGCCGAGTCAAACAGGCTTGACGCCGAGCTGAAAAAAGCCGCAGACGCCAATCAATAAGAACAACAAATTCGCCGCCTTACGGCGGCGACTGACTGCCTCAAAAACCTATGTGACTTTTCTGGCAAAGCCCGATTTCAATTTTAATTGAAAAATTCAGAGGACATGAGCCGCGAATTTTTCTCCGATAGATTCGCGAGTGTCGAAAATCGGCAGATTTTTGGCATGAGGCGCGAGCGCACGAATCTGTTTTCGTGTCGTAAAACGAAGTTTTGCGGCACGCTCTCGCCGCCTTACGGCGGCGTTTTTACTACAAGTATCCCGAAAGGAACAACAACGTGAAAAGACCTGAAATTCTATCCCCTGCCGGCAATTTTGAAAAGATGAAATTCGCAATTCTGTACGGTGCGGACGCCGTATATCTTGCCGGAAAAGTTTTCGGAATGAGAAGTGCCTCAGACAATTTTTCAGATGAAGAATTAATCGAGGCGGTAAGATATGCACATTCAAAAAACGTAAAAGTATACATCACTGTAAACGTACTTCCGCACGAATCAGAGCTGAACGAGCTTTGCAGATACCTTGATTTTTTAGGCTCAAGCGTAAAGCCCGATGCGCTGATAATTTCAGACCTCGGTGTTTTTTCTCTTGCGGCAAAACACTGTCCGGACACCGAACTTCACATCTCTACACAGGCGAGCACCGTAAATTCGGAAAGCTGCAAGCTCTGGCACAGCCTTGGCGCGACACGAATCGTACTTGCAAGGGAATTATCTCTCGAAGAGATCACAAAAATACGCGCTGCCATTCCGGACGAGCTTGAACTCGAAGCCTTTGTTCACGGCGCAATGTGCGTTTCATATTCCGGAAGATGTCTTTTATCAAACTTTTTCACCGGACGCGACGCAAACCACGGTCAATGTGCGCAGCCTTGCCGCTGGGAATACTTTGACGGCGAAAAGTATGCCGAGATATTTGAAAAAAAACGTCCCGACGAAAAAATTTCGCTCGTTGAAAACGAGCGCGGCACTTTTATGTTCAGTTCAAAGGATATGTGCATGATACGGCACATTCCGGAGCTTTGCAAGGCGGGCATAAACAGTTTCAAGATTGAAGGCAGAGTAAAAAGCGCATATTATACGGCGCTCACCGCAAACTGCTACAAAAAAGAGCTTGACAGATACCTGAAAAATCCCGACACATACAAGTTTGACGAAAACACCATGCACGAACTTGAATCTGTCAGCCACAGAGAATACGGCACGGGATATTTCTTCGATAACCCTGCCGAAAACGCCCAGATTTCCTCTGACGGCGGCTATATACGTGAAAAAGCCTTTCTTGCAACCGTTGACTCTTACGACCAATCGACGGGACGTGCGGTATTGATCCAGCGCAACAAGCTTTTTGACGGCACGGAATATGAGATTGTCTCGCCCGGCAAGGATTCGCGGACAATTTTTATTTCGGATATGCGAAATTCCGACGGCGAACCCATAGACAGCGCACCGCACCCGCAAATGCGTTTTTCGATAAAGTCTCCGTTCCCCCTGTCGCACGGCGACATAATCAGAGGAAAATAAGTAGGAAAATATATAAATTACCGGACAATGTTTTTACGCACTGTCCGGCTTTGTTTTACTCTTTTTCGGTATTCTCTACGGCAAACATTATGCCAATCTTTCCGCTTTCGTATGTAAGACCGCCCTGCAAATACACGGTATACGGTTCTTTGCACGGTGCGTCCGCGGACAGCTCTATCGACGAGCCTTGCGTGAATGCGCCTGCCGCCATTACGACGGGTACTGCGTATCCCGGCATCTCATACGGTTCGGGTGCGACATATGAATCGACCGGAGAGCCTGCCTGTATTCCGCAGCAGAAATCAAGCAGTTTCTGTTCGGTTTTAAGGCTTATTGTCTGTATTATGCAGTGTCTTGCATCGGTCGGCAGCGGATAAACGTCATATCCGAGATCTTTATATACCTGCGACGCAAGAATTGCGGTTTTAAGGCTTTGACAAACCGTATGCGGCGCATAGAAAAGACCTTTATACATATTCTTGTTCTGTCCGAGTGTCGCTCCGCATTCCGTTCCGATACCGGGACAGGTAAGCCTGTACGAGCAAAGCTCAATAACCTTTTTTGTTCCGGCAAGATAACCGCCGGTCTCTGCCATTCCGCCGCCCGGATTCTTTATAAGCGAACCCATTATAAGGTCCGCGCCGTAATATGTAGGTTCATGCTCGTCGCAGAATTCTCCGTAGCAGTTATCAACGGCAACATAAACTTCGCTCTTTATTGATTTACAAAACGACACAATATCACCTATCTGCTTTGCCGACAGCGTTTCCCTTACAGCATACCCTTTTGAACGCTGAACAAACACCATTTTGACGCTTTTATCGTTTTGCAGAATCTCACGTACTTTATCATAGTCGATCTCGCTGCCGTTCATCTCGGTCTGAAGATATTTTATGCCGAGGTCTTTAAGCGAGCCGTTTCCGGCTTGTCCTCTTATGCCTATGACTTCTTCAAGCGTATCATAGGGCTTTCCCGTTACGGACAGCATTGTATCTCCCGGTCTTAAAAGTCCGTAAAGTCCCACTGCCAGCGTCTGGGTTCCAGAAACAAGCGTATGGCGCACGAATGCGTCCTCAGCCTCAAACACGCGGGCATATATCTTATCGAGCATATCTCTGCCCTTATCGTCATATCCGTATCCGGTAGTTCCGGCAAAGTAAGAGTCCGAAACCTTATATTCGCGGAATGCCGCCATTACCTTTTTCTGATTTTCAAACGCAATTTTCTCGACGTTTGCAAACGCCCCGTTTTCAAGCAGCTTTTTTTCGGCGTTATTTATAATTTCCTGTGAATTCATTATTATTTTGCAGACCTTTCTTCAATTTTAAGCAATGCCGTTTTCATAACGGCACACTGTGTTTTTCCGTCCTTTATTTTTCCGTCGAGCACCATGGAAAGCAGCTCGTCAAACGGTATTTTCTCAACCTCAAGAAACTCGTCGTCGTCCGGGTTATCCTCTCCGTATGAGAGCTCCTCGGCAAGATATATGAAAATTCTCTCGTTTGTATATCCCGGAGACGGATAAAACTCCCCGAGAAAAGTATACTTTGCGGCAGACGCACCGGTTTCCTCTTTCAGCTCGCGTTTTCCGCATTCAAGCGGATCCTCGTCAAGGCTGTCACGCTTTCCGGCAGGTATTTCCGGCAAAACCTCACTGTACGGGTATCTGTACTGTCTGACCATTAGAACCCTGTCATCATCTGTAAGTGCAAGCACGCAGACACCGCCTCTATGCTCTACTACCTCGCGGAATGCGTCTTTTCCGTCAGGCAGCGTTACTTCGTCGCGTCTGACCTTTATAATTTTTCCGTCAAAGATATACTCACGCTTTTTTGTCTTTTCGGTAAGATCCATATTCTAAAATCACTCTTTTCCGCTTACATCACTGTCGGTATTATCGGCTGTTTGTACATTATTATCCACAGAATTATCCGGCAGAGACAAATTTTCTTTCTGCTGTTCGGCTTTCTGCTTTTTATAATAGCTTTTTGTTTTGGCTTTGGATTTTCCGGCGTCCGTCAGCACGAGAACGTCGTCGTTATAAAGCATTGTGCTGCCTTTTGGTATTACTATTCTTCCTGCACGCTTGATTATAACTATCAGCTCATCTCCGACGTCGATCTCGGATATTCTCTTATGCGCCCAGCCGTCGTTTTCTTCAAGAGTTTTTTCACGCAGCAGCAGTCCGTCAGTATTTTCCGACGACATTCCACCGAGAATTACCGTATCACCCTCTTTAAGCACAGTTGAACCGTAGGGAATGATCTTCTCACCGCCGCGTATGACAAGCACAAGGATTGAATCCGGCGGCAGGAGTATTTCTCTTATCTTCTTTCCGTTCCAGTCATGAAATTCAGGTATTGTAAAACGTATAAACTGAACCGGTACTTCGTCTGTATAATCGTTAAATGTTTTCATGACATTCGCATCATCGTCTGTCATTTTAAGTTTTCTCGCAAAAACAGGTATTAGAGAACCCTGCACAAGAATTGAAAACAGAACTATGAAAAAGACTATATGGAATATATCGTTCTGCATTACGGCAGGGCTTGTGACGGTCATAATCGCGAAAACTATCGACGCCGCTCCTCTCATTCCCGACCAAGAAACAAGCAGTTTTTGAGCAAACGTACTGTTTTTAAACGGTGCAAGCAGGACGAACACAACCAAGGGTCTTGCGACAAATGTCAAGAACAGCGCGATAAGAAGTGCGGTCAGCGCAACCGACGGCAGCTGCGATGGAAAGGACAACAGTCCCAGCAAAAAGAACAGCAGCATCTGCATAAGCCCGGTTATACCGTCAAAGAAGTGAGCAAGGTCGGATTTACCGGGGAATTTTGTATTACCGAGAATAATACCCGTAATATATGCGCTCAAATATCCGTTTCCTCCCACAAGCGCAGGAATTGTATAAGAGGCTATCGCAACAGCCATCATGAACACGGCATCGAATCCCGCAACAGAAAACTTAAAGCGTTTCAAAAATACCGACGATACCGCCGAGATCACAACACCGAAAAACAGCCCAAAGAATATCTGCAAAAATACCATTTTTACAAATTCAGGCGCCGACGCTTCGCCTTTTTGCATAAGCGACAGCACGATTACCGTAAGCATATACGAAAACGGGTCATTGCTGCCGCTTTCAAGTTCAAGTAAAGACGCGGTTTTATACTTCAGATTCAGTCTTTTTGAACGCAGTATATTGAACACGCTGGCCGCGTCCGTAGAGCTTATTACGGAGCCTATAAGAAAGCTCTCAAGCATACCGATTTTAAGTACATAGCGGCAGAACACGCCAACCGTAAGCGCCGTAAGTACAGTTCCGAGCGAGGACAGAATAATTGCGCGCACGGCTACCGGCTTTGCCTCTTTCCAGTTTGTACCGAAACCGCCGTAGAACATTATGAATATGAGCGAAACGGAACATATCTGCATTGCCATATTATAATTATCAAACGGTATTTTTACAACGCCGTCGGTTCCGAAAAACATTCCGAGTGCGATAAAAACAAGCAGCATAGGCACACCGAAACGGCTTGAAACCTTATTGCATACAACGCACATCACTATTACGATAGAAATTATCAACAGCAGATGTTCCATTATACAAGCTCACTTTCCTTTTTTAGATAAATTAAATTCAATAGTCAAAATCCGGGACATATTCCTCTTTTGCCGAGGCGCGCTCCTGGACATATCCTTTCACAAAGCCGAGTTTCAGTGCATAATCCGTGACCTTACCGTACTCAAGCGTTGTAAGCTTTCGGTTGATTTCGGGAAAATCATGCGCGCGGTCTGTCGGAAAATACTGGCTCATCAGGCTTATCGGAAGTCTTTGCGGATCGAATTCTCTGCTTAACGCGTCAAGCACCGCAAAGCTGTCACGATACATACCGGGAAGTACCATGTGACGCACTAACATTCCGCTTTTCATATGCCCGTCATCATCAAACACGGCATACCCGGTATGTCTGTGCATTTCACGTATAGCCGAAAACGCTTTTTCAAAATAATCGGCAGCTCCCGAATACTTTGCCGAAAGTGCAGACGAAAAATATTTAAGATCAGGCAAGTATATATCCACAAGTCCGCAAAGATTACGGAGTACCGTGACGCTGTCATAGGCTCCGGTATTATATACAACGGGTAAATCCGAGTGTTCTTTGAATTTTTCGAGCACGGACGGAAGTTTAAACGCATAATGTGACGGTGTGACAAGGTTTATATTGACAGCACCGAGCTGTTCAAGTCTTTGCATTTCATAAAGCAAAGTGTCGTCGTCAATATACTTTCCCGAATATCCGTGCGAAATCTTACTGTTCTGGCAAAACACACAGCCGAGATTACAGCCGGAAAAAAATACCGTTCCCGAACCTTTGCCGTATGATATGCAGGGTTCTTCCCACTCATGTAATCCGACACGCGCGATTTTATATGCGTTCCCGACGCCGCAGAAGCCTGGTTGCTTATCACGTTCCGCGCCGCACCGTCTCGGACAGGCAAAGCATATTGAGTTTACATCGGTCTGCGGCATACATTTCCTCCGAAAGTGAAAAAATACAAAAAAGCGGTCAGAAAGCTTTTAACGATCCGACCGGAAAGATTTTATGTGCGAAGTCCGGCGAAAACAAACCCGGATAGTTTATTCTACATGAATATTTTACCATAAACAAGGCTTACCGTCAACCGCAAACGTTCCAATTCAAGCTTTGTTTACAAGTGCATGTCAAATAAAAGACAAAAACACAGATTTATGCCGTATTACTGCTTTGGAGAAAACTGTTTTGCGCGCTGCATTGCGGAATTTATATCCGAACAGAAGTTTTCTGCGCCTACAAGCTCGTAAAGACCGGATTTTTTCATTGCCTTAAGCGGCTGAGGATTGACATGAGACATGATAACGGCAGCACCCTTTGACGAGCATTTGCTTATCAATGCCTCAAGGCTTCTCATTGCGTCGGTATCAAGCGACGGAACGGCTCTCATTCTGAGAATTACGCAGGAAATGCCGGGTTTTACTATTATATTTGAAATCTGGCTTGCAACGGCGAAGAACATGGGACCGCTGAACTCGAATACGCTGACATAATCCGGCACGTTCATAAGCGGCTTATCGTTTTCGTCGGTTTCGGAATACTTCCAGCCCTTTACACCGGACTCTTCACTCATTCGCTTCATAAAAAGTATGCAGGCTGCTATTACGCCTATTTCTATTGCAACAACGAGGTCAAAAATTACGGTGAGAAGGAATGTTGTCACAAGAACTATCACGTCGCTTTTCGGCGAGGACTTTACGATATTTACAAAAGTTTTCCAGCCGCACATATTATAGGCGACGTTTATAAGTATTGCAGCAATGGCGGGCATGGGTATAAAAGCTGCGTATTTCATAAGTGCGGTAAGTACAGCGGCAAGCACAACCGAGTGCACCATGCCGGCAACGGGAGTTCTTCCGCCGTTTTTAATATTTGCGGCAGTTCTTGCAATGGCGCCGGTAGCCGGTATTCCTCCGAACAATGCAGAGCCTATATTTGCCGTACCCTGAGCGATAAGCTCAGTATTTGAACGGTGATGTCCGCCTATCATTCCGTCAGCAACAACACAGGACAAGAGCGATTCTATTCCGGCAAGCACTGCGATAGTGACTGCGTCCGGCATTACGTCTGCGGCAAGCTTAAACGAAAATTCAGGCAATACAAAATGAGGAAGTCCGCTGTTTACGCTATACAGATCTCCTATTGTATTTACATTCATGCCAAGTCCCTTTACCATAGCCGTACCGACAACGACCGCGACAAGCGACGCCGGGATCTTATCAAAGAATTTAGGCATTACAAAAAGTATCACAAGGCAGACAGCGCCGACAATAATTGCACTTGCATTTACGGTTGAAACATTCTTTACAAATGCGCTCAGTTTCTCAAGAGTTTCTATCGGAGCTTCGCCGTTCATGTACTTAACTCCGGCAAAATCCTTAAGCTGTCCTATGACAAGCGTAAGAGCTATGCCGGCGGTAAAACCGGTAGTAATCGAGAACGGAATGAATTTTATAAGGTTTCCGAGCTTGAATATGCCCATAATTATAAGCAGAATTCCTGCTATGACGGTTGCGAGAGCAAGTCCCGAAAGTCCTTTCTTTGCGACAATTCCGGCGACTATTGTGGCAAATGCCGCGGTAGGTCCTGCGATCTGCACGCTGCTGCCGCCGAGAAGCGAGGTTATAAATCCTGCAACAACCGCGGTATAAATACCGGCTTCGGGTGCGACTCCAGACGCTATTGCAAGTGCAATGGACAGCGGAAGAGCTATTACGGCGACGATAATGCCGGATATTACGTCTTTTGAAAACTGTTTTGCGCTGTAATTTTTAAGGTCATCAAACAGCATTGGCTTAAATGTCTGCATTTCTTTTCAAAGCTCCGTTTTTTTCTTTTTTTCTTCAAAAATATTATATCACTTTGCCGAGCCGTAATCAATTCGCAAATAAGACGTCATTTCGGAATAATCCGGTAAAAATTTATGCAAATTGCAACAATATTTTTTTACGGCTGCTTGACTTTAAAGTGCAATTATAATAGAATATAGAAAAAAGCTCACAAGGAGAGAAAAATGAAAACAGGAATTGGAACTTCGGCATACACCGAAAACGGTTTTATGGATTTTAAACAAATGCGCGCCGACGGATTTGACTGTGCGGACGAGCAAATGCTTTGCGACACGAACGGAGAAGTATACAGCTGCGGCGAAGAAAGATTTTCCGAGATACTAAAAAAACGTCTTGACGACGCAAAAAGCAGCGGCATTACCTTTTCACAGGTTCACGGTCCCTGGCCCGTATGCGACACAACGCCCGAAAAAAGGGCTCAAAACCTTTCGTACATGAAAACCGCGGTACGTGCGGCAAAATTACTCGAATGTAAAAATCTTGTTATACACCCCGTAATGCCGTACAAATGGGCAACAGAGAGCGAACCGGAATACGCAGTGCGCATAAACAGAGAATATTTTACCGAGCTTTGCGAATATGCACTTGAATACGGCGTAAACATATGCATAGAAAATATGCCGACCAAGAACCACAGCTTAGCCGACGTACCTTCGCTTATCAAATTTACTGACGAAATTAATCTTCCGAATTTCAAGATATGTTTTGACACAGGACATGCCAACGTAACGGGTCAGAGCTGTGCCGAAATGGTTAAGCTTCTCGGAAACCGCATGACGGTAATGCACGTACACGACAACAAGGGCTATTATGACACTCACACAGCACCTTTTGACGGCACCATCGACTGGGAGGCTTTCAAAAACGCCCTTGCAGACATCGGATTTGACGGCTGTGTATCAATAGAAAGCGGTGACTATATCTGCAAATGCCCTCAGGCTTTAAAAAGCACATACAGAAAAGCACTTCATCAATGCGCCGCATACTTTGCAGGAAAAGAGATATAATTTTACCGAAATACAGAATACATACAAACACAAACGGCTGAACTTTTACGCTCAGCCGTGATTTTTTATTCAGTTACCGCATTCAATGCTTATTTCATTGAATTTTTTGAGCAGATCCGGCACTTCAAGTCTTTGCTTTGCCTCGCCTTTGGCGTCGATAACGGCTTTTCCTTCATGCATCATCACTATTCTGTCGCCGTAATCTACGGCAAATCTCAGATTATGCGTTACCATTATTGTTGTGACCTTACGCTCTCTGACAAGCTTTTCGGTAAGCTTCATTATTGTTTCGCTGGTTTTGGGATCAAGCGCTGCGGTATGCTCGTCAAGTATCAGCAGTTCAATATCCGTCATGTTCGCAATTACAAGCGCAAGCGCCTGTCTCTGACCGCCGGAAAGATTGCCGACCTTGACGTTCATGCGGTTTTCAAGTCCCATTTCGCACTGGCTGAGCAGCTCTTTATAATATGCGATACGCTTTTTGCTTACCGCGCTGCCGAGTCCGAAAATTTTGCCCTTATTATCCGCAAGCGCCATATTTTCGATTATGGTAAGATCGGAGCAGGTACCTGCTCTCGGATCCTGGAAAACGCGGCCTATATTGGCTGCGCGCTTATATTCGGGCTTATGCGTTATATCTTTATCCTTGAGAAGAATCTGACCTGCGTCGGGAGTAAGCGAACCGCAGATAAGGTTAAGCATTGTGGTCTTTCCGGAGCCGTTTGAACCGATTACGGAAACAAACTCGCCTTTATCGACTTTGAAGTTAAAATCATCAAAGAGCTTTACTTCATCAACCGTGCCTTTATTAAAGTATTTTACTATGTTTTTAAGCTCAACCATTTTTACGCGTGCCTCCTCTCTTCTTTCCGGCAATATCGCTGAACACGAGTGCCAAAGTAAAGAGCACCGCCATAAGCAGCTTATTATACGATGACGGTATTCCCACAAGCGATGCTATAACAAGGCAAGCCTGATATATTACCGCGCCTATGATTACCTTTGTTGTGGGTTTCATAAAGGATACTTTCCCGAACACCGAAAGTCCGATAATAAGCGACGCAAGTCCTATTACTATCATTCCTATACCCATACTCTGGTTTACGTTTGCACGGCTCTGAACTATAAGTGCGCCGCTTACCGCCGCATATGCGTTGCCTACCGCAAGACCAAGTATCTTCATATTTCCGGGATCTTTTGCAAGCATTTTGACATACTGCGGATTATTTCCGGCAGCTCTGAGCAGCAGTCCGTTCTTGGTTTTAAGATACAGATCCATTATTATCTTGAATATTACGGCAACGGCAAAGAAAACAATAAGCTTTCTGAGTGAAACATCGCCGGCTTTTTCGGGTATGAGGTTTGCGGGAAATTCTCTGAATATATTGGGTACCGTTCTGCCGAGAGGAATTGTCGTAAGTGCGCCCTCGCCCTTTATATCTCCGCCCATGCCGAGTACGCTTGCGACGAGATTGACGGATATAAGTCCCGTTGATACAAGTATTCCGCAAAGCAGAGGACGTATTTTAAGCTTTACGTTAAGCAAGCCCGTTATGCTTCCGAGAAGCGCGCCTGCTATAAACGAGCAGAGCATTGCAAGCCACGGATTTACCCCTGCTCTTACAAGCAGTGCAAACACAACGCCGCCCGACAGCACCGTTCCTTCGACGGTAAGATCCGGAAAATCAAGCGTTGTATAAGATATGAAATATCCCATTGCAAGTATCGAATACATAAATCCGTCCTGCAAAAATACCTGTACGGAGTTCAAAAAAGCGTTCATGTGATCACTTACAGCCTTTCGGTAAAATTCGGGACGGCTCTTCACCGCCCCGGCATTGTTTTATCTGAATTGCAGACTTTTTACTTATTGGTAGTAACGGTCTCGGCATTTGCGTAGCTTTCGGGCATTGTCATATCAAGTGCTGCGAGAACTTCGGTATTTACTACGGGTGTTGCGTCGGTTATTGTACGTACTGCCATTTCTGCAGGATCTTCGCCGTCAAGAACATCGAGTGCCATCTCACCGGTAACTTTACCGAGCGCTACATAGTCAATGGAAACTGCTGCAAGACAGCCGTTCTTTACCTGCTCAACCTCAGAGCCGTATACCGGGATACCTGCGTCATTTGCCGCGTCAAGAACAACGGTGAGATTATTTACGACTTTATTATCGGTAAAGTTATTTATGCAGTCAACCTGAGAAGCAAGCGCGGTAGCTGCTGCCGGAATATCGGCGTCATTCTGAATACCAGTTGCAACTACTTCAATATCGCGGTCTGCGCAGATCTTCTTGAATCTTTCAAGGTTGGAAATGGAGTTTGCTTCGCTTGTTGTATAGAGTATACCGATCTTTTTTACATCGGGCTGCATTGACTGAATGAGATTTACCTGAGCCTCAAGGTCAAGGACGTCGGAGGTACCTGTGCAGGCATATCCGGGCTTTTCCATGCTCTCAACGAGCTCTGCGGCAACAGGATCACTTACAGCGCAGAATATAACGGGTATATCGGTGCCGTCGGTAGCAGCTGCTGAGCTGAGCGCTGCGGGTGTTGCGATAGCAACTATCATATCGTACTTCTGGGAAACCATATTTGCGGCATATGTTCCGCAGTCTGAATCGGCAGCGGCGTCAGAGCCTATCTGGCGGTCGATCTTGATGTTCTTATCGGACGCATTGAGTGCGGCTTCAACACCGGCATAGCAGTTATCAAGCGAAGGATGGCTTACATACTGTATAACGCCGACCTTTATTTCGTCTGAGGTGTTATCGGAACCGGAATTATCCGTAAGTACATTGTTATTATCATTGGTATCGTTTGTGTCTTTTACGGTATTATTGCCGCAGGAAGCGAGCATTGCGGAAACTGTGAGGGCTGCGAGAATACAAGCAAATATCTTTTTCATGATGATTGACTCCTTAAAAATTATTATTAAAATATGTTTACTGTTTTTATTCGGATAAGCTTAAAATCATTCAAAGCTTTGCCATCGTTTTACTCTCATTTGTATTACCTCCCAAAAAACGTGCATAAACAACAAAAAAACTCTTATCCCTGTATTTGGGACAAGAGTTAAAATCCTGCGGTACCACCCAAGTTAGCGTTTTACGCTCACTCTGCCATACACTGACTATGTATGCGCATTTGTCAACACAGTGCTCTCTGCGTCAGCACTACTAAGAGTAAAAACTCTTTTCGGACTGCCCTCAGAAGTCCATTCGGCAAGTTCTCCGTACCGCATTTCCACCGTCAGCGGCTCTCTGAAACCTTGAATGTCTTGCTTACTTACTCTTCTTCAACGGTTTATGCGTCTATTATACCACCGAAAACGGATTTGTCAAGTGCTTTTACAAAAATTTCCGTGCAAAAAACGACATTCATGACTTTTTGACAAAACACAGGCATAAAAACGCGCACATCATACAGCAAAATGACAACACAAAACCCCGGACTTTTAGATCCGGGGCAAGATTTACTTAAATTTCGGAATTAATACATTCCGGGAGCCGGAGCTGCGGGAGCTGCTGCCGGAGGTTCGGGCTTATCCGCAACAAGCGCTTCGGTTGTGAGTATCATTGAAGCAACGGAAGCTGCGTTCTGGAGCGCGGAACGGGATACCTTTGTAGGATCCACGATACCTGCGTCAACCATGTTTACATACTTATCGTTATATGCGTCGTATCCGACACCAGCCTCGGAATTCTTAATCTTTTCAAGGATTACCGAGCCGTCCATGCCTGCATTTGCGGCAATCTGACGAACGGGAGCCTCAAGAGCCTTAAGAACGATATTGATACCGGTCTTTTCGTCGCCTTCTGCGGTTGCAACGAGATTTTCAACAGCGTGGATAACGTTTACAAACGCCGTTCCGCCGCCGGGAACTATACCTTCCTCAACTGCTGCGCGTGTAGCATTGAGCGCGTCCTCGATACGGAGCTTCTTATCCTTCATTTCGGTTTCGGTAGCTGCGCCGACCTTGATTACGGCAACACCGCCGGAAAGCTTTGCAAGTCTTTCCTGGAGCTTTTCCTTATCGAAATCGGAAGTTGTGGTTTCGATAGCAGCCTTAATCTGACCTATTCTGCCCTTAATTGCGTCTGTGTCGCCTGCACCGCCGACGATAATGGTATTTTCCTTATTGACCTTTACCTGACGTGCTCTGCCGAGCTGTGCCATTGTGGTATCCTTGAGTTCAAGTCCGAGATCGGAAGAAATTACTTCTCCGCCGGTAAGGATAGCTATATCGGTAAGCATTTCCTTTCTTCTGTCGCCAAAGCCGGGAGCCTTGACTGCAACGCAGGTAAATGTGCCTCTGAGCTTATTTACAAGCAATGTGGAAAGTGCCTCGCCTTCGATATCCTCTGCGATTATTACAAGCTTCTTACCGCCCTGAAGAATCTGTTCGAGAAGCGGAAGTATATCCTGAATATTGGAAATCTTCTTATCGGTGATGAGAAGAAGTGCGTCGTCGATAACAGCCTCCATCTTATCGGTATCTGTTACCATATAAGGCGAGATATATCCTCTGTCAAACTGCATACCTTCGACAACTTCGCAATAGGTATCAGCCGACTTTGATTCCTCAACGGTAATAACTCCGTCGGAGGTTACCTTTTCCATAGCGTCTGCAATGAGCTTTCCGATTACTTCGTCTGCGGAAGAAACTGCGCCTACTCTTGCTATATCCTTTGAGCCGTTGACGGGCTTTGAAATTCTGTGAAGTTCGTCTACCGCTGCGTCAACCGCTTTCTGTATACCCTTTTTGAGAACCATGGGGTTTGCGCCCGCTACAACGTTCTTCATACCTTCGTGTACGAAAGCCTGAGCGAGAAGCGTTGCGGTAGTCGTACCGTCGCCTGCTGCGTCGTTGGTCTTTGTGGCAACTTCCTTGAGAAGCTGTGCGCCCATGTTTTCCATTGCGTCCTCAAGCTCTATTTCCTTAGCTATCGTTACGCCGTCGTTTGTTATAAGGGGAGAACCGTACTTCTTATCGAGCACTACGTTTCTGCCCTTGGGGCCGAGTGTTATTTTTACTGTATCGGCAACTGCGTCTACGCCTTTTACAAGCGCGTTTCTTGCGTCAATGCCGTATGAAAGTTCCTTTGACATATATATTTACCTCCTAAAGCGCTTTTACAATAATTATTCGACAATGGCGAGAATATCGCCCTGTCTTACTACGGAATACTCAACTCCGTCAAGCTTTACTTCGGTTCCCGCATATTTGCTGGTTATTACCTTATCGCCGGGCTTTACGGTCATTACGACTTCATTTCCGTCTACCATTCCGCCGGGGCCTACTTCGATTACTTCTGCAATGCTCGGCTTTTCCTGAGCTGCCGCGGTAAGTATGATTCCGCTCTTTGTTGTTTCTTCTGCTTCGATAGTCTTAACGACTACTCTGTCTGCAAGAGGTTTTAATTTCATTTTATATTCCTCCTAAAATTTATTACCTTACAGGTTTGTTAGCACTCGTGTTGGTTAAGTGCTAACTTATGTTATGTATTGTATACCTGACAATTTCAAAAATCAAGTATTTTTTTCGTTATTAACATATTTTTAACATTTATTGTGCTATTTTACAAGCAGTTGGCGTAAAAAGGTGCTTATAAATCAAGAATATGCTGCTCAACAACTTTATGTGCGGAATTTGTAAAGCGAACATCTGCTTTTCCGTCAGAGAGAGTTATCGCACAGCCGACAAACGACGCCTCCTTGGTATCAGGATCGCATGAATCCACCGAACCTACGACAACCGGGCAGATCTGTCCTTTGCTGTCGAGCTGTCCGCCCACGGGAGAGATCTCAATCGAGTGCAGATGTCCCGAAATCATAAGCTGCGGCTTTACGTTATCTCCCAAAAGCTTCAGCCATTCGGAAAACAGCGGCTGTTCAATATCAAACGGCGGCTTTATAGTATATGAAAAAGGATTATGCACAATTACAAAGCGGTACTTTACTCCGTCGGCTTTATACTCGTTTCCGGCAGCAGCTATAACCTTTTTCAGATATTCGGTCTCCTGCTCTCTGAATTCGTGGCAGCACACTGTATTGCCGTATTCGGGATGTTCGTCAACCTTATCTTCTCCGCAGTCCATGACAATACCCCACATTGAACCGACGCGGAACGAATAATAGGAATTACCGTTTTCATTAGGCGTATAATCTGCGATATTCTCCGCGAAAAAGCCGCGTGTATCATGGTTTCCTCTTGAAAAAATACAGGTACGCGTGCCGTGGGTTGCGGCTTCGCAGAGCTTATAGATAAGATCAAAATTTTCAACGTTTCCGCTATGGTCGGGAATATCGCCGTTCAGCACAAACAAGTCAAGATCATCGCCGAAATATGTCGAGGTCTTGCTCGGATACTCAAACTTGCCGTGTGTGTCGGAAATATGATATATATGGATATTATCTTTCGGAACGGGTCTGAAAGAATATGTAGCCGATACAGGCTCTTCGGATTCTGCAAAATACGGTTTGCGGTCAATTATCTTGCGGTACGTTACGGTGTACTGACCTGCCTTGTCAAGCTCGCTCATGGGAACATTAACGCGGTGCATTCTTGTCGCGGAACGTATAATTCCGTTTGAATGGTCATGGTAGCTCTTATCTCCGACCGTAACCCAGAACAGAACGTCGCTCTTTACGGGAACCATGATCTGGTAATAATCCTTTACGGCAAAAACCGCAGGACAGGTTTTAAATTCGGGAAGCAATTTCGGTTCGTTCATAATAATCTCTCCTGAAAAACAAATATTTTTATCACTCACAAGGCCGGAGTGACAGCCGCGTAACGGAAAATGCATAAACATTTGCAATCCGCGTTCGGGTTTATATTTTTTCAAATATTAAATCTCGATATCTCGGTTTTACGTGCCGTGGGACTTTCAAGCATAATGTAATTCTTATCTTTTACCTCTTTTACAAAATCTTCGATGGTTTCTACGTCGTTAAACAGGCATATACCTGCTCTTGCAGCCTGTTCGGGCATATGGCAATCGGATCCGGAAAGTTTCTGAAGTCCGTAGGTATCCGCCCACAGGTTTGCAAAGGCATTTCTTCTCATCGGATCTTCCTCCGGCTTGCCGTTGAACACCTCCACGCCGTGAATCCACGACGGATCTATTATCTTCATATCGTTTCTGAAAGGGTGAGCCTGAAAAACGAGAAATCCGTTCTTATCGGCAATTTCGGAAAAAGCCTTTATCTGCATATCAAATATTTCGGGATGCTCTGCAATAAAGGAATTCGGCATACCGTAAACAAGATAGTCGTTTACCGAGCCTTCAAAACGGAGTTCGCAGCCGTACAGGACTTTGAGTCCTATTTTCTCGCCCTTTTCCTTTGCGGCAAGATAACCGCTCATGTGTTTCTGAACAAACTGTTCCCAGTTCATAGTCTTGGAATCATGTCTGAAATAGTCCGGCGTAAGGTGGTCGGTGATAACTATTCCGTCATATCCGGCAGCCTTATATATCTCCGCCATACGCGCCCCGGAAACCTGACCGCAGGTACTTGACTCTTTGGTATGGACATGGGTGTCAAAAATCTTCATTTACACGTCTCTCCTTTTAAAATACTGATACAAATTGCACTTTATCATTCCGTTATAAAGTTTACGTACCTTATCGGCGCGCACTCCGCAGAGCTTTTCAAATTCCTCTTCGGAGGTTATAAGGTATATCTGCCACGGCGAGAGCGACGGAAAATTCTTTCCGAGTTCGCGGTAGAGCTGTCTTGCCTCGCGGATACTGTCAAGCCTTTCGCCGTAAGGAGGGTTGCAGACTATTGTTGTACGCACGCCGTCGGAGGTGATTTTTCTTGCGTCCTTTACGAACGTCTTGATATATTTTTCCATTCCCGCGCGTTTAATATTTGCGTTTGCGCACTTCAGAACTTCGGCGTCAATATCAGACGCATATGCGCGAAATTCGGTGTCCGGCGTCGCAAGGCTCTTTGCCTCATCGCGTGCCGAAAGCCAGAGCTTTTTTGAGAACACGGGGAAAGTTTCGGCAGCAAAGTGTCGGTTTATTCCCGGCGCCGTATTTGTCATAATAAGAGCCGCCTCGATCGGGATTGTCGCAGAGCCGCAGAAAGGATCCCACAGCCTTACGTTTTCTCTCGGCCTTGAAAGCTTTACAAGTGCGGCAGCAAGCGTTTCGCGTATCGGCGCGCCGCCGTTCTGTGTTCTGTATCCGCGTTTATGCAGCGGTATTCCCGTTGTATCTATCATAAGCGACACTTCGTCGTTAAGTATGAAAAATTCAATCTGATACTTGACGCCGGTTTCCTCAAACCAACTTATACCGTACTTTTGTTTAAGTCTTTCGACTACGGCTTTTTTTATAATACTCTGGCAGTCGGGAATAGAGTACAGCGCGGATTTGATTGAATGTCCCTTTACCGGAAAAGCGTCGGTTTTGCCGATAAAGACTTCCCACGGCACTTGCTTTGTACCGTCGAAAAGTTCGGTAAATGTCTGCGCCTTGAAACGGCAGAGTTCGATGAGAACGCGCTCTGCGGTTCTGAGGTTTATATTTGCTCTCGGCACGGCTGAAACATCGCCCGAAAAATAAACGCGGCCGTCTATTGTCCCGGTTCGTTTAAGTCCGAGCGCGTCGATTTCCTCTCCGACGGTTTTCTCAAGTCCGAAAAGGCACGTCGCAACGTATTGCAAGGTTGTACTCATATCAATATTCTCCGAAAAAAATCAGGCGGCGTACACTGAAAGCAATACACGCCGTCCGCATTAATAAATTCAATTAAGATTATCGTTTTTTACGTCGTCAAACTGTTTTTCGTATTTTTTGTTTCTGTTTTCAAAAGATTCTTTAGCCTTTGTAAAAGCAAAAACCAAAAATGCCGCGACGACATAAATTCCTATGAAAATAAGAGTTGTGCATATAACCGTAAAAGCTTTGTTCGTACTCTGATTTTCAAAGTAATTCTTTCCTGCGCCGCCGAGATAAAACGTCAGAGCAAAGGAAACATATGAAAGCACAAACTGCACGGCTCTGCGTATTACCGCGTTGTTCTTTACAAAATCCGCAGCACCGAACGATATTCCCACAAGCACCGAGAACAGCAGAATATAAAGTATCTGCGAGCAGAACAGCGCATTTGAATCGGGTTTTACCGCAAAACCGGCAAGCGACATTCCGAGCATTACAAGAGTAAAGCAAAGCGTTGAACGTCTGAGCCATTTATTAAAAATTTCGGGTATAATCTTCATTTTCAAAGCATACCTCCGTACACTTAAAATTACATATCATAATATACCACATTACGCCCTTTCAATTAAATACATTCGGTTTTGTTTTTATTAAAAAAATGTAAACAGTATGTTTTTGTCCGCAATACTGTTGAATTGCACACGCAAATGTTGTAAGATATATATAATTAAGTACAAAACAAAGATAAAGATAATGACACAGAATTACAAAAGAACAACTTTCGCCTGCTTTGCGGGATACATTGTACAGGCTGTCGTAAACAACTTTGTTCCGCTGCTTTTCGTAACCTTTCAGAGCAGCTACGGAATTTCGCTTTCCAAAATAACGGCGCTTATATCGGTAAATTTTGCGGTTCAGCTCATAGTTGATATGCTGTCGGCAGGATTTGTCGACAAAATAGGCTACCGCACGTCTATTCTCGCGGCTCACGCATTTTCCTGCGCCGGACTTATAATGCTGACGGTTCTGCCCGAAGTCATGAACGACGCTTTTTCGGGAATACTTATATCGGTTTTCCTTTACGCGATAGGCGGAGGTCTTATTGAAGTCCTTATAAGCCCGATAATGGAGGCTTGTCCTACCGAAAACAAGGAAAAAGCCATGAGTCTTTTACATTCGTTCTACTGTTGGGGCCACGCAGGCGTCGTGCTTATCTCAACGGCGTTTTTTGCGGCTTTCGGAATCGGAAACTGGAAAATTCTCTGTCTTATATGGGCGCTCATTCCGCTATTGAACGCGGTCTTATTTGCCGTGTCTCCGATAAACACGCTGACCTCCGAAGACACTCCCGGACTCACGTTCAAAGAGTTATTCGGATTAAAAACCTTCTGGATATTAATGCTTATGATGACCTGTGCCGGTGCGTCTGAACAGGCTGTCAGCCAATGGGCATCGGTATTTGCCGAAAAAGGTCTCGGCATTTCAAAAACCGCAGGAGATCTTGCAGGGCCTATGTGCTTTGCGCTGCTTATGGGACTGTCACGCCTGATCTACGGAAAATACGGTGAAAAATTCAACCTTGACGCATTCATGAAATACAGTATCGTTTTATGCATGGTTTCATATTTATGCATTTCGGCAATCCCCAACCCCGTTATAGGACTTATAGGCTGCGCAATGACAGGTTTTTCCGTCGGGATTCTGTGGCCCGGAACCTTCAGCAAAGCTGCTGCCTCAATCAAAAGAGGCGGAACGGCGATGTTTGCCTTGCTTGCGCTTGCGGGTGATCTCGGCTGTTTTTCGGGACCGTCGGTTGCAGGATACGTTTCGGACGCGTTCGGCGGAAATCTGCGCACAGGCATACTTTTTGCGATAGTATTCCCGTTTATGATGTTATGCTGTCTTGTATTCGGCAAAAAAAGCATTGAGAAAAGCGGGGACGGACAATGAAGCTTAACATAAAAAGAACCGCGGTTTCGGCAATACTCACGGCTCTGTGTACGACGCTCATAATTGTCGGCAGTCTGCTTGACATACTCGATCTTACGGTAAGCGCGTTCTGTTCGTTTATAATCGCGGCGGCGGTTTCGGAATTCAATGACAGCAAATACCCGATACTGATATATGCCTGCGCGTCGGTTCTGTCGTTTATATTTATGCCGATGTCGAGCGCGGCTTTATATTTTGCCGGATTTTTCGGATACTATCCTATTCTGAGAAAGAAAATCGTGCGTATAAAAAAGCCGTTTTCAAAAATCATATCATTTGCACTTTTCTGCGCATCTATGTCGCTGTTACTGTTTCTGATGACGCGTTTCTTCGGGCTTTCAAAGGAGCCGTTAGGCATTTATGCTCTGCTTTTTGTTATGGGCAGCGTATTTTTTGTTTGCTACGACATAATTTTGGACAAATTCGATATTATTTACAAATATAAGCTCAAAAAAATCTTTAAGCACTGACGGTGAGGTAAAAGATAATGAATTTTAAATATGCAATATTCGATCTCGACGGGACGCTGTTAGAGTCCATGAAACAATGGAGAAAATGCGAGGTCGATGTATTAAACGAATATGCCGGCGGTACTTTTGACGACGATGAAATAAAACTTCTGTCAAAGCTTCCCTACGGCAAAATGATAGAACGCGTCACAAAAGCCGTTGCAAAGCCGTTCGACTACGAATACTATACGGACACGATACACGCAAAAATGAAAGAGCTTTACGTTGACGGCAGCGTCACTCCCAAGCCTTTTGCAAAAGAGTGGCTGTCGCTGTTAAAGGAACACGGCGTAAAAATTGCCGCGGCTACGGCAACTCCGAAAGAGTTATGCGTTCCGTGCCTTGAAAAATACGGACTTTATCAGTATTTCGACTGCATCTATACGACCGACGAAACAAGAACAAAGGTATATCCCGATATATTTGACAAATGCGTTGAAACGCTCGGCGGAACAAAGGCGCAGACCATGGTTTTCGAGGACGCACATTACAGTGCGAAAACGCTCAGAGATAACCGTTACCGTTTTACCGCCATGTACGACGAAAGCCAGACAGAGAGCGACAGCATATTTTTACATTCAAATGCCGAAGTTTTTGCGGAAAATCTCGGCGTGCTTATCGAAAAAGAAAAAAAACAATTTCAGCTTGAACTTACCGCAGACTTTCTTTTATCGCACGACGATTATCTTGTTGCAATACACGACAATCCCGACGGCGACTGTTTCGGTTCGGCTCTCGGGTTATGCCGCATGATGAAGATACTGGGAAAAAGCGCAGATATAATCTCGGTCTGCGAAATCCCCAAACGTCTTGCTTTTCTGAATGACAAGAACGACGTCACGGTATACGTCGGAAAAGACGGATTTGAAAATGCGCTTTCTCAAAAGCAGCGCTGTGTTATAAGTCTTGACGTTGCATCGGGACAGCTGCTCGGCTGTCTTGAAGAGGATGTTTGTCCGAAACTTGAGCTTGCCGTGGATCACCACAATTTCAATACCCTGCCCGTACAAAACAAATACGTTGACAATACTGCCGCGGCAGTCGGTGAAATAATAACGTATCTTGCAGAAATTCTTGAACGCAAAACCGGACGCGTACTGCTTACACGCGAAGTTTCGGACGCGCTGTTTGCGGCAATTACCTCCGACACTGGTTGTTTCAAGTACAGCAATGCTTCGTCCGACACGCACGCTGCGGCAGGTATTCTGATACAGCGCGGCGCAAATGCCGCCGCCATAAACACCCGTCTTTTCGACATAAAGACCAAAAAGCAGATTGATGTCGAAGCTTTGGCTTGCAGCACGGTAAAGTATTACGAAAACGGCAGAATAGCAATAATATACCTTCCTCAGTCCGAGCTTGACAGAATAGGCGCCTGCCATGCCGACACGGAAAATCTTTCCCAGCTTGCGAGAATGATAGAAGGCGTACAGATAGGCGTAAATATGTACGAGAAAGAAAACGGTCAGTTCAAATTTTCGGTAAGAGGAAACACTGACGCCGACATATCAAAGCTCTGTGCAAAATTCGGCGGAGGAGGACATTCCAAAGCCGCAGGCTGTACAATTTCAGGCAGTGCCGAGCAAGCCGAAAGCGAGTTTGTCAAAGCCGCAGCAGAATATCTCATATAAAATCATACAAAAAATAATTTCAGCTTAGACACCGTTATCTTACGACGCTAAGCTGATTTTTTATTATTATTTTTTCTTGCAGCACTTATTTATAAATTCAAGCACCGTTTTTTCATACAGCTCTTTATTTACAAGATAGCTCCTTGCATGATCTGCCTCCGGCACTTCAAGCAGCGTTCTGTCCGACGAACACGCGCCGAAAATGCTCTCGCTCATCTCATGCGGAACAAATCCGTCTGCCAGCCCGTGTATAAGCAATACGGGCACTTTTGCGTTTTGCGCGGATTTCTGCGCACCGTCCTCTTCAAGGTCAAATTTTCCGAAAAGTTTTGCACCCGTTTTCACGGCAGGATAAAATATATTGACCGGTAGTTTTTTATCCTTGCAGACCTTTTTGATAATTTCCTCCGGTGAGGAATACGGACAGTCGGCTATTATTCCGACGACATTTTCGGGCAAATCAAGATCAGACGCCATAAGCACTGTTGCGGCACCCATTGAAACTCCGGCAAGAATTATTTTTGTGTCATTCCCGAAACGCTCGCTTGCATATCTTGCCCATTCAAGACAGTCATATCTTTCTTTTATACCGAAAGTCAGCGTATTTCCGCCGCTGTTTCCGTGTGCGCGCTGATCGACGGTGAGCAGATTTATTCCGTTATCAAAACAAATTTTCGCTCCGCCGCAAAAATCGCGTTCGGCAAGACTGCGGTAGCCGTGAAAGGCTATTTCAAGCGGCGCATTATCCGATACATGATAATATTTACCGCAAAGCTTTGTCCCGTCATAAGAGGTTATCTCAACATTCTCGTATTCATGCTCAGAAAGCTCCGCCATCCAGGAATACAGCGTCTTTTCCTCATCATTCAGGTTACTTCTCTTTTTGAAATATCCGTCGGTCTTTCGCTGCGCTCTGAAAACTCTGAAAACATATGCGTAAGAGCCGTACAGAAATGCGGCAATGCCTGCGCCTATCGTCAAGGCAAGTGCAAACAGAGGTTTATATCCGTTATTTTTACGTCTATTCATGATTTATTCTTACGCCTTGCCGTGCGAGAGCTTAATACCCTGGAGAATATTTGTATCAAACGAGAAATTAAGGCTTTCCTGCTGTCTTTCGCGCTTGAAAGCAAGTTTTACAATGTCGTCAAGAAGTTCCGCAAACGGCTTTCCGGTTGCTTCCCAGAGATAGAACGAAAGCGAGCCGGGAATTGTATTGAGTTCGTTTACGTACAGTTCGTCTTTTACGGTATCGTACAGGAAATCGACGCGCGTAACTCCGGCGCAGCCTATACAACAGAACGCTGTCTTTGCATATTCTCTGACTTTTGCCTCAAGTTTGGGCGAAATGTCTGCCGGGAGTTTTCTCTTTGTGTCAGCCATACCGGCGCTTGATTTTGAACCGCCCGCCTTTGAACCTGCTGTCTTTGAACCGGATTTTGAGCCGCCGCTCAAATATTTATCGGCATAGCTTAAAATTTCATCATTATTTATGGGTTCTTCGCAGACGGAGGTCTGTGCGTCATTCTTATCTCCGAGTACGGAGCAGTTGATCTCTTTCAGATTTTCGACAGAGTTTTCTATAAGTGCCGTATCGGAAAACTCAAAAGCATACTCAAGCGCCTTTTCAAGCCCTGCCCTGTCATGTGCCTTCTTTATTCCGACGCTTGAACCGAGATTTACGGGCTTTACTATTACGGGATATGAAGTTCTCGATTCTATAAGCTCAACCGACTTCGCGGTGTCTTTCATATACTGCTTTGAATTTACGCAGATACAGTCGAGCACCGGCACGCCGTATGCGCGCAGAACGTATTTTGTCGCAGCCTTATCCATGCATACAGCGCTTGAATATACGTCGCAGCCCGCATAAGGAATACCTATGCTGTGAAGATAACCCTGAATAGAACCGTCCTCGACGTTTGTGCCGTGTACTACGGGCATTGCAACATCAACTTTGGCTATAACATTGTTTCCGAATGCTTTTGACGGGTATCTTACAAGCAGAAAATCGTTTCCGTCACGTACAAGACTTACTCTTACCGCGCCTTTTTTAAGTTTTTCTATATCCTTATACGCTTCAATTTCTCCGACATCGCCGCCTGCGTACATCTCGCAGTTCTTTGCTATATAGACGGGAACCGGCTCATACTTCGACGTATCGAACGCATACACTGCCTGAAGTCCCGATATTACCGAGATCTCATGCTCAACGCTCATTCCGCCGAAAAATACCGCAACTCTTATTCTCTCTGACATATTCATTACCTCTTTACAATATATAGATCTTTATCAATAGTTATCCGGAAGATCGTTTTCAAGTAAAATATACTTATGCTGATCCGAAACGACGGCTCTTGCCGCGTCAACCGCAGCGGTTACGGTGTCAAATCTCAAAAGTCTTGTTTCGTCAAATCCTGCTTTCTTCGCACCGTCGTAAACATCGTCCGCTATACGCTTTCCGACAAGGAATATATAGTCGCAGACCGCGGCGCATTCTTCGCCGAATTTAAAATTAAGCTCGCTCTGTCTGTTTCCGAGTTCTATCATACCCGGGGTTACTATTATTTTCACTCCGTCAAGCACGGACATGACCTCAAGCGCCGCATGGGTGCCTGTCGGATTTGCGTTGAAAGCGTCGTCTATAATGGTTATACCGTTTCCGGCATCAAGCATCTGAAGTCTGTGCGTTACGGGTTCAAGACGGCGCACGGCTATTGCAACGTCGTCGGGATCTACTCCGAAATCAAGCGCAAAACATATACAGCCTGCAAGATTCTGAACGTTATGCTTGCCCAAAAGCTTTGTTGTGAAATTATAGGTCTTTCCTTTATAGGAAATTTCAAACTCCGTGCCTTTATCGCTTATTTTTGTTATATTTGCCTTGCAGTCGGCGTCGGCAAAATCAGTACCGTAGCTTACAACCTGCTTTCCGGTATCCTTTGAACGTATATACGCGTTATCGTAATTGAGATAGATCCTTCCGTCCGGCGGAATCGCGTCTGCAAGCTCAAACTTGGTATCGGTAATATTTTCCACCGTTCCGAAACTTTCAAGGTGCTGCGGTCCTATTGCGGTAATTATGCCGTATTTCGGCTTTGCAATATCGCAGAGTTCTTTTATATCGCCCTTATACTTTGCGCCCATCTCGCAGATGAATATTTCATGCGACGGCTTTAACATCTCGCGCACCGTCTTAACAACTCCCATAGGCGTATTATAGCTTGCAGGGGTAATAAGCACGTTATATTCAGGCTCAAGCAGTTTACAAAGAAAATTTTTGGTACTCGTCTTGCCGTAGCTGCCGGTAATTCCGACTACAATAAGATCGTTGCGTGCCGAAAGCTTTTTCTTTGCGTCGTTTATATATCCTTGCTTTACAGCTTTTTCGACAGGAGAATTTACAATGTCGGCAGCAACAAGAATTGCAAACGAAAGCATTACAAAAAGACTTTCAAAAGCCGCCTCAAAGCGGGTAAACGAAAACAGAACGCCGAGTATTATGTAGATAAGCGCCGCCGTAAACAGCATACGCTTTACTCTTGCGGTATATACAAGCGGCTTTTTAGCCTTTGTGCGCGGAATAAACGCATACGCCGTAAGCAGCATGAAAACCGCCGAAGCATACAGAGCCGCACCGCCGAAAAACGAGATTACAAGCGAAACAAGCGCAAAGGTTATACGCGCGCACACAACGCCCGCGTTATCCGAAAGCCAGCGCCCGAAAGCGTCTCTGTGATAGCCCTCAAGCTGAAACATATGCGTATGGCTGACAAGCGAAAAAGCAAAGGCTATTGCAGCCGCCAGTCTGAAAATTATAATCGGCATAAAAAATTATCTCCGTAAAATCAGAATTTATAAAATGAGCGCAGCACGCGCGAAGTAAGCGCAAAATCGTCGGCAAACGAAAAGTGTCCGGCATTTCTGACCGTCACAAGTCCGCAGTCGGGTATAAGCTTTTCCATAAGCTTTGCGTCGGAAATTGGCGTTGCGGTATCGTTTTCACCCCAGATAAGCAGCGTCGGCACGGCAATTTCATGCAATCTTCCGGTCATATCAGAATTAATGACCTTCACCATGCTTTTTCGCATTATATCCGAGGCTGCGGCATAGTCGGACGAACCGAATTTCTTTTTCATGTTTTCAAGTGCGTCCGGAAACGCCTTTGCAACGGGCGCAAACGAAAGCATGCCTTTCAGCGCCTTATAAGTCTTTACTTTGAGCGTCTTTTTGAGCGTTTTTTTTGCAGGAATTCCTGCGCTGTCGATAAGAACAAGGCTTTTCGGCTTAACACTGCCCTCTCCCGTACAGAGAGCTATTGCGGTTCTTCCGCCGTGGGAATGACCGATAAGAGAAAAATCGCAAACACCGAGTTTTTCAAGCAGTAGTTTTACAAACTCCGCATAATCATCGGCGTCATACGCAAAAGACGGCTCGGTCGTTTTTCCGAATCCCGGCATATCTGGCGCTATTACCCTGAAATTTGTTTTTAGCAGATCTATAAGAAGTCTGTAAACCTCTCCGTAAGCACCCCAACCGTGAAGTATTACGATGCAGTCGCCCTTACCCTCATCTATGAGATTTACGTCGAGTTTATCGCCCTTATATTCAACAATCACCTGAAATTATCACCCTTTAAAAATCAGTACCTTTACAGTATAAACTCAAAAGCGCACTTTGTCAACCGAAACAGCGTTTTGATGTCAGGTTATTTACATTTATTATACAGCATAATCACAAATTTGTGATACAATAAAAGAAAAAACAAGGAGAAAACAATGTCATTCAAAACGATACTCTTTGACCTTGACGGAACGCTTACCGATCCGGCGCTCGGCATTACGAAAAGCGTTGCATATGCGCTCGACGGATTCAATATTCCCCACGGAGAACCCGAAACGCTGAAATATTTTATAGGTCCGCCTCTGCGTGAGGAATTCATGAAATTCACTCACTCTGACGACGTGGATTTCGGCGAAAAGCTTGTGGCAAAATACCGCGAATACTACTCTGTTACCGGAATTTACGAAAACAGAGTTTACGACGGAATTCCCGAAATGCTGTCCAAGCTCAAAGACAGCGGAAAAACGCTTGCGGTTGCAACATCAAAGCCCGAAAAGTTTGCAAAAATTATTCTCTCGCACTTCGGAATTGACAAATATTTTACGCTCTGTGCAGGCGCCAATATGGACAACACACGCACAAACAAGGCAGACGTCATACGTTTTGCGCTGTCCGAGCTCGGTCTTGAATACGGCGACAAAAACACGGTAATGGTCGGGGACAGATTTCACGACATTGAAGGCGCAAAGGCTTGCGGACTTACATCTGTCGGAGTATGTTTCGGCTACGGCACAAAAGAAGAACTGCAAAGCCACGGTGCGCAGATTACCGTAAACGACACAGACGAGCTTTACTCGGTTTTAAGCGTCTGAATTTCCGGTAAGCTTTACGACGGTCATAAAATGTCCGGTATAATCAAGAAATTTTCCGGTTATATCGCTTGTCTTGATTTTAAGGCTTGTCGTATTCATACAGGGGTGGCAGCCGACATATTCTTCTTTGAGCACGTCCTCGTCAACAAGCAGATTTACCATATGGTTTTTATCGTTCATAAGTCCGAGAATACTTACGGAGCCGGGACACAGACCGAGGTATTCCTCCATATAGCTTTCGGGTGCGAACGAAAGGCGCGAAGAACCTATCTGATGCGACAGCTCTTTTGTTTTGAACGGTTTATCTCCGGGCATCATAAGCAGATAGAATTTTGTTTTCTGCGAATTACACAAAAACAGATTCTTACATATCTTTATGCCGAGAATTTCATCTATATTACCGCAGTCGCTTATCGTGGCTGCCGCGTCATGGTCTACCCTCTCGAATGCAATTCCGAGCTTTTCAAGAACGTCGTATGCGCGTTCTTCCCTCTCGCTTCTTTTATCTTTCGGTCTCTCTCGGTACACCGTCGTATCAATATGCATTTTAAATCACTCTTTTCATTTTTGCGCATTTTATAAAAACAATAACTTATGCCAAATATTTTACCACAATTCAAGCCGTAATTCAACAGTTTTTGCAAAAACTATATATTGAATATTGCAAAAAAGTGTGGTATACTAAGCTTAACTAAAACCAGACGGAAAGGTAGGTCAATATGCCAAAAACATTTCCGGGCGGAATACACGTTCCGGGCAACAAGAACACAAAAAACATTCCCATACGCGATTTTCCCGCACCTCCGCAGGTTGCAATCCCCTTACAGCAGCACATAGGCGCGCCTGCAAAGCCGCTTGTAAATGTCGGCGACGAGGTTAAACTCGGTCAGGTAATTGCTGATTTTACCGGCGGACTTTCATGTCCGGTTCATGCGTCGGTTTCAGGCACGGTAAAGGCAATCGAACAAAGACAGTCATATTCCGGCGTCGGCACAACGTCGCACATTGTTATAGAAAACAACTTCAAAAACGAAACAAGCCCCGACATAAAGCCGTATAACGGCGATATTTTCAAAGCGTCAAGCGAAGAGATAATAGAAATCGTCAGAAAAGCCGGCATTTCCGGCATGGGCGGAGCTGCGTTCCCGACATATGCAAAAATCTCGTCAGCTATCGGAAAAGCGACGGAACTCATAGTAAACTGCGCCGAATGCGAGCCGTACATAACCGAAAACCACCGTCTTATGCTCGAACAGCCCGGCGACATAATAAACGGCGCAAAAATTCTCATGCACGCGACGGGTGCAAAGCACATCACCGTTGCCGTTGAGGACAACAAGATGAACGCCGTCAAGGTTCTCGAAAAGGTCACGGAAAACGACAGGGACATATCCGTAAGAATATTAAAAACAAAGTATCCTCAGGGAGACGAACGCCAGCTCATATACGTAATCAAGGGCGTAAGGCTTCCGGCAGGAAAGCTGCCTGCCGACGTCGGCTGCGTTATATTCAACGCCGAAACCTGCATTGCGGTAAACAATGCGGTCAAAACAGGTATGCCTTTGATAAAAAGCGTTGTCACGGTTGACGGCGACGCGGTAAAAACGCCGTCCAATTTAAGAATACCTCTCGGCGTATCTCTCGGAGACGTTATAGACTTCTGCGGCGGCACTGTCGGAGATGTTTACAAGATAATAACCGGCGGTCCGATGATGGGCGCTGCGCAGTGGGATTATAACGCGGTTGTAATGAAAAACACATCGGCGATACTCGTTCTGTCCGACAGCGGAGTTGTTAAAGATGCTCCTGCCTGCATACACTGCGGAAAATGCGTCGGCGTCTGTCCCATGCGCCTTATGCCGAACTACCTTGCGGCTTTCTCAAAAGCCGGAGACGACGAATCGGCTCTTTCCTTTAACGTAATGTCATGCGTTGAGTGCGGCTGCTGCACATACACCTGCCCCGGTAATGTGCCGATCGTTCAGTATATACGCACCGAAAAAGCAAAAATCAACGCTGCAAGAAAAGCTGCCGCAGCCAAACAAAAGGAAAGCGAGGGAAAATAAGACAAATGAACAACGTACAAAACACTCCGACGAGAAAAATGCTTACAATGACGGCGTCTCCTCATGTTAAAAGCCCCGAAACGACGTCTGTCATAATGTTAAACGTTATAATTGCACTTTTACCCGCGCTTTTATGGAGCATATACATATTCGGGCCGAGAGCTGCGGTCGTTACGGCAGTCAGCGTGATTTCCTGCGTACTTTTTGAGTATCTTTACAGGAAGCTTACAGGCAAAAACAATACTGTCGGCGACTTATCCGCAGCGGTTACGGGAATACTGCTTGCATTTTCTCTTCCCGTTTCGGTTCCGCTTTGGCTCCCGGCTGTCGGCGCGTTCTTTGCAATAGTTATCGTAAAGCAGCTCTACGGCGGCATAGGCAAAAACGTCGTAAACCCTGCGCTTGCTGCGCGCGTATTCTTATTTATCGCGTTTCCGACGGAACTTACGGCTTTTACGGGCGTAAAAAAATATTTGCCGGCACTTAAAATCAACGTTTCCGATCTTGCTTCGGGAACCGCTGCAAACGGCGCAGATTTTGCGGCAGGCGCAACTCCTCTTGTAACGCTCAAAAACGGAATTACACCCGACAGCGACATAATGTCGGCTCTTCTCGGCAGCATACCCGGCTGTATCGGTGAAATTTCCGTAACCCTGCTTTTACTCGGCGGCATTTATCTGCTTTGCAGAAAAATCATCACATGGCACATTCCCGTAAGCTTTCTTGCGACAGTCGCGCTGCTTACGTTCATCTTTCCCAAAGGCGGTATGCCGGCAAGTGTATTTATGCTCTACGAGCTCTGCACGGGCGGTCTTATTCTCGGAGCTTTATTCATGGCGACCGACTATGTTACCTCACCCGTAACGCCGCGCGGAAGAATTATTTACGGCGTCGGCTGCGGTCTTATAACGGTATTTATCAGATATTTCGGCGGTTATCCCGAAGGCGTTTCGTTTGCCATACTTATAATGAATTTATTTGTATGGTATCTCGACAAATTCACAAAGCCGGTCTGCTTCGGAGGTGCTAAGAAAAATGGAACAAAATAACACAAAACAGCTTATCGGCATTGCTTTGAAATTACTTGCGATATGCACCATTGTCGCGGTTATTGTGGCACTTGTATATTCGGTAACAAAGGACAGAATAGACCTCAACGAAAAGGTAAATACGGCACAGGCGCTTGACGGCATATATTCAGAAGAATACAGCGGACTGAGCTTTTCCGTTTCGGACACAGAAAACTCGCCTGCATTTGTAATGAAGGACGCGGACGGAAACACGGTAATCTCCTGCGACGAAGCTAAAACAGAGCTTATTTCAGACGTTACCGCGCTCTATGTAATAAACGACGCCGACGGCAACACGGTAAGCTATTGCGTATCGGTCGCGCCTATGGGATTCAAGGACACAATCAATATGCTTGTTGCGGTAAATCCCGACGTCAGCGTAAAAGGCGTTAAAATTGTTTCAATGTCCGAAACCTCGGGTATCGGCACGAAGGCGGCAGAACCGGAATTTCTTGAAAAATTCAACGGTCTCGGCAGTCCCGTATCGTCAAAAGTAGATACCATTTCCGGTGCTACAAAGACATCAAAGCCTGTTATCGGCGCTGTTGACACGGCGCTTCGCCAGACAGCAGAATACATAAAGTCGAACGGAGGTCTTTCACAATGAACAACAAACCCACACTGAAAGAACGGCTGTTTGAAGGTCTTTTCGACCAGAACCCGATACTTGTACAGCTTCTCGGAACCTGTCCGACGCTTGCGACAACCACATCGCTGCAAAACGGTTTCGGCATGGGCATTTCGGCGACCGCCGTACTTATACTCTCAAATCTGCTTATCTCGCTGTTACGCAAATTCATACCGAAACAGGTAAGAATTGCCGCGTACATTGTCATAATTTCCGGCTTTGTAACGGCTATCGAGCTTCTGATAAAAGCGTACATTCCGGCACTTGACAAATCACTCGGATTATTTATTCCGCTCATAGTCGTAAACTGCATAATCCTTGCGCGCGCAGAAGCTTACGCATCCAAAAACGTGCCTGTCGATTCGATGCTTGACGGTCTTTTCATGGGACTGGGATTTACGTTTGCTCTGAGCCTTTTGGGAGCAGTCAGGGAAATACTCGGCAGCGGAACTTTACTCGGTCACACCGTTATGTGGCCCGGTTACAAGCCTATGCTTATATTCGTACTTCCTGCGGGAGCGTTTCTTACTCTCGGCTGTCTGATTGCCGCGGTCAATGCGGTGCTTTCGGCTGTAAAAAGCAAAAACGGAGGTGACAAAAAATGAGTTTCGGTGCGCTTATAGGTATTCTCATTTCGTCAATACTTATTGACAACTACATCTTCTCAAGATTTTTGGGTATTTGCCCTTTTCTGGGTTTATCCGAAAAGCCCTCAACAGCTCTCGGCATGGGCTGTGCGGTCACGTTTGTAATGACAATTTCGTCGGCGGTTACCTGGTGCGTATACACGTTCGTACTTGTTCCGCTCGGACTTGAATATCTCAAAACCATTGCTTTTATCCTTATAATTGCATCGCTTGTACAGCTTATAGAGATGTTTTTAAAGAAAAACGTACCGTCGCTGTACACGGCTCTCGGCATATATCTGCCGCTTATCACAACAAACTGCGCAATACTCGGTGCGGCTCTATTGTGCATACAGAACAACTACAATCTTATAAGCTCGGTTATTTTCAGTTTCGGTTCGGCTGTCGGCTGGACACTTGCGATAGTCATATTTGCAGGCGTGCGTGTGCGCGTATCCTTTGCCGAAACGCCGAAGTGCTTTAAAGGCACGCCTATTGCCCTTGTCACCGCCTGTCTTATCGCCATGGCATTTTCGGGCTTTCAGGGCGTTGAGCTTCCGTTCTGAACCATAAACGCGAAAAGGAGAAAACAATATGCTTATAAATATTCTTAAAGCCTTAGGCTGCTTTGCGGTAATGAGCGGTATTCTCGGTCTTATTCTCGCGTTCGCAAGCAAGTTATTTGCGGTAAAGACCAACGAGAAGGCTGAGGCTGTCGGCGAACTTCTGCCTGGTGCGAACTGCGGAGGCTGCGGATATGCCGGCTGTGCTGCTCTTGCCGAGGCTATTGCAGAAGGCAAAGCTCCGGTAAACGCCTGTAATTCGGCGTCTGCGGACACAATTTCCAAAATTGCTGCCGTAATGGGCGCAAAGGACGTCGGCAAAACAAAGCGTATGCGCGCTCAGGTCATGTGCTCCGGTACAAACGAAATCGCAGATAAAAAATACATATACGCAGGTATTGCGGACTGTGCATCTGCCGCAAAACTTGCAGGCGGCGACAAAATGTGCGCCTACGGCTGTGTGGGACTCGGAACCTGCGCGTCGGTATGCAAATTTGACGCGATACACATAATCAACGGCGTTGCTGCGGTGGATTACGAAAAATGTACGGCTTGCGGCGCCTGTGTAAAGGCTTGTCCCAAGAGCATTATACGCCTTATCCCCTACGACGCAAAGCACTGGGTAGGCTGTTCATCGACAGACAAGGGCGCCGTTACAAAATCGTACTGCAAGGTCGGCTGTATCGGCTGCAGAATCTGCGAAAAGAACTGTCCGTCGGGTGCAATTACCGTTACAGACAACGTGGCGTCAATTAACTATGACCTCTGCACCGGCTGCGGAATATGTGCTGAAAAATGTCCGAGAAAGATAATCTGGTCTGCACGTTCCCAAAGCGAAGAGGACATCAGCAAGCTCAAACAGGATCTGAGCGTTTAAAATCTGACTGCGAACACATTTACCGCCGTTTTCCGGCGGTATTTTTTTATACAAATTTTCATTTTCCTATTGATAACCTATACCCCTATGTGTATAATTAGGTATACCCCATGGGGTATGGAAAGGAGAACAAAAATGAAAACAACAATCGAAAAGCTTGAGAGCGCCATGGAATTCGGCGGCACAAAAAAGGACATTGTGCTGCTTATAATCTCGGCTTTTTCGCTTTTGGCAAGCATTTTCAGGCTTCCGCTGCCGTTTGACGCCGCATGGATTGCAATACTGTTGTGCGGAGTGCCTATCATACTTGAGGCAGTCATCGGTCTTATCACAAAATTTGATATAAAGGCTGACGTGCTTGTTTCCCTCGCGCTTATCGCGTCGATATGCATAGGAGAAGATTTTGCGGCAGGAGAAGTTGCATTTATCATGCAACTCGGCGCTTTGCTCGAAGATCTCACGGTTTCAAAGGCAAGAGCCGGCATTGAAAAGCTTGTAAAGCTTACTCCGCAGACGGCAAGGCTCATAAAAGACGGAAATGAGAGCATTATCAGCGCACTAAGCGTAAAACCAGGCGACATTCTCAGAGTAAATCCCGGAGAAACAATCCCTGCCGACGGAATTATCACATCAGGACAGACGTCGGTAAATCAGGCAGTCATGACGGGCGAATCACTACCGGTTGACAAAAGTGCGGGCGACGAGGTTTCCTCCGGCACTGTAAACCAATTCGGCACATTTGAAATGAAAGCCACAAAAGCGGGCACGGACAGCTCCATTCAGCGCATGATAAGGCTTGTACAGTCGGCTGACGCAGGCAAAGCCAAGATCGTCGGCATTGCAGACAGACGGGCTACATGGATAGTTGTAATCGCGCTGAGCGCAGCGGCTCTCACATGGCTGTTTACCGGTCAGATAATACGTGCGGTGACAATTCTTGTCGTATTCTGCCCGTGTGCGCTTGTACTCGCAACGCCTACCGCAATCATGGCTGCTATCGGAAACGCCACAAAGCACGGATTTCTGGTCCGCGAAGGCGACGCGCTGGAAAGGCTTGCAAAAATCGAAAAAATCACCTTTGACAAAACCGGAACTCTTACATACGGAACACTAAAAGTCGTAAAGGCTTACAGTCTTGACGAAAAAGTTTCGGAAAACGAGCTATATTCATTATGCGCGTCCGCCGAAAGCCGTTCCGAGCACCCTATCGGAAAAGCAATAGTCAGATGTTACAATGACACTTTCGGAAAATTAAACGCCGATGCAGAGGATTTTGTAATGATTCCGGGCTGCGGTGTAAGTGCGAAAGTCGAAAACAAATCAGTAGCCGCAGGCAACGAAAAGCTGCTTGAGAGATACGGCATAAAGCTTACGGAATCAGCAAAAGAGCTTGCACACCAATACATTTTACACGGCTGCACGGTAATTTACATTGCCGCGGGCGGTACACTTTCGGGATTTATCGCACTCTCGGACACTGTCAGAAATGAAAGTCCGGATATGGTAAAATCTCTGAAATCTCTCGGCGTCGAGCCTATTCTTCTCACCGGAGATTCCGAAAATTCCGCGCGGACTATTGCACAAACGACAGGTATCTGCAACATCAAGTCCGGCTGTCTGCCCGAAAACAAGCTTGAGTTCATCAAAGAGCTGCAAAGCAAAAATCAGCCGGTCTGCATGATAGGCGACGGAGTAAACGACGCACCGGCACTAAAAGCGG
Source organism: uncultured Eubacteriales bacterium (assembly GCA_934446675.1). Taxonomy (GTDB): domain Bacteria; phylum Bacillota; class Clostridia; order Oscillospirales; family CAG-382; genus UMGS1387. The sequence continues at coordinate 126,123 of CAKSEL010000001.1, forward strand.
CTGACGTCGGCATAGCTATGGGCGGTATAGGCAGCGACATTGCAATAGACGCGGCAGACATTGCGCTGATTGACGACGAAGTAAAGGAAATACCGCACATTATCTCCCTGTCCCGGCACATGATGACGGTCATAAAACTCAACATGACATTTTCTATGGCACTTAACTTTGTTGCCATAATTCTTGCAATGACGGGTACGCTTAATCCCGTAATCGGAGCGCTCGTACACAACGCAGGTTCCGTACTTGTAATATCAAATTCGGCTTTACTTTTGAAATGGAGGAAAAAACAATGACATTTAAAATTATCGGTTTAATTATCGGCGCTGCAATTCTTGCGGCAGGAATTTATTATCTCATAAAAGAAAAGAACGACGCAGAGTCCAAGAAGATATACACCGTCGTAAGCGTTATCGGAGCTGTTATCGCTGCTGTCTGCGCAGCACTTCTCATAATCTGACGCAAATATTCTATACAGTTTCCTCATACGGTTTAATTCTTTCGTATGAGGAATTTTTTGCGCAAAAAAAGGTCTCCCCTTCGGAAGACCTTAAACTTATCGTTTTATGAGAACTTATGCAAGCTCTGCGAAGTACTTGATTGTACGAACCATCTGGCTTGTGTAGGAGTTCTCGTTGTCGTACCAGGATACTACCTGTACTTCATAGAGATCGTCAGCAATCTTTGCAACCATTGTCTGAGTTGCATCAAAGAGAGAACCGTAACGCATACCGATAACGTCGGAGGAAACGATCTGATCTTCGTTATATCCGAAGGACTCGGAAGCTGCTGCCTTCATTGCTGCGTTGATGCCTTCCTTGGTTACGTCAGTACCCTTTACAACTGCGGTAAGGATAGTGGTGGAACCGGTCGGAACGGGAACACGCTGAGCAGAGCCGATGAGCTTGCCGTTGAGTTCGGGGATAACAAGTCCGATTGCCTTTGCAGCACCGGTGGAGTTAGGAACGATGTTTGCAGCACCTGCGCGTGCACGTCTGAGGTCGCCCTTTCTGTGAGGACCGTCGAGGATCATCTGGTCGCCGGTATATGCGTGAATGGTGCTCATGATACCGCTCTGGATAGGAGCGTAATCGTTAAGAGCCTTAGCCATAGGTGCAAGGCAGTTTGTGGTGCAGGATGCAGCGGAAATAATCTTATCGTCTGCGGTAAGAGTCTTTTCGTTAACGCTGTAAACGATAGTCTTGAGGTCGCTTCCTGCGGGAGCGGAAATAACGACCTTCTTTGCGCCTGCGTCAATGTGTGCCTGAGACTTTTCCTTTGAGCAGTAGAAACCGGTGCACTCAAGTACAACGTCTACGCCTATCTTGCCCCAAGGAAGGTCCTTAGCGTCCTTCATAGCGTATATTGTGATCTTCTTGCCGTCTACGGTGATGGAATCTTCTCCTGCTTCAACAGTGTGAAGTCCCTCGCCGATCTTGCCGCAGTATCCGCCCTGTGCGGTATCGTACTTGAGAAGCTGTGCAAGCATCTTAGGATCGGTAAGATCGTTGATAGCTACTACTTCGTAGCCCTCTGCGCCGAACATCTGTCTGAATGCAAGACGTCCGATACGGCCGAAGCCGTTAATGGCAACTTTAACTGACATGATTTTATTCCTCCGTTAGTTTGAATTAAAATTTTGGTTGCCCAAACTTTTACACCTATATTGTAATACTTTCTTTTGCGTTTTTCAAGTGAGTTTACCAAAGTTTTCACATTCTTCATATTTTATATAAAGTCTGCCCCATGCTTAAAAATTCATGCGGTCATTTTTGTAAAGTTTAACAACGCAAAAGCAGCGTATTTAATGTGCATTTTATGCAAAGAATATTATTGCCGCATTACAGTGCGGAAATACGCAGAAAATTATGCAAAAAAGGTGAAAACAATGCAGAAAAATCAGAACGATATTCCGACGGGTCTTGCAATGGCTCTCGCGCAGAACAGGCAGGCTCTGTTTTACTATTCACAGCTTGACGCAAAGGCTCAGACAGAGGTTGCAAGACGTGCAAAATCCGTAAATTCAAAAGAGGACATGGCGCGTTTCGTGGACGAAATGGCAAAGCACGCGCACTGAAATCTCAAAACGCCGGCATTTATACCTTCCGCACACGCATTTAAATTACAAAATGTCGGCAAACATATTGACTTTTGACGCGCTTTGTGGTAATATATTACGGAACTAAACTTTTCCGTGCCGCAAGGCTGCGGAATATGATATTATGGAGGACTATATTATGAAGCGTATTGAAACTCTCGAAACCCGCAACCTCTGCGAAAGCGCAAAGAACGGCGGCTGCGGCGAATGCCAGACTTCCTGCCAGTCCGCTTGCAAGACCAGCTGCGGCATCGCAAACCAGAAGTGCGAAAATTCCGGCAAGGAAAGCAAGTAATTTTACTGTTTAAGCACTGAATTACTCTGCCGCCGCAAGGCGGCATTTTTTTGCTTTTTTGACTTCTCTTTTTTGAAAGGATACATAGAAAATGATACACCGCTACAAGCTGAACGGTTACAATATAGTTCTCGACTCCGCGTCGGGAAGCGTCCATGCCGTTGACGAAGTTGCATACGACATTATAGGTCTTTTTGAAAGCAAAAGCCGCGAAGAAATTATTGCCGAAATTCTCGGAAAATACAAAGACCGCGGCGACGTTACGGAAAAGGACATCGGCGAATGTCTTGACGACATACAGGCGCTCAAAGACGGCGGAAAGCTGTTTGCAAAGGACACGTTTGAACCCATGGCGGGAAAATTAAAACAAAAGAGCGCAGGCGTTATAAAGGCGCTGTGTCTGCACGTTGCGCACACCTGCAACTTAAACTGCTCATACTGCTTTGCAAGCCAGGGAAAATATCACGGCGACAGAGCTTTGATGAGTCTTGACGTCGGAAAAAGAGCGCTTGATTTTCTGATAGAAAACTCCGGCACAAGGCGCAATCTCGAAGTTGATTTCTTCGGCGGAGAGCCGCTCATGAACTGGGACGTCGTAAAGCAGCTTGTAGGCTATGCAAGAAAGCGTGAAAAAGAAACCGGCAAGAACTTCAGATTTACGCTTACCACGAACGGTATGCTCATTGACGACGACGTAATTGATTTTTCAAACCGCGAGATGAGCAACGTCGTACTCAGCCTTGACGGACGAAAGGAAATTCACGACAGGCTCAGAGTTGACTATGCCGGAAACGGAAGCTACGACAGAATAGTTCCGAAATTCCAGGAATTTGTTAAAAGACGCGGAGACGGCGACTACTACATGAGAGGTACGTTTACGCACGCAAATCCCGATTTTTTGAACGACGTAAAAGTTATGCTGGATTTAGGCTTTGACAAGCTGAGCATGGAGCCTGTCGTATGCGCTCCCGGCGACGAGGCTGCGCTGACGGAACAGGATCTGCCCGTCGTATTTGAGCAGTATGAAAAGCTTGCAGAACTTATGCTTGAACGCGAGAAAGCCGGAAAACCCTTTACTTTCTATCACTATATGATAGACCTTACCGGAGGTCCCTGCATTTACAAGAGAATTTCAGGCTGCGGTTCGGGTACTGAATACATGGCAGTCACTCCATGGGGCGACTTATATCCGTGCCATCAGTTTGTGGGCGAAGCGAAGTACAAGCTCGGAGACATATGGAACGGAGTTACGGCAAAGGACGTTCAGGACGAATTTGCCTGCTGCAATGTCTACACACGTCCCGACTGTGCCGACTGCTGGGCAAAGCTGTACTGTTCCGGAGGCTGTGCCGCAAACGCATATCACTCAACTGGCAGCGTAAACGGCATATACAAATACGGCTGCGAGCTTTTCAAAAAGAGAATGGAATGTGCAATCATGATTCAGGTCGCAGAAAAACTCGGAAAATAACATGAATACGCCGATATACGATTTTGTGTCAGGATATTCTGAAAGCCGCACTTTAAGACTTCATATGCCGGGACACAAGGGACGCGCCTTTCTCGGCTGCGAAGATTTCGACATTACCGAAATACGCGGTGCCGACGAGCTGTATGAACCGTGCGGAATAATTGAACAAAGTCAGAACAACGCGTCGGAACTTTTCGGCACGCGCGCAACCTTTTACAGCGCCGAAGGTTCAAGCCTTTGCATAAGGGCAATGTTATATCTTGCGGCACAAAGAAGAAAGATAAAGACCGAACGTCCGGTTTTTGCGGCACTTTCGGGTGCGCACAAGGTTTTTATGCTTGCCTGTGCGGTGCTTGACGCCGAGGTGCTGTTCTTAAATCACGACGGCGAAGAAAACGGAATATTCGGTAACGGTTTAAGTGCGGAAAATCTCGAAAAACAGTTTGAAAACGCACCCGAAAACCTCTGCGCAGTCTACATTACAAGTCCCGACTACCTCGGTTACGTATGCGATATTGCAAATCTCAAGAAGGTGTGCGAAAAAAAGCACGTACCGTTGATCGTTGACAATGCGCACGGCGCTTATCTTAAATTTCTTACCTCCGGCAGCATGCACCCGATAGATCTGGGTGCGGATATGTGCTGCGATTCGGCTCACAAAACCCTGCCGGTGCTTACGGGCGGCGCGTATCTTCACATTTCACGCGGCAGCGTTTGGGATTTTGAAAAAGACGCGTCGGAGGCGCTCTCGTTTTTCGGTTCGACAAGTCCGTCATATCTTATTCTCTCGTCGCTTGACCTTGCAAACAGGTACATTGCGGAAAATATATGCGGAGATACGGCAAAAATTGTTACCGCGGTATCAAAGCTTAAACAGAGTATAAAAGAAATCGGTCTTGACGAAGTTTCGGGTGAACCGTTAAAGGTCACGATAGCGCCCAAAAGTTTCGGATATACCGGAGACGGCATTGCGGAAATTTTACGCGGCAACGCCATAGAACCCGAATTTTCCGATCCCGACTATGTTGTGCTCATGTTCTCGCCGTTATCGGACATTTCCGATGCCGATAAGGTACTCGGCGTGCTTTCATCTTTGCAAAAACGCAAAGCTTTGACAGACAGCGCACCGCAGATTATTCACGGCAAACGCGCTATGAGTATAAGAGAAGCTTTATTTTCGCAAAAAGAACAAATATCCGCCAAAGATGCTCAAGGACGGATCTTAGCGTCTCCCTGCGTCGGTTGTCCGCCTGCCGTTCCGATTGCGGTCTGCGGCGAAACAATAACGCAAAGCGTAATACGTGCTTTTGAATATTACGGCATTGAAAAAATCAGCGTTGTAAAAAATGATTAAATCAAAGCAGAACGGAGGTTGAAAAATGAGAACGCTTACGGTAAAAAAGAACGACGCGGGCAAGCGCATTGACAAGTTTTTATCCAAAGCGCTCGTCAATCTTCCGCAGTCGCTGTTACACAAATATTTCAGAAAAAAGTGCGTCAAAATAAACGGCGCAAAGGCAAGCCCGGAGGACATATTAAAGGAAAACGACGTCATAACGCTTTACATAAGCGACGAATTTTTCCCGGACACTTCCCCTGTTCAAAAGTCTGATAACAAGCCTTTTATGCTTCCGTCGGCTACGCTTAATGAAGACGAAATAGTTTATCAGGACGACAACATAATGATTATAGACAAGCCCGCCGGTGAGCTTGTTCACTCCTCCCTGCCCGACGAAAAAGCAAAAAGCGGTGAAATGTGTCTTGTAGACCGATTTATCGGCTATCTTTACAAAACCGGGCAATATGATCCCAAAAACGAGCAGAGTTTTGTTCCGTCACTCTGCAACAGGCTTGACAGAAACACCAGCGGACTTGTAATTGCAGCAAAAAACGCTGAGAGTCTCAGGATTATGAACCAAAAAGTCAAAATGCGCGAGATGATAAAGCTTTATCACACGGTGGTTTACGGCAAGCCGCCGAAAAACGAGGACACATTAAAAGATTTTCTGTACAAAGACAGAAATCAGAACAGAGTTTTTATATTTTCATCGCGCGAGAGCGCAAAAAAAGCCGTCGGCACAAAATACGACGACGATATAAAGACAGTTATAACAAAATACCGCGTTTTAAAGACCGATGGGCAAAGATCCTTGCTTGAGGTCGAGCTTATAACCGGCAGAACGCATCAGATACGCGCTCACCTCTCCTACATCGGCTGTCCCATTGCAGGCGACGGAAAATACGGCGTAAACCATGCGAAAAGCAGCGGCATAAAGTATCAGATGCTTTGCTCTCACTCACTGCAATTCAGATTTACTTCCGACAGCGGCATTTTAGACTATCTCAACGGCAAAAAGTTTACAAGCCGCCACGATTTCACACTTTGATTTTTACGGAGAACAACACATGAGCAGAACAAAATGGCAAGGCGGAGCGCTTCTCGCGCCCGTACCGCCCACAATGGTCACCTGTGCGCACGGCGGAGTAAAGAACGTTTTTACCGTCGCATGGGCGGGCATAATCAACACGAAACCTCCGAAAACCTACATTGCGGTACGTCCGCAGAGATTTTCATACGAGCTTATCAAAAACAGCGGTGAGTTCGTCATAAACCTGACTACCGCATCGCTTTGCAGAAAAGCGGATATGTGCGGAACATACACGGGACGGAAAGTTGACAAATTTCAGAAATGCTCGCTTGAAACCTGCGACAGCTTTGAAGTTGCGGCGCCTGCGCTTGCAGACAGTCCCGTAAGTCTTGAATGTAAGGTAACGGACATTATAGAGCTTGGCACGCACCATATGTTCTTAGCGGACATTGTATGCGTATCGGTGGACGAAAGATTTATCGACAAAAGCGGAAAGCTGTGCCTTGGGAAAGCAGATCTCGCGGCTTATGTTCACGGCGACTATTACAGTCTCGGCAAGAGAATAGGCAGTTTCGGATATTCGGTGCGAAAAAAGAAAAAGCCGGTTACGGGCGCATTTTCACAAAAGCAAAAGAAAAGTTCAGAATAATATCAAACGGCAGCCTTTAACGAGCTGCCGCATTTTTATATATTTTAATTAAAGCCGACATTACCGTGCTTTTCGTACCATTCTGTCATGAGCCTTATAACAAGGTCATACGACTTTACGCCCTCGTCCTGTCCCAGAGTTTTGAGATATGCGTCATTGACCTCATATGCCACATCTGACGCTGCGGAGTTTCTGTATTTTTCAAAAAATCTGTAATACGAATCCATCTCGTAAAGCACTTTTTCAGGGCTTTCGGACAGCAGCGACGAATACATTTCCGAATCTGTATCGTAAACCGCCGACAGAAAATAGTCGTACATACTCATCTGCGCACAGTAAACAAGATAGTCGTCTTCTGACGCGGCGCAGGCAAGATAAGCAATGAAATTTGCCTCGTCCTCACCCGAAATTCCTCTCTGATGAGCCTTTTCGTGTGCCGTTGTATAGCAGACGACATAATCCGGGTAATTGGTATTGACGTTTGCCTCGCCGGTAAGCGGCATATATATGCCCGAAATATGCGTATACGTCATTATCGGCGAAAGCAATATTCTCTTTGCGGGAGCTTTGATATTTGACACAAAACCGTACTCTTTTCGCAGATTATCATAGCCTTTATCTATTTTCCTATTTAGCTCTTTCCATGAATACGGGCAGACGGACGCGCCGTCGGAATCAAAGCTTACATCTTCCGACGTAATTTCAAGTTCTGAGCGCAGTTTGTCCGATACGTTATACAGCTCGTCTTTGCTAATGGTTTTCTTTTCGGAAAGACCGAAGTTTTGTTCCGCAGACAATCTGTTATAGCAAACTCCGAAAACATTTTCAAACAATGACGCCGCGCACAACACTGCGCAAAGCACAACACCGAGAATTTTCAAACAGGCTTTATTCTTGAAAAACGCAAGCCTAACAAGACTTACAAGCGTTACAATTAAAAGTATCGGGAGCACCGCAATTACAAGGATTTCGGCGATAGAAAACGGGAATATCCCAGTAAGTGCCGACAGCACACGCCGCAAAAAAGCGGAAATATTACGCGAATACCATTCCGAAAACGCCGAGCTTTTAAAGCTTACGAGCATTACTGCGCACGAGTACGCAAAAAAAGCAAGGCATATCCAAAAAGCCTTTTTGGGAAAACTCTTATTTTTCAACCGTTATCCTCCGCAACATTTTCATCTGTATTATCTTCGCTTTCAGCAACGTCAGCGCCGTCCGCGGATTGGTCCTCAAGTAGTCCTACGCTCTTAAAATAGCTGTCGAAAACCGCTTTTGCAACGTTTGAGGCACGTGCGCTCATATATGCGTTTTCCACAACCACCGCAACGACTATCTGCGGATCGTCATACGGCGCAAACCCTACGAAAAGTGCGGTATCGCTGCCGCCCGACACCTGTGCGGTACCGGTTTTTCCTCCGATTTCAAACGGGTAATTATCAAAAACGTTCTTTGCCGTACCGTCAACCACAACCTGACGCATTGCCGACTTTAATATCGACACGGTTTCGGGTGAAATGTTTACTTTATCAAGCACCGTCGGCGTATTCTCGCTCACAGTCTCCTTTGTATAGTAATTATCGAGAGATTTAAGCAGCGTCGCTTTATAGCGCGTTCCGCCGTTTATTACGGTTGACATATAAGAACAGAGCTGCATGGGCGTAAACGCGTTATCCGACTGTCCGATAGCCGCCTGAAGCGTATCGCCGGGATTCCAGACAAGTCCGACGCTGTCGCGGTATTCGGGTCCTGCAAGTATTCCGGTATATTCTGGTATCTCTATTCCCGTAGGCTTTCCGAGACCGAATCTTGACGCATATTCGTCAAGCGTATCTATACCCATTCTGTCGGCTATTTCATAGAAGAAATAGTTACACGAGCCTTGTATCGCGCCCTTTACGTTTACATAGCCGTGCGTTCTGCCGCTTGAATCGTATATCCAGCAATGCGGCTGATAGGATTCGTATTTCGTATACACGCCCTTATCGTAAACAATGGTATCGCTGTCTATTACGCCCGAACCGAGAGCCGCAGCCGCGGTTGCGACCTTAAACGTTGAACCCGGAGGATATATTCCCTGCACTGCGCGGTTTACAAACGGCGTTGCCGGATCGTCCTTGAGTTTATCATATTCGGCAGAAAAATTATTGAGATCATATCCCGGCGCACTCGCACACACAAGCACCTCTCCGGTATTGGGATTCATCACCGCAACGCTTCCTGCGCGACAATCCTCTCCGTCTCCTTTAAGCGGCGTGCTTTCACCGTATTTTCTTGCAAAGCTTATCTGTTCGGCAAGCGCTTTTTCGGCGGCGTCCTGCAGAGACGCGTCTATTGTCAGGCGGACGGAATATCCGACCTTGGGTTCGGTCTTTACCTGCTTATCGACGACATTATTATCATCGTCAAGTTCAAGTCTTGCAACGCCGTCTATTCCTCTGAGATAATCCTCAAAAGCCTTTTCAACGCCGTCTCTGCCGACGGTTGCGTCAAGCGAATATCCCTTTTCGATATACTCGTCCGCGTCCTCGCGGAATATTCTTCCGGTTCTGCCGAGAAAATGTGCGCCGAGACTGCCGAGATTATAATATCTCGAATAGGAGTACGATATTTCAACGCCGTGCATATTATGGATATTCTCGGAAATCACGGTGCGCAGCTTATCATCAATATTATAAAGCGCGGTATACGGCGTCATATACGAAAAGTCGTTTGCCTCCATATCGTACCGCAGTCCGGCGAGCTTACGGTATTCATCTTTTGCCGAATCCTCTTCCGAAATGCCGTATTTATCGCAGACAAGCTTATATATACCCTTTTCGTACAGATCGGTTTCGGTAAGCTCGTTATTGCGCAGAAAGTTTTTAAGGCTGCGTTCTGCTTTTGAGTCGAATATATAATCGCGGTCGAGTTCATACGGATATTCCTTTGACGCAGGCAGAGAATCCGGAAGTTGTGCGCCGTATTTGTCACAAAGTCTGACAAGCGCGATAAGCGCAGCGTTAGGATCCGACTGACTCAGCTCCGCACGGTTAATTCTCACGTCATACGACGTCACGTTTGACACAAGGCTTACGCCGTTCCTGTCATAAATCTCACCGCGCGCCGTTTCGATAACCTCGTCGCGGTAATTCTTACTGACTGCAAGTCCCGAATAATACTTATTCTGCGAGATCTGAAGCACAAAAAGCCTGAAAACAAAAACAAGCACGAGAAAAGCAAAAACAGCCGCAATTATAATTATGCGTATCTGTTCCGCCGACTTTTTATTAAAGCTTTCTCCGGTGTTTCTTTTCATCTTCAGACTCCCAAACAATGCAAATACATTTTGACCGGCGTCCATACGTCAAAGTTTTGTACAAACGCCGGTATTTTCTGCTAATTTCTATTATTTGCCGATATTTTCTATAATATCAGTTACGATAAAGCCTGCCTGCTTTGCGGCAATCTCTGCCATTGCATCGAATGACATATCTGCATCGTCGTCGGCATTATCGGAAATTGCCCTTATTACCACAAACGGCTTTTTATTAAGAAGTGCGGCATGGGCAATAGCCGCGCCCTCCATTTCGGTACAAAGCGCGCCGAACTTTTCATTGAGCTTCTGCACGTCATTTGTATCGCTTACGAATTTATCGCCGGAAATTATAAGTCCCGAAGCATATCCGAAGCCCTCTTTTTGCGCTGCAAGTCTTTCACAGGCTTTTTTTGCAAGTCCGACAAGCTTTTCGTCCGCCTTGAAGACAGATGCAAACGGCGAATTTCTGTCGAGTATGTCAATGGGTTCAAAATCGTGATATGTAAGGCTTTCGGAAACGGCTACGTCGCAGATTTTAAGTTCTTTCGACACGCTGCCGGCAACGCCCGAATTTATTATACAGTCAACGCCCGCAACGTCGCAAAGTCTCTGCGTGCAGACCGCAGCGTTTACCTTTCCTATTCCGCAAAGGCAGACATATATCTCGTGTCCTGCGTGATGTCCCTTATATATTCCGTCAATTCCGGTGCTTACTGCGTCAAAGTCCCTGCAGAATTCTCTTATTTCGCAGTCCATTGCGCCAATAACGCCAATTTTCACTGTGCTTTTTCCTTTCCCATCAATCGAGATAATCTCTGAGTCTCTTTGAACGGCTGGGGTGGCGGAGCTTTCTGAGCGCCTTTGCCTCTATCTGACGGATACGCTCACGGGTGATATTAAATACTTTACCCACTTCTTCAAGCGTTCTTGTACGTCCGTCCTCAAGACCGAATCTGAGTTTCAGCACGTGTTCCTCGCGCGGTGTAAGCGTATGAAGCACCTCGCAGAGCTGTTCGCGAAGCAGCGTATAGGACGCAGCCTCTGCCGGGGCCGGTGCGTCGTCGTCGGGAATGAAGTCGCCGAGATGGCTGTCCTCTTCCTCGCCGATAGGCGTTTCAAGGCTTACGGGTTCCTGGGCGAGTTTCATTATATCGCGCACCTTTTCTACGCTCATATTCATCTTTTCGGCTATTTCTTCGGTAGACGCCTCATGTCCGAGTTCCTGAAGAAGCTGTCTTGACACTCTGAGAACCTTATTTATGGTTTCAACCATATGAACGGGTATTCTTATGGTTCTTGCCTGGTCGGCAATGGCTCTTGTTATTGCCTGTCTTATCCACCAGGTTGCGTATGTCGAGAACTTATATCCCTTTGTATAGTCGAACTTCTCGACCGCCTTCATAAGTCCGAGGTTGCCCTCCTGAATAAGGTCAAGGAAAAACATTCCTCTGCCCACATAACGCTTTGCAATGCTTACGACAAGTCTGAGGTTGCTCTCTACGAGCATTTTCTTTGCTTCCTCATCGCCCTTTGCCATTCTTTCGGCAAGCTCAAGCTCTTTTTCGGTAGACAGAAGATTTACCTTGCCGATTTCCTTTAAGTACATCTTGACGGGATCGTCGATTATAAGTCCTTCCTGTGCAAGAAGTGTGTCGGTATCGTCGGAGTCATATCCGTCGATATTGTCAACGCTGCTGTCAAGATTTGAATTAAGATCGTCGAAAACAGCGTCGTCATTATAGCCCGTGACTTCTATTCCGAGGTTTTCAATGGTTTCCATGAGCTTTTCCATGTTTTCAACGTCAAGCTCAGCCTCGTCGAGAACTTCAAGTATTTCTTCGTTTGTCAGCGAACCCTTTGCCTTACCTTTTTCGATAAGCTCCTGGAAATCCGCCTTATGCTTTTTATCGCCGTCCTTGGCTTCCTCTTTAGGCGCGTCTTTGGTTTCTTCGGACTTTGCCTTTGTCTTTTTTGCGCGCGGTTTCTTTTCCGCTGCCGGTTCTTGTACAGCCACTGCTTCGTCGGTCTGCTTTTCGGTTATTCCGTCAAGCCCGACCTTTTCCTTTTCCTCTGCGGCGGTCTTTTTCTTTTCTGCCATTTATAACATCCTTTCTGCCGAAAAACGGCAATGAGATAAATATACTTAATTTTTGCCTATACCCTGTTTTTTCCGCAAAAGCTCTATTGCGTCAAGCATTTCATCATCTGTATTTACTTTATTCTGCTTTGCAGAGAGCCTTATCTTTTCGGTTTTAAGCGCCGAGATCTGCTCATTCAGCGCGGCTATTCCGTTTGCGGACAGATCGGAACGCCTGTGTTTCATATCGTATATGCGCGACATCTGTTCCGGACTGAAAATTTCGTTAAACGCCGAAATATCTGTTTTTCCGTCCGCATACAGTGCCGAAAGTTCTTTATATACCTGTCTGTTAAAGCCTGTTACAAAGTCGTCCTGTGAAATCGCGTCGCACTTTGAATAAAGTTCGGGGAAAAGAAGAAGTATTCCGATTATGCGCTCCTCTATTTCCGCTGCAGCCGGACACGTAACGGCGTCGGGATTTACTTTATCGTCAAAGCGCATGAGCTTTTTCTGACTTGTATCAGCCGTCTGCTTATCATACTGCTTTTTCTGATAGCGTTTGCTGCCCTCGACCTGTCTTTTTATACTTTCCTGCGGTATACCCGAAATTTCCGACAGCCGCTGTATGTATATATCCTGTTTTATCGGCGAATATATACCGGCAAGCATATCACAGCACTCTCTGAGAGCTTTGAGCTTTTCATCGGGATTATTCAGATCATACTTTGAAACAATTTCGTTTATGCGGTAATCCGTCTGTCCGACTGAGCCGTAAAGCATTTTTGAAAAGGCTGCCGAACCGTAGTTCTTGATATACTCATCGGGATCTTTCGCACCGGTTATCCTTAAAACCCTACATTCGACGCCAACCTCTGATAACAGTTTCAGTGCTTTATCTGCGGCGCGTTTTCCGGCTTCGTCAGAGTCATATGCGACAAACGCGGTCTTTGCGTACCTTGACACAATCCTTGCGTGTTCCGGGGTAATTGCCGTTCCGAGCGTTGCGACGGCGTTTGAAAAACCGCCCTGGTGCATTGCAATTACGTCCATATATCCCTCGCACAGTATTATCTCGCCGGATTTTACAAGCTGACTCTGAATATTTCCGAGCAGCACGTCTTTTGCGAAATTGAGTGCGAACAGATGCTTGCTCTTTTTAAACACGGGTGTATCTGAGGAGTTGAGGTACTTCGGCTTTGAGTCGTCCATTACCCTTCCGCCGAACGCGACTATATTTCCGCTTGTATCTATTATCGGAAACATTACGCGGTTACGGAACATATCGAAAGGTCTTGCGGTCTTTTGGGATATTCCGCAAAGAAAGCCTGTCTGCATTTCCTCTTTTGTATATCCGAGCTTTGAGAGCTTATCCGTCATATCGTTAAAACTGTCGGGTGCAAAGCCGAGCCCGAAATGGCGAATCGTTGAATTTGAAAGTCCTCTGTCGGCAAGATATTTTCGCGCCGCCTGCCCTTTTTCTGACATTAGATTTTCATAAAAGATCTTTGCCGCAGCCTTATTCATTGCAAGTCCGCGTTCGCGCGTAAGCTTAGGTTTTTCACGTACCGCAGCGTACAGATTATCGTCGGGAACAGTCATTCCGCATCTGTCTGCAAGAAACTGCACGGCGTCTCTGTATTCGAGGTTCTCGATCCTCATGATAAAGGTTATCACATCTCCGCCTGCCGAGCAGCCGAAACAATGGAAATTATCCGCAAAAACCGTAAACGACGGAGTTTTTTCGCTGTGAAACGGACATCTGCCGACAAGGTTTCGTCCTGCGCGTTTCAGCTCGACATATCTGCCCACGACCTGATCTATGGGATTTCTGTTTTTGAGTTCCTGTATAAAACCCTCCGGAAAAGCCAATTTCACACCTCCTGACGTTTTGAAAATAAATTAAAATTCAGTCTCTGTTATTTACAAAGTCAAAAGCCGGAACGACCGTAGCTGCGGCTGCGATAAATGCAAGCAGCACTGCGGCAAGCTTTTTCCCTTTCTGCGGCAGAAGAATTCCCAAAACCGCACCGGCACAGACGCATATTATCTGCACCGAAACAAGCGACAGCGTTTTAAGAAGTTTTGCAAAATCGCAGATTTCTCTGTACATCTGTTTATATCCACTCCGTTACAAAAAATTACATTATTGACCACTTTTTCGGGATATACAGCGTTGTAAATGTCTGCACGGCGTATCTGTCGGTCATTCCGGCAATATAGTCGCACACTGCGCGGTTTACGCTGATTCCCTCTGGTATATATTTTTTGTATTCATCGGGCATTTTATCCGCATTTGCGCAATAATAGCCGTAAAGCGTCTTTAACATATCGCACGCACGCGTTTCTTCGCTCTTTGCGACGGGATTGAAATATACATTCTTGAACAGAAATTCGCGAAGCTCCATTGTAGCCTCATAAATCTCTTTTTTCATGGTAACGTCGTTTATATCATTATCAAAATTATGCTGTGTTTCTTCAATAAGGCTCTTTACCATGACGTCTATGCGTTCGCTGTGCGTATTTCCGAGCACCTTTTTTAGCTCTGCCGGTATATCGTCGTCCGACAGCACGCCTGCGCGCACTGCGTCGTCTATATCATGATTTATATAGGCTATCCTGTCGGCAAACTTGATTATCTTTCCCTCGGGAGTTGCGGCGCTCTGCTTTCCCGTATGGCAGACAATTCCGTTACGCACCTCATACGTAAGATTAAGTCCGTCGCCGTCACGTTCGAGAAGATCCACGACGCGAAGACTCTGTTCGTTATGGGCAAATCCCTCGGGACTGAGTTCATTGAGCACACGTTCTCCTGCGTGACCGAACGGCGTATGACCGAGATCATGTCCGAGAGCTATTGCCTCCGTCAAATCTTCATTGAGCCTCAGCGAACGCGCGATAGTCCGCGCAATCTGCGAAACCTCAAGCGTATGCGTAAGACGGGTTCTGTAATGGTCTCCCTCGGGCGAGAGAAAGCACTGCGTCTTATGCATAAGACGTCTGAAAGACTTACAGTGTATTATTCTGTCGCGGTCGCGCATAAAAGGAGTGCGTATATCGTCCGGTTCATCAACCGGTTTTAGTCTTCCGCGCGTTTCAAACGAAAAAGTCGCGAAAGGACTTAGTGTATTCTTTTCATTATCGCGGTAAAACTTCAGAATGTCTGTCATAAACACGTACCTCTATATACTTATACTGTCAAAACCCGAAAAACACTTTATTTTTTTCAAAAAGTGCTGTAATTTTTCTATTTCCGCACCTCTTCGACAATATATTTCTTATACATACCGTAGCATTTATCATCTACAAGCGCGTTTACAAGCGCACCGTTTTCGGTATATTCCACGGAATTTACCGCGGCGTTCCTATACAGATCGTTCACCGCCGACTGCATTTCAAACGGAAACAGAAAATTTACGGTCTTTTTTGTTTCGGACAGAATTTTATCTATTCTTTCAAGCAGCGATTCGACATTTGTACCGTCCTTTGCGCTGATACAGACGCTGTCATGCCGTGAAAGCGTTTCGCGCGGAGGAAGAATATCGAGTCTGTCGCACTTATTATAGACGTATACTACGGGTTTTCCGCCGGCGTCCATATCTGAAAGTATCTGTTCGGTAACGCTTATCTTTTTTGACACATCGGGATCTGACGCGTCGGCAACAACAAGCACAATATCGGCGTCCTTTACTTCTTCAAGCGTTGACTTGAAGGATTCCACGAGCTGATGCGGAAGTCTGCTTATAAATCCTACGGTATCGGACAGAAGTATTGTTCTTCCCGACGGCAGCACGAGTTTTCGTACCGTCGGATCAAGCGTTGCGAAAAGCATATCCTTTTCAAGTATTCCGGCGTCGGTAAGATAATTAAGCAGCGTAGATTTACCGGCGTTTGTATATCCGGCGATGACTGCGGACGGGATCGTGCTCTTATTTCTCTTGGTGCGTTTTACAGCGCGGTTGCCCTCAATTTCGGACAGCTCCTTTTTGAGAGCGAGCAGACGTCTTGCAATATGGCGCTTATCGGTTTCAAGCTTTGTTTCTCCGGGACCTCTTGCGCCTATACTTCCGCTTGTACCGCCCTGACGCGAAAGCGCCGTACCTTTTCCGGCAAGTCTGGGTGCAGTATATTTAAGCTGCGCAATTTCAACCTGAAGTTTACCTTCGCCGGTAACGGCGTGCTTTGCGAAAATATCGAGTATAAGCATGGTACGGTCAATTACGCGCACATCATTTTCTTTATTTGAATTGATCTCATTTTCGAGATTTCTGATCTGAGACGGCGAAAGCTCCGAATCCACAACGACAAGAGAAACGTTATTGCCGGCGCATATTTCCTTTGCCTCAACTGCTTTGCCCGAACCTATAAAGGTTGCGGGATCCGGCGACGGTCTGCACTGTGTAAGCGTATAGAACGACGACTCGGCGGCACTGTCCCCGACGGAGGTTTCCGCAAGAAGTCTGAGTTCAGCAAGGCTTTTCAGGCACTCATTTTCCTCCGCGGTATCTTTATACAGACCGACAAGAAGTATATTTACGGGTTCGGAATTTTCCGTTTCGTGGAGCTTTGTGACGTTATTATCCATAAACAAACACCTCCGTGTTTATCCAAAAATCAAAAAATACGAAAACATTATCAATTATTCTCCGCCGTGCGCATATATTCTGAATATACGACAGGAACGGAGGTAAACAAAATTGAGAAAATGCACTTTCGGCGAACTTGCCGAAAAGGAAGTCATAAACAGCAGCGACTGCCGAAGGCTCGGCAATGTGACGGACTGTGCGATAGATCTTGAAACAGGTAAAATAATTTCCGTCGAGGTATGTCAGCAAAATTCGATCTTCTGCTTTTCAAAACCCGACGACTGCGTAAACATTCCCTGGGAATGTATAAGAAAGATCGGCGACGACATAATTCTGGTTGACATCATACTGCCGCCCGTGCCGCCATGTCCGCCGAAGCCGCCGAAATGCGAAAGAAAAAACAAAATTTTCTTCTCTCATTAAACAAAAACAAGACTGCCTTGCAAATCCTGTTACGGGAAAACAGCAAAGCAGTCATTATTCTTTTTAAAATGCTTAAACGGTCGTAACCTTATTTACGGTATCTGTGTTTTTCGTGTCAAGTCCGTTCTGCTTGAGCTTTCTCTTCTCGAAAAACTTAACGGCTACCTGTTCAAACAGTGCATACGAAAGAACGTCCTCGTCCTGGGTAATATACTGTGCGCACTCGCCCCTCAGTTTTTCAAGTTCGGGCTTGAGATTATCAGCCGGACGGCAGGTTATAGGCTTTTCGTCGCCTATTATCTTCTTTCTGAATTCATCGGATATAGGCATAGGAGTCTTGCCGTATTCGCCTCTTACGATACCCTTGAATTCCTTTGTGACCATCTTATATCTTTCTCCGGCAATTACGTTCATAACAGCCTGAGTACCTACGATCTGCGACGAAGGAGTTACGAGAGGAGGATAACCGACATCTGCTCTTACTCTCGGAACCTCAGCGAGAACATCGGCAAGCTTATCAGACTTACCAGCGTTTTTAAGCTGTGAAACGAGGTTTGAAAGCATACCTCCGGGAACCTGATAAAGCAGAGTATTTACGTCAACTTTGAGAACCTTGGGATCGAGAAGTCCGTTCTTGAGGTACTTTTCACGAAGTTCGCTGAACATCTTGGACGCCTTATCGAGCTTTTCGAGAGAAAGTCCGGTATCATATTCGGTACCTGCGAGAGTAGCTACAAGAGATTCCGTAGGAGGCTGCGAAGTACCGAGCGCGAGAGGCGCCATTGCGGTATCAACTATATCTACGCCGGCTTCAATTGCCTTTAAGAGAGTCATGGAAGCAAGACCTGCGGTATAGTGCGTATGCAGCTGTATCGGAACTTTTACGTTTTCTTTAAGCGCCTTTATAAGCTCATATGCGTCATACGGCTTTAAAAGCCCTGCCATATCCTTTACGCAAATTGAATCTGCGCCCATATCCTGGAGCTGCTTTGCGTACTTGATATAGTAATCGGTTGTATAAACCGGACCTGTGGTATAGCTGAGAGCCGCCTGTACGTGACCGCCCTCTTTTTTGGTCGCATTTATTGCGGTTTTGAGGTTTCTTACGTCATTGAGAGCGTCGAATATTCTTATTACGTCAATACCATTTGCGATAGACTTCTGTACGAAGTATTCAACAACGTCGTCGGCATAATGACGGTATCCGAGTATATTCTGACCTCTGAAAAGCATCTGGAGCTTTGAATTCTTTATATGACTTCTGATTGTGCGGAGTCTCTGCCACGGATCTTCGTCGAGAAAACGCAGGCAGGCGTCAAAAGTAGCTCCGCCCCATGCCTCGATGGCATAATATCCGACATCATCAAGATAATCGAGAATCGGAAGCATTTCTTCCGTAGTCATACGCGTTGCTATCAGCGACTGATGAGCGTCACGCAGAGCAGTTTCCATTATTTTTACTGCCATAGTGTGTTATATCCTTTCCGGCGCAAGGTTTTAAAAATGCACCTTACGTCAAAGCTGATTCGATTTTGTGTTTTATGCGTAAAGTGCTAAGAACACGCCTGCTGCAACGGCAGAACCTATAACGCCTGCGACGTTAGGACCCATTGCGTGCATAAGCAAGAAGTTGGAAGGATCTTCCTTCTGTCCGACTACCTGTGAAACACGCGCTGCCATAGGAACCGCAGAAACGCCTGCCGAACCGATAAGCGGATTTATCTTGCCGCCGGTGAGCGCGCACATAATCTTACCGAAGATTACGCCGCCGAAGGTTGCAAAGCAGAACGCGGTAAGTCCGAGTACGATTATAAGAAGCGTCTTTGCGGACAGGAAGTTTTCTGCATTTGCGGTTACGCCTACGGAAACACCGAGGAATATTGTAACGATATTGCAAAGCTCATTCTGAGCGGTCTTTGAAAGTCTGTCGGTTACTCCGCAAACGTTAAGCAGATTGCCGAGCATAAGGAATCCTACAAGAGGAGCTGCGTCCGGAAGAAGGAGCGATACAAATGCGCCGACGAATATCGGGAACACTACCTTTTCGGTCTGGGATACAGGTCTTAACTGCTGCATCTTTACGCATCTTTCCTTTTTGGTGGTGCAGAGTCTCATTATAGGCGGCTGAATAATCGGAACAAGCGCCATATACGAGTATGCCGCAACTGCTATCGCACCGAGAAGATGAGGTGCAAGAGTCTTGGTTACGTAAATTGCGGTAGGACCGTCGGCACCGCCGATTATACCGATAGATGCGGCTTCTGCCGGAGTAAATGCGCCGCTTGCTATTGCAAGGATATACGCAATGTATATACCGAACTGTGCGGCAGCTCCGAGAAGAAGCGACTTAGGATTTGCTATAAGGGGAGTAAAGTCAGTCATCGCGCCGACGCCAAGGAATATCAGCGACGGGTAAATACCGAGTTTTACGCCGAGATAAAGGTAGTCCATAAGTCCGCCCATTTCGGTTATCTGCTGGATATTGAGCGGCGAGCCGTCCTCATGGATAAACAGTTCGGAGTGATAAAGTTCAGCTCCGGGAAGGTTTGCGAGAAGCATACCGAAAGCTATCGGCAGCAGAAGCAGAGGCTCGAATTTCTTTGCTATTGCAAGGTACATAAGAACCGCTACTATAACGTACATGATAAGCGTCTTTACAAAGCCGGTATTGAATACTGCGGCGCCCGTGGCTGCGTCTACCGTGTACAGCATCTTATAGATACCCGTGGATTCCCACAGGTTTAACAGGCTGTCTAAAAAGTTCATTTGTTTATTTCCTCCTTAAAATTTTTCTCTCACAGAGGAATTACGCGATAGTTGCGAGAGCGTCGCCGGCATTTACCGTGCTGCCCTTCTGTACCGCAACAGAGGTGATAGTGCCGTCCTTGGGAGCGAGTATTTCGTTTTCCATCTTCATCGCTTCGATGATGAGAAGAAGATCGCCCTTCTTTACCGCAGTGCCGCTTGAAACCTTAACGTCAAGAACAGTACCGTTGAGAGGTGCGTCGATCTTTTCTCCGGCGCCGGTTGCTGCAGGAGCTTTGGGAGCTGCAGGTGCCTGTGCAGGCGCGGGAGCTGCAACGGGTGCAGGTGCAGGTGCAGGTGTGGGTGCCGATACGGCTGCCGGAGCTGCGGCAGTACCGAGTTCTTCTACTGTAACGTCATAAACAGTACCGTTTACGGTAACGCTGTATTGCTTTGCCATAATAATTCTCCATTTCTCCGGGAAATCAAAAACCCGGCAAACATTTATTTTCTCTTTTTAAAGGAAACTACGCGGAATCCGCCTGCGCTTTCTCCGTGTGCGACTCTGTACGCGCTTACCGCTGCGGTTATTGCCGCAACAAGCGCTGCTTCATCGACTGCCGGAGCCACGTTTTGTACTGCGGACTCAGTTATTTCGGGTTTTTTTTTATCCTCTTCGCTTTTGCCGGCAAAGAAGAGTTTAAAGAGTGAAAGAACACCCCATATAAGAGCAAGAACCGCGAAAACAACCGCGAAACCGAAAAGCGATGTCGAAAGCGAGTATCCGAGAGCTTCTCCGACGTTCTTTATAGGCTGGTTTGCGTCTATCACGCCTGCTGCTGCCGCCGACTGTGCGGAAAGCATTACACTGTACATATTCATTTTATTCACCTTCGGCTTTCATTTAAAGATCAAGAAATTCTTTCTTCATGGAAAGCATTTCAAGTGCGGAGGCTATTCGCTGACGAAGCTCTGCGGCTGGAACTATATCGTCCACCTGTCCGCTGTAAGCCGCCATAAGAGGAGTTGACATTACGTTTGTCCACTCTTCCTCAAGAGCCTTTCTCTTTTCGATGGGCGCCTTAGCTCCGAGGAGCTTTTCGGTCCACATCATTGCAACAGACGCCGCCGGATCGAGAACTCCGAGCTTTGCGCTGTCAAGTGCAAGCACAAGGTCGGCACCGAGCGCCTTTGAACCCATTACGGTAAGCGCGCTGCCGTATGCGCTGCCGGTATATACGGTAATTACCGGAACAGACGCGAGTGCGTATGCCTTTGCGGTCTTTGCGGATTCTTCGGTCATTCTGCCGCCTTCAGCCTCGCACTTTGCGTTATATCCCTTTGTATCAACGAGATTCAGAACCGAAATTCCGAAGGAGTTGCAGAGGTTTACAAATGCAGAGAGCTTTCTGAGAGCGCCCGCCGAAAGTCTGCCGCCGTTATGCGCGGGGTTATTTGCGGCAACTCCGCACACGACTCCGTTGACTGTCATAAACGCGGTAATTACGGCGTTTGCCTTGCCGGCTCCGAGCTCTGTAAATCTTGCGCCGTCGGCTACGGACTTTATAAGTTCATGAGCGTCGTAATTTTCGTTTGCAACAAGTGTTTCAACTTCGGGAGTTGCACGGTTAGGATCGTCCTCAACGCCGGTATATACGTTATTATCAAGTTTATTGGACGGCAGGAAGGAAAGAATATCCTTTACGCTTTCAAAAGCGTCCTCGTCTTTTGCGCACATTACATCAACATATCCGTTTTCATATGCGCTCTTTGCGCTTGCAGCGTCCTTATCAGCACCGTTATCCGCAAGCACGCTTGCAGGCGAAACAGAGAACTTTGCGTTTTCCGTCATAACGCGCACATCAGCCATGGAGGCTATCGTCGCCGACGCGCCTGCGGTATTTCCGCATACGACTGCGATCTGAGGTACTCTGCCGCTTAATGCCGCAGTCTTTTTCATAACTGCGCCGTAGCCTGCGAGAACGTCAACGCCCTCTTCTATCTTTGCGCCGTTTGAGTCGAACACCGATACTACGGGTGCTCCGTTCTTGATCGCCATGTCGCACAGAGCCGCGATCTTTGCCGCTGCCGCCTTTGAAAACGCGCCGTTCATTCTTGCTGCGTTCTGAACATAGGCAAACGTGAGTCTTCCGTCAACCGCGCCGTAGCCGCAGACAACGCCTTCGTATTCGGCAGGGTTTGACGTGCCAAGCTCATTGGCATACGCTCTGACATAAGCGTTTGTCTCTACAAAAGTTCCGCTGTCAAAGAGCATATCCATAAGCTCATATGCGGTATGTTTTCCCGCTTTATGGAGTTTATCGGCATTTGTCTTATCGTTGAGCAGCTTTTTTGCCTTTGCAAGACTGTCGCTTCTCATTTGTAAATCCATATTTTTACCTCCATACAGATTATTAAAAATGGCAGATTTTTTCAAGTTTTCCAACTTTCGCCCCATTTTGAGAGTATTATACAACTTTCCGTCTCAAATTGCAATAGTTTTCATTATTATTATTGACAAAAATTTGTGAATTTTTCTTCCAAAACAAAATCCGCCTGCAATAAGGGCAAAAAAGTACGTATTTTTTCATTTTTACGTGCCGGAAAAGTCCTTTTTACGCAAACCGGGATACAAAAAAACTCCGTGCCGTATCCCGAAAAAACAGGAATGACACAGAGTTATTTTTAAAATCAAATCCGAAACACGGACAAACTGCCGTTTATCAGTCGCAGTCGGCGCTTGTCGCCTTTGCGTAGATGTCAAGAACCTCATTTGTGGGTTTCTTATCGCAGAGAGAAACGACAACGGCTGCGATAAATCCGACTACAAATGCCGGAAGTATCTCGTAAATGCCGGTTGCCGGCTTGAACTTAATGAGCCAGATTACATCTGTAAGCGCGCCGAAAACAACGCCTGCGCACGCGCCCTTATATGTCATTCTCTTCCAGAACAGCGACAGCACAACAACCGGTCCGAACGAACCGCCGAATCCTGCCCATGCGTTTTCAACCATTTCCATTATAGCCTGCGCTCCCGAACCCTTGCTGCTTGCGATGAAGTATGCAATTACGGAAACCGCAAGAACAACGATTCTTCCTACCCAGAGAATTTCCTTTTCGGAAGCATTCTTTCTGATAACGGGCTTATAAATATCGCTTGTGAAGGATGACGACGCAACAAGCAGCTGCGAGTCTGCCGTTGACATTGACGCCGCGATTATTGCGGCAAGCAGTATACCTGCCACAAACGGTTGGAACAGGTTTCTTGCAAGTCTTACGAATACAAGCTTCTGATTGCCGTCAACAAGCAGTTCCTCGCCGATAAGCATACGTCCGTAGTATGCGAGAAGTATTGTGCACGCAAGAGAAATTACAACCCAGATTATAGCTACCGTCGCGCTCTTCTTTATCATGGACGGCTTTTCGATAGACATAAATCTTACGAGTATGTGCGGCATTCCGCAGTATCCGAGTCCCCATGCGAGTCCCGATACTATATCCTGCCACGACGCATTGAAAAAGTTTGCGACGAATGTATACTGAGTTCCGTCTGAGCCTACTATGGTATTTGCAAGCAGGGACGTGTCGGGATTCTGCGTAAGAGCCACCATTATCGGCACTGCGAGAAGTGCGACAAGCATAAGCAGTCCCTGAAAAAAGTCCGTCCAGCATACGGCATTGAATCCACCCAAGAAAGTATAGGCAATTATAATGAATGCAAATATAAGCATTGCCCTTGATTCACCGAGAGACGGGAAAAGTTCGTTGAATACCGAAGCACCGGCTACAAAACCGCTTGCAACGTATACCGTAAAGCATACCAAGAATATTACGGCGCTTACGACCTGAAGAACATGGCTCTTTGACGCAAATCTGTTTGAAAGATACTGCGGCATTGTTATGGAGTCGCCGGCTGCCTTTGAAAAGCATCTGAGGCGCTTTGCGACGAATATCCAGTTTAGCGACGTTCCTATGGCAAGACCTATACCGATCCATGCCTGTCCGAGACCGAACGCGAGTATGCTTCCCGGCAGTCCCATAAGCAGCCATGCGCTCATATCCGACGCCTGTGCGCTCATTGCCGTTACCCACGGTCCCATTTTTCTTCCGCCGAGAAAATAATCCTTTTCGCTCTCCTCTTTTCCCTTGCCCTTGAAGAAAAAGTAAACTCCTATTCCGAGCATGAGCAGAAAGTAAAGCACAAATGACAAAACTTCCATGATTTTTACCTCACTGTTAAAAAATTACTCGGATATTGTAACACATATGTCCATAAAACGCAATACAGAACGCAGTATAGACTACATTCTGTACTAAAATTATTTTTAACGACAAATTTCGGCTAATATATAGCTTTTTGGACTGTACCAAACATTATAATCGTGCCGAACCGTTAATAAACTTTTTACATTTAAATCTTGAGTTTTGACAGAAATATAGGCATAACCTCTTTTGCGTACTCTTTAAGCGAGTATTCTCCATTATGTATACACCAGTCGTACATTATTCCGCGTTCGCACATTGCATAGAAATTGACAATATCATTAACGGACATTTCGCGGCTTATTTCGTCTCTCTCCTGCCCCTCGGAAACAACTTTTCTGAGCAGTTTATAGTACTCTCTGTTATAGTCAAGCATATGCTTCTGGCTTTTGGCTGTGAGCTGTGAAGAATACAGGCGCGCAAGCAGGTCTATATTTATCTCGCTGTCTATCATGCCGAAAAGCACTTCATTCATATACAGCAGCTTGTCAAAGCTGTTCATGCCGTCGTCGAGAGTTTCGCGAAGCTCCGTATACTTTTCGTCAAACATATACGAAAGAGAGCTAAGCAGCGCGTCCTTGCCGTCGAAATAGTGATAGAACGAGCCTTTTGAGGTGCCGGACTCGGATATTATCTCATCGACCGTAGTATCGTCGTATCCTTGCTCATAAAAAAGTTTCCATGCAGCCTTTACTATTTTGCTTTTTGTATTGTTAGTCTTTTTTGCCATTACATTTCTCCGCGGATAAATATTTTTCACTTAAATTTTACACGCAAATTCAAACTTTGTCAACCGCAAAACAAAACGCGGCGGAAGATATTTCGCCTCCGCCGTATTTTATGCACATTTTTATTTTACTATATTTTCCGCAATGGGATTTCCGTTCGCAAAGCTCATTGCATTATCGAGCGTTGTGGTGCTTATAGCCTCAAGCGCCTCTTTTGTGAGAAAACCCTGGTGCGACGTCACGATTACATTCGGGAACGACAGCAGTCTTGATGTTACGGACGTTTCAAGAATATCGTCCTCGCGGTTTTCAAAGACGTTTTTCTGTTCCTCCTCGTACACGTCAAGTCCTATTCCCGCAAACTTATGCATACGGTTGCCCTTAATGAGATCGTCCGTGCTGATAAGCGCGCCGCGCGAGGTGTTTACGAGTATTACTCCGTCCTTCATCTTCTCTATGGTATCTATATTTATCATGTGATAGGTTTCTTCCGTCAGAGGACAGTGCAGAGATATCAGATCGCTTTGTGAAAGCACTTCGTCGAGAGTTTTATATTCCACGAAATCTAACGACTTATTCGGGTACTTATCAAAAGCTATAACTTTCATACCGATACCGTGGCAGCAGCGTGCCATTGCGGCGCCTATCTTTCCGGTTCCGATAATGCCGGCGGTCTTTCCGTGAAAATTGATGCCGGTAAGTCCCATAAGGCTGAAGTTATTTTCGCGCACCTTGATATATGCCTTATGAATATGGCGGTTTACGGCAAAGGCAAGCGCAAGTGCGTGTTCGGCTATTGCTTCGGGAGAATATCCCGGCACGCGCATAACGGTAATTCCAAGCTCGTCCGCCGTTTTTAAATCGACGTTATTATATCCTGCGCAGCGCATGAGTATAAGCTTTACTCCGGCGTCATGCAGCGCCCTTACGGTTTTTTCGCCGACGTCCGACGCCACAAACAGGCACACCGCGTCGCTCTCGCGCGCAAGAGATGCAGTCCGCGGAGAAATATCGGTTTTAAGGTAATCTATGGTTATATCGGGATATGACGGCAGTATCGCGTCGAAAGATTCGCTGTCGTAAGGTTTTGTATCGTAAAACAGTATTTTCATATTTTTCACCTCTGTTTATTATCACAATAAGTATTTAATTTTACCGTGCATTTTATACGGAAGTTTTTAATTTTGCTGCAATTCCGCCGTTTCCTTACGCCATTTTTTTGAAAGTCCGGCATAAAAATATATTCCGAGAGCACAGGTAAGTATTTCGGTAATCGGGAAAGTACACCACACAAAATTAAGTCCGGCAAAGGAAAGCAGCCATGCAAGCGGCACAAACAGTATTACCTGACGCAGCACCGTAAGCGCCACGCTCTCAAAATTTTTACCGACTGCCTGAAAGAAAACAGGTATAAGCAATGAAAAGGCCGCCGGCAGAAAGCTTGAAGCTATAATGCGAAATCCAACCCGTCCGACGTCCTTTACAAGCTCGCTGTGAGAAAAAAGCCCTATAAGCTGAGTCGGGAAGAATTCAAACGCAATTATGCCGAACGTCATGAAAACCGCGCTCACGCCGAAAGATTCAAGCAGTATTTTACGGCATCTGTCATAGCTCTTTCGCGCACAGTTATAGCTGAGCACCGGAACTATACAGGTTTCCATTCCGAAAAGCGGTATAAAGAACAGCGACTGGAGCTTATAGTATATGCCGAGGACCGTAACTGCGGCGTCCGAGAAAGTCACGAGAAGAAGATTAAGTCCGAGTATATACACTGTATACAGCGCCTGCATTACGATAGACGGCATTCCGGCTGTCCAGATGAGTTTGGTGTATTTTACCGTCTCGGATACAACGGGCGGTTTATATCTCATGCTTACACCGGTGATTACCGCAGCAAGTATCTGTCCGCCGACCGTCGCATATGCGGCGCCCTTTATTCCGAGTGCCGGTATTGGTCCGAGTCCGAAAATCAATATCTTATCAAAAACTATATTGAACAGCGCTCCGCACACCTGAGCTATCATGGGAAGCTTCATATTTCCCTTTGCCTGATGTATCTTTGAAAACACGCCTTCAAGAAATATTCCCGTACTTCCGACGCAGACGATATATCCGTAGTCCTTTACGTACTGTCTTACAAGAACCGACTGCGACGACGCATTTGCAAACGGTCTCATAAATACAAGCGAAAAAAGAGCAAAAACGATCCAGCACAGTGCCGAAACAGCAATTCCCGTGCCGGCAGTATCAGCCGCCTTTTGCTTTTCTCCGAGTCCGTAAAAACGCGCCATTACGGTATTCACTCCGACGCCTATTCCCACGCCGAGAGCTATTATTATAAGCTGTATCGGATATATTACGGACAGAGCCGTAAGTCCCTCCTCGGAGCATTTTCCGATAAAATAGCTGTCTACCAGATTATACAAAGCCTGTATGAGCTGTACGAACATTACAGGCGGACAGATCTTTAACAATATTTTACTTACTCTTTCGCTGCCGAAGAATGAGTTTTCAGAGCTTTCCATAAATATTTCTCCGTTATTTGCAAAATTTTCCGTTATTTACGGTGCCGAAATCAATTATACAGTCTAATTTTTGAAAATTCAAGTACAAAAAGAAAAAAAGCCGTGAGAGCTTTTGAAACGTTATGCCCTCACGGTTATGATGTTTATTCGATCGGCTCAATTACGCCGTATTCGTCGTTCTTTTTCTTATAAACGACGTTGAAGTTTCCGGTTTCCGCGTCCCTGAACAGGAAGAACGAATGTCCGAGCAGATTCATCTGCATTACGGCTTCCTCTGCCGTCATAAGCCTTACGTCGAACTTCTTTACCCTTGTTATCTTTATCTCATCTTCGGGTACGTCCTTGAATTCTTCGACGAGACTTTCGACAGATCCGGTCTTAAGGCGTTTTTCAAGTCTTGTTTTATTCTTTCTTATCTGCCTTTCTATTATGTCTATCGACTTATCGAGCGCAGCCGGTATTTTTTCTTCAGCAACCTCCGAACGGAACATTGTTCCTTTATATGTTATTGTAATTTCAAGTATTTCTTTGTTTCTCTCGGCGCGCATAGTGACGTTTGCTACCGCCTGCTCGTCGAAAAATTTATCAAGCTTTGAAAGCTTTTTCTCAACTTTCTGCTTGAGATCGTCCGTTACGTCAAATCTTCTTCCGACAATGATTACTTTCATGTAAATTCCTCCTGTACCTTTTTTGAGATCTTCTCTTGATCTCTATATGTATTATAGCACAAAAATCACATGAATGTAAAGAAGTTTTATGTAGAAAGTGCAAAAAATATGTTTACTTTAGGTGAGAATTATGTGACGCCGTATCAGTCGGGCAGATTATTATAGAAATACTTGGCGTTGGGATCTTTATATCCCAGCTGATCCGACGCAACGCGTGCCACATAATCGTCGTCAAGCGGCATATCAAGCTCGCTCTGAAGTTTCTCGTTCTGATACTTCAGCTCGTCTCTCTGTTCGGCAAGCTGCTGCTTTTTCATATTGGCTTCGTTTATGGTGATCTGTATTCTGACCGCAACAACCATTACCGCGATCAGCACAAAGCCTATTACTATCTGTTTGATATAATTCATTTATTTATACACTTCCCGTATCGTTAACAAACGTTTTTACAAGTCTTTATCATTTTAATTTTAACTCTGTGTGTGTAAAGCGCGTCTTGCGTTTCGGTCAAAGCACGGCGCAAAATTTTTGCAATATGCAATAGCAGTTTAAACACCGGTTTAAGGAGAATCTTTAAAACCCGCATGGCAAAACCGCAGACCGCACGGAAAATTCTCTTTATCAGTCTTGAAAGGAAAAAGAAAAATCTTATGACAAGCTTTGACAATGTTGCGCGGTAAGCAAGAAAACCGATACACGGGCTTAAAAACTCAAACCAGCGCAGATTTCCGTTATTTACTCTGAAAACGCCGAGTATAAGCACACACGTGCAGAACAGCATATAGACAAGATCGTCAAAGAACAGCACAAATCTTGAAGTGCCGAAAAACTCGCGCTTGATGCGCAGCACGTCAAAAACTATTCCGAGGAATACTCCGACAGCCAAAAAGTACAGAAAAACGATTTTCTGGTTTTCGGGATAATATATCTGCATCAGCCTTTGACCAGCCTTGAGAAAAATCCACGCTTTACCGGCGACGAATCGCTGTAAAACATTCCCGTTACAAGCCCCGACGCCTCTACGCTCCCCTTTTCGAGATCGAGGTCGGTTATGCTAATATTCACGCCTTCAACCGTAAGCGTGCTGCCTTCGTCAAGCTCCATAACGACAATGCCTTCGTCAAAGCTTTCTACCGACGAAACGCCGGTGACGCAGAAACGCTCTCTGTCATACAAATTGAAATTATGTCCCTTGTGCGCAGTCTGTCCGTTCACAAAATCATTCCCTTGCAGTATTGACACAAACAATCATGTCAATATACATTATGCGCGCACAGCCCGACATATGCAGAATTAAAGCGCTTCGTACATCTGAGACGCCTCGTTTTTTGAAACGTGCTCCCTTACGTCGGTCACTCTTACCTTCAGCGTCTTTTCACCGAAGGTTATGCTTATAATATCGCCTTCCTTTACGTCATACGACGCCTTTACCGTCTTGCCGTTCACCGCGATATGCTCGCTGTCGCAGGCGTCGTTTGCGACGGTTCTGCGCTTTATAAGTCTTGAAACCTTTAAATACTTATCTATTCTCATTATTCCTCCGGTGCATTTTCGCTTTTACAAAAGACAGACCGTTTCAGCTTTTGCATACCCCATATACCGGCAGCACATAAAATGCCGCCCATAACAGACTGAAAGCAAAGTGAAACGGTCGCGGTTGTTATTGAATTAAAACTGTCTTAAAAAATCAGCCCTTGTACTTTGCAACGGTTTCCTTGAGGCTCTTGCCTGCGGAAAATGCCGGACGGTATGTTGCGGGAACCTTGATCTTTTCGCCGGTTCTCGGGTTCTTGGATTCCTTTTCTGCACGGTATTTAACTGCAAATGTGCCGAATCCTACGAGCTGGATCTTATCGCCCTGTGCAAGTGCATCAGTCATAGATGCGAATACTGCGTTAACTGCGTTAGCGGACTGTTCCTTTGTAAGACCTGTCTTTTCCGCAACTTTTGCTGTAAGTTCTGTCTTGTTCATTTTGAATACTCCTTAATTAAAATTAAAATAATCAGCATTGATAATATAACATTATTTTGCCGAAATTGCAAGAACTATTTCGGTTTTTTTAAGTAAAAACATACAAATTAACCATTTATTTACAATTATACATCCATAAATCGCCGAAATTTAACATATATGTGCAAAAATCGCGCACGTTATTGCTCTGATTTGCCGCCGTCAGTGCGGAATTGTTCGGTAAATGCGTTGTTTGCGCGGTACAGAGCCTCTTCGGCGTCCACTCCTGCCGATTCGGAAATCTGTGTGCAAACCGAAAGCAGGTGCGACATATTATCTTCATTCACGCCGTCTTTTTTCATACAGGCGATGATTTTTTCAGCCGCGTCAAGGTTTTCAGGCGCGTCCTTTTTCTCATACAGTCCGTATTTGCACGCCTTTGAGTACAGTTTCTGGCATCTCATGAGCGACGGCAGCGACACTGCGACGCTTTTAAGTCTTTCATACGGCGTCTTTCTCTGCTTTTCGTCATTTTTGATATTTTCCCAGTTGACAAGTACCTCGGCGGAATTTTTGACGTCGGTATCGCCGAACACGTGCGGATGCCGCAGTATCATCTTTTTACAGATACCGTCTATCACGTCGGATTCGTCAAACTCTCCGGTTTCGGACTTTATGCAGCTGTGGAACACTATCTGAAACAGCACGTCTCCGAGTTCCTCGCACATAAGCTTATTATCGTTTGCGTCAAGACCTTCGATAAATTCATACGTTTCGTCGATAAAGGCGTTCCGCACGGATTTATTTGTCTGTTCCCTGTCCCACGGGCAGCCTTTTTCGCTTCTGAGAACACGCGTAAGCAGGCACAGATCCTCAAAGCTGTAATGTTCCTTTGACTTTAAATATCCGACCGATTTTTCAAAATCCAGCATTATTCTTTCCTTACTTTTCTAGAAGATTGTATTTATCCATAACGCCGCAGATCTTTTCGCCTTTGGGCATCATGAGCACGTCGTCGCGGCAGATACCCTTGCCGAAAACAAGCACTGCAAAGTATACCGCAACGGCGCCGGCTATTGCGGCAAGTGTTGTAAGTTTTTCGGGCATTCCTGCCTTTAAGAGCACAAAGTTAAAGAACAGCGCGCTCACGCCGCAGCAAACTCCGGCAAGCAGCGGTTTTACGAATATTCTTCCGACATTCGGCACATATCCCGTCTTTTTTATTACAAAGAACAGGTTTATTGCCATTATCGTAAAGTAGCAAAGCATTGTACCTACGGCACTTCCGGCAATTCCCGTGCCGGGTATTCCGGTTACTATATAGGTTGCCGCAAATTTTACTGCGACTCCGGCTCCGGTTGACACAAGCGTATATCTTTCAAGGCGCCATGCCTGAAGAACAGAGTTTGTAATTGCAATTACGCCCAAGAACACTATTGCGCACGCGACGACCGACAGTGCCGGCGCTGCAAGTTCCGTCGAGGACACCGAGGACGTGCCGTTCTTTATCATTTCCTCTTTGAAAAGCAGTCTTACGATACCGCGCGACATCGACGCAAGTCCTATTGCGCACGGAATTGATATTATGGCGCAGTTTCTGAACGCGGATTCTATACTCGAATAAGCCTTATCGAGTCTTTTGGCGGCTATTGCCGAAGAAACGGCAGGAATTGCGCTTATCGCAAACGGATATATAAATGTAGGCGTCATGTTGAAAAGCGGAATTACCATTGAGGAATACGTACCGTAATAGGACGCTGCAGCCTTCGCCGAAACGCCTGCGCTTATAAGGCGGTTTGCTATGAGAAAAGTATCTATTACGTTTGTAAGTCCCATTATGGAGGACGCGAGAGTTATCGGTATTGCCGTTATTACAAGTTCGGACAGTATGGATTTTGACGGACGCGCGTTATAGGGGCAATTCTGAATTTTTGCTCTGTATTCGGGCGAGGACGCGTATTTTATCTTTACCGCCATTGCGTAGAACATACTGAGAGCGACGCCTATCGAAACGCCCGAAATTACAAACGCTGCGGTAATCTTTACGGGATACGCGTTTCTTGTAAAGTAGATTGCGGCGGCAAGTCCTATTCCGAGCTTACCGACAGCCTCTATTACCTGCGAGACGGCGGTAGGCACCATATCCGACATACCCTGAAAATATCCTCTGTATGCGCTTGAAACGCAGATAAAGAATATTGTCGGCGCTATTGCGAGCATTGCATAGCTTGAATCGGGCATTTTCGACCACTCTGCAAAAAACTGCGCGCCTGCCATCATGACAGCCGTTCCGACAATGCCTATTATGACAAAGAGTTTCAGCGCAATATCGAATATCTTCTGCGCCTCCTTATAGTTGCCCTTTGAGGCGCTTGCGGCTACCATTCGCGACACGGCAACGGGTATACCTGCCGTGGATATGTTATAGAACATTACGTATATGCTGTACGCGGCGTTGAAATAACCCATACCTTCGACTTTGATTATATTGGTAAGAGGTATTCTGAAAAGCGCGCCTATAAGCTTTACGAGAATATTTGACGCCATAAGCACAACGGCGCCGAATACAAACGTCTGTCCGGTCTTTTTACTCAAATCTGACTCACCCTTTGATTATTTTCTGTTGCTGTAAAATTGTGTTACGCTTTGTTTGTCAAAGCCTTTATATTTTTGTCTGTCAAGATATTCATACGGATATTTCGGCGCGAATATGCGCTCTATTTTTCCGCCCGTCACGGAGTTCGGAACAAGCTTTGTCACAGCTCCGGCACCGGCTGCGAAAACCGTATGCTTTTCGCCCATCATGACGATATTGTAAATGCTTTCAAAGCCGGGTTTTGCGTATCCTGCATTATCGAGATCTCCCACGGTATTTTTCTGCCTGTACATGTAGTACGGAGAATATCCGCATATTCCGAGCTTATCCGCAGCGTAATCCAGCATTTTTTCCGCCTGTGAAAACGACGAAGTTATATCGGTATTTCCATCGGTTCTGAACTTTGAGGACTTCTTTAAAGTAAAGGCATGGACGGTTATATTTTCCGGCTCAAGCGCCGTAATATTATCCACGCTGTTTTTAAAGCTTTCAAGGCTGTCAGACGGAAGTCCTGCTATAAGGTCAGTATTTATACAGTCAAATCCCGTTTCTCTCGCAAGTCGGAACGCATCGAAAAACTGTTTTGCCGTATGGTTTCTGCCGACATACCGCAGAACCGCGTCATTTGTTGTCTGCGCATTTACGCTTATTCTGCCTATGCCGTAACTCTTAAGGACTTCAAGTTTGGGCTTTGTTATGCAGTCGGGACGTCCGGCTTCAAAGGTAAATTCTTTTATGCCGGCATCGGAAAAGTTTTTGAAAAAGCAGTCAAAGACATCATTTATCTGCCCGGGTTCAAGTATTGCCGGCGTTCCGCCGCCGACATAGACACTGCGTACTTCAAGTCCGTTCTGTTTTACGGTGTCTGCAATATCGGCTATATCCTGTTTTAATCTTACGATATAATCCGGAATCAGCGCAAGCAGACGCGGCGTTGTACACGAAACAAACGAGCAATAATCGCACCTTGACGGGCAAAACGGCACCGAAATATACACAGAACAGGAATTATCCGGCATATTTTTAAGCGCTTCGGTTTCGCGCCGGTTTGCCTCTATACACAGTTTTGCCTTTCGCTCGTCGAACGCATAGTCGCGGCAGAGCGTTTCAAGCGCCGACTGTTCCCCTTCTTTCAGGATAAACTCACGTGCGAGCTTAACGGGCTTTACGCCTGTTGAAATGCCCCACGGAGGTTTACGGTCAAATATTTTTTCAAACGCCGACAGCACGTTTCTGCCTATCAGATTTTTCATCTGCCGCGGCTTTGACGGCATTATACTCTCGCTCTGTTCGCTTACCGCGGTTTTACCCGAAATATCAAGGCTTACGGTTACGAAAAACTTGCCGTCCTTTGAGAAGGCATCGACGTTCATCTTATTTTCCGTATCGTTCAAAGTGAATTTTTCGCACGGAAGAAACAGCAGTGCAAGCGACTGATAATACAGCAGATTTGCGCTGTTCTGCGTATCGTTTACGGTTATGATCATATTTTAAAGCTTATCCGTATCTAAAATTATTGTTACGGGGCCGTCGTTCAACAGCTCGACTTTCATATCTGCGCCGAAAATGCCGTGTCCGACCTCTATTCCGTACCCGTTTTTCAGTCTGTCCATATATCTTTCATACAAAGGGACTGCCTTTTCGGGACGCGCCGCCTTTATAAACGACGGTCTGTTCTGTCCCTTACAGTCTGCGCACAGCGTAAACTGCGAAACGACCAGCACTGACGCTTTTTCTCCCCTTTCGGCAAGGTTGAGCAGCGACAAATTCATTTTATCGTTTTCATCGGTAAATATGCGAAGCTTTGCGGTCTTATCCGCGAGCAGATCTGCCTCTTTTTCGGTATCGTTTTCAAAAACTCCGAAAAGTACCAGAAATCCTTTTCCTATTTCGGACACACATTCGCCGTCTACCGTGACGCTTGCGTGTTTTACTCTCTGAACAAGTGCTGTCATGAAGAAAATCCTCTCGTTACGTCTATTACGTCCTTTACCTTTTTAAGCCGCGATATAATTGAATTTACGTGCGACGTATTGCGGCAGGTTATGGTGAGATTTATGATCATTCCGTCGGCACCGGTAGTCTTTGAGTTCATGGTATGAACCGGCACTCTCATATCCGCAAAAACTGCGGTAATGGCAGCGAAAACCTCAAAGGAATTATTCGCGTATACCTGAAGCAGAGCCTCAAACGAACCGCTTGTATTATCGCCCTGTTCGAGCGAACGTCTTGACCAGCGCACGTTTACCCATCTGTCCTTTTCGTCCTGTTTGAGCAGTCCGCTCCTTGCGTTGGGACAGTCGTATTTATGAACCGAAACGCCGAATCCGCGCGTTACAAAGCCGATTATACTGTCGCCCGGCAGAGGATTGCAGCACTTTGCAAAACGCACCTGGCAGTTATCGAGGCTGTCTACTATAACGCTCTGCATTGCCTCGTGCGCGTGTTCTTTTACGCGTTTATTCTCTGCCTGCTTTGTCTTATCGGTTACTATATCCTCTATCGGATTTACGCTCTTGGGTACTTCCGGCTTTACTACGCGGTCAAACTCGTCTTTAAGCTTTGCCGCGAATTTGGATACGGATATTCCGCCGTAGCCGATATTATTATAAAAGTCATCGACATCCGGAAAGCCGGTGCGCTTTGCGACGTTTGCCACGACCTCGTTCTTCTGCGACTCGGTATAGGCTCTGCCGTAATGCCTGAATTCGCGTTCGATCTCGTTTTTACCCTCGATTATATTTTCCTCGCGTTTTTCGCGCTTGAACCAAAGGCGTATTTTATTCTTTGCTTCCGTGGTCTTTACGACTTTCAGCCAGTCGCGGCTGGGTCCTTTGGACGAAACCGACGTCACGATCTCGCATATATCGGCGTTCTGGAGCACCGTATCTATCGGCACTATAACGCCGTTTACCTTTGCGCCGACCATCTTATTTCCGACTTCGGAATGTATACAGTACGCAAAATCTATCGTATTTGAGCCGTAAGGCAGGCTCTTTACGTCGCCTTTGGGCGTGAAAACGAAAATTTCGTCCTCATACAGGTCTATTTTAAGCGGTCTTAAAAAGTCTTCCGCGTCTCCGGCGTCCTTTTCGGTTTCAATGAGCGTTCTTATCCATTGCAGTTTTTCGGCAATGTTCTCCTTATCCACCTCGCCCGACTTATACATCCAGTGCGCCGCGATACCGTATTCCGCAACGGCGTGCATTTCCCAGGTTCTTATCTGAACTTCGAACGGTATTCCGTGCTTGCCGATTACGGTCGTATGCAGAGAACGGTACATATTGGGTTTAGGCGTTGAAATATAGTCCTTGAAACGTCCCGGCATAAGATTGAACATCTCGTGTATTATACCGAGAACCGTATAGCATTCAAGTTCGGTATCAACAATAACGCGTATTGCGTAAAAGTCGTATATTTCATCAAAGCTCTTGCTTTGGTTATACATCTTCTTATAGATACTGTATATAGACTTTACGCGTCCGGTAATCTTGGCCTTTATTCCGACTTCGGCAAGCTTATCCGAAACCTTCTGCTTTGCCTCTTCGAGAAAGTCCTTATTCTTGCCGTATCTTAAATCTATATCCTTTTTAACCTCGTCATATCCTATCGGATCGAGATATTTCAGCGCAAGGTTTTCAAGCTCGGTCTTTATCTTCTGAACACCGAGCCTATGCGCAAGAGGCGCGTACAGATGCATTGTTTCGAGCGCTATGGTTCTCTGGCTCTTTTCGCTCTTTGCGTCAAGAGTTCTCATATTATGCAGTCTGTCGGCAAACTTTATGAAAATTACGCGTATATCATGGTTCATTGCGAGGAAAAGTTTTCGCGTATTCTCGATACTTGCCTCTTCCTTATCTTCAAAGAACACGACAGGCAGCTTTGTCAGCCCCTCGACAAGCTCCGCGACTTCGTTTCCAAAAAGACTCTTTATGGTTTCGACATTTGTCTTATCCTTACAGTCCTCAAGCGTATCGTGAAGAAGCGCCGCGCAGATAGAGTCGGTATCAAGCTCAAGCTCCGCAACAATTACCGCTACCGCAAGAGGGTGCGTAATATACGGCTCCCCGGATTTTCTGAACTGTCCGGCGTGCATTTCGCTTGCGTATTTATATGCCCTTTCGATTTTATCTATATCGTATTTTGCACCTGTCTTATTGAGCTGATCTACAAGTGTCTGATACGTTACCGTTGCAGCCAAAAAACATACCGCCTTTCAATTTAAAATTCCGCTTTTTAGCCTTATAAGTATTTCGGATTCGTCAAGGTTGACCTTGCCCGTTGTTTTATTGAGCTTTATAAGCACATTATTTTCATCAGATCTTGACATTTCGGCAATGCCCGTTTCGCAGAGCACGCAGAGGATTATATTCAGCATAAGCTGGCTTATATCCGTCATATACTCACGCGTGATTATACCGGCTGTCTGCCATACATCGAGGTTTTGCATTTGCGAGTCTATTCCGAGGACGCGGCGCAGATACATAAACGCCGCCCTGAATTCCTTTACGGTCGGTATATCTTCTTTTGAACAGCCTCCGCCGTCAAGCACCTTTGCAAAAGTTTCTTCTTCGGCGCGCTTTTTCTCAATATCCTCCGGCGTCATTTTTACGTCTTTTACAAGAAGCTGCACCGAAAGAGTGCCGCGAAAATCGTTAAGGTCTATATTTGCCATAAAGTCGGCGCGATCTCCTTCGGAAAACGGGAAGTTTTCACGCGTCATTCCGAAATACAGAGCCGTAACGACGTTTTCGTCCTTTTCAAGCTGGAGCTTTAAGTGCTTGCCCTCTCCTATTGAATATATCCCGGTAATCGTCACGTCCTTTATATAAAAGAGCGGCACGGGATTCATAAGTCCGAAGGGTTCGAGCTTTTGTATTTCCGCGGCGTTATTTACGGTGACGTCCGAGAGTTTTGCCTCAAAATCCGCGTCTATGCACTTATGTACGCTTGAAAAATCAAAAGTATTCTCCGCATATTCGTTAATCTTTTGCTTGAACGCCTCAATATCGCTTTTATTTACGGTAAGTCCGGCGGCAAGCTCATGTCCGCCGTATTTTACAAGCAGATCCGAGCACGCACAAAGAGCTTCGTTAATATTAAAGCCGTTTACGCTTCTGCACGAGCCTTTTCCGACCTCTCCGTCAACCGATATGAGAATTGACGGAAGTTTATAGCGTTCAGTTATCTTTGACGCGACAATTCCTATTACGCCTATATGCCACGAGTCGGATTCAAGCACAATTACGCGCTGTTTTTCAAAATCAAATTCGTTTTCTATGCGTTCGACCGCCTGATTGAATATATTATTCTCTATTACCTGTCTTTCACGGTTTACCGCGCAAAGGTACGACGCGATATTTTCAGCCTCGGCGGCATTATCGGTTATCATGAGCCTTACGGCGCGGTTTACGTCGCCTATTCTTCCGGCTGCGTTTATTCTCGGAGCAAGTCCGAAACCGATAGACGACGCGGTAAGATTTTTTCTCTTTGACTTTGTTCTTTCAGAAAAGCTTTGCGCCGCAAGAGCAGAAAGCCCCTTATTCTTTGTATTCTCGAGCTGTTTTAAGCCAAGGCTTACTATTACCCTGTTTTCTCCGACAAGCGGCATAACGTCCGCAACCGTTCCGAGCGCGACAAGATCGCAGTACGCGCGGCACAATGCAGGCACATTTTTATTATCCTCAAGCGCACACACAAGTTTAAACACTACGCCGACGCCGGCAAGCTCCGAAAACGGATATCCGCAGTCGCGTCTGTGCGGATTTACCACGGCGCACGCTTCGGGAAGCTCATCTCTGCACTCATGATGATCCGTTATTACAACGTCTATGCCGTTCTGCTTTGCAAATTCAACCTCGTCATGCGCGGTAATGCCGCTGTCTACGGTTATGATAAGGTCAACGCCGTCCTGTTTGAACCTGCTTATTGCCGAAACGTTAAGTCCGTAGCCTTCGTTGACTCTCTGGGGAATATAGTAGTCCGCGTTTACGCCCTTTGACAAGAGATAGCGCAAAAGCACAGACACGCTTGTAACTCCGTCAACGTCATAGTCGCCGTAGACGAGTATTTTCTGATTATTCTTTTGTGCATACCGTATTCTTTCAACAGCCTTTTCCATATCCTTTAACAGATACGGGTCTTGTAGGCTCTCATAGGAATTATACAGATATTCCTTTGCGCTCTTTACGTCGCAAAAGCCCTTTGCGGCTATTATTTTTGCGGCAAAAGGCGATATATCAAGCTGCTGCGAAAGCGTGCCGGCAACATCTTCGGAGACGCTGCCGACAGTCCAGACGGTACCGTCGGGATATTCATATGTCATGTTACAAACTTTTGCGAAAGAAATATCTTTACGCGTTCTCCTCAAGTATTTTTACGGCTTCTATACGTATATTCTTCTGTGCGTATTTATTCATAAAATAAGCCGCCACAGCAAAGGAAATTACAAACACGGCTCCGAGCGAAAATGCGGGAGCGTATATATTATCCGTAAGTTTATCTGCAATAAAATATCCTATCATTGAAAGCAGCACGGGAAAAACAAAAACGACAAGCGAAACAAGAAGTATCCGTTCTCCCGACGAGGCAAGCTCTACCGTATCCCCGACTTTTGCGCCGACAGCGTTAAACACGGTCGTTTCGACGGTCTTATTTTGTTCGCCGAGCACAAGATGCGCCGAGCACGCGCCTTTCTGAGCGCATTTTTCGCACGAATCGCACGCGGCAGAACGAACGGTGACTACTTTTATCATATCTCCGTTTACTTCGACAACTTTCCCCGAAGCTTTCATTTCAGATTTTCACCTTTCAGCGTATTTATATAATTAATTGCCGCCTTTAATCCGTCAACCGCGGCGCTTGTTATTCCTCCGGCATATCCCGCACCCTCACCGCACGGATAAACGCCGTTTTTCCCTGCCGACATCATTCTCTCATCTCTGTTTATTCTTACGGGCGACGAGGTTCTTGTTTCGGGAAAAGTAAGCACTGCGTCATCGCACGAGAAGCCTTTTATATCGTATTCAAACGCGCGTATTCCCTTTTTAAGGTTATCGGTTACAAATCCGGGGAAAATATCAGTCGCTTTGCAAAGTTTTGTTTTCCCTGTATACGTCGGCATTATCCTTGACGGCTCGCGGCACAGTTTATCCGACAGAAAATCGCCCAAAAGCTGTATCGGCGCGCCGGAATCGTTCCCGGCATCCACAAAAGCTCTTGTTTCGAGATTTTTCTGAAAATCAACGGCACCCTGCACGGTATTTCCGTAATCGGACGGAGAAACCGACACCGCTATTGCGGAATTTGCATTAAGTCCGCTTCTGTCATAATAGCTCATGCCATTTGTGACTATCTCGCCGTTATCCGACGCCGACGCCGTGACAACGCCTCCGGGGCACATACAGAAAGAATACACGGCTCTGCCGTCAAACTTTCGGGAGAGCGTATACTGTGCCTTTGAAAGCACGGGCGCGCCCGAAAAAGCTCCGTACATTGCGTTGTCTATATCCTTTTGCAGGTGCTCTATTCTTACGCCGACGGAAAAAGGCTTGGGCTGCACGTCAAAACCGTTTTTTAATAGTTCTTTTACGGTATCTCTCGCGCTGTGTCCTATACACAGAAACACTGCGCCGCACGGCGTTTCATTGCCGTCAGAGTCTGTTACTCCGCAGACATTTCCCGACGAAGAAAAATTTATCTTTTCAAGCTTTGTGCGAAATCTTATCTCGCCTCCGAGAGAAACAATCTCGTTTCGGACAGCCGCGACGATCTTTCGCAGATTATCCGTACCGATATGCGGTTTTGCAAGGTATGTTATTTCTTTAGGCGCCCCGAAGCGCACAAATTCAGACAGCACAAAGCCGCACAACGAATCGCTTATGCGCGTTAAGAGTTTTCCGTCCGAAAACGTACCTGCGCCGCCCTCTCCGAACTGCACGTTGCTGTTTACGTCAAGAGTACCGTCTTTCCAATAATTTTCGACTTTTTTCGCCCTTGTTTCAACATCGTCACCGCGTTCGAGAACGACAGGTCTAAGTCCTGCCTTTGCAAGTGCAAGCGCACAGAACATACCCGACGGACCGAACCCGACAACAACGGGACGCTTATCTTTATTTATTTCCGGACACGAAAAATCCGGCTCTTTTGAAGTTACCGCGTCGGTATTTTTATACTTTTTCAGCTGCGGCAGCAATTTGTCCGCATTTTCCG
Source organism: uncultured Eubacteriales bacterium (assembly GCA_934446675.1). Lineage (GTDB taxonomy): Bacteria > Bacillota > Clostridia > Oscillospirales > CAG-382 > UMGS1387. The sequence goes on from CAKSEL010000001.1 coordinate 167,076, forward strand.
GCTGTATTTCGGCTGCCACCGAATATATCAGCTTTACCGCGTTCTTATCTCTCGCGTCAATACTGCGTTTATACACAAACGGCAAACCTGAAAACGCACCCTTTTGCTTTGAAAAAACAGACTTTTCGGCAATCATAATCGCTTTCGCGTCAAGCTCGCTCTCGTTTTCAAAGGTACACGGTATTTTTATATTGCGGACGACCGCAAAGCTCTTTTGATTAATCATTATCACCCAAACCGCAAATTTCAGCTATTTTCGGTATTATCCGCAGCGTCTCTGACATTCGACACGGTGACGGTAACGGTTGAAATTATATTTCCGTTTTCATCATACGCCGTAACGTCATTCGGCAGAGAAAGCCGCAAGCTCGTAACGCTCGATTTTACAATTTCGAGAACCTCCGTCGAAACCGACTCTATACTGTCAACAAGCTTTGCCTCACCCTTTATTATTACATTTTCGGGCGACACGCTTATGTCATATTCAAGGTCTGTATCCGCGATATTTACATTGACGTTTTTATGTTCGCTCTTGAGAACCGGCACGGTAACGTCTACCGTCGATTCATTCATGCGAAGATACGGACTCTGAACTATATTATCGTTCACGTCAACAAGCGTAACAGAGCATTTTGCCGTGACTTTTCCGCTGACCGTTCCGAGATCAAGCGACACCCTGCCCTGTTCCACCGAGTCAACGAGATCTTTGGGACCCGATACGTATATATTTTTCGGAGACATTGATATTTCGTCAAACTCATACGAATCCGGCAGTGTATACGTCATTTCAAGCTTTAACGGCACTGTCTTTCCGACGGTTTTATCGACGGACACCTCGACGTATCCTATGCTCTTTTCTACGACCGTTAGTCCCGACGGAACCGTAACGCTGACATTCAGCCTGTAATCTCCAGATTCGTTTACGCCGGACATATCGGCGCTTGCCTTTATATCGTTCTCTCCCAGTGCGTTTACCTGAGCCTTTGTGCCCTTTATAACAACGTCTACCGAGCCGTTTCTGCCGGAAATAATATCAAGTCCCTGCGATGTATCGAAATTTTCAAGCGAAACAGCCACCCCGTAAAAGGTCTTTTCAAACTGCGTCGTCTGGACGTCTATTACATAAAACCAAAGGACAATCGCCGCAAGTATCGACAGTATTTTGGGCACTATCGAAGAACCGCGTCCGGAATTCTGTTCTTCTTCGGTATTCTTTACCGTAACGACGGTGCTTTTCTTTCCTTTATTCTTTGCCACAGCCATGCCCCTTTCACGTTTTAATTCTTATTCGGGATTTTTCGCATTTTTCACAGATTTTTTCTTTGACGACTTTGTATCATATCCCGCAAGATATTTCATAAGGTCGTTTTTTAGAGTAAATTCATTATATCCGCGCGTAAGAACTCCGTCGCAGGCAACCGACACCGTGCCGGTTTCCTCAGATACGACAACCACAACGCTGTCGGAATTTTCGCTCATTCCTATTGCGGCTCTGTGACGCGTTCCGAGATCCTTTATTATATCCTCCTTTGAGGACAGCGGCAGAAAACAGCCTGCCGAACAAAGGCGGTTATTGCGTATCACAAGCGCGCCGTCATGCAGAGGAGCTTTATTGAAAAATATATTCTTTATGAGAAAAACCGCGGGATCTGCGTCTATTACGGTACCTGTCCTTATGACATCTCCGAGCTTTGTCGATCGTTCAAACACGATAAGCGCTCCCGTCTTTTCGTCGGCAAAGTACATACACGCCTCAACCACGCTGTCTATACATCTGACGGTACTCTGCATATCGTTATTTTTCTTGTTCAGCGAGCCGATAAACGACGTTCCGCCCACTTTTTCCAAGAACGAACGCAGTTCGGACTGAAACACTATGAGAAGTCCTATTATACCGACCTGCATTATATTCTGAAGCAAAAAGTTGAGCGCGTGCATATTGAGAATATCGCTCAAAAACAGCACAAGTATAATCAGAAGTATTCCGAGAGCAAGTTTTCCGGCGCGTCTGTCCTTTACGAACTTAAACACATAATAAAAGATTATCGACACTATGGCTATATCCAAAAGGTCGAACACCGTAACCGCGGCAAGCTGATTTATTATGTATGTCCACGCATTTTGCAGCACGTTCATAAACTTCGCCCTCCATTCATATCTGCTTATTATATAAGTATATCACACATAGCCGTTGTTTGGAATACTTTTTTTCAAATAAACAATTTTTTTACATTTATTTTCCGCGATTTTCCAGCAATACAAAAATCCACCCTCAATTTCGGGTCACAACCGTCAAACAAGGGTGGAATTTCTTTACTCGTCACGCACGCCTTACAGCTCCGCGCACTTTTTCTTTATTATATCGCCGACGCCGTTATATATATACATAGGTCTGTACGGAAACTGCTTCATAACGTTTTCGTCGGTTACTCCGGAAAGTACAAGCACCGTTTCTATTTCGGATTCAATACCGGCTATTATATCGGTATCCATTCTGTCGCCTACGATAACCGCCTCTTCGGGCTTTACTCCGAGAAGCTTTATTCCGGTTTTCATCATGAGAGGATTAGGCTTTCCGAGATAGTATGCCACAACTCCCGTCGAAAGCTCAATTGGCGCCACAAGCGCACGGCACGCGGGAATTATACCCTGCTCTGACGGACCTGTCATGTCGGGGTTTGTTCCGATAAGCTTAGCGCCCGAATTTACAAGCTTTACGGCTCTTATTATGCTGTCGTAGTTGTAGTTTCTGGTTTCGCCGACGACTACATAATCGGGATTTACGTCGTTCATGGATATGCCCTTTGCGTAAAGAGCGTTTATAAGTCCGGGTTCGCCTATAACATACGCGGAACAGCCGGGACGCTGATGAGAAAGAAAATCCGCAGTCGCAAGCGCGCTTGTATAGAAGTGCGACGGATCGACGTCAAGTCCCATTCTCTGAAGTTTCTGATGAAGTTCGATAGGAGATCTTTCAGAACTGTTTGTCAGAAACAGAAAGTTTTTGTCGTTATTTTTAAGCCATTCCACAAATTCCGCAACACCGGGCAGTATTTTATTTCCGTGATAGATAACACCGTCCATATCGCAGATAAAGCCGTTTTTCTTTTCAATATCAAGTATTCTTTGCATTTTCTGTATTCCTTTTTATTTATTTTCCATGAGATATGTCGCTATAACGTCGGCTATATGGAGTTTGACCGCAAGAGGATACTTTTCATATGCACCGTTTATTGCAAAGCTTCCTCCGCGCGCCGCGTCGTCAAAGCCGCCCATATGCCATCTTATTGCTATTGCCTCTTCTACTTTAAGACGCATAAAGCGTTCGACAAGAAACACGCTCTTTTCTCCGTGTCCGAACGGAAATTTATCTTCAATGGTATAATAATTTACCCTTTCCCACTGTCCGGTTGCTTCATTTTTGACATTTCTCTGGCTGACCTTATAAAATTCAGCCTTGCACAGATCGTGCAGCAATGCGCATATCGCAAAGGATTCGTCGGGTTTTCCGTCATTGAAATGTTCGATCATTGCGTTATAAACGTTAAGCGAGTGCTCGGCAAGTCCGCCCTCAAAGGCGTTATGGTATTTTGAGCTTGCGGGCGCCTTGAAAAAGTCGGTTTTATCAGACATCCATGCCAGAAGCTCCGCCGACCCCTGTCTTTTTATTGCTTCATTATAAGCTTTTACGAATTTATCCTTTACGGATTCTATCTCTATTGCGCGCAGCTGTTCTTCGTTCATCTTTTCCTCCGTAGCCGTAAGACTGTTTGCGTTATCCGGCGCATTTAAATAAGTGCCGGACATTCTGTCAGTATAAGTATAACACACGCAAAGCTTTTTTTCAAGAAAAAGAGCAAACTTTTACTCATTTTCCGAAATATTTTTCTTTTAACCGTAAATTAAAAAAATATTACAAAGTTGTTTACTTAAAATCAACAGTTTATCCCAAATAAATTATTTATTCTTTTGTATAATCTATATATTAATTTTAAGCAGGTGAATTATGAGCAATAAATCGGGCACGGACGCAAAAAGCTGCTCCCGTCTGGGAACTGTCGGCGGTCAGGCGGTAATCGAAGGCGTAATGATGAAGTCAAAGGATTACGTTGCGCTCTCGGTAAGGCAGACCGACGGAAAAATTGCGACCGAAGTTGAAAAATTTACAACAATACGCGACAAGTGCGCTTTTTTAAGACTTCCGGTTATACGCGGAATCGTAAATTTCGCCGAAACAATGGTACTCAGTTTCAGAACGCTCAACCGTTCTGCCGAGATGCTGGGAATCGAAGAAGAACCCTCGAAATTTGAAAAATGGCTTGAGAAAAAGCTCGGAAAAAGTGCGACTGCAATAGCCTCCGTAATCGGCACGGTAATAGGACTTGCAATGTCGGTACTGCTTTTCATGTATCTTCCGGCGCTTGTTTCGGATCTTGTTGACAAGATCTACTACAACATATATTTAAAGAGCGTTATCGAAGGCGTACTCAAAATCGCTATCTTTACGGCATACATTGCGCTTGTCGGGCTTATTCCGGATATGAAACGCGTTTTTCAGTATCACGGCGCTGAGCACAAGTCCATATTCTGTCACGAAGCCGGACTTGAACTTACGCCCGAAAACGTAAAAAAGCAGATCCGTTTTCACCCGAGATGCGGAACAAGCTTTTTATTTGTAATGATGTTTATAGGCATTATTATCTCGGTTTTCTACATTGATCTGCCGAGACTTCCGAGAGTAGCCGTAAAGCTGCTTATCCTGCCGCTTATAGTCGGAATAGGATTTGAATTTATCAAATTTGCAGGAACTCACGACAATCTCTTTGTACGTATTCTCTCTGCTCCCGGGCTTTGGATCCAGCGTCTTACGACAAAAGAACCCGACCTTGAACAGATTGAAGTTGCCATAAGCTCTCTCAAGGCTGCTCTTCCCGAATTCTATCCGCCGGAAAAGCAGGAAACCGACACCGAAAACATAAAAAACACCGAATCCGGCACCGCGGACAACTCTGCCGAATAAACGCAAACGCCAAAACGACGCGCGGCAAAACCGCTGCGTATTCTGAGGAAACTGTTATTCTACTATGACTTACAACGAATTTAAAGCAAACGCAATTACAAAACTTTCAGGCATTACCGACAACGCGCGTTTTGAAACAGACACGCTCATCACCCATTTTTCGGGAATGAAAAAAAACGAGTTTTTAATGAAACGCGCAAACGAAATACCCGACGACATTTACCAAAAGCTTGACAAGGCTCTGGAGCGCCGCATGAATCACGAGCCGCTTCAGTACATTATCGGAGAGTGGGAGTTTTTCGGACTGCGCATTTTCTGCGGAGAAGGCTGTCTTATTCCCCGTCCCGAAACAGAACTGCTTGCCGAGCTTGCCATAAAGTATCTGCCGAGAAACGGTCTTTTACTCGATTTATGCACCGGCAGCGGCTGTGTACCCATTGCCGTACTCAACAACCGTCCCGATGTCCGTGCGATTGCAGTTGACGTTTCCGAAAAAGCGCTTTCCTATGCAAAAAAGAATGCCGAATACCACGGCATATCCGAGTCGCGTTTACGTTTTATAAAGAGCGACATTTACGAGTACACTCCGTCGGTATTTCCCGACATGATAACTTCCAATCCGCCTTACATCAAGTCGGACGACATAAAAGGACTTTCAAAAGAGGTTCTGCACGAGCCGTCCATTGCGCTTGACGGCGGTCACGACGGTCTTGATTTCTACAAGGTAATTGTCAAGAACATTGTTTCAAAATACCTCAAGGACGACGGATACTGCGCGGTTGAAGTCGGATACGACATAGGCAGAGAGGTCGCGGCGATCTTTAAGTCACAGAGGTTTGACGCAAAGATAATAAGAGATATGTTTGAAGTCGAACGCATTTGTCTTGCAAAACGTTCAAGACTTTAACAGAAGAACAATCAAAGTTTTTTAAGAACGTCTTTTAACGGGACGTTCTTTTTTTACGGCGTCAAATCATATATAGATCGGCAGACACAGAAAAGCCGCAGTCTTTACGGCTGCGGCAATATGAAAAAGGAGAGTGGTGTATGCTGAATAATCAGATTTTTGTTACTATTATCTTATCGATTCTATGCACACCGCCCGCTGCGGAAACAGGATCGAAACGTATTCCGGTTACGGTGCCGGTCCACGAAGGATTATCGCCGAACCGGAACACCGCCCACTTATAATCCGCGGAGTCTACGTACATATCGGTAAAATCAAGGTATATTGATCTGTCCTCGCTGAATGATGTTTCGGTATCCGTCGTGAAATATGCGTTTGCCTGCTTTGCGCCGACTGTGGTATCGGGCTTAAATCTGACAACAACCGCATTATAGTCCCCTGCTTTTATCGAAAGCTTATTTGCGGTAATATGAGGGTCCGTCGTGTCTTCGTCGGAAGTAACTACCATATCTTCGCCGTCAAAGCTGATATTTGAGTTTGTGGGCGTCCAGCCGAGAGCCTGATCTGCTTTGAAATCGTATACGACACCGGTAAGATTTGCGAAATCAATTTCACTCGGTGCATCGGGTTTATCCGTACCGTCATAAGGTACGGCCGAAACGTTATCAAGCTGGAAGTTTAGCGCTATCTGATGGTCATATTCCGAGGTAATAATGGGGTTTCCGTAAATACCGAATCTTGTATCATCGCCGTTTACATAATTTTCGGGAATTTCGGCAACCAGCGTTACATGTGCCCAGTTACCGAGGTTCTTTTCAAATGTAATTCCGCCGATACCGTGATCCTTATTATTCTCGCCGTCGCTTGTAGAATATTTAAGGCAGGTTCCGATCTGAACTTTCATACCAGACATTGAAACATTTGCAACATTGCCGGTAACGCGGACATCATACTCTATCTTATACTTCTGTCCTGCTTTATAGTCATTTGTCTTATACCAGAAATACGTCCACGACGCACGGTCTGTCACATTTGACTCAAGGTTATATACATGGTTTGACGAATCTCTTTCATCTTCAACGACCGTCATGACAGCGTCTGCGGAATATACGGCAACATCGGCAGTCTCCGGTTCTGCGTTTGCAAGAGTGATGATTGCGCCATGGATTTTTTCCACGGTTGCATATGTAATTTTTACGGTCTTTGTGGAATCCTCCCAATCAACTTTACAATCGAACGCTTCGGATATTGCTCTTACGGGAACGAGAGTTCTCGAATCGACTATCTGTGCCGGAACGTCAAGCTCTTTTGCTTCACCGTTCTTTATGAGCTTATTTTCACCGATTGTAAGCGAAATTGTAATCTCGCCCTTTGCTGACTTTACGGTTTTTGTGGCGTCGTCCCACTCTACGGTTGCATTGAGTGCCTCGAAGATTGCACGGAGAGGAACCATTGTTCTGCTCTCAATTATCTGAGGCGCCACATCGCCGAATTCGACGGGCTTATCGTTAATAACGACGGATATTCCGTCTGCTGCGCTTACGGCAGCTGCCGCACTTACCGCGAGCATTCCTGCCATAACAATACCAAAAAGTTTTTTCATGATATTTTCTCCTTTTTTAGATTTTACATTGTAATTATAGCATTAGTGTAAGATTTTACCAACAGGAATGCTCGTTTTTTAGAATTTTCTTATGCGAATCTCAAAATATTCGATTTTTTTGCAAATTATAGCTGTTTTTTGAGGAATAAGCAAAAAAAGAAAGCCGCGGTCATTACGGCCACGGCAATCTATAAAAGGACTCTGTCAGATTAATTAGATCTTTGCGACAATTATCTTGTCGATCTTGTGTGCTCCGCCGCAGACGTGAACGGGGTCAAAGCGGAGTGTTGTAATGGTTCCTGACCATGAAGGATTATCGCCGAACTTGAATACTGCCCATGTATATCCGTCATCATCAACATAGAGAGTATTAAGGTCAATATACAGGCACTTTGATTCACCGAGTGAAGGCTCACCGTCGGTTGCGAAGAAAGCATTGGTCTGCTTTGCACCGACTGTGGTATCGGGCTTAAATCTTACTACCATTGCGTTATAATCGGAAGCCTTGATTGAAAGCTCTTTAATGGTGATATTGGGATCTTTTGAATCTTCGTTTGCGGTAAGAACCATATCGTCGCCATCAAATGAAACCTTTGAACCTGCGGGTTTCCAGCCGAGAGCATCGTCAGCCTTGAAATCATAAACTATACCGGTAAGGTTTGCATAGTCTATATCGTCATTCTTAACTGTTACGGCATCAGTGGGAACAACGGAAAGGTTATCGATCTGGAAGCTTACTGCAACATTATGATCATAACCGTCAACCTTTACGGGGTTTGCATAAATACCGAATCTTGTATCGGTACCTTCAACATAAGTTGCGGGGATTTCAGCGGTGAGCGAAACATGCGCCCACTTCTTTCCGTCCGGACCTTCAAAGGTAATTCCGCCCATAGCATGGTCTTTATTGGTATCGCCGTCGCTTGTGGAATATTTGAAGCAGGTTCCTACAAATACCTTCATGTCTGCCATATCAGCATCTGCAACATTTCCGGTAACGCATACGTCGTATTCTACCTTATACTTCTGACCGGCTTTAAAATCATTTGTGTTGAACCAGAGATATGTCCAGGAAGCCTTGTCTGAAACATTTGCTTTGAGATTATATACATGATTAGTTGCGTCTCTTGCGTCTTCAACTATTGTCAATTCTGCACCGGAAGCATATACGGCAACATCAGCGGTTTCAGGCTCTGCGTTTGCAAGAGTGATGATTGCGCCGTCGATCTTATCAACAGTATTTGTGTTTTCTTCGTATGTAATCTTTACGGTCTTTGTGGAATCCTCCCAATCAACTTTGCAGTCGAATGCTTCGGATATTGCTCTTACGGGAACGAGAGTTCTCGACTCGATTATCTGTGCCGGAACGTCAAGTTCTTTGTCTTCGCCGTTCCTGGTGAGCTTATTCTCGCCGATAGTAAGCGAAATTGTAGTCTCGCCCTTTGTGGACTTTACGGTCTTTGTAGCGTCGTCCCATTCAACGGTTGCGTTAAGCGCCTCGAAGATTGCACGAAGAGGAACCATTGTTCTGCTCTCGATTATCTGAGGTGCCACATCGCCGAATTCGACGGGCTTATCATTGATTACGACGGATATTCCGTCTGCTGCGCTTGCGGCGGTTGCTGCACTTACTGCAAGCAGACCTGCCATGACAATACCAAGAAATCTTTTCATGATATTCTCTCCTTTTTCTGAAATTTCGTAATTCTATTATAGCATTAACGCCAAAATTTGTCAATAGCCAAATGTGTTTTTGTGAAATATTCCGACATTCATTCTTCTATATAATCTGCCGCAGACTTTCAAGTTCAATGCACAATCGGGTAAAATTTACTTTTTTTCAGCCAGAGAAACGCAAAAAATACCGTCAGACACAAAAGCATCTGACGGTACATACAAGCTATTCTGTTTTAAACTCAGTCGATAGGTGTAACCGAAATATTATCAACCATGAAAGTAACGCCCTTATCGCTTATGGGATCAAAGTAAATGCCTATTCTGTCGTCACCTTCGCGGTATTCGTAATCTCCGGGAATGGTGTATTCGCCGGCAAGGTGAGTCCAGCCGTCCTTTGAAACAGCCGAGAAGCCTACGCCGTTATCCTTGCCTGCATGGTGGAAGCACATTCCGGCATTGAACTTTTCGGACTCTGTTCCGCCGTATACCGAAACAGGCCTTACATCTGCCTCGATCTTGTATTTCTGTCCTGCCTTGAACTGCATATTGCACCAGATATAGTTCCAGATCTTTGATTCTGTCTTACAGGTAACAAGGAACACCTTATTTGCAGCGTCATCGGGATCTGCTGCGGTTGTGAGAGCTGCGGTTGACGGAGAATAGAATCCGAATTCGTTTTTATCTGCGGTTGCCTTGGGTATTTCGGTAACAATACCTACTTCTTCAGCCTTCGGCAGCTTTATAATAACAGTTCTGTTATCTGCGTCCCAGTTTACATCGCACTCGAATGCTTCGGATATTGCTCTTACGGGAACGAGAGTTCTCGAATCAACTATCTGTGCCGGAACATCAAGTGTTACGGTCTGGGTATCCTTCTGCATTTCGTTTTTGCCGATTGTGAGTGCAACATTTACTCCGTCGCGGGTTGCGGAAACGGTCTTTGTTGCGTCGTCCCACTTTACTTCTGCGCCGAGAGCCTCAAAAATTGCACGCAGCGGAACCATTGTTCTGCCCTTTATAATCTGAGGTGCAACGTCAAATGTGAGATATGTGCTGTCAAGTTTTACCTTTACCGTACCCTTATCGAGAACAGGCTTTATCTGCGAAAACAGTTCTTCCGCTACTGCGCGCATTCCCTTATCTCCGGGATGGTTTGCAACGCCGGAATGTTCAAACAGACCGAGAGCCTTATTTTCATCTTTATTGAGCTTTCTGAGATTTGCGCAGGCAAAACCTGTTTCTTCCGCTGCAAGAAGTGTTCCGTTCTGCTTTACATCGCTTGCAAAGAAAGGAACGGAGTATACGACTGCAACATCGGGATTAAGTTTTTTGAAGTAGTCGGCTATCTGGACAAGTGCGTGCGCATAGGATTTAGAGGTAATATTCGACGAGGTATTATCACCGATCTGGAGAGTTACGACATCGGGTACGAAGTCTGCGGTTACAGTATCAAATGCACCCTTTATATCACTTGTGTAGTCATGATTTTCGTCTGTATCAACGACTCTTTCAAGAGGTGAAACAGCGACTTTTTTGAATTCGGCTTTTACATCGGGATATTCTTCTGCGAATATGTTCTGGAGCTGATGATAATAATCCTTATCTTCGGAAGAGGCTGCCATACCCCATGTTCCGCTCCAGCCGAGATCCTGGTTTGCGCCGTGCGAAAGCAGAGAATTTCCGACGCAGAGAACATTAAGTTTCTGTTCGTCAGCCGATGCTGCAAAGCAGTTTACCGCAACGAGAAGTGCTGCGGCGGTAATGAAAATCTTTGTGACGATGTTTTTCATACGCTCACTCCTTAATAATTTTTATATAAAAGCTCCCGACAATACCATCAGGAGCCTTTATTTCAGTTAAAAAGCATTATGCGGTTCTGCCGTGCATGGCTTTCTATGCGTTAACGCTTAACCCTCTACAACGCTTACCTTGATGTTATCAAGCATATAGGAAATGTTGCGGAAGTTATCTCCGTCCTGAAGAGGACTTGTAAATATGGAAAATTCATCATAATCGCGGGTAGTTGAATTTGCGCTGATGGTATGCTCAAATGTAAAGTGTACCCAGCCGTCCTTAGTGGAAGCCTTACCGACAGGCTTATTATGGTCTGCGCTTGCCTTTGCCTGTCCGTTTACAACATCATAATATCTGAGGTTTACCTGAGGCAAAACATTTTCAACGGGATTTCCGTCCTTATCGCCTGCTGCGTAATAATCGAATTCGATCTTATAGGTGACGCCGGGCTTGAAACGAGTCTTCTGATATACATATACCCAATGTACCTTATCCTGTATGCTCGGAACTACGGATATTACCTTATTGCCTGCCTTTAAAGGATCATCAACGATCGAGATCTTGGCATTATGCGAATAGTATGCTCCGTCGGAATTATCTCCGCTTTCGCCGTCGGGATTTATGAGGTAAAAAGGTTCGCCCTTATCTGCTGCGAGATACTTTGCAAGTCTTTCCTCCTCGGCTTTCTGAGCCTCGGCTGCCTTTGCTTCTGCGTCGGGATCCTTTATGAGCTTGATATAGTCGATATAGTACTTTCCGCCGTAGTTGGTCGGGTCAAATCTGAGCTTGCTTACGATACCTGCCCAGCTTTCGTTGGCTGTAGTATCAAATCTGAGAGTTGCGTAGCCTTTGCTGTCGAGCTTGGTGCTGTCATAATTTGCGCGGAAGGTCTTTTTCTCGTCAAAGTTTGAATCGGTTGTGGTTGCAAAGTAAATTGTGGTGCTTTCGGGATTCTTAACGTCCTCGGTATTAAATTCACACTTGACGCGGATCTCGATTGCGTTATAGAGAGCTGCGTTCAATGAAAGCGAAGAGTTTGAAATCTGCGGGTCATATCCGGCAGCGGTATGAGTTATGGGAGAAGCTGTAAGCTCAAAATTACCGCTAATTACGTCACCGGTTGCACAGCCGGGCTTCCAGCCTTCGGTATCGTTATCAATCTCGAACTCCCATTCGTAATCAACGCGGTTCTTGATTATTTCGGTATATCCGCCTTCTCTTATGGTAAGTTCATAGCCGTTATCTGTCTTCTTATAGTCAAATCCGCCGTTATTATAGAAGAATTCAAGCGGAATTACGGGAAGTCCGTCAAAGAGCGAGAACTTTTCCTTAAGTGCGGTTTCCTTACCGTTTACAAGCGCCTTATCGCTGCCTACGGTAAATACAATCTCTGTATTATTCGGTGTCTTAAGAAGAAGAACGCCGTCGTTCTTATGCCACTCAACATAAGTATTATGCAGCGAGTAGAATCCGCGGTACTGTTCGGCCGCGAGATAGGTTTCTCCGTTTCTTACGGCAACAAGGTCGGAACCGGGCTTAAAGTCTGTGCCGTCTACATGGATTGTAAATGCGCTGGCTGCGGAAGGTTTAAGGAATTCTATGGTCTTGATCCATACTTTTCCGATTATGGTATTGGGGTCAAATCTGATGCCGGTGATTTCGCCGAGCCAGTTATTATTATCCGAAAGCTTTACATAATAATCATTATACTCGCCGTCGGCTCTCATGGTCTTTGCATAGCACTTTGCGGCAGTCCAGTCCTTATCGCCGGTCTTGAAGTAAAGTGTGAATGCCGAAACGGTATCTGTCTTAATGCAAACGTGGAGATATTCAACCTCGGACGCATTGAATTTTGTAGCCGTATTCTGATCTACGGGAACTATTGCAGCGTCGGTCGTCGAAGAATTTACAGCAAGCGCCTTTTCTGCAGAGTCATAGGCAAACTTACTGGTATTCATCATGCTTCTCCATGATGCTACGGTCTTTTCATCGGTGAAGTCCCACTTACGCAAAGCGTCGGTGCCGTAATCTTCCTTTGTAGCAATATTCATCTGACGGCGGATACGTGCGGTTTCACCGGAGTACATGAAGTTCAGTCTTGAAAGCTGATTCTTTGTGGGAACAACATCATAGTGGTTATCGGTCTTGCCTGCCGCGCTTGAGAATACGCTTCTCATATCGTCAAGGTAGCCGAAACCGTTTATGCCCGACGGCATGATATAATGTCCTTCGCCGTACTCATTCCATGTGGTCATGAATACGAACTTGCCCTTCCATGCATTTGCGCTGTCTCTCTTTGCAAGCATGGGAAGATATGTGTCGTGCGCCCATTCGAGAACCTTTGTATGTTCCTCTGTGGTTGCGTTGGGTGTACGCTCGCCCGTCCAGCCTACATCATTAAAGCCCACGCCGATACTCGGAACAAGATCAAGATTTCCTGCCTTATATGCGACGTTCATGGAGTCTATCTGATACTGGCTCGAATAGGAGTTCTCACCGAAAGTATAAGAAACAAGTCCGTCTGCGCCGACATCTTTCATCTTCTTATTATTTGCGGAATTTGCGCCTCTGTCGGAGAAGAATACTAACATTCCGTCATAGCCGTACTTCTTGATTTCGGTCTTCATGAAGTTTATGACGTCTTTTGCCTTTTCTTCGCCGCCCATCTGTTCAACAAACTTGCTGTAAGTATAGATTGTAAGTACAGCCTTATTATCTATGCTCATATATCTTGAGTCGGTAAAATACCAGTCAACCCAGTAGGGCCAGATGGTTTCCTTGAAATCTTCGGCGCTCTTTGCGCTTGACGCAGAGTTTTCAAACATTATGGAGAACTTCTGCATATCGCTGTACTTTGCATTCATATAGCCGTTATTGAGAGCGTCTGCAAGTCTCGGAGTCTTTATGGGAGTTGCCTTATCGGACGAGCTTACGTACCAGCAGAAATGCTGGAAGTCGACGCCGTGTTCAACTAAGAACTTGATTTCCCAGTCTGCAACTTCGGGAATACCCTCATCATAGTAGCCGAGTGCAAACTTTGCTTCGTCATATGCCGAAACGCAGTCCCAGCCGAAATGTGTTCCTTCATGCCACAGCGAGCATACGCTCATTCCGACATACCATTCGTCATCGGTTACGGGAACGGGTGTGGGACAATAGTCTGTATATTCATATTCTTTCTTTACGATAACGTCATCGAACCAGAGAACCTTACCAGCCTCGTCAAAGGTAATTACAACATTATCAATTTTCTTTTCGACAAGGTCAACCTCTGCGCACTTTTTGCCGTTGATCTTGACAAGCGCTTTTCCTGTTTCGGTATTGCCCTCGATTCTGAGAGTCTGCCATACATTTGCGGTAAACTTTCTGAGCGAGGTGCTTCCGGAAACGAACTGTCCGTCTTTTGTTGTCTTTACTTCAACCGCGGTCTTATCGCCGTTCTTGAGTGCGAAAGATGCAACGGCGTACTCGGGCATCCAAAGCTGGGTTTCATATGTGAACATGCCGTCAAGAGCGTCAAAGCTTCTCTTTGCGGTGCCGGTTCCGTCGATCTTAACGCTGCAAGTATCATTGCTGTTGGTATTCATTGACGGCGTTTTTTCGGCAGTAGTCTTGCCGGTAACAGTCCAGCCGTAAGGAGCATTGCCTGCTGCGTCTATACGGAACACATCATTTACAGTAAAGTCCTTATAGAGGTGTGTTGCATTGGGAGTAAAGGTAAGTGCTCCCTCTTCGGAAGTTGCATACCACATTCTCGCAATATTCTTTGCTTCGGAAAGCATATCAAACGTGCCTGCGTCCTGTGCGTCTATTACGAGCGAAGCTTTCTTTGTATCGAGATTCATCGAAAGTCTGATTACCGTTGACTTTGTTGTATACTTTACTCCGGTATCGGAATCTGTATTTCCGATGACGTGATATGTACCGCCCTTGGTGCATACTTCTATGGCATTCTTTCCGTCGGAATCCGTAAAGAATATTCTTGCGCCGTCTCCGGTAAGCGTGAACACGGATTCAAGAACAACGGTTCCCTTATCCTGTACGGTAAGGTACTTATTTATTGCAACATAGCCCTTACCCTTATCGGCAAGAACGTTTGTCGTAACATCATCTTTATTTACGGAACCGGAATTGCGGTTTTCATAGAGCCAGCCTGAGCGCAGAGCCATATTATTGAGCTTGCCTCTGGTATTTGCCAGCATTGAATGGTCGTCTATGAGATATGCCGCCATAGGTCTGTCGCCGTAATCCTCAAGCGTCTTTGTAAGGCGGTTTTCGGGAAGTGCGACACGGTTGATGATTGCCGCGGTCTCGCTTCTCTTTATGGAATTATTCGGATAGAACGTACCGTAAGCGTCCGAACCCATTACAACGCCTGCCTTATACAGCTTTATAAGCTCGGCATAGTAATCTTCGGTCTCGGTAACGTCGGGAATTGATTTTACGTCGTTCTTTGCAGTGAAGTAATCGGCGGGCATTGCCTTTGTGAAAAGCAGCGCCATTTCAATTCTTGTGATGTTTCTGTCGAAGTTGTCAAACTGACCGTCGGCAATTATGCCGTTTGCCTTGGCATAATCAACATACATATCGTACCAGTTTGCGCCCTTCTTTTCAGCAATCGTCTTGCCGTTGTAAATTGCGTGTACGCGTGCAGCCATGGTAATGCCTGCGGAAACCGTCACATTGCCGTCAGGCGAAAACTGTCCGTCACCGACACCGTTCATGAATCCGAGTTCGTATGCAGACTTTACCTCGGAAGCATACCATGCGTTTGCGGCAACATCCTTGAACATTCCGTCCTTGTACTGAAGCGTGCGGTCAAATCCCGCAGCGTTTGCGCACAAGGCAAGAGCGGCAGTCGCGGATGCAGCTGCAATCAGTTTGAGAATTCTTGCTGATTTCATTCTTTTCTCCCCTTAGAAAAAATTTATTATATATATTTTACATATATATCAAATCGGCAGTACACAAACTTACGTTGCGGAATATATTCAATAAATCAAAATTATTGCCGCAAAACGGGAAAATTTGTGCAATATACTAAATTCTACTTTAGTATATCATATCTATTTCGACTTTTCAAGAGTTTTTACGCAATTTAAAGTATAATATTTTAATACTTTTATATACAATTTTAACATATTGCGTTTTTCTGCATTTTTTCAGGGACACGTGAATAAAAAGTCTCTCATATGCAGACAATATCAGACGAGGTTACAGCCTCGACAAATCAGAAAGGACGGAATAAGATATGCCTGCAATTTCATGTGAAGTTAAGAAATGTTTTTACAATAAAGACGGAGGATGCCGACTCGAGGGCATCAAGGTAGACGGCGAAAATGCCGTTATCGCCTCCGAAACCATGTGCGAGAGCTACACCGATGCAAAACAGGCGGGAACCGCCGACTGTGCGTGCGAATCATGCGCCTGCGACGATGCTGAGATCGAATGCAGTGCCGAGAAGTGCCGACACAACGAACACGGCTACTGTGAAGCAAGTAGCATCAACATGGGCTGCTCAAGCTCTTGCTGCGCCTCCGAAACAAAGTGCGAAACCTTTGAGGAATAAGGCACTTTAACAAAGTAAAAAGCGAAGTTTTGAATGCTCTGCGCGCTCACAACCGTGCAGGGCAGATTTTTATATATTTGTTCAAAACTATTATTGTTGCAAAAATTCAAAGAATGTGATACAATAATTTCCGGAGTGTGATGTATATGCTTAACAGACCGGATGAAATACGTGCGTTCACAATGCTTGCAATATCTTACATAGGCGAACCTGTACAGGTCGGCGCACTGCAGTCTGCGGTGCTTTCGGCAGGGCTTTTTGAAGTCACGGACTACATTGACGCATATGACAGCCTTGTGCGCGACGGTCTTATCGAAACAAAAAGCGACGGCAAAAACGAGGTCTGCGTTCTTACGCAGAAGGCACATTCCATACTTCCGGAACTCGGCGGATTCATTCCGGAAAGCATACTCGGCGAGGCTCTCAGAAACGCATGGCGGTATTACGAATCGCTTTCAAGCGGAGTTGAATACAAAACGGTGCTCTGCGACGAAAAAGACGGCGTTTCAGTGTTGAAAACAGGCGTATACGTAAATTCAAAGCCGTTATGCGAAGTAACGCTTAATTTTGAAACCAGATCCGAGGCTATGCGTGCAAAAACAAACTGTGAAACACGTCCGCAGGCTGTGACAAACGCGGTTATCGCAGCAATTACGGGCGACGTAAACTACATGATATAAATATAGTATAAAGAGGTAAATCCGTTTAATGGAAAAAATAAAGCTCTCCGACGTAATAGTTGTCGAGGGCAAATACGACAAGATAAAGCTTTCGTCCTTTGTTGACGCGACAATACTGACAACCGGCGGTTTCGGAGTATTCAACAGCTGCGAAAAGTCGGCGCTTATAAAAAAACTTTCCGAAAAGAAGAAGATCATCATTCTGACTGACAGCGACGGCGCCGGATTTGTCATACGAAACAAAATCAAAAACATTATAGGCGACAACAGCCGCATTATAAATCTTTACATACCGCAGATTTCCGGCAAAGAACAGCGCAAGAACAAGGCGTCCAAAGAAGGAACTCTCGGCGTCGAAGGAATGGAAACCGAAACGCTAAAAAAGCTGTTTTCGGACGCAGGTCTTTTAAACACGGGCGTCTGTAAGACAATACATACGTACACAAAATCCGAAATCTATGCACTCGGACTGTCCGGAAAAAACGACAGTGCGGCAAAACGTGCCGAAATACTAAAGCGTCACTCATTGCCATGCGACATGAGCGCAAACGCATTTTTAGAAGCCGTAAACATACTCGGAATTGACCTTGAACCGCAAGCAAAATAAAAGAAAAAGCACGTCCGTATCAAAAAGACACCCGGCGTGCTTATTATTATACTCATCTTTTCAGTTATCGGACAGCAGTGTAAATTTATTCTTTGAATATGTGAGCAATCCGTCTTTACGCATTTTTGAAAGCTCGGCGGACAGTGCGCTGCGGTCAACATTAAGGTAATCGGCGAGCTGCTGACGGTCAAACTCTATTTCAAAATGCGCGTTTCCCGAAATTTTCGCCTGTTCCGAAAGATAAGTCAGCAAACGTGCGCGAATCGTTCTCGGAGAGGTGCTGAGAATCTTTTTTGACAGAGCTAGGTTCTTTCCCGACGACGCATAAAGCAGATTTTTAAGAAAAGAAAGAGCAAGATGCGTATTTCCGCAGCCGCAGTCAAAAATCTTTTCACCGTCGAGAAACATGACCTCGGTATTTCCGAAAGCCACGGCGTTTACCATAAGCGTGCTGCCCTTTGAAAAGGCGTATGCCTCGGCAAAAACCTGTCCCGGCAAAGTATTTCCGAGAATTGTCTTATTCCCCCAGAAATCGCAGTTCTCGATTCTTACGCAGCCGGACAGCACAAGTCCGAATTTTTTTACGGCGCTTCCCTCGCTCATTACTGTTTCGCCGCCCTCATATTTACGCGTATATGCGCCCATACGCTCCATAAGCTGCCTTATACAGTCAGGTTCTATCCCGGCAAACAGCGGACTTTTCTTCAGAATTTCGGTATACATTTTAAGCTCTCCGTCACATTTTTCGTTGATAATAAAGTTTCAGAGGATTCTGTGCGAAACTACCGCCGAACCCTCTGTTATTTTTCTATAAATTTCTTACGGTTTATTTTGCGAGCGCTCTGTAAAGGAACGTTACTATCTGTCCTCTGTCGCAGACTCTCTTTGGCGAAAACTTATACTCGGAAGTACCCTGGGTTATTCCCTTTTCAACCGCCCAGCATACGGCTTTCTGCTCATCGCTGCCGTCCTCCTCAACGTCCGTGAACCAGGTTTCGTAGCTTGTACCGGGTTTACCGGCGTTCTTATAGAGGTAAGTCACGGTCATGGAACGCGTACAGGGAGTGTTGGGTGCAAACTCTACTCCGGTTATGATATTTTTCTTAAATGCCCAGAGCGCCGCGTCATAGTAATAATCCGACGCACTTACATCTCTGAAGGGATTTGAAACATCTGTCTTGGGCGCGCCGACCGCTCTCCAGATAAATGTAATTATCTGCGCTTTTGTGCAGGAATTCTTAGGCGAGAAAGTAGTTGCGGAGGTACCGGTAGTGACATTATTATCAACCGCCCACTTTACAGCCTCTTCATAATAATCTCCAGGTTTTACGTCGGAAAATCCCGTCGTGCTCTTCTGTGTGTTATCCAGCAGTGAATTTCTGATTTTCAGTGTTACCGTAAACGACGAATTCAGCTTTAAAGTATATCCGCCGTCTGTCGGCGTAAGGTAGTTTATATCTATCGGCATATATGAAACCAGGCCGTCGGGATTATTGAGTATAAGGTACTCCTTCTGCATAGCCTCTTCATCTTCAAATTCAAGAGTTCCGTTACTCGAAACAGCGCTGTTTATAGCTTTTCCGGACGCTGCAAACATCTGAACGGCGGTGCTGTCTCCATCAGTCTCATACGAACCAACGCCGAGATATGTATAGGCGGTTTTAAGTATATTTGCACGGTGTCCGGGGCTTTCCATCCACGAGGTCATCGCCCTTGCGGTATCGAGAGTCCTTGTCTGGGATGGGCAATGATATATATTTTCTCCCGCGGTTGAATATGAAAAGTTCTTAATTGCGGTAAAGCAGCTCGAACCGTTTGGACGGGTATGCGAAAAGCTCTCGGCAATTTCCTTTGCGCGGATATCGCACGCGTCCTGCAGCACGCCTATCATTGCAAGGCATATTCCGCCTTCGTTAAAGCGTTCAATATTTACTCTTCTTAAAATATCCCACTCTTCTTCATTGAGCGAAATCTGATCCTTGGGAACCCTGCGCACAAGCATTGGTATTTTTTCATGGTATCTTACTTCTCTTGTTTCGCTCTTATATGTTGCGACAAGATAGCCTATAATCTCGCCTTCCGCCTCAAATGTTGCGTCTTTCTTATAAAAACCGTCTTTCCAGTACGCAGTCGAGCCGTTCTTGGCTGCGGCAAGCGCAACTTTGAGCATATCCTCTTTGGTAGTTTTATTGGTGAGTGTCATTGCGTCTATCGCAACGCTCATCTCATGCAGGTCCTCGGTGAGCATTTTATCGTCGCCCTCGATAATACGTTCGATAGGGCTTCCGGTACCCATTACGAAATACTCGCCGTCGCAGCTTATAATAAAGCTGATATACAGCTTTCCTTCACTTTCCTTTGTAGCCTTACGGATACTGAATGAGCCTTCCTTTACGGTTACGGTAACGCGGCTGTCTTTACGAAGTCCGGCTATTGCGGCGGCAAGCGCTTCTTCTTCGGTAGTATCATTCGTAGCCGCAAAACGCGCCATTGTGGCATCTATGGATCTCTGCGCGGTCGCTATCTGTTTCTGTGTATCTGCGTTTGCATACACCGTGCCGTAACCGGAGTATGTAAATTCCGGAACGCATATGACCGATACCGCAAACAATACGGCAAGAAAAGCAGTTACAATTCTTTTCATAATTTTCTCCTTGCAACATTAATTTTTATCATATGCATTTTACACCCGAAAAGTGTTTTTGTCAACACTTCCGACACAGTTTATACAAAAAGCATTTTTTAAACGCCGCGTCGATTATTTCTTTGTGCGTATTTTATAAACAGTACCGTCGGAATTTTCATTTACAAGGCTTATGTACTTTTCTCCGACATACGGTTCAAAAGTAAAGCTCTGACGTGCGATAAGGCGTTTTCTGTATTCGGTATCGTCAAACTGGCGCGTTGTCATATCTATAAAAGGCATCATGGAAATGTCAAATCCGTATATACGCCAGACCTTACGGCTGAAATAGTCCATACCCATCTTTGTTTCACCGCTGCGGATATAAATATCGGCTATCATTGCAAGTGTCGGCAGATCGCCCATTCCCGTAAACGTCATTTTCCTCTGCATTTTCCAGCACAGCGTTCTGTTCTTACAGTAATAGGACAGTGCGAAAATCTCTCTTTCATCTTCGGCTATCGCATCTTCGGGCAGCTGGTTGAGAAAGTCGGCTGCTCTTGCCGGATCATGCATGCAGAGTGCGTAAATATAAGGCTTATAATATCTGAATTCCGATTTTTTATCGTATTCTTCATGATATGCGTCATCAAGCATATACACGGCGTCCTCATATCTTTTGTTTCCGATATAAGACAGTGCGCAGTTATATTTTGCCGCAAAGCTATGTTCGCGTTTATCGGCGGCTTTGAACTTTTTGACGGCTCTTTCAAATTCGCCCTGCTTATAATATGCACAGCCGAAACCAAGATCGTTTCTGTACGAACGCGAAAGCTTCCTCGCTCTTTCAAGATAATTGATTCCGTGCCGCAGTGCGCTTATACGCTTGCCGTTCTTACTGTACACACCCTTATCTACGTAAAACATTCCGAGATTTGTCAGAGTCTGATGATTAGGGCTTTTTGCAACCTCGTATCTCAGCACTTCCTGAAGTTCCGCGTAATCCGCAATTTCACACACGTTTTTTACACTCTTTGTTATCTGCGCATTTTGTCTGTTTTCCTCACTCATTTTCAGACTCTCCTGTCCAATCGGTATTTTTCTAGAAACAGGACTTTATTATGCCCCGTCATGTCCCGATTTTCTACGCCTAAAGTATAACACTTACGATTACATTTTTGAGGTGTTTGGCACAACTGACACAAATAATGGCACATCTTACACAATTTTGAGGAAAATGTAAAATGTACTTGACATTTATAACCATATATGCTATTATATTGGTGTAAAGCACGCTTTACATGAAAATTGGAGGTGAAATTTTGGAAAACAGGATACGTGAATACAGAAAAAAATTCGGAATTACGCAGGAGGAGCTTGCGGAGGATCTCGGAGTGACGAGGCAGACTATAATTTCGCTTGAAAACGGGAAATACTGTGCGTCGCTGTTACTTGCGCACAAAGCGGCAAGGAGATTCGGAACTACCATTGAAGAATTATTTATTTTTGAGGAGTGAAATTTATGAGTTACGAAAAGAAATTAAAACTAAGAACATTATTACAAGCAATCTGGGCGCTTACGGGCATAGCGATGATTATACTGTACGTTGCCGGGATTGCCAAAGACGAACAGTCTGCATATTTCGGTGCCGCATTATGTGCGGCAAGTCTTATAGGGGCAATAAAGAAGATACGCATTTTGAGAAATCCCGGTTTACTAAAGAAAAGCGGCATAGCGGAAAACGACGAGCGCAACATTTTATTAATGCTTAAAGCCAAGAATTCCGCAGCAAGCATTTCGGCAAGTGCTGCATTTTTAGCAATCATTTATTTTATGATTACCGGAAACTCACAGGTCGCGGAAACCATTGCGATGTGTGTTTGCGCATATGTGGTTTTTTACATCATTTCATATTACCTATTTGCGAAAAAGTCTTAACGTCTTGGGGAGTGTTGCTTATTCTTGAGGAAAAGAGATGATTCACTTCTATGTGCAGCCCTATTCGCTAACTTTTCGGAATCGAAAAAGTTACAAAAGATTTTCGCGGCTCAGACGCCGCCGCGAAAGCAAACTACTCTCGCGTTTAGCTGATTCTCGCCTGTTTTAGTGGAAACGGATTATCCACTTCCGCTTGCAACTCTATACACCCACTTTTCGGAATCGAAAGAGTGGGCAAAAGATTTTCGCGGCTCAGACGCCGCCGCGAAAGCGTGGCTACGTGGAGGATTTTGCCCTGAACACGACTTTTTACCCCTCAACCGCTTTTACAAAAGTGACCACTTGTTACTATAGTGCGTCCACATAACTTACGGCAAAATCGCTCGCAGATGCTCCGCACTGCTCGATATGCGGTTCTGTAGAAAATCAAACCATTTCGGCACAAGTGTTGATCTTTATGTACTCTAACAGTCAACAGGACTCGTCTTTCTGCCCAGCTCGCTATCGCGAGATGACTTTTACAAACGTTACTTTTATGTATAGAAAAACTCTGTGCGAAGTTTTACACAATGCACAGAGTTATCTTTTATTTAGTTACCCTTATTTCTTAATTACCATAGCTTGCTTTGGCACCTATTCAGATTTGAGTTCGCAGTCCTGCTGTTTGACTGCGAACGGTACAAGCTGGCGGCAGAGAGTATCCCACAATTCTTTTCTAAATTAGGGGCTATTGTTTTCTTTGCAGCTTTCTTTTTAAAAAGAAAGCGCGTACACCTGCGTACACCTGCGTACTCATGCGTACTCTTCAGCGCGTACTGTTACTTTACGCCTTCCCAGTCTTTAAGGAAGCGTTCGATACCGGCGTCTGTAAGAGGGTGAGAGATCATACGGACGATAACGCCGTAAGGAATAGTAGCGATATTTGCGCCTGCGAGAGCCGCGTCAACGACATCTTCGGGGCTTCTGATACTTGCGGCGATAATCTCACAGGATATACCGTGGAGTTTGAATATCTTTGAAATATTTTCGATAAGCTTATTACCGTCGGAGGAAATATCATTAAGTCTGCCGACGAACGGGCTGACATACGACGCACCGGCACGTGCTGCGAGAAGCGCCTGAGACGGGCTGAATATAAGAGTTACATTTGTGTGTATACCCTTTTTAGAGAGCACCGACACTGCTTTCAGACCCTCGGCGGTCATGGGTATCTTAATTACAATATTTTTATGTATTTCGGAAAGCTCGAGAGCCTCTTTTACCATATTTTCCGCGTCAAGGCTGATAACTTCGGCGCTTATCGGCCCGTCAACGATAGACGTAATCTCCTTTACGACTTCCTTAAAAACCCTGCCCTCTTTTGCTATAAGCGACGGATTGGTAGTTACTCCGCAAATAACTCCGAGGTCATTTGCCTTTCTTATTTCATCGGTATTTGCGGTATCCACAAAAAGTTTCATTGTAATTTATTCTCCTTAATTAATAATTTTTGCTGACAAAAAATCTCTTTTCGCACGCTGCGCAAAGATAATGGTACACGGGAAGGTGCAGTTCCTGAACCTTAAAGGTTTCGGTTTGAGGCACGTGTATTACGGTATCGGCAATATCATCAAGCAGATTTTGCTTTTGTCCCGTAAGACCTATGACTTTCATGCCGCACACTTTTGCCACCTTTGCGGCATTTACCACGTTTGCGGAATTTCCCGAGGTTGTGATTCCTATAAGCACATCACCCGGCTTTGCGTATCCGTATACCTGCTGTGCGTACACCATATCGGCTTTTACGTCGTTTGCATATGCCGAAATAAGTCCGGAATGTGCAGTCAGCGAAATTGCCGGAAGTGCGCCCTGAAGATTATCGGCAAGATATTCTCCGTCGGAATACACTCCGAGCTTTGCACGCATGGTATCGGGTATTTTTCTCTTGGAAAGAAAGCCTTTCATGAGTTCGCCGACTATATGATCGCTGTCTGCGCAGCTTCCGCCGTTTCCGCAGACAAGCAGTTTGCCGCCGTTTTCAAAACACCCCGTCAATATGTCACGTGCGGAAATTATGCTTTCCTTACATTCATACAGTTTCGGATACCTTTCAATGAGTTCTTCAAGCATTTTTATCCTTACTCCTTTCATAACAGTCAAGTGCGAGTGCGAGAGCCGCGGCGTCTCCGATAGAGTTTCCAAGCTTTGCCTTTACGACTTCAAGCACCTCCAAAGACGCACTCAGCGCCTCTTTTTTCATTTCTTCGTACATAGATTTTTCAAGCAGATCCGCACTTCTTTCAAATATACTCCCTATTACTATGCGGTCTGGATTGAGTATATCCGCAAGAACCGCGATTCCGCGTCCGAGCATACGTCCTGCCGTTTCATAGACCTCGATTGCCGTTTTATCGCCTTTTTCCGCAGCGTCGGCTATGGTCTTTGCGTTGATCTCAGAAAGTTCCGACAGCTCCTTGCAGTACAGCGGCTTTTCGCCTCTCTGCAAAGCCTCGCACGCCTTGATCTTGCCGTACATGGCAATTCCGCCGCCGCTTGCAAAGCCTTCAAAAGAGCCTTGCTTTCCGTAGCCGGTCGGTCCGAAGTTTTCCATTCTTATATGCCCTATTTCTCCGGCATTTCCGTTTGTGCCGTTATAAAGCTTTCCGTCAAGTATAAGCCCTGCGCCCATGCCTGTCCCAAAAGTAAGGAAAACCATGTTGCGGCTGCCGATACCGGCTCCGAACTTAAATTCGGCAAGTGCGCAGGCATTTGCATCGTTACAGAGGTATGCCGGAAGTCCGAGTTCCTTATTTATGATTTTTACTATCTCTATATTATCCCAGCCGGGAAGATTGGGCGGAGAAAGTATAACTCCGGTTTCGGAATTGAGCGGCCCTCCGCAGCTTATTCCGACCGCTGCCGAATCATGTGCGAGCTTTTTTGCGGCTGACAGTATATTATCAAGTGTATCGGTTACGTTTGTCGTCGGAAATTTTACCTTTTCGAGAACCTGTCCGTTCTCATTACCTCTCACGACGGCGCATTTTGTGCCGCCTATGTCTATTCCGAGAAGTTCCATGCGGTCTTTACCTCCGTTTTCGTTCTTAGTTTTTATTTTATTACGTTACCGGCGGCGTTTCTTTGCTTTTTTTTGCATATGTATTGCATTTTTTCAGATTATAGTATATAATCACTCTGTCGGAGGAACGAAAAATGATAAAGCATTACACGAAACTTCAGAAAATTCCCGAAATCGGAATATCGGTGCTCGAAAAGACAATATACGGCGAATATCCTACGCACTGGCACGACTTTACAGAGATAGAATTCATACTTTCCGGCAGCGGAAAATACATAATTGACGGAAAGCAGCACGAGATATGCGAAAATATGCTTTTTTTTATGACGCCCGTAAATTTTCACAGCGTTAAAGTATCGCAGGGCGGTGCGAAGATTGTCAATATAAAGTTTTCGGAAAGCTTATGCGGCAGCAATGCGCTTTTCTCTCTGATCGCTCAAAGCAAAGAAAACGCCGTGCTGTTTTCGCAAAGCGACGCGCTGTTTATAAGGGCGCTGCTGCAGCAGATGAAAGACGCCTGTTTAAAGGGAAACGAGGCATATCTCAAGGCAACTCTCGGCGTGCTGCTTCTCAAAACCGCGCAGAACGCTTCGGCTGTCACGGACGGTTCGCTTTCTTATGCGCAGTCGGCTATGTTATACATTCTGGAAAATTTCCGTTTAGACATAACTCTTTCTTCCGCGGCAAAGCACATAGGCTTGTCCGTACCTTATCTGAGCAAGGTATTTGCGGACGAAAACGGTATTACTTTCAAGAAATATCTTGACGGCGTAAGATTTGACTATGCAAAAAAACTGCTTACATATTCCGGCATGAGCGTTTCCGAAATATGCGCCGACAGCGGTTTCGACGACTATGCAAACTTTATGCGTGCCTTTAAACAGAATTTCGGCATGTCGCCGGGAAACTACCGCAAAATTCACTGCGGCACTGCGCAAAAAAACACATAAAATACCGGGTGCAAAGCCTATCCTTGCGTGACACAGCCTTACACCCTTTTTTCACTTTTGGCGCGAAGCACCCGGAGTTACTTTACGTTTCCGGTCTTACGCGCATATTTTGTTTATGCGTTGCCTTTTCAGTTACCCGAACAGCGGCAGCACTTGTTTCCGGTATTTGACGCGCCTACGTTTGTGCAGCAGGACGTCGGGCATTCCTTACACTGTTCTCCGCCGGCTATACCGCTTGAAACCGCGCCGCAGCTCGGAGGATAAAAGTCACAGGTCGGGAAATTCATGGTCTTGAAAAGCTTGCAGGGATCTGTCGTAGAATCGGAAAGAACAGAGCTTTCTCTTTCGGGTACGCAGAATTCCGCGCTGTCGAGAAGTATGGAAACGGGTCTTTCCATTCTTGTAAGTGTAAACAATCCGAGTGTTACATACAGCGATTTTACGCCGCACTCGTCGCTTACGGGCTTACAGCCGCAGCTGTTGCATATGCAGTCGGGTATCTGTTCGCAGCAGCAGCAGGTACAGCCGTACTTATACGCTTTTTCAACAGCCTTTACCGCAAGGCATATGGGCGTTGCAACTTCAAGCACAACCTTAGGCATATTGGAAACTGCCTGTGTAAGTCCCGAATCCGGCACTCCGCCGCAGATAGAACCGTTGGCTGCCTCGGACGTGAACACGCTCACGTTTCCTTCGCTGCCGTACATTATTGTCTGCTTATCGTAAACGGCTATACCGCAGAACTCTCTTGCTCTGCCCGATACGCACGCTTCAAAACATATGCGGAAATAGTATCTTATGTCTACCGCATAATAGCCGCGGTTAAAGGCGACGTCATGTACCGAAATGTTTGCCCAGAGAACCTCCGCGCTTGTGCATCTTATGGTAGTTGCGTTATCCACTATGTCCTGTCCTTCGTTATCGAGATATACTCTTAAATCCTCTATACATTCCTTATCCTTTGCGGAATCGTATATCTTATCGACATCTATGCAAGTGGACTTGTCTCTGCAGCAGCCCGTCGATGTTCCGAGAACATTTGACGCTGTCTGGCAATTTTTATCTGTCATAAGCTAAAAAACCTCCTTTGGATTAAAGGCCCGCATGACCTTGGAGCCTTTGCTGTATATTATGCCGCGATGAGATTTTTTGTGCCGTGCGTTATATGCGCCGGCAATGCAAATAAAATTTTTTAAGGCTTTTTTGTTAAAACTTCTTGTAAAAGGCGCAATGTTGTTGTATAATAATATGAATAACTTTATTTGGTTAGGAGAAAAAATCATGGCACAAGTCAGAGCATTCGGTGCGCTGAGGTACACGGACAAAGGCAAAACCGCGCTTAACGTATGCCCTCCGTACGATATTATCAGCGAAGAACAGCGACTCGGTTACATTTCCGAAAGTCCCGAAAACATAATAAGGCTTGAAAAGCCCGTCGGAGACAACGCATATGCCAAGGCACGCGAAACATATCTCGGCTGGCTGAAAAGCGGCGTTATAGCCTGCGACCAAAAGCCGGGCATTTACGTCTACGAGGAAGAATTTGAAGCATACGGCAAAAAAAAGAAACTCCACGGAATTTTCACAAGAGTAAAGCTCGAGGAATTTTCAAAAGGCGTAGTGCTTCCGCATGAGGAAACGCTTTCCAAGGCAAAGCAGGACAGATTTGAGCTTATGTGCGCGACCGGCTGCAATTTCAGTCCCATTTATTCAATGTACAGCGACGAAGACCGTGTTATAAGCTCACGCGTAATGCAGTGCAGCGCAGGAAAACCCGAAATCGAATTTACGGCGGATGACGGAGTTATCCAGCGTCTTTGGAAGATAGAAAACAGTGAAGACATAGCTTTTCTCGAAAAAGCGTTTGAGGGTAAAAAGCTCTTTATCGCGGACGGTCATCACAGATACGAAACGGCGCTTCGTTACAGAGACAAGCTCATTTCCGACGGCGTTATAAAAGACGAAAACCACCCGGCGAACTACTGCATGATGATGCTTATAGACATGGAAAACGACGGTCTTGTGGTATTCCCCACTCACAGAATAGTAAAGGGTTTACAAAACTACGACGAAACGGCGCTGCTTGACAAAATATCGGCGTACTTTGACGTAACGGGCATTGAACAGAACGAAATCCAGTCTGTTCTCGACGAAAAGGACGGCGAAAAAGTCTTTGTTATGTGCTCAAAGGACAAAATTTTCTACAAGCTGACCATGAAGGACGGCGCGCAGCAAAAGGTTGCCGAAATGAATCCCGGAAAGACCGCAGCTTACACCTCTCTTGACGTGACGGTGCTGCACTCGCTGGTACTTGAGAACATTCTCGGCATTGACAAGCAAAACATGGCAAATCAGATAAACTTAAACTACACACGCGACATTTCAGAGGCTATCGACCTTGTAAACTGCTCGCATGATGTAAACTGCGCTTTTCTGATTCGTCCGACGCTCATTTCACAGATAAAGGACGCGGCTCTTGCAGGAGAAAAAATGCCGCAGAAGTCCACATATTTCTATCCGAAACTCATAACGGGGCTTGTTATGAATCAGATACTCGACCCCGATACCATTTAACATAAAGTTTAAACCGAAAGGAAACAAACAAATGTCTATTGAACTCGAAAAGAACTATGATCCTCATTCAAGCGAGGAAAAAATATACGAAAAGTGGGAAAGTACCGGAAGCTTCAAGCCCTCCGGCGACAGGACAAAGCCGACCTACACCATAGTTATTCCTCCGCCTAACGTAACGGGACAGCTCCACATGGGACACGCTCTCGACGACACCTTACAGGACATTCTCATAAGATACAAGAGGATGAAAGGTTTTGACACGCTCTGGGTTCCGGGCACCGACCATGCCGGCATTGCAACTCAGATCAAAGTCGAGGAAAATCTCAGAAAAGAAGAAGGTCTTACAAGATACGACCTCGGCAGAGAAAAGTTTTTGGAACGCGTCTGGGACTGGAAAAACAAGTACGGTTCGAGAATAATTACCCAGCTTAAAAAGATAGGCTGCTCCTGCGACTGGTCAAGACTCCGCTTTACCATGGACGAAGGCTGTTCGGAGGCTGTAAAAGAGGTCTTCGTTTCGCTTTACGACAAAGGTCTTATTTACAGAGGTCACAGAATAGCTAACTGGTGTCCGCACTGCAAGACGGCTCTTTCGGACGCGGAGGTTGAAAATCCCGAACAGCAGGGCAATTACTGGCACATCAAATATTATGTAAAGGACAGCGACGAATACGTTATTGTCGCAACAACCCGTCCTGAAACATTATTCGGCGATACAGCCGTTGCGGTAAATCCCGACGACGAAAGATACAAGCACCTTGTAGGCAAAAAAGTCGTTGTTCCGTTTGTCAACCGCGAAATTCCGATAATAACCGACGAATACGCAGACATGGAAAAAGGCACGGGCTGCGTTAAGATTACTCCGGCGCACGACCCCAACGACTTCCTTGTAGGTCAGAGACACGATCTCGAACAGATAAACGTCATGAACGACGACGCAACTCTCAACGAGGTTGCAGGCAAATTTGAAGGTCTTGACAGATACGAGGCGAGAAAACAGGTTGTAAAAGAGCTTGAAGAAATGGGCGTGCTTGTCAAGGTTGAGCCGACAGTTCACAATGTCGGAACCTGCTACCGTTGCGGAACAACGGTTGAGCCGCTTATCTCGGATCAGTGGTTTGTAAAGATGGAACCGCTTGCAAAGCCGGCTATCGACGTTGTAAGAAGCGGAAAGATCAAGTTCATTCCCGAAAATCAGTCCAAAAAATACTTCAACTGGATGGAGAACATTCACGACTGGTGCATCTCCCGTCAGCTTTGGTGGGGACACAGAATCCCTGCGTTCTACTGCGACAAGTGCGGCAAGATGATAGTTTCCAAAAACGACGAAAAGATTTGTCCCGACTGCGGCGCTCCGCTTCGTCAGGAGGAGGACGTTCTCGATACATGGTTCTCGTCGGCGCTCTGGCCGTTCTCTACTCTCGGCTGGCCCGAAATCACAGAGGACTACAAGAGATACTATCCGACCTCTACCCTTGTTACAGGCTACGACATTATCACGTTCTGGGTTTCGAGAATGATTTTCTCCGGACTTGAACACACGGGAAAAGCTCCGTTTGAAAACGTCCTTATTCACGGTCTTGTAAGAGACGAACAGGGACGCAAGATGTCAAAATCTCTCGGAAACGGCATTGATCCGCTTGAAGTTATCGAAAAGTACGGCGCAGACGCGCTCAGATTTACCCTTGTTACGGGAAATGCGCCCGGAAACGACATGCGTTTCTCCTACACAAAGATGGACAATTCCAGAAACTTTGCAAACAAGATCTGGAACGCCGCGCGTTTTGTTCTCATGAACCTTGACGACGGCGCAAAGCCCGGTATTCCCGAAAATCTTGCAATCGAGGACAAATGGATACTCACGCACTACAACAATGCGGTCAAGGAAATAACCGTAAATCTCGACAAGTTTGAGCTTGGCGTTGCAGCCGCAAAGTTACTTGAATTTATCTGGGACGTATACTGCGACTGGTACATTGAAGTCGTAAAACCGAGACTCTTTGAAAAAGGCACTCAGTCCTGTAAGGACGCACAGAGCGTTCTTCTCTATGTACTCACGGGTATATTGAAGCTGCTGCACCCGTTTATGCCATTTATCTCGGAAGAAATATGGTCACACCTCAACATTTCGGACAGTCTTCTCATCTCCGAAAGCTATCCCGAATATGATGAAAAGCTCGACTTCGGCGCAGAATGCAAGAGCATGGACAGAGTTATCGACGCAATACGCGCCGTAAGAAACACCAGAACCCAGATGAACGTACCGCCGTCAAGAAAGGCTAAGCTCTACGTTATCTCGGAGTACACAGATTCTTTCAACGAAAATACCGGCAAATTCTTTGAAAAGCTTGCAAGCGCGTCGGGACTTGAAGTTGTTGACAGCTACGACGCAGACGGCGCTGTAAGCATTGTTTCGGACGGTGCAAAGATATTCATTCCCATGGCTGAAATGCTTGACATGGAAAAAGAAAAAGCTCGTCTTGAAAAGGAAAAGCAGACCGCGCTTGCCGAAATTGAAAGAGTAAACAAAAAGCTCTCCAACGCTTCGTTCGTTGACAAGGCTCCGGCGGCTGTCGTTGACGGCGAAAAGGCTAAGCTTGCAAAATACACCGAAATGCTTGCCAATGTCGAAGATATGTTAAAGGCTCTCGACAAGTAATTTACAGGATCGTACCGCATTATGGGGGCTGAAACAATGCCCCCGTATTTTTATTGAACGGAGAATATTATGAACATCAAAACTTTCTGCATGGGCGTCTGCGCGACAAACTGCTACATTGCCGACGACGGCTGCGGAAACTGCGCCGTTTTTGATCCCTGCGACATGGGTGAGAGTATATACAGGTATACAAAGTCACAAAATCTGAAAATATGTGCTGTTATCATTACCCACGCACACTTTGACCACATATTCGGTCTTACGGACCTGATAAACGCCGCAAACGCCGACGGATTTGATATACCTGTATACATTCATAAACTTGACGCGGCTGCAATGTCAGACGTTTCGGCTAATCTTTCGGGTACACTGTTTAGAAGTCCGTATTCATATAACGGAAAGCTCAAAACACTCAAAGACGGCGACACTGTAACAGTCGGAAAGCTTTGTTTTAAGGTAATGCACACACCCGGTCACACGCCGGGAAGTTCCTGCTTTGCGGAGGAGCACGAGCGCGTCATATTCACCGGCGACACGCTGTTTGACGGCAGCTGCGGCAGAACAGATTTTGACGGCGGAAGTCCGTCGGATATGAAAAACTCGCTTTCGTCACTTGCCGCGCTTTGCGGAAACTATGAAATATATCCCGGTCACGGTCAGAAAACAGAGCTTGACGCACAGCGCGCGCACAATCCGTATATGCCATGAAAAAATCAAGGACTTACATCGGCGACGTTGTTATTAATATCTTAATTTTTGCGTTTTGCATTGCCTTTTTTATGATTTTACGCTATAATTACGCTAAGGTAAGCACCGTCACGGTAACGCTTGACGGAAAAGCCGCAAAAACGCTTGATTTGTCGAGAGATTCGTCCTACTCCCCCGACGGCGGTCACACGACGGTTACGGTAAAGGACGGAAAAGCATATATTTCGGATTCTGACTGCCCCGACGGTCTTTGTCTTTTGATGAATCCCGTCACAAAGGACGGCGGCAGCGTTATATGTCTGCCGAACAGGGTTGCGGTAGTGTCGGAAAAATCAAATAACGGCGGAGGTGCTGACTATGCGGCAGGATAACAAAAAAACGCTCCGCGTTATGCTTGACGCCGCGTTATTTACGGCTTTTGCGGCAATAATATCCATTATCGAAGGTTTTATATTTCCGACAGGGCTGTTTCTGCCCGGAGTTAAGCCCGGACTTTCAAACATTGCAACGGCTGCGGCATTTTATCTTTCAGGCACCGTATGCGCATTTTTTACTGCGTTCTTACGTCCGCTGTTTATCTTTGCTTTTACCGGAAACTTCTTTTCGCTCTGTCTTTCGATGTGCGGCTCGCTGTTATCCTTTGCAAGCCTCATTATTTCAAAGCCGCTTTACGGAAAACGCATATCATTTATCGGCGTATCGGCATTCAGCGCACTTTTTCACAGCATAGGTCAGTCGATAGCCGGAGGTATTCTGACATCGGGTACTGCATTTGCTTTGTACTTTCCTTTATTTGCCGCGGCAAGCGTAATAAGCGGAGACATTTGCGGCGTTGTCATGAATACTGTTCTGCCGAGGCTGTCTGCGGCTCTCGGACGGACAAACGGCACGGAGAAAGCTCTATGAAGAAAATTAAAAATTCGTTTCTCGCATTTTCTGCGGCGTTAATATTTTTACTGTCCGGCTGCCAAAACTCTCAAAAATACACTTACACTCAGTTTTTTGCAATGGACACGGTAATTGAACTTCAAATCGACTCGGACAACGGCACGGACGAGGTTGAAAAGTACACATCCGCGCTTGAAAAAAGCATTTCGGCTAATATCTGCGACAGTGAAATTTCAAAGCTCAACGCTTCGGGCAGCGCTTCCCTCTCGCCCGAAGTTTATTCAATGCTTGAAAAAGCAGCATACGTTTCGGACATAACAGACGGCGCGTTTGACTTATGTTCCGGCACACTGGTAAAACTTTGGAACATTACCTCGGAAAATCCGAAAATTCCGTCCGATGACGACATAAAAAACGTGCTGAAAAGCTGCGGTGCGGAAAATCTGACTTTGCATGACGGAAAAGCTGAATTGAAAAATCAGAGCGCTGTCGATCCCGGAGGATTTGCAAAAGGCTATGCCGCGCAAAAATGCATTGAAATTCTGAAGAACAACGGCGTCAAAAACGCCATGATAAGTTTCGGCGGAAACGTGGCAGTGACCGGTTCTTCGGAAAACAACGCGAAAGACGGCAAAAACGGCTGGAACATCGGAATAAAAAATCCCGACGACACATCAGGCATTATCGGTTACGCAAGGCTGTGCGACATGGTTATCGCGGTATCCGGCGACTATGAAAGGTATTTTGAAAAGGACGGCGTGAGATACCACCACATATTCGACACAAAAACCGGGTATCCTGCTGACAGTTCCTTACGCAGCGCCGCGGTCATCTGTAACGACGGTCTTTATGCAGACGCTCTTTCTACCGCGCTTTTTGTAATGGGACCGCAAAAGACTTTGGAATTCTACAACGAAAAGCTTATCGGCTTTGAGGCGGTTCTTATCTGTGACGACGGCACGGTTTACATTACCGACGGTCTGTACGGAGATTTTATCCCCGACGGCAATGCCGTAAATGCCGGCGGAAGGCACTACGTATTCAAACCTCTTTCAGATATCAATTCTTAGATTTTTTTAAACCGAAAGGAGATTCAAAGCATGAAAAAACTCTTTACCGTACTTCTCGCGGCAATTCTTATTTTCTCTTTCTGCGCCTGCAAAAAATCCGACGGCGGCATCACGGGAGATTTGCGCGGGGACATTTCTGACACTGAAGTAAAAACCGACGACGGTCAAAATCAAGATGAGAACGGCAATACTTCCGACAAGGAGCAAAACGGCGAAACGAATAATGCCGACGGTGAAGACACTGTTCTCGGATTCATTCAGTCATACGACGCGGTAATTTTTGACGGCGAGGATACCACCAAAGACACATCAAACACGTTTATAAAAGCCCTGAAAGAAGCCGACGCCGACACTTTAAGCGAATTATGCGGCGGCAATCCTGAACTTTATTCTTTCCTTGCCGAAACAGAGATCGGCGAAACAAATGCCGTGCGCTTTACGTTTACGGACGACAAAGCAGATGAGGAAGAAACTAAAAACAACCGCATTCCAATGTGCAAATACGCTTCATTTTATGCGCTTTCCTTGGACATAACGAAAGTGCCCGAAAACGGCTCTTTAAAGCAAGGCAACGGTATTTATCTTCTTAAGATCGAGCCGGAAAACGGCATAGGCTGTCCGATAACCCTGTTCTGCAGTTCCGACAAGGTTTCGTATGACGATTTCTTTATGCCGCAGCAGCCTGACAATTACGACAAATTCATAAGAGAGTTTTCCGCGTCGTACTGCAAGGATCAGCTTACCGTCGGCAAAAACGATCCGTCGGCGCTCGATCTGTCAAAGGACGTTCACTTCATAACGCACATAATGGCGTATTTTACTAACGAATATCCTCCCTACTCTTTTGATGAGGTCAACGGCTTTATTTCAAAAGTATTTTCGGGAAATCCCGGACTTAAAAACGGCGATATTTACACATGGGCGCTTACCGCAGGCGATGATTTACCCGACGAACCGAGCAGCACCGACAAAATCATGGGCTGTTCATATGCGCACGGCGCTACGACATTTATGCACAAAATCACGGACATTCGTAAGGACGGAACAAGCTCCGTCTACACCGTCGAATACTACGGCGACTATGCCGGTCTTATCGTCGGAGATATTTACGAGTACTACTTTGACGAACAGGACAGCATACCCGTACTTTCGGGCATTGCGCTTGTAAAGGACAGCGGAATCGAAACGGCTGCCGTATCGTTCTGACATTTCCGTAATATTAAAAAACAAACCGCGGAGAAAGACAAAAATCTTCGCGGCACTTTTTTGCTTATTTTGAAAATTTCAGACGGTATCCGCCCTTTCCTTGCGGAATTTTCCCGGCGACATTCCCTTATGCTTTCCGAACTGCTTTATGAAATAGCTCAGATCATTATATCCGCAGTCAAGCGCTATCTGCGTTACGGGTTCGTCGGTATTGAGCAGCAGCTTTGCGGCTTTGGATATACGGTACACATTGAGGTATTCGACGGGCGTATGTCCCGTCATGCTCTTGAAATACGCGCAGAAATACTTGGGTGACATTCCGCAGACATTTGCTATATCGTCAAGCTTTATCTGCTGCGAATAATTCTGTCTTATGTATTCGAGAGTGCGTTTGAGCTTTACCGAGTCTTTATTCTGTGTGACAGCGTCGGAGTTTGTCCTATTTACCAATCCGAGGCTCAGAAAAGCACCGTAAAAATTATATATCGCGCTTACCGCCGCTATCTTCATATACGGCAGCTGTCCCGGAACGCCGTTTTCCAATGCGCCGAACACCGCATTTACTGCCTCAATCGCGCATTTATCCTCCGGCACTTCGCAAAAGCTTATTTGTCCCGACTTTATTTCATTTACAAACAACTGCACGCTCTGCTGCGGAGTTACAAATCCCGACGGATCAAACACGGCGCAACTGTATTCGCAGTTTTTTTCTGGTATCGCACCGTGAAGCGTATCGCTGTTCACGACAGCGGCTTTTCCGCTTTCAAGAAGGTACGTTTTTCTGCCGAGCGTGAGAAAAAGATTTCCCTTTGTTACGCGTATAAGTTCTATTTCTTTATGCCAGTGATGCACCATCTCATATTTCGGCGAAAAAGGATACAATTTATAAAGTTCTATCGGAAAATCCTGCGTTCCGTGCTGTTTGATCTCATTAAATCCCATTTTCTCACCATGAATCTGAATATTGTTATATTTTTTGTTATTATAGCACAAGCAAGCATTGAAAATCAAGTATATTATTATAGTAACAGCAAAATATAATTTTTCGGAGGTAATATAAATGGCACAGTCAAGACTTATCGGAAATTATCCCGTCATTGGCATAAGACCTACCATTGACGGCAGACGCGGAGCTTTGAAAGTACGCGAGTCGCTTGAGGAACAGACAATGAACATGGCAAAGAGCGCGGCAAAGCTCATAAGCGAAAATCTTTGCTACACAAACGGCGAGCCTGTAAATGTCATCATTGCCGACACCACCATAGGACGCGTTGCGGAGGCTGCTGCCTGCGCGCAGAAATTCAAGGACAACGGCGTTGACATAACTCTTACCGTCACTCCCTGCTGGTGCTACGGTTCGGAAACAATGGACATGGATCCTATGACGATAAAAGCGGTATGGGGCTTTAACGGCACCGAAAGACCGGGTGCGGTTTATCTTGCAAGCGTTCTTGCGTCTCACGCGCAGAAAGGACTTCCTGCTTTCGGAATTTACGGTCACGACGTACAGGAGGCTGACTCAACCGAAATTCCCGCTGACGTAAAGGAAAAGATCTTACGTTTTGCTAAAGCTGCCGTCGCGGCTGCCACAATGAGAGGAAAGTCTTATCTTCAGATCGGCTCTGTCACCATGGGCATTGCAGGCTCAATAGTAAATCCCGACTTCTTTGAAGAATATCTCGGAATGAGAGTGGAATCTGTCGACGAGGTTGAGATAATACGCCGAATGACAGAGGAAATATATGACAAGGCAGAGTATCAGAAAGCTCTCAAATGGGTAAAGGAAAACTGCAAAGAGGGGTTTGACAAAAATCCTTACGAAGTGCGCGAAAGCGACAAGAAAAAACAAGAGTCATGGGAATTCATCGTAAAGATGATGTGCATTATAAAAGACCTTTACAACGGCAACAGCAATCTGCCAGACGGCTGTCTTGAAGAGTCTGTCGGTCACAACGCCATTGCCGGCGGTTTTCAGGGACAGAGACAGTGGACTGACTTTTATCCCAACTGCGACTTTCCCGAAGCGCTGCTCAATTCCTCCTTCGACTGGAACGGTGCTCGCGAATCTTACATTCTTGCAACCGAAAACGACTCTCTTAACGGCGTTTGTATGCTGTTTTCAAAGTTACTTACAAACACGGCTCAG
Source organism: uncultured Eubacteriales bacterium (assembly GCA_934446675.1). GTDB lineage: Bacteria > Bacillota > Clostridia > Oscillospirales > CAG-382 > UMGS1387. The sequence continues at coordinate 204,754 of CAKSEL010000001.1, forward strand.
ATATTCGCGGACGTTAGAACATATTGGAGTGCCGATGCCGTAAAGAAAGCCACAGGCTATTCGATCGAAGGCAAGGCAAAGGACGCCGGAGGATTTATTCACCTCATCAACTCCGGTGCTGCCTGCCTTGATGCCTGCGGAGAAGTAAAGGACAAGGACGGAAACGGCGTTATCAAGCCGTTCTGGGAAATGACCGATGCCGACATAAAAGCCTGCACAGACGCTACGGTATGGTGCGCTGCCGACAAGGGTTATTTCAGAGGCGGCGGATTCTCCTCAAGATTCCTCACAAGAGCCGAAATGCCTGTTACAATGTTAAGACTTAATCTTGTAAAAGGTTTAGGTCCCGTTATGCAGATAGCAGAAGGCTGGACTATAAATCTGCCCGACGAGGTTTCGGACATTCTCTGGAAACGCACAGACTACACATGGCCCTGCACATGGTTTGCTCCGAGAACGACCGGAAAAGGCGCGTTTGCAACGGCTTACGACGTAATGAACAACTGGGGTGCAAACCACGGCGCCATAAGCTACGGTCACATAGGCGCGGACGTTATCACGCTGTGCTCTATGCTGAGAATTCCGGTTTGTATGCACAACGTACCCGAAGGAAAGATATTCCGTCCGTCAAGCTGGAACGCTTTTGGCATGGACAAGGAAGGACAGGATTACAGAGCCTGCGGCGCTTACGGTCCGATGTACAGAAACATCAGATAAGCGGTTATACTTACAGCAGAACTGCCGCCCTTTTCGGGCGGCAGAATTTTTTTGCGCACCTTTTAACAGGTGCTTTTATATTTTTTGCGCGCAGAATTTATGCGCTTTGCGGCATACGGCACATTTATTTCCCCGACTTTTTTATATGCTCTTTGAGAATGATATTGATATACTGCGAAAGCGATCTGTCGTCATACTCTGCTTCCTCACGGAGCTTTTCAAGAATATCTCCGTCAATGGTTATGCTTATCTTCTCTTTTAAAGGTTTCATACTTTTCACCACCGATATTATTATACGCAAAAATCGGAACAGCTCTTGACAAGTAGTATAAAGTATGATAAAGTATGACTAATCTTTACAGTTGCAAAGGAGAAAAAGAGTTTATGTTTTTCAGCCGCGGCGGAGTAAAATGCAATATTTCCGAAAAAACACGTTCCGGACATGAAAGCCGCAAATTTTCAAGGTCAGCCGGCAGAAAGGACAATACGGTTTTATTTTTATCCGGTACGGCGGCAAACTATATTCCGGTCTTAATTATATCAATACTTGTAATACTGTCGGCTTTTTTCATGAAAGCAGCGTTTAAAGGCAGAAACTGCAGGACAGAGCTTAAATACGTCTGGGACACATATATTGACGCTGTACGCAGCGGAGAATACGTTTTGAGAGATCAAAAGAACAGCGGTTCATATCAAACTTACACGCTTATATGCAGAGATATTTTTCATACGGTTGACGGGCTGACGAATCTTTCCATAAGAGATAACGAAGTTACATATATTTTTGACCAAAGCAAAAGACTTGTGCAGATACGCTACGATTTTCGCAAAATGAACAGCCAAGAGCTTAGTGCCGCAGCCGCGCAATACTTCGGCAAGGAGAGGTGTTTTCGGAAAATCCAAGGCAGAGCATATGCGTACATTATCACGGAAAGCGAAAACGCCGTAATTTTACTGTGCAGCAATTCCATAAGCTATTTCAAACCCGATTATTACAGAAAACACTCTTTTGGCGGTTAATTCAACCGCTTTTTTAAACTCGGCTTTACTCTATTTCAAGCAGGCTGTTGAGCGTCACGTACCCCTGTGGATTTCTGCGCATAAGATCCCAGATAAAACCTCCGGCAAGGTCATATTCCTCTATAAGCGCGCACTTTGTGGCATAGCTTCTCGCGTCCTCAAACCAGACGACGTGCGCTCTTGAAAATTCATCGGTATAGTAAAAGTACGGCGCCATACTCTCCTCGTCAAACTGTATTTCGGCTCCGTACCTTATCGCAAGCTCTATTGCGGCTTCGGTTGACAGCGACGGTGCGTCACTCTCGCCCTGAACAAACGGCAGCGTCCAGTCATAGCCGTAATTCGATATGCCGAGTATAATCTTTTCCGACGGTATTCTGCTAAGAGCATAATCAATGACACGTCTTACAGACGGCACAGGCGCGATGGGCAGCGGAGGTCCGAAACGGTATCCCCATTCATACGTCATGAGAAACACATAGTCGGCAGCCTCGCCGAGCCCGGCATAATCAACGCCTTCATAAAGCGTACCGGTCTGCGTATCGGAGGTTTTGGGCGGCACGGCGACGACGCAGATATAGCCGTTATTATTCATTTCACGTGTCAGCCGGGATATAAAATTTGTATAATTATCCCTGTCCGCAGCCGGCAGATACTCGAAATCAACATCAACGCCGTAATATCCCTTTTGTATTACGTTATTCAACACATTATTCACAAGATTCTGCGTGCTCTGCGGATCATTGAGAACGGCGTCGGCAAGGCTGCTGCTGAAATTTCCGTACTGTGTGAGCGTTGAAAGGTGCATGAGCGGTTTTACATCATAACGGTATGCCGTATCTATCAGCCGTTCGTCATCGGGCGCTATAAGCTCTCCGCTCTCGGTAAAGCCGTAGGTAAAAGGCATAAGATACGTCATATAGCTTATTACGGTATCAAGCAGGGTTTGCGAGATAAAATCATAGGCATATCCGCCGAGAAAGCACGGTGTCTTTTCATTTTCAAAATACTTTATCACGACCTGCGTACCCTGCGGAACGTTTGACGCTCCGCCGAGAAATATATTATTGCGGTAGAGAGTTTTTGTGCTTATACCGCTGCTTTGTGCTATACTCTGCACGCTCTGCTCATTTTGGGAAATGTACGTCCGGTCGGGAAAAAGCACGGTTATGCTCTGCCCTACCGCAAGCGCACCGTCTTCGCCCACCCCGTTATCGGAGGAAAGCTTTTGAGCCGAAACGCCGAATATCCTCGCTATGGAATATATGGTATCTCCCGGCTGTACAACGTATATTTCCATAAAAACCAAACTCCTTTTTCAGTCAATACTATTCAAAAAAAGAGCGAAAAATTCCGAAAAATGTAAACAAATACAAGCCTTTACGCATATAATACATCACATTGATTTTACAAGAGGTGTGGTATATGCTGTTTTGCGGCGATATATTTTCAAATCTGTTATTTCTGTTTCTCAGGCTCTCTCCCACTGCAAGCTTTCCGCCGCCGTTAAGCGCCGCAGAGGAACGCGAATATTTCAAAAAGTGCCGCGACGGCGACATGGAGGCACGCAACGTACTGATTGAGCGCAATCTGAGGCTTGTCGCGCACATTGCAAAAAAATACTATTCGCAAAGCTGCGACAGCGACGATCTGATCTCGATAGGCACGATAGGGCTTATAAAGGCTATCGACTCTTTTGACACCTCCAACGGCGCGAGGTTTGCGACATATGCCGGAAAGTGTCTGCAAAACGAAATTCTCATGCATTTCCGTTCGCAGAAAAAGCTTGCGAGCGAAACCTCCCTTTCCGACACGGTGGAAAACGACAAGGACGGAAATCCGCTGACGTACATGGACATAATAAGCGTTGACGATGACATTGCGGACAAAATTCATCTGAAAATATACACCGAAAAGCTCTTACACGGCGTTGAAACGGTACTTACGCCGCGCGAGAAGCAGATAATCGTCATGCGTTACGGTCTCGGATTCTCAAAGCCCATTACACAGCGTGAAGTTGCTCAAAAGCTTGATATTTCGCGCTCTTATGTATCGCGCATAGAAAAATGTGCTCTTGAAAAATTACGCAGTGTATTTGAGTAATTATTTTTGCGAAAAAATGCGTTTTTTGCGGAACTTTTACAAAAACACTCCGTCTATAATAGCAAACGGAGGTGTTATAATGAAGAAATACATTATTTTCTCGTTAATACTCTTGGGTTTATATACATTTTCCGCTTGCTACCCCATTAAGACGCTGCCGGAAACAGACGAAAAGCAGTACACCGCAGAATTTAACATAGAAAACAACGGTGCTGACGGCGAAAATGCTCCCGAACAAAGCGAAAATTCCGATAACGCCGGTTCGGACGGCACAGAAGAACAGCAAACGCCCATGGCTGTACGCATTGACGGCGTGATCTACACCTCTGACGGTGAGGTAAGCGATATGGCACGCTGCGGCGTTATGGACGGATATATTGACTCATGCGTTGACAAAAATTCTTTACCCGACAAAGACAATCAATCGAATTTCGGAGAAAATCTCGGATTCCAGTACGGACCCGACGGCACAATTCACGTACTTATCGACGGCAACTGGGTGATATTCCGCAGCACACAGAATTACGACAGCCAGGCAGACAGTGAAATATGCGGATTGCCGAAAAACGAAACAATAGTATTTGACGGCAGAACCTACGAGAAAACCTCGCTTTCGGCAAGTACACTCGAATGGCTTGAAAACTACAACAGTCTGACGTACAGCGAACAGCAGCTTATCCAGTATATTCCCGAAGATCTTATTTTCTGATTTATACTGGGTTTTATTACTCATAGCCAAACTTTGAAAATACGGGAATTCGTATATACAACAACTCTCCTGTCTATGCAAAAATCCCGTATATATAAAGATAACCGGACGGTGTCAAAACCGCCCGGCTTTTTATTCCCTTATCTTATTCAAAGAGATCATTTACACGAATTATCACGTCATTTTCTCCGCTTGAACTGAGTATATCCTCCGCCGACATTACTGCGACTTCAAGTTCGGGAATTACATATTCTTTTTTCATTTGCATTTACCTCATTATCAGTCTGCAACATAAAGCGCTGCGTACTTATCGACAAGCTCTTTCTGTGCGTCGGTAAGCTGATTATAAGCTTCTTGGTTATCCTTATAGCTCTTGCAGATCTTTGTAAGGCTTGTGGTTACGCTGTTGCCGTAGAGTGTTTCATTTCCCATATCGGCATAAGTTCTGATAGTGAACTTATCGTTTACGTGATCTTCCGGAATTCCGACGATTGCTGCGGCTATCTTTATAAGTCCGTCGCCTATCTGATAATGGTAATCGTCACCGGTATCTTTATCATATGCGGCTCTGGAAATCTTATTTTCAAACTCAAAGGTAAGTTCGTTATCGCCGAGTACTTCGGTTCTTGCTACGAGATAACCGTAGGATACAAGCTTTTCATTGCTCTTTATCTCTTCGCCTACGCTCGAAAGAAGTCTGATACCGTTGGGAGCTGTTCTTACGGAAGCTGTGCTTTCGTCTTCAAGAGTGAGCATAGGAGTCCAAACTGCTTTGAGAGTCTTATCGCCTGCCGTGCCGAATGTTACGGTCTCGCCGGGCTTATAAACCTTTTCGCCGTCTGTCCAGCCTGCAAATGCAAAGCCGTTCTTGGTAAATGCTGTATCTTCGGGAAGAACGGTATTTACGTCCTTAGCAAAGTATCTTGTTGCCGGTGCAGTACCTGCCGCGTCTGTTCCTAGGTCAAAGTTAAGTTTGAACATTTCCTTCATGGTAATGTTATTGAACATGAAGTCAAAGCCGATAGTTACAGGCTTAGTGCATTCTTCATCATAGTAAATATCACCGGGTTCCCATATGAAGTATGTCCAAAGTTTATCGTCATTTGGAACAATTTTTCCATCCTTATATACGCTTGACTCGCTCTTCAGAATATAGCTGTATGTCTTGTAAGAGTTGTCAAAGTTGTTAAATCTGTAATTATTGGTAACACCGGGTGTATAAGCACCTACATCAGCCGCAAAACCGCCATTGCTGTTCCAATCCTTTTGGAATGTGATAAGCATTTTGGGTTTGTTCATATCGGTATTTGACGAAGGTTTAAATGCGGAAACCGTATCTACGCCGTCTTTTGTCGTCTTCCTATAGAGCGTAAGCTCTTTGATACTGTTCCAGGAATCATTTGTGGCATCGGTGTACTTTCCTGTGATTGAGAAGTAATAATACTTAGGATTCCCGGCTGTACCCTTTTCGTAGTCGATAAGGTTATTCCAGTTAAGTCCCTTAAAGGTATTCTGCGGCATTTCCTTGCCGGCTCCGAGTGTGAGAACGCCGTTTCTGATCTTAGAGAAGAAAGAATTGTCTTTATCAACGCGGATCATTGAATCGGTATCAACACCGAGGTCGCCGTTAGGAACAAGGTTTTCACCGTCGGTTGCAATGTTACCCGACATCTTTATTGAATAATAAGGTGTGATATAGCCCTTGCCGTCATCGGTAAAGTTCGTTACGGAATTTGAAGTAAAGGTAAGACCTTTGAGAGTGTTGCAGGTTTTGTATGTATCGTGATACTTATTGATACCGAACACTGCGGTCTTGGTAGCTTCGTCATAGGAGTTAAAATAGAGATTGCTCCAGTTTACGGATTTTAAGAATTCTTCGCCGCCTGTAAAGCTGTCGGGAAGCTTTGCGGTGATCTTTCTTGTTCTGTAATCAACGTTTGTCGCACCGTTTGCGGGTGTAAATACCATATCCGTAAGGTCATAAGTTTCGGTAGGAGTCTTGGAATAGAGCTTAATGTAGTCAACGTACAGAGCTTCATTTTCAAAGTACTCGTTGAGTAAGTCGAAACGGAACATTGTTACGGTATTGCCGGTAAAGGTGCTGTTTGCCGGGAAATAGTAGAGATAATCGTGATACTTGCCGTCGCGCGCTACGTTTATCTTGATACTGTTAACTTCTTTGAGATCTGTTACGGTATCGGTCTTGTAATAAATCTGAAGCTTTGTTTCGTCAGAGTCAGCCTGATTTATTCTTGCCTCGTAAGGAGTATCAAATTTTGCTCTGATAAGAATTGCATTTACGTTTGAAACTGGGAAGTTCGGGTTGAACGGGAAGTTCGGGTCGCGCACTTTCTTGACGGTATTGCCGTCGTTATCTTTAACTGTAATGCCGGCGTCTGTTTTGGTATAGTTTGCAGTAGCCGGATCATAGAAAAGCTTAAGAGCCGAACCGTTAACGGCGTCGGAGTTCCTTTACAATCTGAGCCGAACATTCCGAATTCGTCCACATTTTGTTAACCGCACCAATAAAGAACGGGCGCGATGTCATATCATACGAGAACATGTCAACGGGATAGCCGAGATCGCTTGCTACGCCGTCTTTAAGATAAATCTTAAAGCTTTCGATTCTTATTTCTTCTCCCTCAAAGAGTTCGTTGGTCGGGTCAACACGCATAGCGGTAAAATCGCCGGACCATGCAGATCTGTCCGAAAAATCAAACACATAGTCATGTGATTTGCCGTCAAACTTGAACTGAAGTTTCTTCTGATTTGAACCGGAAAGACCGTTTGTGGTGTTGTACTTTCCGCCGGCTGCGGTTGTCATGAAGAATATCTGGAGCGCGTTCATATCGTTGGAACTGTTGTTTACGGTGCCGTTGATACGTTCTTCATAAGGAGAAGTTGCGGTAGCGGTGACAACAACGCTCTTGATATTTTCGGTCGGGATCATGGGAACATACATATTGAAGTTTACGTCGTTTGCGGCATAGTATGTATTCTTTACCCCATCCTTGGTAAGATCATATTTGTGCTCATTCTTGTCGCCTTCGGACGTTTTTGAAACAGTCAGCACAAGATCTTTACCGTCAAACGAGCCGTCAACCTTACCGATGTTTGTATAAGGCGAAGTCATGACGTCGGGTTTTCTCGACATATCAAAGTTGAAGAACTCAGCCTCTGTGCCGTAATCGTCATATGCAACGATACTGTCGATATATATTTCTTCGCCCTCATAGAGGAAATTCGGAATGTCAATACGGAGGTTAGTGAGATCGCCTTTCCAGTTTCCGATTTTTGAAAGATCAAAAACATAGTCATGGAACTCACCGTCAAAGTTAAGAAGCTGCAAAGTCTGATATGAACCGTTCAGACCGTTTCCGGTTCCCTCTTCACCTCCGAAAGCGGTAGTACAGGTAAATACCTGAAGTGCGCTCATGTCGCTTGCAACAGTTGCAAGGCTTCCGTCTACACGTTCCTCATACGGAGAAACAGCCTTAACGCGAAAAACGATTTTGTTGATAACGCTTGTCGGGATACTCGGAACACGGATATGGAAATTGCAGTCCTTGATACCATTACGGGCTGCTTTTTTTCTATCTGCCGTAAGTTCTCTTACAACGTCGTTGTCAGAAACAAGCTTTGCAGGAGTAATTTTAAGTACGCCGTTTTCAAATACGTAATTAACAGAGCCTTTGTTGACTCCCCAGCTTTTTAATTCTGAAGGTTCCTGACTCATGTCGTAGTTAAGGAAGGTATCGGGTGTGCCGTATTCCTCATACAATGTTGTGGTGTCTACGACAGTTTCCTTTTCTTCTTCAAGGAACTGTGCGTTCTCTGTCACTTCGCCGGCATTTTCAACAGTTTCCGCCGTGGGTGCGGCAAGAGCCGTTGTCTGTGCAAGCATAAGTGCTGCGAGGATAACGCTGAAAAATCTCTTCATGTTTTTACACTCTCCTTTTGTTAAATATAGTTTTATTGAAGGATTTTTACGCTAAAAGTATTTCCTGACGCTGATACCGACACAAATCCGACACACGGTTGTACAATTTTGTCGTATTTTTGTTTGATTTTGCTCATTTTTAGATAGCAACCGTCTGAACACAAAAGTATCCGCCATGAAACAGTCCGAAAAAACCGTTTATTTGCTCCACAGCATTGCGTCTGATTATTATAATTAAATTATAGTGTGTTTTAACACAAAAATCAATGAACTAATTGTTACAGGATGCATTTTCAGCAAACATAAACAAAACAGCTGATTAAAATTGTCGGATTTTAACAAGATTACATTTGTATTATATTGACATTTAAACTATATTTACCCCCCCCCCGAACCATTTTGACGTTTTTTCACCAATTTTGTGACTTGTACAATTTTGCTGTTTCTATAACGTTATTGCTAATCATTCATTTTTCATTAACATTCTTCAAAAAGCAGAAAAGACCGGGCAGTTTCCTGCCCGGCCGGGTTATTGTTCTGAATTCGGGAATGATGATTTCGAGGGCTGAAATCTCTCAACCCGGCGCGCTCTCATTTCTGCCATATGTTATTGACACTCTAATTCAGATATGATACAATATCGAAAACACAAAAAGATGAGGAAGACATATGAAAATAACATTTCTCGGCACAAGCCACGGATACCCCGAAAAAGGAAGAGCCGTTTCCTGCACAATGGTAGAAACGGGCGGCAAAATTTACATAATCGACGCAGGTTCCGCCGCTGACGAGCACTTAGTTGAGCAGGACGCCGACTTTTCCGCAGTACGCGCGGTTTTCATTACGCATATGCATTCAGACCACGTTAACGGACTTTTATCGCTTCACGAAGAATTTTTAAGGTACCGTTACAACGACAGATCCGTCTGCTATCTTCCCGAAGACGACGCGCTGAAAGGTTATCTGGCATTTGCAGAAGCCATACATTTGGATCCCGAAAACTTATGCAGAATTGTTGAATTCAGAGTAACAAAAGAGGGCGTCTGCTACGAGGACGAAAACATAAAAGTTCGTGCAATTCCGACAAAGCATATGATGCACGGACGATATCCGGCATTTGCATATGAAATACTTGCCGAGGGCAGAAACGTACTGTTTACGGGCGACATGGATATCGGATTTCCCGAATACGAACAGGTTGTCGGAACGCAAAAGCATGACCTTGTAATATGCGAAATGGCGCACGCGGATTTAAAGGACGTAAAGGAAAAGCTCAAAAAGACGAACACCGACAGAATGTTTTTAAACCACTACCACTATCCGAGACTGCAGGGGTTTGAACAGATCTTCAAGGAATTTCCGTTCGACATTCAGCTCTCAAGCGACGGACTCGTACTCTATCTGTAAAACAAGATACAGCCAAAAAAGAAAAGCTAAGCGTAAAGAAAGACATATCCTTTGCACTTAGCTTATTTTTTATATGTTATTTGACGTTTATTGTCAGTCTATCGGATAGGTTTCGGGCAGCATACTGTGTCTGAACAGCAGTATCGCGTCGTCTATATCGAGCTTGCCGTCTTTATTGAAATCGGTATTTCCGGCATAGTCTATCGGGTAAGTTTCAGGCAGCATACTGTGTCTGAACAGCAATATTGCGTCATCTATATCTACGCTGCCGTTTCCGTCAATATCGCCTGCGGTATATGCGCCTTGCGCGAACACGAACGTGCCGAGGCTGTCGGTTTCAAACACGTATTTTTCATGCGTATATCTGTGTTTCAAAGCTTTGAGCGTGCCGTCAGCGCTTAAGCTGTACACGGACATATTTTTCGAAAATCCGTCGGGAACATCAGTGCCTATAATGAGTTTTCCGTCGGGCGAAAGGCTCTGTCCGAGCGCACTCTCGAGTGAAACGTCAAGTACGGAAAGTTCTTTGCCGTCAAGCTGTGCTTTTACGGATTCGGGAAGTGTATCGCCCTTATTCGCGTTGGTTTTCAGCTTTGCCGCAAGCGTGTTTTCCGAATCGGACGTCACAAGAGCGACATTATTTTCGGAATCTTTCAGCGTAAAGTAAACCGCCGCGGTTTTGGGTACATCTCCGGAAATTCCGGAAAGAGCAAACTTTTCGGGCGTCGAATCATAGTAAAACTCTTTGAGAGGTGCATTTTTGAATGCATAGACAGATATTTTTCTGAGGTTTTCCGAAACTCTTATTTTTTCAAGACCGCTGTCCTGAAAAGCCTGATTGTACAGCACCTGTACACTGTCGGGCAGGTATATTTCGGTAAGAGACTTACAATCCTTGAAAGCAAGCGGATCAATCATTTCGGTTTTCTCACCCAGCTCTGCTTTTTCAAGCTTTTCGCAGCCTAAAAAGCAGAAAGCCGGAACTGTATTCCAAGATCCCTTTATAATTACGCTTTTTAAACTCTTACAATAGCTGAACGCATATTGTCCGATGTAAGTAACGCTTTCCGGAATGACCGCCTCGGTAAGCGCGGTATAGCTGAAAGCAGCTTTTCCTATGCCGGTAACATTTCCGAATGTGACCTCGGCAAGATTTGTGCAGTTGAGAAAAGCATTATCTTCGATACTCAAAAAAGACTCAGGGAAATCAACCCTTGTAAGCCCCGTACATTCCGAAAACGCGTCTGACCATATTTGCTCGGTGCTTTCCGGAATCTTTACTCCGTCAAGCGTTTCAAGCCGCGAAAAAGCGCCTTCGCCGATATATTTCACGCCGTCGGGTATTTCAAACACACCCTTATAGGTCGGTATTACAAGCGCGAGCGTTTCGCGGTCTTTGGTATATACCGCGTTTTTATCGTAAACATAATTTTCGTTTGCCGGATCAACCTTAAAATTTTTAAGAAGCGTATCGCCGGCAAATGCATTTCCGGCAAGATTATGCGTTGTTTTAGGTATATTTGCGCTTGTCAGAGACGTACACCCTGCAAACGCCGAAGCTCCTATCTTTCCGACATTCTGCGGCAGAGATATGCTCTTAAGCGAAGTACAGTCTTCAAACGCACTTGCTTCGACGGTGCGTAGTTCCGTATTAAAGTTTACGGAGGACAGCGATTTACACTGCGCAAAGGCAGACTCTCCGACAGTGTCAAGTCCCGACGGCATCGTCAGACTTTTCAGACTCTCACACTGATAAAATACATTGTTTGAAATTTTATATACATGCTTATGTAATGCAACGCTCTGCAATGATTTGCAATATGCAAAAGCACCGTCAGGAATTATGTCGATTTCCGGCGGTATTGTAACCTTCTTTAAGCTTTCACAGCTGTAAAACGCATTTTTTCCAAGCTCTATAAGTGTTTGGGGAAGATTGATTTCCTTTAACGACTTACACAAATAAAAAGCACTGTCGCCGATAACGCTCACGGTTTCGGGGATTGTTGCCGTCACAAGCGCCTCACAATTTCCAAAAGCGCGCGAACCTATATAGCGCAATCCCGTTTTCATATCAGCAGACGTCAGTTTTCCACATTCCGAAAACGATTTCTCGCCTATCGTTCTTATACTGTTCGGAAAATTGACCCTTTCAAGATTCGTACACTTATTAAAAGCATTTATGCCTATACTCTTTATTCCGTCAGGCAAAGTTACTTTTTTTATATTATCGCGGTAATTCTTCCAAGGAACATTATCCAAAACCCAATCGGTCATGTATCCTTTGCCCGACGCGCTTATATCGGTTGTCGCATATACCGTAAGGTTTCCGTATTTATCCAAAGACCAGCCGAGTTCTTTTCCGCAGGTTCCGGACGCGACGACAAGCTCGCCGTCTGTCAGAATTCCGTCAACCGGGACAAATACATCTTCCGCAAGTCCGGCATCTTCCGAGATTTCTTCGCTGAAAACAGCGTCAGGCGTGTTTGCCGACACAGCCGTATTCAGTGCAAAAGCCGCCGTCTGTGCAAAGCATAGCGCAAAAAGCAGATGTCTGAACTTTGAATTCATTTTTATATCCTTCCTCTCTTGATATTTACGTTTTCAACATTATAAATATATCACTGTTTTACCGCAATGTCAACATTTTGGGCACATTATAAACATTTTTTCATATGCATGACTGCTGATAAACAAACACGGCGGAATATGTCATGCATTTTACGCAAAATCATATAATAGTGTTTGACTTTTGGCGCTTTCGGTGATATACTGTTATGTAACAACAAAAAAGTCCTTCCGAAGAAGGACTGAATATGCGAATTATGAGCGAGGCAGATTACTTATTCTTCTGCTGATTTTTGGCGCTCTGAGGTTCGGACTTTGAGTCCTTATAATCGGAGGGCTGAGTCTGGGACTGAGGCTGCTGATTCTGCGCCTTATCCGTTCCGTGCTGCTTCTGCTTATTCTTTGACATAAAAAGTCACTCCTTTTTTTGTTTTGTACAAGTATTATTTCCGTTTTTTCGGCTTTTATACATTTTTTTCTTGAGAGGAAAACGACAATGAAAATTTATCCGTTAAAGTTAAAACCCGTAACAAAGCAAATACTCTGGGGAGGAACATATCTCTGTGAAAATTTCGGCATAGGAGAAAAAGGTCAGAGCATTGCCGAAGCGTGGGTCATGACAGACCGTCCCGACGGCTGCAACACGATAGACAACGGCGACTATCGCGGAATGACGCTTGACGAGTATATAAACCAAGCGTCAAAAGCTGCCGTTATCGGCAAGGACGCGGATTTTCCGCTGCTTATAAAGCTTATTGACGCAAACGACCGTCTTTCCGTCCAGGTTCACCCGGACGACGCATATGCCGCGGCAAACGGACTTGACGCCGGAAAAACCGAGATGTGGTACATTGTCGACGCTAAGCCCGGCGCTAAGCTTGTTTACGGATTAAAGGACAAAAAGGTTCCGCCTCTCGACGAGCTTGAAAGCAGAAGTGCGGACGGTTCTCTCGGTGAAATTCTGAACTACGCCGAAGTTCACAAGGGCGACTGTTTCTACATTCCGGCAGGCATGGTTCACGCGATAGGTTCAGGAATCGTAATTGCCGAAATACAGCAGAATTCCAACACGACCTACCGTCTGTACGACTATGACAGAGTCGGCAAGGACGGCAAAAAGAGAGAACTTCACATAAAACAGGCATCCGAGGTGATCAAAACGGAATTTCCCGAAAAGTTTGTGACAAACCGCATTGAGGAAGATTCCGATATCTGCCGCGTCACAACGCTTTGCGACTGTTCCTTCTTCGGCGTTGAAAAGTACAATTTGAAAACTTCTTCAAGCGTATCTTTCTGCCGCGAAAAAATGCTGAACATTCTCTGTCTTTCGGGTAAAGGATACATAAAATATCTTGACGAGAAATTCCCTCTCGAAAAAAGTTCGTCGTATCTCATTCCGGCAAGCATAGAGAAATTCTCGGTATGCGCGCTTGACGATGAGCTTGAATTTATAGTTTCATACGCCAAATAATACGGCTTTTTGAAATTTTAAACTTATTTTTACATAAAAACGGCACGGTTTTGCACCGTGCCTTGAATTTTGCTGCAATATTTACTTTAAAACGGGAATTACTTTATAAACATCGCGTCTCCGAAACTGAAGAAGCGGTATTTATTCTCCACCGCGCACTTATAAGCCGCAAGGATATTTTCACGTCCGGCGAGAGCCGAAACAAGCATTACAAGCGTACTTTCGGGAAGATGGAAGTTTGTTATAAGGCAGTCAAGGACTTTGAATTTATATCCGGGATAAATGAAAATTTCGGTATTGCGGCTGCCTGCGTGAACAATTCCGTTATCGTCCGCCGCAGATTCAACGGTTCTGCACGACGTTGTTCCGACGCACACCACGCGTCCGCCGTTTTTCTTGACCTCATTTATTCTGCGTGCGCTTTCTTGACTCACGGTATAAAATTCGGAGTGCATTTTATGATCCGTTATTATATCCTCCTTTACAGGTCTGAACGTACCGAGTCCGACATGGAGCGTGACGTATATTATCTCAACGCCCATATTCTCTATGCGCTCTAACAGTTCTTTTGTAAAGTGAAGCCCGGCAGTAGGCGCCGCGCTCGAACCCTCATATTTTGCATAAACCGTCTGATAGCGGTCTTTTGCGCTCTCCCTGCTGTGAATATAAGGCGGCAGCGGCATTTCCCCTACCTCGTCGAGTATGGAGTAAAACTCGCCCTCATAGGAAAACTCTATCATTCTGTTTCCGTCGTCAAGGACTCTTATTACGGTTGCCGCAAGCTTATCCGAAAAATGAAGTTTTGTGCCTTCGGTTACTTTTTTGCCCGGGTGAACGATGCACTCCCACGTCTTTTCGTCATGGCGCTTTAAAAGCAGTATTTCTATATGCGTGTCCCCGAGCTTATCCGTAAGATTTCCGGTTTCGTCCTTGATATAGCGCTTTGCAAAAAGGCGCGCGGGTATTACCTTTGAATTATTGAGCACAAGCGCGTCGCCCGGTTTAAGATAGTCTACTATATCATGAAAATACCTGTGTTCGATGTTCCCGGTATTCTTATCAATGACCATAAGCCTTGACATATCGCGTTTCTGCGCCGGAGTCTGCGCGATAAGTTCTTCGGGAAGTTCATAATAATAGTCGGATTTTTTAAGAGTTATATTTTCTTTTTCCATTTTAAATTAAATCTCCCTTGACGCATCTATTATAACGGTAAGCTTTTTATCCGGCGTGACTATAAGCACGTTATCAAGCTCGGCGCCGTGATCTTTTTCCTCAAATTTCCATTTTCTGCCGCCGTACAGCGTCATTCGCGGTTTTCTCGGCGTTCTTATATGCCGCACCTTTATTACGCCGCAAAGCATACGTATTTCAACGTAATCGACGCCCTCTTCGAGTATACCGAAACCCGTCGTTGTACAGAAAAAGCTCTTGAATACGCCCTGTCCGTCGGCATATGCCATATCGGGTTCAAAGCACACGCTTTTGTCATACATATTATAAGAAAATCCCGACGTTATGCAAAGCCCGGCATATCCGTCAAAATCAAAATTTACGCTGCGGTATTCTTCCGGAAGCTCTCCGAGTGAGCCGAAATGCGAAAGCAATGCGTATATTTCGGGCGGCAGCGCTCTTTTGGCATTTACAAATATGTCCCTTGCCTTTTCGTACATTTCTTTATAGCGCGCTTTTCGCGTTCTGTCCTTTACGGCGCACGCCATTTTATATCCTGCGTAAAGGCACAGCACGTACAATCCGAAATTTTCGCTGTCCGGCAAAACTTCTTTCGCGTCAATGCACTTTGAAACATAAAACCATATTTCAATAAGCGCCTCAGGATCTCCGTCGGCAAGAAATGTATTATACGCACGCAAAACTGCCGCAAGTCTTGTGTTTTCGGAAACGTTTTTGCTTTTGCTGCGCCTTAGCGAAAACATCATAAGGCTCTTATCAAGTTCGGGAAACATTGCCGAAACCGACATATTCCGCAGCAGCTGTCCGAGTGAGTCAAAATCTTCGCAACACGGCTCAAAACTGCCGTCCGAAAAGCGGCAGTACGGAAGTTTACACAGGTTTTCAAGTTCATTTTCAAGGCTGCTCTTCAAATCTTCGGAAACCGTCGAGCCGCTAAGCGCTTTTTCAAGGCACAGCCCCGAATTTTTAAGTCTTTCGCCGTGTTTAAAGCAATATGCCGCACATTCGGACGAGCTTTCAAAATACTGAGCGTAATAATTCTTTCTGCCGTCCTTAAAATCGGGAAAATACCACGCGGCGGCGAATTTTACGGTGCATTTCTTTTTTGCGCCGAGTTTTACGTGTGAAAACAGCGTATTATCTTTGCCGAACGTTATATCCTTTACGTCAGAGCTTATGCAGATATTTCCGCGGTACTCGTTTAAAGAATATTCCGAGAACGCGCTGTCCGTCGCTTTATCGCAGCCGACCTTACTTTCTTTCGCCGAAAGTTCCCTTGACAATTCAAGATGTACCGTGACGTCAAGCTCATGCTCTGATATGTTTTCAAGCTCTATTTCAAAAAGTGCCGCCGGAATTTCCGAGTCTGCGGCGTTAAGAGGCACAAACGGCGTAAGGCAAACAAGCTTTGCATTTACGGGAAAGTCACCGTCCGCACATTCCGCATATGCAAACGGAAAGCTTTTATGTGAGCTTATTTTTTCGTAGCACGGACAGCCCGTATCAAATGCCGCATTGCTGCCCACGGTTCTGCCGGACGTGCCGAGTGTTTCGGACAAACATTCTATGCAGAACATACCGAAAAAATCGCCGTGCGGTGCGTATGCATTATCCGGCGCGAGCTTATACTCCCCGAGTATTCCGTCGGAGTTCACCGTTACGTATCCCGCCGAAATTCCCCCGGCAGGGAAAAATCCGCCTGTTTTATTATATTCGTTTATATACAATGCGTTTTCCCTCCTTTTTCGGCAATTAAATATATTTTACATCAACCGTGCGAGTTTGTCAATGTATACCCCTACAAAAAAGCACTTCGGCGCACGCGTGCGACTTGACATTTTTCCAAAATGCGGGTATCATTAATATAAAACAAATTTTGACATTTACGAAAGAAACCCAAATGACTTACAAATACACCTGCTGCAAAGCCGACAACGGTAAAACGGTAAAGCAGATAATCGCCGAAAACTTTTCCGTAACGTCCCGAAGCCTGTCAAAGCTCAAATTTTCCGGCGGAATAGCTCTTAACGGTCAAACAGTCACCGTAAGGCATGAAACAACCGACGGCGACATTCTGACGCTTACCTTTACCGACACAAACAGTTCCCAAATAAAGCCCGAAAACATACCGCTTGACATTATTTTTGAAAACAGCGACATTCTTGCCGTAAACAAACCCTCTGCAATGCCGACGCACCCGTCTGCCGGGCACTATTCGGGAACGCTTGCCAACGCCGTTATGTACTATTACCGCGGCACGCCATTTACTTTCCGTCCCGTAACGCGGCTTGACGGAGATACGACGGGAATTGTTCTGATTGCAAAAAATGCGCCGGTCTGCGCAAGGCTGTCGGAGCTTCTGGCAAACGGAAACCTGCAGAAACAATATCTTGCAATCTGCGAAAACGTACCCGAACCGAAATCCGGGTCGATCGATGCGTCAATATCGCGCGAACCCGGCAGCCTCATAAAGCGACGCGTTTCACCCGACGGCAAAAGCGCAGTCACGTTTTACGAAACGCTTAAAGTTCTCGGCGGCGGCAAATATTCTCTTGTACGCTGCTTTCCCAAAACCGGCAGAACCCATCAGATAAGACTTCATATGTCGCACATAGGCTGTCCGTTATACGGCGATTTTCTCTACGGCACGCAAAACTCCGGAAATGAACGGGCGCTGTTACACTGCGAAAAGCTGAGTTTTTCACTTGACGGCAAAAATGTCACGGAACTTTGTGCTCCCATTCCGCAGGATTTTAAGGATTTTATCTCAAATCATGAATAAAAAATACGTCCGATACATCTTTTAATCAAGCTCTGTACCGGACGCTTTAATTTACTTATTCGGTTTTATGCGTCTTCTTCCGTGACTACCACGTTATCCACCATATACGACAGTGAAATGTCGCCCACGGGATCGGCGTATATCGAGAAGTCATGTCCTTCCGGACCGTCGATCTGTTTCGGAATATGAACCGCCTCTACATGAACCCACTCGGAGGTATTTGCCTTGAACGTCTTTATTGTATGTTCAAAGTTATTCGTTGCAGACTCATCGAAGTATCTTAAGTTGCAGGCAAAGCTGCCCTCCGATGTGCCGTTTCCTGCGGTATCTCCGACAAGCTTTACGTCAAACGAAACGGTATACTTCTTGCCGAGCTTATAGGAAACGGACTGTTTGAAATATGTCCAGTTCTTTCCGGGATTTCCGGTTACGAGATATACATGGTTGCTTTCGTTTCCGGGTTCGGGAATTATTGTCACCTTACCGTTTACGGAATAGAACGCAACGTTTGAAGTATCCTCTGCATCGCCGTTGATTATCGCAAATTCCGTTTCCAAAAGTTCAGACTCGTCAACGCCGGCTGCCGTTATAAACTTCATATAATCGACTTCCATATATCCCGACGCATTGAACGGGTCAAAACGAAGTCCGGTTATGGTATTCTTCCAGGTTTCAAGCTGCGTAAGATCTGCGGTATAGGTCTCCCAGTTTTCGCCGCTGTCGCGTGATTTAAGTTCAAGCTTTATGGACTTTGCCTCATTCCACGACGCGTCGGCGTTTGTGGTAAAGTAAACAGATATCTTCTGATTGCCCTCTTTGGGAGTATAATACTTATATCTTACCTTGATCTCAAACTCCTTATACTTGGAGCTGTTGAGAGCAAGAGCGCCTTTATAGTACATGCTCGGATCATAGTTTGTATCGTCGAGAACCGTCATTGTCATAGTTCCGTTTTTGGTAAACAGAGCCATGAAGTCCGACGACCAGTTTTCGGAATCGTATCCGTCAAAGTTCCACACGCCGGGAACGGGTTTTGCCGTTTCTTCGGCAGGCGTATACTGAGGAGTCTTTATATAAGCATTGCCGTCTTTTTCGGTATACTCATATCCGAGCTCATAGCACAGCGTCTTAAAGGAAAGCATCGGCAGGCCGGCTTTTGTATAGAGCTTATATCCGAGATCTTTCTCTTTTCCGTCAGCCTTATACTTATCGGAACCTACGGTATATTCAACGGTATGTCCGTTTGCCTCGATTTTGAGTGTGCCGTCTTCCTTTCTCCATGTGCAGAAAGAGTTGAGTGCAAATATCTGTCCCTTTGCAGGATCAAAGGCATAGAGATAATTTCCGGAATTTATATCGTTCGGTATCTCGCTCGAAACGTCGGTATCGTTTACAAAGAGTTTTGAGTTGACGCCGCTCTTGAATTTGAGTACTTCAAAGGATTTAACCGTGAAATCCACCGACGGCTTATTGCCGGGATCTATTCGTACACGTCTGAGCTTTCCGTAGAAATTATCGTCTCTTATTCTTATCATATACGTTTTAAGCTCATCGGAATCGGAGATGATATTGAAGGACTTTTTCTGATTCCAGTCTGTATCGCCGTTTACGGTATAGAATATTTCAAGTTTGAGTCCTTTAGGCACTTTCGCTGTGACTTTTATAAACGCAGCGTCGGAAATATCGGCATTTACAACGTTCTTGGTATATACTACCGGGTCGTTGCTGTCGGAAGCGGAACGTGCGCTTACGCCGTTTTCGGAACTCAGCGTCGAGCTGTCAATTCCGGCAAACGCGGAATTATCGGGTGTAAAATCGTACTTGAAGACACTTTCAAGGTCGGTTTCCTTTACACCGGCATTTTCATACCAGAACCAGCCGTCGTTTCTGAGCAGTCTTGCATACTGCGGATAAAGTCTGTTTATACGCTTTGCCTGCGCCTCTGTCGGAACGGCATCGTTATGCGTTTTTTCAAGATCTGTATAGGTATCTCTTAAAACATCGAGGTAGCCGAAGCCGTTAAGTCCGCAAGGCGCTATATATGTTCCCTCTCCAAATTCGTTCCAGGTCGAGAGCATTACGAGTCTGTCGTTCCATGCGCCCTTTTCGGTAGGATACTTCTTAAAGTAATCGTCAACGACCCACTTATTTATTGTTTCGTAATCCGAAACCGTCATATTGCCGTTTCTTATACCGTACCACGGCATACAGTCAAATCCGACGGAAACGGTGGGTATGGAATACACGTTTTTATTCTCGGCACCGTCAAGCATTCCTTTTTGGTTTGCCTCGACGGTCTTGCCGGAGGTATTCCAATGGTATGCGTAATCCGCGTCTACACCGTAGGCGGCAAGCATTGTCGTATCGGTATTGTCTTTATCCGAAATTACGATAACTCCGTCAAATCCGTATGACTTTGCGGTTTCATCGAGAAAATCAAGCTGCTCGTGCGCGCCCTGCGCACTTCCGAAATACTTGCTTGTTCCGAGCTTTCCGGCACCGAACACAAAGAGAAGTATTTTATTGTCAAGCTTTACATATCTGTCGTCAAGGAAGTAGTTTTCAAACCAGTACGGTACTATCTTTGTACGGAAAGTATCGGCATTGAAGTTATTGCCGCTGCTTGCCTCCCATATTATGGCATAGTCCATATAATCGCTGTATTTTGCGTACATATAGCCGTTATGCAAAGCTGCCGACAGGCTCGGCTCTTTTACGGGTGCGTTATAGGTATCGGAGAACCAGCAGAAAGCCTGAAAATCTATACCGTGTTCGGTCATAAACTTTATTTCCCAGTCGGAAACTTCGGGGTTGCCCTCATCAAAATATCCGAGAACGGGACGCGGTTCGTCATAAGGCGTAATACAAGCCCAGCCGTAATGGTCGCCGTTTCTCCAGAGCGAGCAGACGTTCACGCCTACGGCATAATCGTCATAATTTGCGCGTGCAGCAGGTTCTGGCACATAATCGTCATGCTCAACAAGCTCAAACACGTTCATGTTATCGAATTTTGCGGTATTGTTTCCGGTCTTTACCTCAAAAGCGTCTATGCTTCCGGAGGCGTTGAGCTGTACACTTGCTATTACGCGACCGTTAAGGTATATATCCGCCGTGCCGTTATCGGTATCGGCTACGATTCTCAGTCTGTACCACATATTCTTTGTAAAGGTATAGACTTCTTTGCCGTTTGCACGGAATTTTCCGTCTTTGGAATCAAAAACAACAGCGGTTTTGCCGGAGGAAAGCAGCGAATAGGAAAGCTCTCCGCCGTCGGGCAGAATAAAGTATGTTTCTGCGGCAACTTTTCCGTTTGCACTGTCAAAGCTCTTGCGTGCGGACGAATTATTCGCGAGCACAAGTTCATTTGACGAATTTACACCCTCCGAAACCGTCCAGCCGTATATCTCCGACGCGCCGAAGTGGGTAAAATCCTCATATACTTTATAATTTACCGGCATTACAACAGAGCCTGCCGTAACAGTTCCTACGCATTTTTCGTCGGTTGCGTATCTGTAATTGAGCACGTTATCCGAAAGCAGAGGATATTCGCCGAGATATTCGTCATTTATATATGTACGGCTTACACCCTCGTCAAGGCAGATATATATGCGGAATCTGAATTTCTTTGCGGATATGCCGTCTATTGCATTTTCGGAAATTGCAGTATACTTTCCGTCTTTACCGAGAATTTTCCATGCATTTCCGTCGGTCTGTATACGGTATGTGCTGTTTCCGTCCTCGTCGCGGAATTCAAGATAGGTTCCGTTTGAATCGAGAACGTAAACCGTTTCAAGCACAATGGTTCCGGTATCGGTACGGTTGAACTCGCGTATCATAGCCGTTCCGTATTCGGTGCTTATGTCTTTAAGCTCGCCGTAAGCACCGTTAATGCTTGTTCTTGCAGGACCTCCGCGGTTATCAAACACCCAGCCGGACGCTATTCCCTCTTTATTGCTTGTATATGTCATATTTCTGCAAAGCAGATATGCGTCGTCTGAAGTATTTTCTTCAAGAGTCTTTTTCAGTCTGCTTTCGGGAAGCGCCGCACGGTTTATTACCGCAGCGTACTCGGCTCTTGTGATAGTATTGTCGGGATAAAACGTTCCGTATTTATCCGAGCCCATTACGACGCCGGCTTTATAGAGCGAAAGCAGTTTTTCGTAAACGGGCGACGATGCGGAAACGTCGGGTATCTTCTTTACGTCGTTTACCGGAGTGAAAAAGTCTTCGGGCAATGCGTTATACATAATTTCCGCAGCTTCGCTTCTCTTTGCGTTTCTTGTATAACCGTCAAACGAATTCTCGGAGATTATCCCCTTTGATATTGCATACTCCGTATACGGCGCATACCATTCCTTTGCGCCGGATTCCGGTATTGTTTCACCGTTATTGACGGCATACATTCTCGCTGCGACTGCGACCGCCTGTGCGACAGTCACATTTCCCGACGGCGAAAACTTGCCTTCTCCGGTTCCGTTCATAAATCCGAGTTCGTATGCTCCCTTTACCTCAGACGAATACCATGCTCCGGCATCGACGTCCGAAAACATACCGTCGGTATAATCATGAGTTTTGGCAAACTGTGCATACGACGAAACGCTCATAACGGCACAGGCAAATACTGCGCCAGCCGCAAACAAAGCACGTTTCATTCTCTTCATAAAGCACTCTCCTTTTCATTTTTACGCAAAATTGTGATATTTAAGAGCTTTGAAAATTCATTGCAAAATCACTGTGCGCTTATTTATTTTACGGGAGTATTTTATCAGAAAAGCCGCCGGAATTCAAGAGAAATCCGTACATTTTGGCAATCTGCACAACAATTAACGTCATTTTGCACAACAAAAATCACCGCGTCCCGTATTTCGCGGAGCACGGCGAAGAAATATAGTGTTTCAATATGACAAAATGTGATATTGCAACTGCAAGTTATTTACTTTATCCGGCTGACAATTCGTGACATCGGCAGTATTTTTTCAAAAACTCCGGCTTTATCATCAATCCGCTCATATACCGCCGTACTTGTAGTCCTCGCAAAGCTTTGCAAACTTTTTATCCGTCATAAGCTCGTTTGTCAGAAATTTTCCGTCGGCAAACAGTGTAAACGTCGTAACGGCGCTGGGTGCGTTCTTTGCCTTTTGCAGGCTGTCGGTATGAAAAACGTTTATCGGCACGCCGACGCTCTGAGCGATATCGCGGTATATCGGCACATATTTTGCAGTAAACGGGCACTGATTTGTATAATACACCGAAAGTCCGGCACTTTGACACTCAGGTTGTTTCGCATTGGGCAAAAAGCAGACATTCGTTTCACTATCTTCAAAATCAAGCTTAAGAAGTTCAAAATAAGGCTGTGCCTTATCGCACACCTCAAAGCCTTTATGCAAAAGAAATTTTTTATCTGCAAGAAACGGTCTTTTTTTATCCGACGATATTATGCAAAGTCCCTTTTTACCCTTTTGCTTACTGTCGCGCACACACTCTTCAAGCAGAACATCCGCGTTTCCGTGTCCCTTGAACTGTCCGGACACCCAAAGGCAGTCTATATACATATATCCGTCCGCCTGCACGGGAACCCATGCGTTTTCAGCCGGAATATACTCTATAAAGCACTTTCCGCGCACATTTCCTTTGAGAAAAACAAGCCCGTCGTCAAGTCTGTCATTGAGCCAAGCCTTTTTTGACATTACCTGAACATCTTTGTTATTCGATATTGCGCAGCATATATGCTCGTTTTCGATATTTTCCTTTGTAAGTCTTACAAGCTCCATTTGAAAAACCTCACTTATTTTTATTTATATAGATACTGTAACCGAACATCTTTTCGGAGGTCTCTTTATCGAGTCCCATAATAAGATTTACGGTCTTTCGCAGTTCTTCAGTCGAATCGTCAACCCAGTCCGCGTCCTCATGCAGAATTATGCTGCCGATGCCGTGCGAAAGAAATACTGCCGTAAGAGGCACGGGCATTACGGGCTTTGCGCCGAAAGGCACTATCGCACGGATTATTCTCTCGATATACGGCTCCATTACCGTAAGCGTTCTCTCGCGTATCGCCCAGCGCACGGTTCTGTGCATATTGGCTTCGTACTTTTCACGGAAGATACGCACCTGCTTTTTTACATATACAAAAAACCTAAGCAGCGGCTGATAAGGGTCTGTCTGCGCCCCGCGCGCTATTTTTTCAAACTCAGCTTTATACGGTTCAAAAAAGTTTTCGAGAACATCTGAAAACAGCGCGTCCTTTGATTCATAATAATAGTAGAAAAGTCCTATTTCTCCGCCGACCTCTCTCATTATTGCGCGCACGCTCGTGCCTTCATAGCCTTTTTCAAAAAACATCTTTGACGCGACTTCTACGATCTTATTTTTTGTTCCGCCGTCATACATAGGTTTTCTTGCCATATTTCCGCTCTTCTCCATTACTGAACATTGATTAATAATACTATATCACACATACGGCTCAATGTCAAAAAAATTTGCGCGGCAACTCAAAAAAATGCGCAAAAAAACAGCCGCGCACGGTACAGAGCCGTTACGCAGCCGAAAATCTTTGTTTATGCGATTTTTACTTTACGATATAGTCCTTAAGCTGTTCGAGAAGCTCGTCGCAGTTATCGGAATGTATGGTCATTTCGATAGGATTGAGCAAATCGAGGCTGAAAATACCCATTATCGACTTTGCGTCAACAACGTATCTGCCGCTTTTGAGATCAACCTCGCCGTCGAAGCGGCTGACTATATTTACAAAATTCCTTACTTCCTCTATTGCGGAAAGTCTGATGTTTACTACCTTCATGTCTGTCCCTCCGTATTATTTATTTTTTACCATTATAATCCGTTTTTGCCGGATTGTCAACACCTCTGTTCAAATGTTGACTTATAATATACATTGAACCGTGCAAAAAACGTGCGCGAAACGTTAAAAACACGGCGCCGCGCCGTCCGCCGGCAATGCGTTATTACACTATTGGGACGGTTTGCACTTTTAGGGCGCAAAAAGCAAAAACATTTCTTGACACTTTTATTCACGCCCACTATAATGAGATTGTCAAATGTTACACATAGTTTTCATACAGTTTATAGTTTTTTGTAACTTGGGTACTATAATATTCTCAAAATATCATATTGTAGGTATTTTTTTATTCATTCGGCAAATCATTTTAGAATAAGAGGGATATTTATGACTAAGGATTTTAAGAGAATAGGCGTACTCACCTCCGGCGGAGACGCTCCCGGAATGAACGCTGCGGTAAGAAGTATCGTAAGAAGCGCGCTTTCCAGAGGCATTGAGGTCATGGGCATTTACTGCGGCTACAAAGGACTTCTCGAAAACAACATGAAATTGCTCGGCGCAAGAGACGTTTCAAACATAATCAACCACGGCGGCACAATGCTCTATTCCGACAGATGTCTTGAATTCAAGACTCCCGAAGGACTTGCAAAGGCTGTTGACACCTGCGAAAAGAACGGCATTGACGGTATTGTCACCATCGGCGGCGACGGAACCTTCAGAGGTGCTACCGACCTTTCCAGACTCGGTATTCCCTGTATCGGCGTTCCCGGAACCATCGACAACGACATTTCCGCAACCGACTACACCGTAGGCTACGATACCGCAAAGAACACGGTTATCGAAATGGTTGACAGACTCAGAGACACCTGCGAATCCCATGCAAGATGCAACGTCGTTGAGGTTATGGGCAGAAGCGCCGGATATATCGCCATTGACTGCGGTATCGCGGTAGGCGCGTCCGGAATTGCAATTCCCGAAATTCCTTTCGACAAGGAAAAGCTCATGGCTGACATGATAAAGCATTCCCATGAGGGCAAGCGCAATTTCATAGTTATGGTTTCCGAGGGTATGGGGAAGAACTTTTCGGAGGAGCTTACTGCCGAAATCGAAGAAAAGACCGGCATTGAAACAAGACTTGCACGTCTTGCACACGTTCAGAGAGGCGGAAGCCCGTCCTGCGAGGACAGACTTATTGCAACCCAGATGGGCGCGAAAGCCGTTGATCTTCTTCTTGAAGGCAAGTACAATCTTGTTGTCTGCTACAACAAGGGCAAGATCTGCGTTGAGGAAATGGAATATGCGTTCCAGCTCGACAGAATTGTAAAGAACAAGGCTACAAAGGAAGAGCTTGACGCTCTCGATCCGTCCGAAAAGAACGATATGCTTGCAAGAGCATTTGAAAAGAAAGCTCATTTCGAGTATCTCTACCATCTGGCTGAAACTATATCCATTTGACAATTTTATCCGCCGGAACAAACACCGGCGAACGAAAGGATTGTCACAATGAAAGCCAAATCTCTGTTAGCCCTTATGCTTGCCTGTGCAGCTCTGCTTTGCTCTGCCGGCTGCAAAAAGACGCAAAAAGACAGCCCGTCAGCTGACATTAACGTTTCGTCCGACACAGACGAATACACAAAAGATCTTGCGGCTGCCGACTACGAAGGCTACAATTTCCGTATTCTTATCCGTCCGGGCAAAACCTCCGACCAGTACCTTGAAGAAAAGACCGGTGACATTGTTGACGACGCGGTATACACAAGAAACAAGCTCGTCGAATCAATGTACAACATCAAAATCACCGCCACCGAATCTTCGAGCAGCGGCACGGAAACCGACGCTCTCAACTCCATTCTTGCCGGCGACGACGCTTACGACGCAATTTTTCCTCATTCAAGATGTGCATTTATCTATGCAACGCAGGGTGCGGTTGAAAACTTCAACGATATAAAGTCGATACACCTCGAAAAGCCCTGGTGGTCAAAAGATATTGTTGACAGCGCAAACGTAAACGGCAATCTGTATGTACTTGACGGCGACATTTCTCTTCACAGACTTTCATACGCAATGTGTATGTACTTCAACAAGAGAATTTTCGACGAACTCGGTCTCTCCTACCCTTACGACATGGTCAAGGACGGAACATGGACGTTCGACGAATTCCAGAAGCTTGTCAAAAAGGGTGCCAAAGACTTAAACGGCGACGGTTTAATGAAACCCGAAGAGGATCAGTACGGCTTTTACACCCAGGAATGGAGCTCTCCTATTTCTATTCTCTATACGGGCGGACAGAGGATTTACTCAAAAGACGACGAGGGTATTCCGATTCTTACGCTCAATTCTTCAAAGACTGTTGACATTTTCGACAAGTATTTTGATCTCATGGATTCAGACTCGGCTTTCTTACATCTCACCAACAAACCGAGAAACTACAACGGTTCCGACATATTCACAACGGGACGTGCGATGTTTGCCGACGGCGGTCTCGGAAACGCAAAAAGCTACCGCAACATGGACGACGATTTCGGTATTATTCCTCTCCCCAAATTCACCGAGGACGACGAATATGCAACCATAGTCAACGGTCATGCTCATCTGCTTATAGTACCCATAACGGTTTCTGACGCCGAAAGAACAGGATCTATTATCGAGGCGCTATGCGCAATAGGCTCGCGCGACGTTGTACCGGCGTTTTACAACGTTTCGCTTAAAACGAAGTACAGCCGCGACACCGAGTCCGAAGAAATGATAGACATTATCAGAGACAGCACCATTTACGATCTCGGATATGTTTCGGGCGGCACGTTCCAGTCAATAGGACGCGACCTTGCAAGAACCGCGACTCACGACTTCTCCTCCACATATGCTGCAAGCGAGTCGGTTGCTTTGAGCAAACTCAAAGATTTCAACAAGGCATACGGTCACATTGAATAATAATTCGGAAATACTTTAATCAAAAATAATCCCCGGAAACAATGTACAAAAAAGTACCGTTTTCGGGGTTTTGTTATGCTGAAAATTATTACGTCTACGAAAACTCGCCGTACTTTTTCGGGGATACGCCGTTCTTTTTCTTAAAACAGCGGCTGAAATAGTTGGCGTCGTCAAATCCCAAGATTTCGGATATTTCGGAAACGGTATAGCTGCCCGACAGCAGCATATCCTTAGCTCTTAACATACGGACGTCAAGCTGATATTCAAGCATGGGCATACCGTACTTTTCCTTAAAGCTGCGGCGCAGGTGCGTCACGCTCATTCCGCAGACCGCGGCTATTTCGGCTGCGGTTATTCTTTCACCAGTCCGCTCATCTATATACGCCTTTGCGACGGCAAGCTTTGCCGAGTTTTTTGAAAGCGTCCTGTCACGCGAAATATCGCAGAAATAGTCCACAAGCAACTCATACAGCGCGGCTTTTGCGTTCATGAGATACCCCTGCTGCTTTTTATCCCATACCGAGCAGATATGCGAAAACAGTCTTTTATACTTTGCGGCGTCGCAGTTTTCGCAGCGCAGCACGCACAATCCCGGTTTATCACCCGGATCGGGAAACTCCGCCTCGAAATTTACGGTATAGTGCATAAAAGAGCCGTCTTTTGCAGACACCGTATATTTAAGGCTTTCGGGTAGATACACAATATCTCCGGTATCTATATTCAGAACGCCGTCCCGTGTCTGATACTCGGCTTTTCCGGAAATGCTCATGACAAACCCCGAAACACGTCTGCCGTTTACGTATCTTCTGTCAGTCTTTCCCGACTGATACATACATTCATGCGCAAGCACCATGTTTTTTACATAAACGTCAAAGTCGGTTCTTAACATATTCTCACCTCTGTTGCAATTTTACACCGAATCTGCGGCAATGTCAACATATTTTTGGTCGTTTTGTGCTGATTTTGAGCGTTTGGTGCATTTACCGAACGACGGTTCGGCGGTATTATAATGTCGAAAAGAACAATACCCGAAAGGAGCGTATTATCATGGCAGCAAAACCAAAGATCGGACTTGTCGGCATGGGACACTTTATTTACTGGCCG
This sequence comes from uncultured Eubacteriales bacterium, assembly GCA_934446675.1. GTDB lineage: Bacteria > Bacillota > Clostridia > Oscillospirales > CAG-382 > UMGS1387. Next base: position 233,493 of record CAKSEL010000001.1, read on the forward strand.
CAGTTCGACGGATTAAAACAGGAATTAATGCAGAAAACAGAGCGTTTCAAAAAATATTTCAGCGACGAGGTTGAGATCTTTGACGGAGGATTCGCAGACGACTACGACACCGCCGTACAAGCTTTAAAACGATGCAAGGCACAGGATCTTGACGCGCTGTTTATAGTCATGACAACTTACATAACCTCGCAGACGGTTTTCCCGTTTGCAAAGTATCTCGGCGACGTACCGCAGTTTCTCATAGCGCTTCAGCCGCTTGACAGGCTCGATTACAGCAAGACCACAACATATATGCAGCTTGTAAACGACGACATATGCTCAATGCCCGAATTTGCCGGCGTTTACGAAAGACTCGGCGCTCATATGCCGTACTTTCTCGTATGCGCGGAAAGCGAGGAACAAAAGATCAGACGCCGCGTAGAGCTTTACGAAAAAGCAATCTGCGCCAAAGCTGCGTTCAAATACGCAAAGTTCGGTTATCTCGGTCACACCTACGACGGAATGTACGACATGAACACCGATCCGACTGCATTTTCAAGAACCTTCGGCGCACACGTAAAAATGCTCGAAATGTGCGAGCTGAAAGAATACTGCGACGGTGCGTCCGACGCCGAAATAAAAGCTCGCATTGACGAAATAAAGACAAAATTCCAGATTATGGAGCCGTCAAACGATCCGCTTACGGATTTCGTTCACGACGAAGATTTAGAGCTTGCCGCAAGAACCTCGGTTGCGCTTGACAAGCTTGTGAAGAACAACGGTCTTTCGGCTCTCGCGTATTTCTACAAAGGCGAACACGGAAACGAATACGAAAAGATTGCGTCAAATCTTATAATCGGAAACACACTTCTGACAAGCAGCGGAATACCTCTTGCGGGAGAGGCTGATCTCAAGACTGCGGCGGCAATGCTCATAATGAACAAAGTCGGAGGCGGCGGCTCCTTTGCCGAGCTTCACCCGTTTGACATTTACGACGACGTTGTGCTCATAGGTCACGACGGTCCTCACAACATAAACATAAGCAGTAAAAAGCCTGTACTCAGAAAGCTCAAAAAATTCCACGGCAAACCCGGCAGCGGCGTATCCGTAGAATTCAGCATAAAGAACGGTCCCGTAACGCTTCTCTCCTGCTCTCTTGACAGAAACGAGCAGTTTAAGTTCATCTGCACAAAGGGCGAAAGCATGCCCGGTGAAATTCCTCAGACCGGAAACACCAATACCAAGTGCAAATTTGAAAATCATTCCTGCACGGAATTTGTTGAAAACTGGTGCAAAGCAGGTCCTACGCATCATCTTGCCCTCGGAACCGGCGACAAAACAGAGGAAATAAAGCTCGCGGCAGACCTTATCGGCGTAAAGTTTACAGATCCTCTCGCATAAGACATCGCAATACTCTTTTCTCTCTCCTTACCCGGTGTACTTTTATGTATGCCGGGTTTATTTATACAAAAGAAAAATTCTGCCGGAAAAGACCGGCAGAAAATAAAAAATATGGTGGGCGATAAGGAACTCGAATCCCTGACCACTCGCACGTCAAGCGAGTGCTCTACCAACTGAGCTAATCGCCCGTATTTTACGGAAGTGCTGATATTTTACCATATTTTTCCGCTTATGTCAATACCCTAAGAGCATTTTTTCGCAGAGTGCGCAAAGAAAAGTCCGGCACGCACATTTTCCGCGCACCGGGCAGTTGTTTTTAAGTATTGTATTTACAGTCTTGACGAAAGCAGCGTCATTGCAAGCTTAAAGTACACCGTAAGAGACACCGCGTCAACAACCGTGGTTATCATGGGAGCTGCAACGACGGCAGGATCAAGGTGAAGCTTCTGAACCAGCACCGGCAGCACCGCGCCGAGGCTCTTTGCAAGCAATATGGTAAACACCATTGCAACGGCAACCGTAAAGCCTATGAGTATTCTGTCGGGATCGTTTGTGAAAAGCACTATGCGCAAGAAATTGACCGCAGCGAAAATAGTACCTACTATAACCGCAACCCTTATTTCTTTCCAGAGTATTTTAAATACGTCATGCGGTTTCAGATCTCCCGTTGTAAGTCCGCGTATAACCGTTGTAGTCGCCTGTGAACCGGAATTTCCGCCGGTATCCGTAAGCATGGGCATAAAGGTTACAAGCAGCGGTATTGCGGCTATTGCAGCCTCGAACTTTCCCAATATCGCGCCGTTTATCATTCCGGCTATCATAAGTATGAAAAGCCACGGAAGTCTTGCTTTGACTATGGTCATGATACCTGTCTTTAGATACGGAGTCTCGATATGCTGCATAGCTGCCATCTGTTCCATATCCTTTGTGGCTTCTTCTTCGATGACGTCCACGATATCGTCTACGGTGACTATTCCGACAAGGCGGTTTTCGCTGTCAACAACCGGCAGCGAAACAAGGTCATATTTACTGAAAAGCTTTGCGGCTTCCTCTTTATTTTCGCTTGTCGTTACCTTTATGACGTTTACGTCCATAAGTTCGTCGATCTTAACCGAATCGTCGCGGCATTTGAGTATGTCGCAAAGCTCGATCACGCCTTCAAGCACTCTGCTCGGACTTATGACAAAACAGGTATATATCGTTTCTTTCTCACTTCCGACGCGGCGTATATACTCGATAGCCTCGCCCACCGTCATGCTGCTTTTAAGGTCTGTAAACTCGCTTGTCATAATACTTCCGACAGAGTCGTCGGAGTAATTCAGAAACCTGTTGAGTTCGCTTCTGGTATCGTTTGCGGCATTTCTAAGTACGCGCTTTACAACCGTCGCCGGCAGCTCCTCAAGCATATCGACGGCATCGTCCACGCTGAGTTCCTCTATAATCCGGCGGATTTCCTCGTCGGTTACGGAGGTTATGAAATTTTCCTGTACATCAGGTTCAAAATAGCTGAAAACATCTGCGGCAAGCTCTTTCGGCAGCGTTCTGAAAACAGGCAGCGCCTTTGAAATGTCAAGTCCGCTGAGATATTCGGCTATATCCGCCTCCTGCATTTCTTCTGCAAGAGGTCTTATCGCACGGTAGTTTTTTGCCTCGACAAGAGCGTCCATGCGCTCTTTGAAGCTCTCATAATTCTTGTCCATTTTTTCTTTCCTCCTAAAGAAATTTTATGAAGGAAAAGTCAAAACGGCATAAAGATACCGCCATTCGGATATTTTATCCTATGCGGCGGCGGAAAAAACTGTATTTACGGCGTCAAAACAGCACTTTTTGCAGATTTTAACGCGCAAAAACTCCGGGAAGCCTCTCAAGTTTACTTCCCAATCCGCCGGATATGCAGTTACGACTTCGCCCGGGTGTATCCACTTGAGTTTGCCCCCTTTTTAAGAAAATTATTTTATGTATACAGTATACCACTTGCAGCTCTGTTTGTCAACAAGCATACATGACGAATTTTAAAGCTTGCGGCTAACAATATTTTTGCCGATTGTATAATTATTTTGACATAAAACGCACTGCTTATTGACTTTTATTATTTAAAATGTTAAACTTACAAAAACAGCAATTTCAGACAAATATATTAATGAGGTAAACTATGCTCTACAAGAAAAATTCTGCTGCGGAGCTTGACGACAAGCTTTTCAGAAAACCGACAAGCGAATACCGCGCCGCGCCTTTCTGGTCATGGAACTGCGTACTTGAGAAAGACGTGCTCTTACATCAGATTGACGTACTCGAACAGATGGGATTCGGCGGATTCCATATGCACTCGCGCGCAGGTATGGCAACCGAATATTTAAGCGATGAATTTATGTCGCTTATACGCGCGTGCTGCGACAAGGCAAAGCAAAAAAATATGCTCGCGTGGCTCTACGACGAGGACAGATGGCCGTCCGGCTTTGCGGGAGGATATGTCACAAAAGACAAGCGTTTCCGTCAGAGATTTATTGTGCTTACAAACTCAAAGCGTGAGGACGCGCTCGACAAACAGACGGCTTACAACGAGGGAAAAACGTATTTTGTCGCGGCATTCGACATAAAGTTCAACGGCAAATACGAGCTTGAAAGCTACCGACGCATAGGCGAAAACGACAGTGCCGAACATTCAAAATTCTACGTATACTCGGAGGCTGCAAAAGACACGCCGCGTTTCAATCTTCAGACCTATTCCGACACGCTCTCGAAAGAGGCTGTGCAGAAATTCATTGACATAACCCACGAACGCTACAAGGAATGCGTCGGAGATTATTTCGGAAAATCCGTACCTGCAATATTTACCGACGAGCCGCAGTTTGCGCGCAAAGAGGTTCTCGGATTTGCAGACCGTTTCAAAGAAGTAAGACTGCCGTGGACAGTTGACTTTGACGACACCTTCAAAGAGTGCTACGGCGAATACATAACAGATTTTCTTCCCGAACTCTACTGGGAAAAGCCGAACGGTGAAGTTTCGGTTCACAGATACCGCTATCACGACCACCTCTGCAACAGATTTGCGCAAAGCTATGTTGACACCATCGGGAAATGGTGCGATAACAACGGCATTGCACTCACGGGACATCTCATGGAGGAGGACTCTCTGTTCTCACAGACAAGCGCAGTAGGCGACGCAATGCGTTCGTACCGCTCATTTGAAATCCCCGGAATTGATATGCTGTGCGACGCCACAAACTATCTTACCGCAAAGCAGGCGCAGTCCGCAGTCCATCAGTTCGGCAGAGAGGGACTTGTTTCCGAATTATACGGCGTTACAAACTGGGACTTTGACTTCCGCGGTCACAAATTCCAGGGCGACTGGCAGGCGGCTCTCGGCGTAACCATACGCGTTCCGCACTTATCATGGGTTTCCATGAAAGGCTCGGCAAAGCGCGACTACCCGGCGTCCATAAACGAGCAATCCCCGTGGTACAGGGATTACGGATACGTTGAAGATCATTTCGCAAGGCTCAACACCGCTCTCACGCGCGGAAAACCCGACGTTGACATAGGCATTATCCACCCGATAGAATCGTACTGGCTGCACTGGGGTCCTGCCGAGAGCACGGCAAACGTCAGAAATCAGCTTGAGCGTTCTTTCGGCAATATCGTTGACTGGATGTTATTCGGTTTCCACGACTTTGACCTCATATGCGAGGCACTGCTGCCGTCTCAGGTAAAGAACATATCCGACACTCTTGAAGTCGGCTGCATGAAATACAAGACCGTCATTGTTCCGGGCTGCGAGACGCTGCGTTCCACAACGCTTGACGTACTCGAAAAATACTCGGCTGCCGGCGGAAAGCTCATCTTTATAGGCGAGTGCCCGAAATACACCGACGCAAAGGCAAGCAGCCGCGCAAAGGCGCTTTACGAAAAATCCGCCGTCATTCCGTTCGACAAAGCAAAGCTCGACGAAATTCTCGAATCCGACCGCAAGGTAAGTTTAAAGAATCCCGACGGCAGCCATTCGTCCGAATACCTTTACAATCTTCGCCGCGACGCAAATTGCAGCTGGTTATTTATTGCACGCGGAAAAAAGACGGTGGACAAGGACAGTCCCGACAAAAACGTACTTGTGCGCCGCGATCTTACAATAACATTAAACGGCAGTTTCCGCCCGGTAATCTACGACACGCTTTCGGGCGAAATCAAAGAAACACCGTTTACAAGACGCGGCGGCAAAACCGTTATAAAGCATACGTTCTTCAATCACGACAGTCTGCTTTTAAAGCTTATTCCGGAATCGGGGGACATTGATTTTGACATTCCGTCCGAAAATCCCGGAAAAGTCACAAGCAGCAAGGCTGTACGCGGCTGCGTTGAATACACTCTTGAAGAACCCAATGTACTTCTTCTCGACTATGCGCAGATCTCCGTTGACGACTCGCCCTTTGAAGGCAGCGACGAGATCTTACGTGCAAGCCGTTACTGCTACGGCAAGGTATTTGCCGACCGTCCGTTCTACGCCGACGCACAGCCGTGGGTTATCCCAAATGAAAAGGCAGAGCACTTTATCGGCGTAAGATTCAGGTTTGACAGCGAAATTGAATGCAAAAACGTACTTCTTGCCTTTGAAGAAGCGTCCGAAATTGATTTCAACGGCAAAAAAGCCGACATGACGCCCTGCGGAACATATGTTGACCATTCTATAAAGACAGTAAAACTGCCGGACATCATAAAGGGCGAAAATGTGCTTACCGTGACCGTTCCGTTCACGCCGAGATGCGGACTTGAGGCCATGTATCTTCTCGGAGATTTCGACGTAAAGCTCAAAGGCACAGAAGCCGTTATAACAAGCCGCGAAAAGGAAATAGGATTTTCTTCGATCACAAATCAGGGACTTCCCTTCTACGGCGGAAACATAACCTACAAAGTAAAAATCGACACTCCAGACTGCGACTTATGCGTTCATGCAAGCAGATACGCCGGCGCGCTTGTCAAGGTTGCATTTGACGGAAGGGACTGCGGAAAAATTGTCTATGCTCCGTACAAGCTTGACATAAAGAATGTAAAGAGCGGAAAGCACGAGATTGAATTTACCGTCTGCGGCAACCGTTACAACACATTCGGCGCACTTCACGACTGCTCCCACAGCCGTTGGGCAGGTTCAAATATGTGGAGTGAGCGCGGCGAAAACTGGTGCTACGAATACTGCGTAAAAGATACCGGTCTTCTTGCCTCGCCCGTTATCGAAATTATCGAAAAATAAAAAGTCCCGTTTTTGCGGGCATACAAAACCGGGTACGATATTACTTCGCACCCGGCATTTTTTTAATATAACTTTTTACACTTCGTAAACCGCATATCCCCAGTCGGAGAGTTCGAGTTTTCCGTTTTCGCCGAGCTTTGCGCCCTTTGAAATAATGCACGGCGAGCTTTCTGGGAGTTTTGTTTCCACGCATTTAGGTTCTTTACTGAGATTGAACACGCAATAAAGGTGCTGTTCGGCACATTTACGGCGGAATTCAAGCACATCTGTGCAATCCCCGAATTCTACGTTTCCGAGTGCGACCGCAGGCAGTTCATGGCGAAGAGAAATGAGCTTTGTAATTACTTCTCTTCTGCGTTTTGCAGCGTCGGAATCCTTATTTGCCCAATCTACCGTCATATCGCCTTTTGAATTATGGAAACGGTTATAGAAAATACTGTGCGGATGTGTGTCGGCTATCTCGTTTCCGTTATAGACAAAAAATATTCCTCTGATAAAGGCATTGAGTGCAAATGCTGCCTCAACTCCGTCATGTCCGGGGTATGCATCGCATCTTGTATCTCCGCTGTCATTTGCGTAGTCATGGTTATCAAGGTCGCGCAGTACAAGGCAGTCGCCGAACTTTTGCTCCCTATGCTTATATTCATTTACAAGCTCCGAAACGGGAATTTCCGCGCGTATTACCTGCTTTAACTTTGCAGCCCAGAAAAAGCCGTAATACATATCGAAACCGCTGTGTTTCATAAGCATGCCTTCGTTAAGGAAAACGGCGTCGGGATTTATCTTGCGGCAGCGCTTAAAGCCCTCATACCAGAAGTCCGGCGGACACATATCTCCGACATCGCACCTGAATCCGTCAACGTGAAATTCATTCATAAAGTACTCCATGTTCGAGTAAAGATATTCGCGAAGATTCGGATTTTCATAGTTGAGCTGCGGAAATTTCCACTCGCCGACAAGAGCGCTGCCGTCTTTTCCGCGTCTTATAAAATCCGGGTGCTCCTTAATAAATACGGCGTTCGGGCCGCAATGGTAGTACACGAGGTCAAATATGATTTTCATGCCGAGCTTATGTACGGAATTTACAAAATCGTGCACATCCTCTTTTGTGCCGTACTCCGGATCTACTCCGAAATAGTCGCTTATTCTGTAAGGATTTTTCGGGTTTTCAAGTCCGCAGTTCTTCTGGCGTTCGCTCCAGAAAAATTTATCTTCTCCGCCGTCCTCCGTCATAAAAGGACAGAGATACACAATATCGACGCCGAGCTGTTTTATCTCGGGCAGATGTTTTTCTGCCGCCTTCAATGTTCCCTCTTTTGTAAACGACTGCGGAAATATCTGATACACGGTCGAGCTTAATATGCGTTTTATATCCATAAAAAAGCCTCCTCCGATACTTATTCTGATAAGCTTATTTTAAACCGTACAAGAGCATATGTAAACCCGTATTACGGCATAAAATATCCGAATTTCGGAACTTGCATTTTTATGTGCTGCGTGTTAAAATGGTATCGGCAGGGAGGGTTATTATGTTATCACATTCCGACCTTATAATAAACGTGCTCGACGTCATACGCTTTCACCGCGGTGTTGTGTCATATTCCACGAGCAAACGTCCGTTTCACGTATTGAGCCGAAGAATACACGGCAATTCCGAGATTTACAAAGACAACCGGACATATTACGCCGACGAAAGCAAGGTGCTTTACATTCCGTCGGGCACAGACTATTCGCAAAAGAGCGGTTCGGAGGAAGAAATAATCGCGGTTCATTTTGAAATACTGAATTTCGGAACCGACCGCATACAGGCAGCGGATTTTCCGGACAGCTCAATTACGGAGGATTTTTCGCGTCTGCACGAACTATGGAGCGCAAAACGTCCCGGATACAGGTATCTGTGCAACGCCGCATTTTACGAAATACTTGCAAAGCTTTGTTCTTCATCGGAAAACAATTCGGGAAAAGACATGATTTTAGCGTCGCTTGAATACATTGACAAAAACTTTGAAAAAGAAATTACTATCCCGTATCTTGCAAAGCTCTGCGGAGTAAGCGAGAGCTATTACAGGCGCATTTTTTCAAAGTGCATGGGTATTTCTCCGCTGAAATACATAAACCGCCGCCGCGTTGCCTTCGCAAAGCCGCTTATACTTTCGGGAAGATACTCTATGAGCGAGGTTTCCGCAATGTGCAGCTTTTCGGAACAGAAATACATGTACGACGTCTTTAAAAAGGAAACGGGTTTAAGTCCGTCGGAGTACAGAAAAGCGGGATTGGGATAAAAAATCCGGCTCAGTGCAAAAGCAGAGAGCCGGAAATTAATATTCAGGTTGTCTTATTCAGCTGCCGAGATTATCCCAGTCAATATCATCATATCTGACATAGCCGCTCTTTTCCGCAGCGTCAATTTTCTCTTTTTCGTCAGGTGTGACCTTTGTATAGTCCGGATCCCATGCAAGAACCAGTTTTTTTATAAACTCATAAGCAAAAACTTTGTCCGATTCCGGAAGTACATCCATAAGACGTGCTGCCTCTCGCGTTATATCAGACATAAAATCGCCCTCCTTACTTATATATATCTCCACGGTTTCCTATATTAATTACAATTATAATGCCGATTGTATTATCGTCCTGATATTTATAAATAATACGCCACGAACCGACTCTCAGCCGCTTTCTTCCGTCTGTATACCCTTGCATTGGCTTTATATCACCGCGCGGCGGTACACATTTCAGACCGTCTATCGCTTCGCGGATACGCATTACCGACTTTTTATCAAGACGTGAAAGAAATTTAATCGAGTCTTTTGAAAAAACTATTTCAATATCTTTCATCACACACACCTTACACAAATTATTATACACTCAAGCACCGCTGCTGTCAACACCGCATAAAACAATATCGGTTTTATTACAGCATCTTACCGATAAGCTCCGAATTATCAAGCGGAGAAAGATATGCCGGAGGCACGTCGAACACGCTCTTGCAGCCGGTATTTCCCTCTTTATTCATTCTGTAAGCTGCTCTTGCATATGCGACAAGCACGCTTGAGGTAAATTCGGGGTTTGAATCAAGCTTTAAGCTATACTCGATAACGTGCTTATTCTCGCCGTTAAGTCCGGTCTTGCCGCTTCTTATTACAAATCCGCCGTGCGGTATTCCGCTGTGGTTCTTCTTTAATTCATCCTCGGATATAAAGTGAACCGTGGTATCATAATCGGCAAAGTAGTTGGGCATTGTCTTTATCTCATTTTCAATTCTTGCCTTATCCGCACCGTCCTCGGCTACGACAAAACATTCGCGGGTATGCTTTTCACGCGTTGTAAGCACGGGATTTTTACCGCTCCTTACGGCGTCAAGCGCGCTCTGAACGGGTATTGTATACTGTCTTGCGTCCTTTACGCCCTCAATTCTTCTTATCGCGTCGGAATGTCCCTGGCTGACGCCTTTACCCCAGAAAGTATAGTCAGCGCCGTCTGGAAGTATGCACGAAGCATAAAGACGGTTAAGCGAAAACATACCGGGATCCCAGCCGACCGAGATAATTGCAGTTGTTCCGGCGCTCTTTGCGGCTTTATCGACGTTTGCAAAGTGTTCGGGTATTTTTGCGTGCGTATCAAAGCTGTCTATTACGTTGAAATACGACGCAAGAGCAGGCGTCTGTACGGGAAGATCCGTTGCGCTTCCTCCGCAGATTATAACGACGTCGATACTATCCTTATGCTCCTCTATTGTGTCTATCGAAAACACCTTCGCTCCGGTAAGGGTCTTTACGGTTTTTGGATCTCTTCTCGTAAACACTCCGTAAAGCTCGGTATCCGGATTTTGTTTTATTGCACATTCCACTCCTCTGCCGAGGTTTCCGTAGCCTGCTACGGCAATTCTTATACTCATAACAATTCTTCTCCCGATATTCAGATTTTTTATACGCATATTTTAACACAAGGCAGTTGTTTTTTCAACCGTTATGTTTTTTCCAAAAATCATTTATTATATTTCCGAGCTGTTCGGTATCGTTAACAATTTTATATCCGTGCCACGAACCCGGAAAATTTCTTCTGTGCGACATTTTCATATATCTGTCGTCCGCAAGCACGATAAAACCGACGTCTGACTGCGAACGTATAACTCTGCCGCCGGACTGAAACACATGGTTAAGCCCCGTATACGTATACGCATAGTTAAAGCCCTGATACTCGCCGAGAGCTTTATCGAAATGCTCCTTTAACAGATCGCGTTCAAAGGATATACCCGGCATTCCGGTGCCGATTATTACGGCTCCAGACAGTCTGTCGCCTGCAAGATCCACGCCCTCGGAGAACATTCCTCCGCAAAGCGCGAAAACTATAAGCGTTTCTTTAGGCTCGGGCTTAAACAGGTCCAGAAACTCCCTCTTTTGTTCGGGCGTCATATCGGGGGTCTGTATTTCGCAGCGAAGTTTTGGATATTCGGCACAAAACTCGTCAAAACACGTCTGCATATAATTATACGACGGGAAAAAGACCATATAATTTCCGATTTTGCCGCCGCAGGCATTATAAACAACGTCGCAGACGGTTTCAAGGCTGTTCTGCCTGTCGCGAAGTCTTGCAGAGAGATTTTTATATATGCAGCAAAGCTGATTTTCGGGCGGAAACGGCGACGGTATATCTATGCATTCGTCATCTTCTGTATGTCCGAGCATTCTCAGATAATACGAAAACGGAGATAGCGTTGCCGAAAAGAAAACCGTCGAGCGCACCTTTGAGCAGGCAAGCCGTATAAGCTCGGACGGATCGGTGCAGACAAGATTATACACGCAGTCGTTGCCCTCTCTGTGGATATACTCGGTATATGCGTCTGGCAGGGATTTTGCAAGATTATACATATCGCAGAAGAACGAAAGCTCAAAATACAGCTCAAGCGTCGCTTTTTTTATGTCTGCGTTTCCCTCTTCGCCGAGAAAATCCGAATAAGCTTCGCAGAATCTCGTGACGACCGCCGCTTTTTCGTCGCCCAGAAAGCTCTTTAAATCCGTTTTATCCGTCGCAAAAAGATCTATCCTGTAATTCTCAAAAATCTCTATACATTTTTTCAGTCTGCCTTTAAGTTTACGGAATCCGTCAAAGTGTTTTGAAAAAGATTTGAGAAAAAGCACCGACAGTCTTGCCGTATACATCTCCCTTGCCCTCTCGGCAAGGTTATGCGCCTCGTCGCAAAGCACGGCGTAATCGTTTTCTTCTTCAAAGTAGCGTATGAGGTGTGCGGTAGGATCGAAAAAGTAGTTATAATCGCCTATTACAACGTCGCAGAATTCCGATGCGTCAAGCTGGAGTTCAAACGGGCACACGCGGTGAGCTTTGGCACACTCGGTTATAACGTTTGCGTCTATCAGCACTTCGCACGGCAATGCCGCAAGAGAGTACAGCGCCTCGTTTACCCTGTCGTAATGACCGGCGCAGTATTGACAGTCCTCGGGTATACAGCTTTTTTCAAACGGACAGAGCTTTTCCTTCGACGTAAGCGCTATTGTTTTGGCTTTAAGTCCGTCTTTTGTCATGGTTTCCATGCAGTCGAGCGCCGCCTTTGCGGCAACAGTCTTTGCGCTGAGATAAAAAAGCTTTTTGCCGTGTTCTTCGCCGATAGCTTTAAGCGCAGGAAACAGCGTGGACACGGTTTTGCCTATTCCGGTAGGAGCCTGTGCGAAAAGCCGTTTTGCGTCGCGCACACATCTGTAAACCTTTGCGGCAAGCTCGCGCTGTCCGGGTCTGTAAGCCGAAAAAGGAAATTTCATCTCAGCGCACGACGGCAAAAAGACCTGTCTGTGTTCATAGACAAGCTTTATCCATTTATGATATTCCGAAAGAGCGCCGCGAAACCACTCGCAAAGAGCCGTAAAGGTAAATTCCTTTTCAAAAGTCTCGGTACTGTCGCCCGAATAATTATAGAACGAAAGGCGCAGAGTTACAAAATTAAGGCTGTTTTCGAGGCAGTACATATATCCGTACATCATAACCTGTGCGCTGTACGACGGAAAGCTGTCCCACGAAAGTTCGGCTGCGTTTTTATACGTTGTCTTGAACTCGTCTATTATGCTTGCGTCGCCCGACGGTTTTATACCGTCCGCCTGTCCGGAAATCACGTATGTAAAATCTTGGAATTCTTCGGTTACGGAGAGTTTTCTTTCGGTCTGATATGAGCCGTCCTCCGACTGACGCTTGCTTTGCAGTCTGCGGTGAATTTCAGCGCCCTTTAACATTGCCTTATTTGAAAGCTGTGCGCCGTCCGACGAAAGGCTGCCGCTTCTGAACAGAAAATCCGTTATTTCTCTTACGGACACTTTAACGGTCTTTCCGCTGCCGTCATAGTTTATGTTCAAGCGCTCACCTTCCGTCTTTGCAAAAATCAAAAATATGTTCGCTTATTATTTTACCACCCGAAAGTGTTTTTGTAAAGCGTCATATTGAAGTTTGCGGACGGCGCACGTATAAAAATATTTACTTTGGAGTTTTAAAGCAGCTTTTGCAGCTGTTTTACATCTACATCTCTGACATTTACATTATTTTTGACCGCAAGCGCAGCCGCCGCGCCCGACGCCTCTCCTATTGCCATGCATATGGGCATTGCGCGGTAACTCGAATGTGCTATGTGGCTGCCCGATATATTTTTTCCCGAAAGCACAAGTCCGTCAATATTTACCGGAACAAGGCAGCCGAAAGGAATGGTATATCCGTTTTCCTGTGTAAAATACTTCTGAACGCCTGTCTTATCAAGTCCTGGACCTGTTATATTATGCACGTCGAGATTGAAATGAGCGTCGCGCACTGCCCAGTCGTCGTACTGCACGGCGTTGAGTATATCCTCTTTATGCAGAGTTTTAACGCCCTTGAAACGTCTTGTTTCGCGCACTCCTATAAGCGACGCGGAGCTGAGAAGATAGCAGTTTTCATATCCGGGTACATATTCGCGCAAGAATGCGATGATAGACGGTATCTGAAGTCTGCACGTAACCTCAGCTTTTGTAAGGTCTTTCGCGTCGGTGCCGTCTACGTCTATGCAGTTTGTCATATTGCAGGTGACAGCTCCGGGGAGCGTCGAGCGGTAAAGCAGAACGTGTCCCGCGGGCGCTTTGAGTTTTTGCCTTGCAAGTGCCTGAAGTTCGCCCTTCGGCGTTTCATAAGTGCTTTCAAAGCTGCCGAGGAATACTGCGCGATCCACATCTACTCCGCCGACCTTGAACATGAGCGTTGCAGGCTGCATTTTTCCGTCGGAAACACGTCCCTTTTCAAACGGCACTCCCGCGCTTGCCGCAATATCTCCGTCTCCGCTTGCGTCTACCGTGACGCGAGCGCTTATAAATCCGCGTCCGTTCTTATTCTGCACCAAAACGCCCTTTACCCTGCCGTTTTCAGTTACGGCACCGCACGCAAAGGTATAGAAAAGCATTTCAACTCCTGCCTCCAAAAGCTTTTCGGTATAGACGCACTTCAATATTTCGGGATCTATCGCCTGTTCCCAGCCGAGAGACGGAAAAGGCTTTCTCTTATTACACTCGGACAGGATTTCATTATAGATATTGCTGTGCGAGCTTCCCGTCCAATGGCTCATCATTCCGATAGTCGAAATTCCTCCGGGTGAGCCGCCCTGTTCGATAAGCATTGTTTTTGCGCCGCTTCTTGCGGCTTTGAGCGCGGCTCCCATTCCGGCAGGACCCGAACCTATCACCAGTACATCTGTCTCGGCTATTACCGGAATCTGCTGTTCCGGCACTGTTATATAATTCATGCTTTTACCTCCGTTATTGTGCTATGTTTTGCACTTGACTTTAATCAAAGTATACGCTATAATTAAAATCAATCCTTGAAATTCGTGTTTCAAAACTTAGAAATTCTGCACAGAGGTGATTTTTACGGTTGAAAAAATCAAAAACTATCTCGATTTTCTGATAAACGAGAAAAAGCTGTATGTCACTCTCCACGGCGCAGGCATAAACAAGAGCAGTCTTGCACCGTACAACATTCACACGAATCCATACTGTCTATACGTAAAATCCTTCTGCGAAAACTGGGACGAGTGCATAAAGCGTCAGTCGGCGGTATACAAAAAGTGTGTTGACGGCGCGTTTTTCGGTTCATGCTACTGCGGAGTCGGAGAATACGTCTTCCCGGTATCGTACAAGGGCAAAACCTACGGCTTTGTCAGCGTCAGCGGATACAAAGGCAGCACGCAAAAGCGCGACCATGCCGCGGACAAGTATACAATGAACGGTGCTGAGCTAAAAAAATTATACTCTCAATGTCTCTCGGACGAAATTCCGGACATCAGGAGTATAAGTACGCTTATAGAGCCGCTGTGCGCAATGCTTGTCATAAACTCGCTTGACAAGCCGGATATTTTCAAGGATTCCGAAAACGACTACATATACGGTCACATCTGCTCAATTCTCAATGCAAAATATGCCGAAAAGCTGACTATTTCCGGAATTGCAAAAAGCTGCCATTGCAGCGAATCGTATGCAAGCCATATTTTCAAAAAAGTTTCAGGAAAGACCATAAACGGCTATCTTACCGAAATAAGAATATCAAAGGCAAAGACGCTGCTTGAAAATTCGGGAGCTGATCTTTCAAACATTGCCTTTTCCGTCGGTTTTTCCGACTCAAACTACTTTAATTACGTTTTTGCAAAGAATGTCGGAACATCTCCCGGCAAATACCGGAAAATGCACCGGGGCGCCAAAAACGGCGAAATTTGAATTACTGCAAAACGAAGTTATTTATCTCTTCTTCGAGCAGTCTATACACCTTTGCGACAAGATAACCGTCGGCAATTGCATGATTGAGCCTTACGGACACGGGCATTACAAAACGACCGTTTTCCTCTCTGTACTTTCCCCAGTTGACTATGGGCGCAAAAAACAGATGTCCGTCTGGAAGCTCGATATTCAGCGAATCATAGCTCAGCCACGGAATATACGACGCATCAAACCAGTTCGGGTGGTTCTCTGTATCAAGCCCGTATTCACGGGTGTTTTTTGCTCTCTCAATATCCTCGGCACAGTCTTTGTAAAACCTGCCGTAATCCTCAGAATACTCGGTATAAACGGGTGTGCAGGTTTCGGTATCGTCATGGAAAATATACTGCGTCGGATTTATTTTATCGTAGCAGATAAGGGTATCGGTCTGACAGAGATAACCCATTTTATAGTCGTCGCGCGAATTAAGCACCTTTGAAAGCAGATACAAAAAGTTAATATAGAATTTTGTACCGGTCTTTTTTGAATACTCTTTAAGCTCTGTCACATCTATTCTCGCGGTGACTGATGTCGAACACCTGCAATCCTGCGAAAAGTGCCTGAACACGCCCTTGCGGTAATAGTTATCTTTTTCAATTATCTTATAGTTCACTTCAATTCACCCTTTTCTTTCATATCTTTCCAGTAACTGTTATCATTCTCCCAGAGTTTATCCTCCAGATGCAGTTTTTTGAACATATTATAGAGGCTTTTAACCTTAAAAGAGGGTTTTAAGTTTTCAGCGCGCTTTTCAATCCTTACGGCAGTTTTATCGAGCTTTTTTTCAAGGCTCGATTTAAATTTTTCAGGCATATCGTTCCAGAAATATCCCCAGACCGACTGCGTAACGACGTGCGTTCTCGCTATACCCCAATAATCCATGCTGTCCTTTATATCCTTTGCCGCGCATTTAAGTCCTCCGCCGCCTGCCGTCGTTATGATAAGCGCCTGTTTATTCATCATATCGAGGTTCGGACGGTGAACCAGCCAGCGCCAGCCGTAATGGTCGAGAAACGACTTTATCTGACCCGGCGCATGAAAGCACCAGACGGGACAGCAGAAGATTATAAGCGACGATCTTGCAAACGCCTCGTTTATCGGCTTTAAATACTCATACGCTCCGCAGTTCTGCTCTTTTCCGTGCAGACACGCATAGCAGCCGCGGCATATATGCGGCATATCGTCCGGAAGCGTAAATTCATACACCTCGCCCGCGTTATTCAGCTTTGATATAAAGTATTTTGCGGCATTATATGTACTGCTGTTATTTCGTTTTGTCGCGCGTATAAGCGTTATATTCATTTTTTCCACCCTCTCAAAGTTCAGCCTTTAGGGCTGTTTTTTATTATCGGTTGATTTTTTCATACTTCATAACAAGTGTCACTTTCAGTACAAACAGAAGAAAAGATATGCTTGCGGCATACGATTCTCTGTGCATTGCAAGAAACAGTACCGTAAGAAAGCCGAGTACAAAAGAAACCGCAGTAAGAATTTTACCGCACTTCTGATAAGCGGCTCTTTTGCACCCATTGTAAAGGCAATATCGCTGCTGCGTACAGACAGAAGTTTCATTTCCGGACTGAGTTTCAAAAACTCCATCATCTCCTCTGTCAAAACAATTTCGGCGTTATCCGAAATATATGTCCAGCAGTAAGCTCTGCCTTTATACGCCGTAAATTTTCCCGGACTTTGGGTATATTCCGAAAGGCTCGGATTATCGTTCAGGATATTCGACAGCTTTGACGGCGCAAGAAGTCCCTTTCGCGTAACGCAGAATCCGCCCGTGCTTTTGCTGCCTGTAAACAAATACACTCTGCCTTCGTCCGTTATCTTATATTCGTCTGCTGCCTGCTTTGGAAAACGCAAAACGCCGTCACATCGTATCAGCGACTTTCCGAAAATAAACTTTCCGCCTTTATTCATCTGCGGCATTTTACTTTTTCCCCTCTTTTCTCTGCTGCGTATTGAACGTACCGAAGAAAAGTCCCACGTGTGCGTCAAGCTTTTCAAGGCACTCATTTTGCTTTTCCGGCTGACGGTCACACTCGCCGAGAAGTAGGAGTATCGGCGAAACGTACATAAGCGCAAGTGTTTCGGGATCATGCTCCTCTATTACACCAGCGCCGATAAGTCCGCGGAAGATTTCCGCATGGTAATCCGTCATTCTCTTTACAAAGCGCTTTGAATAAAGCTCCGACAGCTCAGGCGTTCTGAACTGCTCTATCGTCATCATCTTTCGAAAAGAGCTTATCTCTTTATTATGCAGAGAGTATAAAAATATGCTCCTTACCTTTTCTTTCAGCTCCGCCTCGGTTATTCCTTCAAACACATTTTTATCAATTTTTGCATTTCCGACGTGAACATCGACTTCTGACGTATACTTTTCGTACTGTTCTGCAGTATCCTTTACTATTGCGTCAAAAATTGCCTGCTTGCTCTCATAGTGATTATACAGCGACGGTGCTTTTATTCCCACTGCCTTTGCAATCTCAGCGACGCTTACCGAATCATATCCGTTCGACGAGAAAAGCTCCAGCGCTTTTTTCAATATCAGTCTTTTTGTATCGTCCTGTTTCATACAATTCCTCGCTAACTAACATTCGTTAGTATGATTATAGTCCGAAAGCAAAATTTTGTCAAGAGATAAAGCAAAAATTCCGAAAACCGATTTTTTAAGGAAAGAAAAACGGCAGCCATGACCTGCAAAGCTGCCGAAAATTTACTGATTTTGTTATCCGAAACGCCCTTTAAGCCTTTTCAAAGAACACGTACGAACCGGGTTTTACGTCGTAATGATTTTGTCCGATTATTATATGTGCGTTTGACGGAGTTGATATATCATATCTTACGGTATCGCCCTCATAAGTCCACTTTGATATTACAAGTCCGCGCATGCTTCTGAATTTGACGTCGAGTGCGCCGAGCCTTTTATCCGGGTGCGGAGCTATCTCTATACTTCTGAACGCCGCTTTTTCCTCCGACGTCTTTATTCCCGCTGCAACGGTATATATCCAGTCGAGAACCGAGCCGTAGGCGTAATGGTTATAGGAATTCATATCCTTGCTCCAGGTAGTGCCGTCGTTGCGGATACCGTCCCAATGCTCCCAAATCGTTGTCGCGCCGTGATTTACCTCATACAGCCACGACGGGAAATTCTCCTGTAAGAGAAGATCGTACGCAACGTCGGCATATCCGTTTTCGCTCAGAGCATGGAGAAGATACGGCGTTCCGACAAAGCCCGTGGTAAGCTTATTGCCGTTATCGCGTATCAGCTTTACAAGAGAATCCGCGACTGCCTTTTTATTATCGGTAAGCCCCATGAACAGCGTAAGCACGTGTTCGGTCTGAGTTTTGAGTTCTGTAAACTTTGCTTTATATGCGGAAACTATATTTTCGTAGAGTGTTTCATATTTTGAAACGTCCTCGCCTATGACTTTACCTGCTTTGACGACGATAGCTGTCGAATAAGCATAGAACGCGCTTGCGATAAGGTTCTCATCGGACGAGCCGCGATAGCTGCCGTATGGCGCGTCAAGTCCAAGCCAGTCGCTGAAATGCTGTTTTTGCTTTTGCTCTTCTTCAACGATCCAGAGGTTAGGCTCTATTGTCGTATTTGTCATATAATCGACCCAGCCGCGCATTGTTGCGAAATTATCTTTCAGCACGGTCTTATCGCCGTACATCATATATATTGTCCACGGCACGACGGTTGCGGCATCGCCCCATGCCGTACTTTTCATTGTTCCGCCCCAGAAATTCGGAACGATCATAGGCACGCCGCCGTCCTCTCCGACGCTTGCGGTAAGGTCATGCACCCATTTTTCAAAGAATTTCTTTACGTTATAATTGAAGCACGCCGTCTTTACGAAAACCTGCGCGTCGCCCGTCCAGCCCATTCTTTCGTCGCGCTGCGGACAGTCGGTAGGCACGTCGATAAAGTTTGCGCGCTGCGACCAGACGGTATTCTCGACAAGCTTATTGATTTTGGGATTGAGAGTATTTATATATCCCGTGCGTTTAAGCTCGGAATACACGGCAATTCCCTCAAAATCCGAGAGGTTTACGGTTTCGGGATATGAATCGAGTCTTATATATCTGAACCCGTAGAAGGTAAAGTGCGGTTTATAATCGTCCCTATTGCCGGAACAGATAAATTTATATGTACACTTTGCGCTGCGGTAATTTTCGTTATAGAAATTTCCGTCGGAATCGAGTATTTCGGCAAAGGATATATTAATTTCGGTGCCTCTCTTTGCTTTTACTTTGATATGAAGAAATCCGGCAAAGTTCTGACCGAAATCTATTACGCGCTCGCCTTTGGGAGTTATTATAAGTTCTTTAGGGTGAATATGGGCGTGTTCCGTTATATATTCGCCCTCCTGCGGTATTATGCGGTCCTTTGAAAGCTCATCAAGCACCTTTACCGGAACCGGTGCGTCGGGTACGAATGTTGAGTCGAAAATCTCACCGTCGTAAATATCCGAAAACAGAACATTGCTCTTTTTTGCAAGCCAGCTTGAATCGGTATTTATTTCAATAGTTTGCCCGTCAGCAAGATCTATTTCAAGAGTCGCTATTACAGCTGCCGGCATTGTATTTATATCGGTGCGGTCTTTACTTATTCTTCCGCGGTGCCAGCCTTTTCCGACGGTAATCTCAAGCGTGCTGTTTTCTTTTAAAAGCTCGGTTACGTCATAATTCTGATACTGAAGTCTTGTTTTATACTCGGTACAGCCGGGAGCAAGGAAAAACTCGCCTACTCTCACTCCGTCTATATGCGCCTCGTACACGCCTATTGCCGTAACGCTGAGAACGGCGTTCTTTACCGCGCTTTCGGTTTTTATCTCTTTAAAAAACGTCGGACAGATTTCCCCGTAATCTTCGGGTACTCCTATCCAGCTTGCCTGTTCAAACATCTCTTTCCCTCCGAAAAGCATAATATTATGGTTATATTATACAATAAATTACGGAATTGTCAATGCGTTTTTGAAAAACACGAGAGTTAAGTTATGCCATGCAAAACATTTATGCAAAGCGTGCCGGAATACTCTTAACAAATCTTAAATTTTGAATTTTACTTGACAAAAAGTACCGCAAATTATATAATTTACATTGCACTGTCATCAAACGATACAATATCGGCAATAAATAATAATGAAAAAAACAAGGGAGGCCAATGCTATGAACAAAAATGCCGTGCGCACAGAAAAACGCGAAAAAGGCAAGCTGCTTTCGGGATTTCTCAAAGGCTCAAAGCATTTCTTTGCGGCAAGCATTGCGGCTTCTGCCGTGACAAGCATTGCGGACATGATAAATCCGCAGATAATACGCGCGGCTGTCGACTGTGCGATAGGCGGAAAAAAAGCTTCTCTCCCGAAATTTATGCTTGATGCCGCCGAAAAGCTCGGCGGATTTTCTTATCTCGGGAAACATCTCTGGATACTCGCCTTATGCATTATGGCGGTCGCCGCGGTTCAGGTAATATCGCAGTACGCAAACAGAGTATATACGGTAAAGGCGTCCGAAACGCTCGTAAAAACAATGCGCGACAGTCTGTTTTCGCACATTGAGCGTCTGCCGTTCTCATGGCACATGAAAAACAAGACCGGTGACATTATTCAGCGCTGCACGTCCGACATTGACACGACAAGAAACTTTCTGTCTGAGCAGCTGACGTCGGTTTTCAAAATTCTTCTCATGCTGTTTCTTTCCGTCGGCTTCATGTTCTCCATGAACACGCGTCTTACGCTGATTGCGCTTATACCCATGCCGTTTATAATAATGTACTCGGTCCACTTTCACAAAAACATTCACGAAAGCTTTGAAAAGTGCGACGAAAACGAAGGCAAGCTTTCCGCAATAGCTCAGGAGAACCTGACAGGCGTAAGAGTTGTTCGCGCATTCGGTCTTGAAAAGGCGGAAATTGACAAATTCGACGTTCAGAACGAGTATTATACAAGCCTTTGGGTAAGAATGTCGCGCATAATGTCAAAATTCTGGTGCATATCCGACGCTATATCGGCGTTTCAGATAATGCTTGTAATTATTTTCGGCGCGTTTTTCTGCGTCGGAGGCAGCCTTTCCGAAGGCGAATATCTTGCGTTCATATCCTACAACGCTATGCTGTCCTGGCCCATACGCCAGCTCGGACGAATGATCTCCGAAATGAGCAAAGCCGGCGTTTCAATAGACAGAATATACTACATTATGAAAACTCCCGTGGAGACCGACGCACCGAATGCAGCAACGCCCGCGCTTAACAAGGACATAAAGTTTGAAAACGTAAGCTTTTCTTACGACGGCATTCACAAGGTACTCGACGGCGTGAGCTTTGAAATAAAGCCGGGCACAACGCTCGGTATTCTCGGCGGAACCGGCAACGGAAAATCCACAGTCGCGCTGCTTTTGGACAAACTTTACGAGCTCGGCGCGCATGACGGAAAGATAACGATAGGCGGAGTTGACATAAGAGAGATAAAAACTTCGTATCTCAGAAAAAACATCGGGATCGTACTCCAGGAGCCTTATCTTTTCTCGCGCACAATAGCCGAAAATATAAGCATAGCAAAACCTTCGGCAGGCATTGACGAAATAAGAAAAGCAAGCCGCGGCGCCTGTCTTGACGAAACGGTAATGTCCTTTACGCACGGATACGACACGGTTGTGGGAGAGCGAGGAGTGACGCTTTCCGGAGGTCAGAAGCAGAGAGCCGCCATTGCGAGAATGCTGATGTCGGACGTTCCGATAATGATATTCGACGACTCGTTAAGCGCTGTTGACACCGAAACCGACGCAAAAATAAGAAATGCGATCTCTGAACGTTTCGGCAAAGCCACGATAATCATAATTTCTCACAGAATTACAACGCTCTGCAAAGCCGACAGCATTCTTGTGCTTGAAAAAGGCAAGGTCAGCGAATTCGGCACTCACGAAGAGCTCAAAAACGCCGGCGGAATTTATCAGAAGATCTACCGCACTCAGTCTGAAGTAAAGGACGGTGAACTGAATTGAACAGCAATGAAAAAACTCCGCATTTAAAGTTTTTCGGCGTGGGGCGCATTATTCCCTACATCGGGCACGTAAAAAAGATGCTTTCGCTTATGGTTATATGCATATTCGCAGTGAGCATTGCGGACATTATAACTCCGCTGTTTCAGAAATACGCGCTCAATCACTTTATCGCTGAAAAAACTTTCGACACGCTGCCGTACTTTATCATACTTTACCTTGCGGTAATAATAACCTCGTCGTTTCTCAACTACATTGCCTGCTCATATGCCATGTCCTCGGAAATACGCATAGACCAGATGCTAAGAAAAGTCGGTTTCGCGCACTTGCAGACTCTCTCGTTCTCATATTTCAACCGCAACAGCGTAGGCTACATTCACGCGCGGCTTATGAGCGACACGTCAAAGATAGGCGAGCTGTTCTCCTGGACGCTCATCGACTGCATATGGCGGCTCACCTACCTTATCGGCGCGATTGCGGTAATGCTTTATCTCAACGCAAAACTAACCCTTGCGGTGCTTACCATTGTTCCGCTGCTTCTTGTGCTGTTTGCGTTCTTTCAGAAAAAGCTCATTCACGTAAACCGCGAGATAAGAGAGATTAATTCAAAGATTACCGGTAATTTCAACGAAGGAATTACGGGTGCCAAAACCGTAAAATCTCTCGGAATCGAAAACAGCATGACCGAAAGGTTCTGCGCCGAAACCCAAAACATGCGTTCAAAGAGCATAAGCGCTTCCCGCATACGCGGACTTTTTTCGGGTGTTATGAATCTCGGAACCTCTGCTGCGATTGCGTTAGTATTATGGAAAGGCGGATACATTGCGCAGAACGAGGTCGGAACCTTCTCGGTATTCATGTCATACGCACAGGGGATGCTTGAACCGATACGCTGGCTGGTAGAAGCATTTTCAACGCTTATTACGACGCAGGTAAACATTGAGCGCTTTACAAATCTGCTTGCGGAAAAATCCGACGTTACCGACAGTCCCGAAGTTATTGAAAAGTACGGCGACAGCATAAATCCCAAAAGGCAAAACTGGGAGGAAATTCACGGCAGCGTCGAATTTTGCGACGTCACTTTCAAATATCCCGACGGCGACGAAAACGTGCTTGAACACTTTAATTTAAGCGTTCCTGTCGGCACTCATGTCGCAATAGTCGGCGAAACCGGAGCAGGAAAATCTACGCTTGTAAATCTTGTCTGCCGTTTTTACGAGCCGACGGAAGGTTCGGTTCTTATTGACGGAAAAGACGCGAGAGAACGTTCTCAGCTATGGCTGCACTCGTCTATCGGATATGTTTTGCAGACGCCGCACTTATTTTCGGGAACCATTCGAGAAAATCTCCTAATGGGCAATCCCGACGCATCTGAAGACGACATATACAGTGCGCTTAAGACCGCAAACGCGCTTTCGGTTGTCGAAAAGCTTGAAAAAGGACTTGATACCGACGTCGGAGAAGGCGGAGATATGCTCTCAACAGGCGAAAAGCAGCTTATATCCTTTGCGAGAGCCGTTATTTCCGATCCGAAAATTCTCATTCTCGACGAAGCTACCGCGTCGGTAGATACGATTACCGAGGCGAAAATCCAGGACGCGCTCGAATCTGTCGCCGACGGCAGAACCGCGTTTATTATCGCACACAGACTCTCGACGGTCAGAAATTCCGACGTAATACTCGCCGTAAAAGACGGAAAAATAGTCGAACGCGGAACACACGGCGAGCTTATTGCTCTTCGCGGCTACTATTACGAGCTGTACACAAGGCAGTACAAAGACGAAGCAACTTCAAAACTGCTTGACGCATAAAAAACAAAACCTATATTACGGCTGATTGTTTCAGCCGTTTTTCTATGCCGTTTTTTCACTTTTTTCTCATTCTTTCAACATTAATGTTAATTTGCGCGCAAATATTGACTTAATCTTTTCATTATGATAGTATTTTTGCAAAGGAGATGATTAAATGAAAACATCTGTTTTTTCAAAAACAGCACGCATTTTTACCGTTCTACTGCTTATAACGGCATTTGCGTTTATATCGGCAAGCGCACAGAATATGCTAAGAAACGGCGACGCGCAGGATTCTTCGGCTGCAGGAGCTTTTGCCTCGCACGCAGGTTCATCGGTCAGCATTGTCAATGACCCTTACGATGAAACCGGAGTGAACAAATGCTGGTACATCTGTCCCGACAACGGACTTACAAGCAAAGTCTGGTCATATTTCTGGCAGTACGGTCCGGTATTTGAACCGGGAGAATCATATCTTGTAGAAATGGACGTTGCCGTCGGCAAGGATTCTTCGGGAAACACAATAAACAACTACGGCGGCATAAATCTCAATATGCAATACGCTCCCGTCGGCTCATCGGGCAGAACCGACCACACTTTTGGTCTTGATCTCAGCATATCGGAGTCGGACAAATGGGTTCACGTTTCAAAAACCATCACCATTGCAGACGACTGCGACAGTTCAACGACCGACGTATTCGCGGTATACGCCAACCCTATCGGCGACA
Source organism: uncultured Eubacteriales bacterium (assembly GCA_934446675.1). GTDB lineage: Bacteria > Bacillota > Clostridia > Oscillospirales > CAG-382 > UMGS1387. Next base: position 258,412 of record CAKSEL010000001.1, read on the forward strand.
GCAGCGTGAGTTATTATCTCGACAACGTGAGTCTGCAAAAGCTCTCCCTTGCCCTTCCCGACATAATCTCCGACAACATGATGTTATATGCCAACAAAAACGCCGCAGTCTGGGGTACTACCGCCGTTTCGGGGACGGCAAGCGCGGTGCTTTACGCAAAAGACGGTTCGGTTCTTGCAAAAGGCTCATCTCAGATTACAGACGGCGCTTTCAATATAAGTCTTGATACATCGGACGCCGCAGGTTACGGCTACACACTTGAAATTTCCGACGGCATGGAAACAAGAACAATAAACAACGTCGCAGTCGGCGAACTCTGGCTGCTTTCGGGACAGAGCAATATGTGGCTCACCGTAAATCAGTGCGGAAATGCCGCCGACCGTTCTTACATAAACGGTATGCTGCCCGAAGAAAAGCTTGAAAGCATACGTTTCTTTACCGCAGGCGACAACGGAGCCGGAAAATGGGTAATTCCCGACAGCACAACTTCGCCTTCTCTTTCGGCGGTAGGTTTAAGCGCTGTCCGCAGACTTCAGGACGGTCTCGGAGATATTCCCGTCGGCGCGCTGTCAACGGCTTATCCCGGAATGACAATGCAGAGCTTTACCAAGGACGGGAACATATACGATCTTCGCATGAAACCCTTTGAAAACCTAAAATTCCGCGGCTTTATGTGGTATCAGGGCGAAAACAACTGCTGGAGCAAGTCGGATTTTGACGTTCTTCTCGACACCATGAAAAAATCATGGGAAACCGTTTGGGGCAAACTTCCGTTTATATATGTTCAGCTTCCGCAAAGCCCGGCGACTATCCCGAACTTCACATCAGACCTCGACTCTTCGGGAAATCCCACCAAGACCGCGACTTTCGACTACACCGACGTAAGATTCTTACAGGCAAAATACTATATCGAAAACAAAGATTCGGACAATCTCGGCATGGTCGTTTCGTTTGACACGACAACGCACATAGATCCGCAGAAATCCGTTTCCGACAGGACGGCGCAGGATCCGCTTCACCCGTGGAACAAAAAGGCAATCGGCGAAAGACTTGCAAATTATGCTCTTGCTGCGGTCTACGGCAGAACCGACATCGCCTATCTCTCGCCCGAAATTGAGTGCGCGTATTTAAATTCCGACGGAAACACCGTTGTTGTATACAAAAATGCCGGCAGCTCATTGAAAACTGCCGACGGCAAAGCTCCGCGTTTCTTTGAAGTATATGACGGCGACGGAGTATATTACAAAACTGACGCAGAAATTCTCGGAAAAGACCGTATTATCCTCGAAACAAGCGGTATAAGCGGCATTTCCGGCGTGGCATACGCATACGAGAACCATTTTGTTGACGTAAAACAAGCCTTTTCCGGCATGGACGTAAATCTTCAGAGCTCTGACGGTCTGCCCGCAATGCCGCAGAAAGTCACGCTGCTTTCAAAATCTCCTTACCCGGAAGAATCGGACATTTCGGAGTTTATTCCGACTGCTCTTGACAAATATTCCGTCCGCATGCAGACTCCGTCGGGACTGAGATTCCATTCCTTTGTAACCGACGCTCAGAAACTCGGCTGCGAAGAATACGGATACATTGTTTCAACGCAGAAAATTCTTGACGGCACCTCCCTTACCTTTGACTGCGGAAAAGCCTTTGTAAGCGCTCCGGCATACGTCAAGGGCACGGACACCGACATTATCTTTGCAATCGAGGACGGCGGTGCGAAAACCGTATTCACTGCCGTTGCGACAAACATTCCGGTAAGCGCATACAAGCAAAAACTTGTTGTAAGACCGTATCTCAAGTTCAACGACGGAACACAAATTCTGACGATTTACGGAAACGCTGTAAGCGCATCTCTTTACGAAACCGCAAAAAATATACTTGCGGACACATCGGAAGAAATTACAGAAGAACAAAGAGCGTATCTTGAAAAAATCATTTCGGATTCCGACAAATACGACACCGACGAAACGAAAGATATTGTGATTGACCTCGGCGAGCTTTACGACTGAACAAAAACAAACACTTTTTACAATATTTCCGGGAGAGGTAAAAATCTCCCGGTTATTTTTTGCAGCTTTCGGCAAAGTGCCGCAAGATCTTACGGCTGTTTTCATCTGTCATATATGAAAACTCGGGGTGCCACTGAACTGCCCAGAGAAATCCGTTTTGAGTGTCCGCCGCGCACACAGCCTCGACAAGTCCGTCCTCGGAAACAGCCATGGGCAAAAGTCCGTCCGCAAGCTTTTTTACCGCCTGATGGTGATAGCTGTTGACGGCAAGAATTTCTTTTCCGAGAAGCCTGTAAAGGGCGCTGTCACGGTATATTCTGACATTATGCACGCTCCTGTCATACGGCGGCGACTGATGATGTTCTGTCTGCGACGGGTGCTCGGACGGAATATCCTGATACAGTGTTCCGCCCATGAGGACGTTTATAAGCTGTATTCCGCGGCATATTCCGAATATGCTCTTTTTTCTTTTTCTGAGCTCATTAAAAAGCTTTTGTTCCATACTGTCGCGCTCAGGACAGGGGCTGCCGCATTTATCGGATCTTTTCTCGCCGTAAAGCTCCGGCGAAACGTCATGTCCGCCCGTAAACAGCACCCCGTCAAGCTCGTCGGCAAGCTGTGAGATGATACTTTGGTCATCGGAAAGCGGGAGCATAACAGGAACGGTGCCTGCCCCGGCAAGACCTTTCATATACCCGGGGAGCATCCAATAGCTTTGCTTTTCTTCATCGACAAGCGGAACAAGTCCTATAAGCGGCTTTTTCATAAACATTCTCCTTTGCAAAAAAGAAAAGACAAAGAGACTCAAACCGAACCTCTCTGTCCTTTTGCGGGAATTATATCACCTGCGGCGCGCTTTGTCAAGCTTTAGACCGCAATTTCATTTATTTATCTATGCCGTACAGTTTCTTTATAACTTCAAGATATTTTTCGGTATAGAGCTTTGCGTCATACGGCGCTTTTCCGCAGAGATAGTGGTTTGCGCCCTCCGACGTTCCGTGCCACTCGGCTGCGAGCAGTCTCTGAGTCTGTCCGTCATCGGGAAATTCTCCGCACAGTGCATTTGCGTTAACGCCGGGGTTTATCTTTCCCGAAAGCAGAGTTTCGTCCGTCATTGCGTCGTACAGTCTGTATTCGAGCTCACAGCTTTTGAGCGTATTATTCGACGCGACAAGCTTTTTCTTACCGTTTTCGGTTTCGCTTACGAACATACAAACAGGATTTTCTATGTTGCGCAGATAATAGTACGCAAGCTTTTTATCGTAGTAGTAGTCAACCACGGCGTCCGACATCTGCGGCCAGCCGTCAAGCAGGTTCCACCATATTACGCCGGTTGCGTAAGGACGGTTTATTCTTAATCTCTCGACAAAAAATTTCTTTGCCTCTGCCTGCGAAATCTGCGAAAGCAGCGAGAATTCCTCAAGGGTCTCCGGCATATATCCGAACATTACCTTTATCTGGTTTACCATGAGCATTACCCTTGCGTCGCTGTCTTTCTGATCGGTAGAGTGCAGATTCCACTCTCTGTTATCAATGCAGGGCCACACATTTTCGGGAGTAATAAACTTCTTTACGGATTCGGGACTCGGACAGCCGTGATAGCCCGTTTCGCTTACGAAATGCGCCTTTGAATTCACGTAAAAGCTTCCCTTATAGTAATCTCTCGGTCCCCAGAGATGAGCCTCAGGGAACTGAACTTTTCCGCCGGAGGTATATACGTCGGACGAAATATACGGAGAACTCGGCAGATACGGACGCGAGCAGTCATAATTGATTACCGCATCTCTTATTACCTCTCTTGTAACCTTATTGAGAGCAGGGTTCTTCTTTGCGCTCTGCGAAACGGATTCGTCGCACTCGTTATCTCCCGACCACAGTACAAGGCTCGGATGCTGACGAAGGCTTTTTATAATACTCTCGGCTTCGGTCTTTATCTCGGCACAGAACTCATCGGTTCTCGGATATACAAAGCAAGCCATTGCAAAGTCCTGCCATACCATAACGCCGTGTCCGTCGCACCAGTCGTAAAACTCTTCGCTTCCGTAGACGTTTCCTCCCCAACATCTCAGTATATTGCAGCCGCAGTCGTCTACAAGTTCAAGCGCCTTTGCAAGTCTTTGCGCGTCTCTGCTGTGGTATGGATCGAGAGGAACCCAGTTTGAGCCGTTAGCGAATATTTCGGCGCCGTTTATTATAAATCTGAACTCACCGGGATTATCGGGAGTTATATCGTGCATTTTAAGCTCGACGGTTCTGATACCGAATTTTACGGTCCTTGACGCGCAAAGTTCTCCGTCTGCGTAAAAATTAAACGTGCCGGTATAGACATTCGGTTCGCCGTAGCCTTTGGGCCACCACTTTTTGATGTTATCCGCATTTACGACAATACCGCCGGCAGGAAAGTTTATTCTGCGTCTGTCCTTGTCTTTTTTGCTGCCGTTTGAAACATTACCGGCACTTTTTATAACCGAATCTGCGCACTCGGCAGAAAAATCAATCTCGAGCTTTTTGGAATAAAAACTGTCGGGCATCTTTATCTGATACATTACGTTAAGACCGGCGTTTGTATCGTTCAGCCATCTTGTCGTAACATAAAGCTGCTCTATTTCGCATTTTCCCTCGGTCTTTAAATACACGTCTTTCCAGATACCTGCGCTTACGGCTCTCGGCATTATATCCCAGCCGTAGCTGTGCGGGCATTTGCGTGCGTTTACGCCGTTTCCGTTGCCCCACCATGAAAGCGAGCTGAAATATGTGTACTCAACTTTTGCCTCCTCTATTATCGGGGATTTTATATGCACGCAAAGGCTGTTTTTACCGTCGTTTACCTTATTTGTTATATCGAATTTATGGGATATAAACATATTATGGCTTTCGCCTATGTATTCGTTATTGAGATAATAGTCGGCATAGCAGTCAACGCCTTCAAAGACAAGCGAAAGTCCGTCTGCGTTTAGGGGGCGCTGTGCGTCAAACTCTGTAACATACCACCATTCATAACACTCGTACTTCTCGGCAAGCAGAATATTCTCGCCCACGAAAATATCCTCCGGCAAAACTCCGGCATTTATCAGATCAAGCTCGGCGTTTCCCGGAACTTTTGCGTCTATCGGCTTCTCTCCCGTGTCCGCAAGCCTATCCGGCGTAAGCTCTCCGTGCTTTCCCTGTTCAAAATAATACAGTTTCCATGAAAGATCAAGTTTTTTCATATATTTTCCCCTTTGCATTAGTTTTCTGTCAATATAATTCTATCAGCAGCAAAGGACTATTTCTTGTCAAATATTACGATTAAATTATCATTTTATAATATTTTTGAAATATTGACTTTAAACAAAAAACATGGTAAAATACAGGTATAAAATTTTGCCAAACGGCTTCGGAGACAAAAAATGGACAAAAGCGAACTTGTACTTCATAAAAAAAACGGAAAACCAAATGCTTTTTGGTTAGACGCCGTAAAAAAAGACTGTATGAGCCTTGTGCTGCACAGGCATGACTACTTTGAGACCGAGCTTATACTTTCGGGCAAGGTAAAGCACACGCTCAACGGCAAAGACTACATTCTCGAAAAGGGCGACGTCTGTCTGCTTACTCCGGCAGACTTTCACGAGATAGAGGTTATAGAAAAGGCAGAGATATACAATGTAAGCTTTGACACATTGTCTGTACCGTCGGACTTTGCCATGCACGTTTTTGAAAGCACGCAGAGGGTCTTCACGCCGTTTGAAAAGGACTTCTCGACGCTGTGTCTGCTTTCCGAACTTTTATGCGGTCTGTTTCCGATGGAAGTAAACTTTGACGAAAAATATGCGTCTTTATTGCTTGAGGCTTTTACAAACCGGCTCGGCAGACTTATCTATCCGTCGCAGAACATACAGAATTACGGCGCACAATCCGAAATTCAGGAATCCGTAGTATATCTGCACACGCATTTCCGCGACAATCCGTCGCTTGCGCTGCTTGCATCGGTCTGCCATCTGTCTCCCGGATATTTTTCTTCGCTTTTTAAAAGCATAACCGGCAAGAACGTATCGCAGTACCTTACGGAACTTCGGATAGACTATGCAAGGCGTCTGCTGCTTGCGACAAACCTTTCGGTTACGGACATATGCTTTTCCTGCGGATACGGCTCGCTGTCAAATTTCATGAAAGCTTTTAAAAACTGCGCCGGGATTTCGCCGCTGTGTTTCAGAAAAAACGAAAAGAAAGCCGCGGAAACGCAAAAATAACGGTTTTTATGCTTTTTAATTTCTTAATTAAATAAATTGTAATAAAAATGAGTTTACTTTTTTCATTTATGTGATATACTATACTTGATAAATTATATCACGCCGAAACCGTATCGGCGAAAGGAGAATTTATTATGACAAACGACAATATAACAATGGCGCTTGAAGGCGCAAAAACCGCAAAAAACAAAATTTCGTCGTTCGCGGACTGCCTCTCCGGCATTACTATAAAAAACAAAGCGGACATAGATTTTGAAGTAAAATCAAAAGGAAAGTTAAAGCCGTTATTTGCTTTCAAAAAGAAGTTTGACAAGGAAGTTTCGCTTCTTCCGGTAATCGGAATAGCGCTCAGCGTAATTCTTTTCTTTATGCTGCTTTCCGATCTTTGTCCCGGCAAATGCAGGGACTGCGAAGACAAAGAGGACTGACAAGGCCAAGTTTTGGAAAAGTAAATAAAAAATCTGCCGTGACAGTACAGTTGCCGCGGCAGTTACGTGTGTATAAACGAAAAAAGCGCTTTCAGCTTTCGAGATATGCGACGATCTCTTTCAGTTCCCTGCCGGTGACTTTCATTCCGGATTTCAGTATTTCGGCGTCGCTTTCCGGAAATTCGCTTATATCAGCCTTTACCCGGCAGAGAAGGTTACCGTTCATGTCGGCTACATATATTTTTCCGTTCACGGTCTTTATCATATACTCAAGATAATTTTCTGCCGGAACATCGGCAAAGTCTTTATAAAGCGTATCGCTTTGGTATTCGGATACGTTTTCCGTATTATCCGCACTTACGGGGCTTTCTTCGGTCACGGGTACAAAGTCCTGTCCCGCGTATATTACGGCGTTCTCCGGCATATGCTCAAATCCGAACAGCAGCGCCGCCGCACCGCATACCGGCAAAGCCGCGGCAAATATTTTTAAAAATCCGGACAGACGTTTATTTTTTGACATATCGCTCTCTCCTTTCTCATTCTATTATCGGTATTTTTTACCGAATTATTCATAAAATGTGCTTTTTCGGTACTGCCGAAAGCAAAAACCACGGCACGGAGGTACTATGAACAACAATTTTAACGGCGGCAGAAAAAAATCCGACGATATTACCGTAAACACTACGGCGAATATCAAAAAAGCCGCTGCAAAAAAGGCTATAAAAACAGGCGGCAGAGTCACGGGGATCTGTCTTAAAAAGGTTCTTCAGTGGGCGCTCAACATATTTCTCACGCTGCTTCTCATGATGACGATATGCGGAATTATCGTCGGCGGAGCCTTTGCAATTTACGTAAAGAATTATCTTATAGACGAGGATTTCGACATAACCGGCTTAAAGAACGGTCTTGACATGACGACAAAGATCTACTGTGCGGACGACACGGGAAAATTCGTCGAGCTTGAGGACGAGAGAATCTACGGCACTGAAAACCGTTCGTGGGTATCCTTCAGCAAGATGCCGAAAAACCTCTACAACGCGTTTGTTGCGATAGAGGACGAAAGATTTTTCAAGCACAACGGCGTTGACTGGAAACGTACTCTCGGCGCGTGTCTTGAATTTGCCACCGGCAACGACAGCTACGGCGGTTCCACCATAACGCAGCAGCTTATCAAGAACATAACCATGGAGGACGAAACCACCATTCAGAGAAAAGTAAAGGAAATTTTCCGCGCTCTTACACTTTCCGAAAAGCGCAGCAAGGAAGAAGTCCTTGAAATGTACCTCAACACCATAAATCTCTCGCGCAGAAACTACGGCGTTCAGGCTGCGGCAAACTACTACTTCGGCAAGGACGTATCGGAGCTTTCGCTTGTGGAATGTGCGGCTCTGGCATCAATTCCGAAGTCGCCGACAAAATACGATCCCGTAAGAAATCCGCAGAACAACAAGGAACGCCGCGACGTCGTTCTTGAAAAAATGGCGGAACTCGGCATGATCTCAAAAGAGGAATGCAAAGAGGCTCAGGACACCGAGCTTGTACTCAACATTACGCTTGAAGAAAGCAACGAAGAAAGCGAAAGTCCGTATTCCTACTACAAGGACGCGCTTATTGAACAGCTTATAGCGGATTTCAACGAGCAGTACGGATATTCGCGCGAATATGCGTCAAGTCTTATATATTCCGGCGGACTTCAGATATACATTACCATGGACAGAACGGTTCAGAGCGCCATGGAGGAGGTTTTTGAAGATCCCGACTCTTTCCAGACCGTTTCCGACGGTATTCAGCCCGAAAGCGCCATGGTTGTTATGGATCCGTACACCGGCGACGTTCTCGGCATTGTCGGCGGCAGAGGAAAGAAAACAGGCAGACGAGAGTTCAACAGGGCAACCCAGAGCAAACGTCAGGTAGGTTCGTCTATAAAGCCTATCACGGTATATGCTCCGGCTATGAACCTCGGTCTCATAGACTACTCTACCGTCATGGACGACACGCCTTTTAACTACATGGCAAGTCTCGGACGTTACTGGCCGGTAAACGCGCCAAACGTATATGGCGGAAAAATTACCATAAACGAAGCCGTTATGAAATCAAAGAACACGATAGCGGTAAAAGTGCTCGACAAGATGACACCCGAATATTCCTTCAACTTTGCAAAAAACAAGCTTCATCTTGACAGTCTTGTAGATTCGGACAATGCTCTCGCACCGCTTGCTCTCGGCGGTCTTACAAACGGTCTTACCGTACTTGAAATGACTGCCGCGTACACCATTTTTCCGAACGGCGGAGCCTATTCCTCTCCGAGAATGTACAGCAAGGTTCTCGACAGCAACGGAACCGTTCTTCTCGAAAAGAAAATTGAGCAGGAACCCGTAATTTCCGTAGGCACAGCGACGGTTATGACAAAGATAATGCAGAATGCCGTTGCCGGCGGTACTGCGGCTGCAATTACGCTTGACAGAAAAGTAAACATTGCCGGAAAGACCGGTTCGACAAACGAGGACAAGGACAGATACTTTGCCGGATTTACTCCGTACTATGTAGGCGCATGCTGGTTCGGATACGACACTCCGAAAAATCTTGTAAAATTCAAATCCAACCCTGCAATGCTTGCATGGGAAAAAGTAATGGAAAAGATACATCAGAAATATTTTGACGCAGCCGAGTCCGGAACTCCCTTAAAGACCTTTGACTTCTCACATCTGAGAACTGCGTCGTTCTGTCTTGACAGCGGCAAAGCCGTTACCGAAAACTGCAAAAACGACGTAAGAACCGTACTGCTCGGCAAATCACGCATATCGACGGGCTACTATTACAGCGACGACGACATTCCGAAAGAACCCTGCGACGTTCATGTAAGCGTCAAGTGGGACAAATCGCAGAACTGTCTTGCAAACGACTACTGCCCTGCTGTAGACACCATAGACGTAAGTCTTCTGCTTGAAAACGACCGTGCGTTTACTCACGGCAACGTCCCTGTTTCGGATGCCGCGTACACTTATCGCAAAATGCCCGTAAACGGCGAATATCCCGACGACGCTCCGTTCTATTCGTATCTGCTTCCGGCAGGCACTTACGTAGGATACACCAACATTGCGGAAGGTCAGCCGATAAACAAGATGTGCAAAGTTCACACAAAACAGGAAGAACCCGAAAATCCCGACGGCGAGCACAGTGACTCGGATTCAGACTTTGAATTTGACGATCCTCTTGCAGAGCTTGACGATCCCGACGGAAATCAGCCCGACAGCGAGCAAAACAATCCCGACGATTCGCAGGAAAATCAGGAAAGCGAAAAGCAGCAAGGTTCCGCGCAAAATCCGGCCGGTTCTCACGAAAGCTCCGGCGAAGAACAGACAGGCGAATTCAATCACCCGCTGCACTGAGATAACAAAAATCAATTAAACGCAAAAATCAAGCCTCCCGAAGACTTCAAATCAACGGGAGGCATTTTTTATTCAAGTTTTATATGCTGTTCAGACAGTCAGCTCAAAGTCGGAATCTATTTTGCCGTCAAATGCCGCAAGTGCCGGCTTTACGCAGTTTTCAACAAACTCTACGGTCTGCTGCGAGCTTCTGCCGGTATACTTTTCCGGACTTACTATCTTTTCGATCTCCTGCTTTGTAAGTCCGAACGACGGATCCTTTACAATTCTGTCGAGAAGGTCGTTCTTTCCGCCCTCCTCCTTGACTACCTTACCCGCCTGTACCGAATACTCGCGTATCTTTTCGTGCAGTTCCTGACGGTTTCCGCCGCGTTTTACAGCGTCCATCATAATATTCTCGCTTGCCATGAAGGGCAGTTCATTCATAAGTCTTGCACGCACCATTTTAGGATATACGACAAGTCCGTTTGAGACGTTTATATAGATATTAAGTATCGAATCGACCGCAAGGAACGCCTCGGCAACGGATATTCTCTTATTTGCCGAATCATCAAGAGTTCTTTCAAACCACTGTGTTGCAGCGGTAAACGCGGGATTCAGCGAATCGCAGATGACGTATCTTGCAAGTGCGCAGATTCTCTCGCTCCTCATGGGGTTTCTCTTATACGGCATTGCCGATGAGCCTATCTGATGCGCCTCGAACGGCTCTTCCATTTCTTTGAACGACTGCAATATTCTGAGGTCATTTGCAAACTTATATGCGCTCTGCGCAATACCCGAAAGCGTTGCGAGAATCGCGGCATCGACCTTTCTGGAATATGTCTGTCCGGACACAGGAACACAGGCGTCAAAGCCGAAATCCTTACAGATCATTTCTTCAAGCTTTTTGACCTTTTCGTTATCGCCTTCAAACAGCTCAACAAAGCTTGCCTGAGTGCCGGTAGTACCCTTTGAACCGAGCATTTTCAGATTTTTGATTCTGTATCTCAGCTCATCAAGGTCATAGAGCAGCTCATTTATCCAAAGCGTCGCTCTCTTTCCGACAGTCGTTGCCTGTGCCGGCTGCAGGTGCGTATACGCAAGACAGGGCATATCCTTATATTCAAGCGCAAACCTCGAAAGGTTGGATATAACCGAGCAAAGTTTCTTTTCGATTATTTTCATGCCTTCGCGCAAGGAAATTACGTCCGCATTATCGCCGACATAGCAGCTTGTCGCGCCGAGATGTATGATGGGCGCTGCTTTCGGACAACAAAGTCCGAACGTATACACATGGGCCATTACGTCGTGACGGACTTCCTTTTCGCGCTTTGCCGCAACTTCGTAATCGATATCGTCAAGATGCGCCGCCATTTCATCTATCTGCTCATCGGTAATATTGAGCCCGAGCGCTTTTTCCGCCTTTGCAAGCGACAGCCAGAGTCTGCGCCATGTAGTAAACTTCATATCGGCGCTGAAAACGTGCTGCATTTCCTTTGACGCGTATCTTGTGGAAAACGGGCTTACGTAAGAATTATTATCAGTCATTTTTTCCTCCGTTATTTTACTTTGAAAGGAGCTTTTCGACAGCTGCAAGCTTTACGCAAACGCAAAGGACTTCCATGCCGAGTTCAAGCTCGTCAAGCGTCGGGAAAGACGGTGCAAGTCTTATATTTTTATCCTCCGGATCCTTATGGTAAGGGAATGTCGCTCCGGCTTCGGTAAGCGTAACGCCTGCGTCCTTTGAAAGGCTTACCACTCTCTGTGCGCAGCCACGAAGAACGTCAAGGCTGATGAAATATCCGCCCTTGGGAACTGTCCATGATACATTTTCTGTATCTGAAAGGTTCTCTGCAAGCACCTTTTCGCACATTTCAAACTTAGGTCTTAAGATTGCAGCGTGTTTTTTCATATACTCGCGTATGCCGTCAGCGCTCTTGAAATACTTTACGTGGCGCAGCATATTCATCTTATCGTGTCCGATAGTCTGCATCTGCATAATTTTCTTTATCTGTTCGATATTGTTTACCGACGCGCCGAGACACGAAACGCCGGAACCGGGATAGGAAATCTTTGAAGTCGAGGTAAATATAAACACAAGGTCGGGATTCCCTGCTTTTTCACACTCGGGAAGTATATCGAGAAGCTTATCACCGTCGTCATACAGGTCATGAACTGCGTATGCGTTATCCCAGAACACGCGAAAGTCCTTTGACGCGGGTTTCAGTGCCGCTATTCTCTTTACTGTTTCATCGGAATATGTAATGCCCGTAGGGTTACTGTATTTCGGCACGCACCACATACCCTTTACGCTCTCGTCCTTTACAAGTTCCTCGACTATATCCATATCGGGACCTTTATCGGTAAGCGGAACGTTTACCATTTCTATACCGAGTGATTCGCAAACGCCGAAATGTCTGTCATATCCGGGTACGGGACAGAGAAATTTAAGCTTTTCCTGCTTTATCCACGGTCCGTTTCCGCCGTATACTCCGTACAGCATACATCTTGCCATTTCATCATACATAAGGTTAAGGCTGGAATTTCCGCCGACGATTATCTGTTCCCACGGCACTCCGATTATCGGAGAAAACAGTCTCTTTGCGTCGTCAAGACCGTCTACAAGTCCGTAGTTGCGGCAGTCAAAGCCCTTTGAAGTAAAACAGTCCTCATTGCAGGATATTGTTTTAAGCATATCCTCGGAAAGATCAAGCTGTTTTCTGCACGGCTTGCCTCTTGTCATATTTATGCTCAGATTTTTTTCCTTACATTCCTTATACTGCTTTTCAAGCTGTTCCTTAGCTTCGAGAAGCTCGCCCTTACTCATTGATGAATACTGCATTTCAACATTTCCTTTCAGCGTTTTTTGCAAAACGATTTGTTTTTTGCGTACGGTTAAAGTATAATGCAATTTATCTCAAAGTTCAAGAGTTATATGCATTTGTTAACAATCATTTTGCATAATTTACACCTATTATATGCAAAACAAGGCGGAAACGACACTTTCAAGCGCCGAATACCGCCCGTAAAATGAAATTGTTTTGAATTAAATGCCCAGCATTGCCGCGCCAATTATACCGGCGTCGTTTCCGAGGAGCGCGGTCTTTACGATTACACCCTTGGATTTATCCTTATTATACTGATATTTGTCGATATATTCTATAAGCGGCTTTGTGAGATATTCTTTCTCATTGCAGATACCACCGCCGATAACGAAAACTTCGGGCTGGAAAATATTAATCATGTTGATAACGCCCTCTGCAAGGTATCTGATATATTCATCGACTACCTCGGCCGCCATCTTATCGCCTTTTTTCATCATTGCAAATGCGGTTCTTCCGCTTACCTTACCCTCTTGTTCGACATAGTCCCACATAGCGGTATCTTTCTTGGTCGTACCCTCCATATGTTTCTTTGTCATATTGATAAGTCCGGTTGCAGAAGAATATGCCTCCCAGCAGCCGCGTCTGCCGCAGGTACAGGGCAGTCCGTCAACAACGATTACGGTATGTCCGAGTTCCGCGCCTGCGTAATTATATCCGGAATATACCTTACCGTCGATTATTATGCCGCCGCCGAGTCCCGTTCCGAGGGTTATGGTTATGGAATCCTTATATCCCTTTGCCGCGCCGAATGCCGCCTCGCCTTTTGCCGCAGCGTTTGCGTCGTTCTCTATAAGAACCTTATCTATACCCAGAAATTCCGAAAGCTTTGCAGCGATAGGATAGTTTCTGAAAGGAAGGTTATTGCTGTAAACAACAACGCCGTTATCGTGGTCTGCGGTACCGGGTGTTGCGATTCCGGCATAGCCTATATCGTTAAGAGTGAGGTTCTGACGCTTTACAAGATCCTTGCAGAGAGCCGCCATATCCTTAATTATCTCATCAGGCTCGCGGTCAGCCTTTGTGGGAACGCTGTCCTTGATTACGATTTTTCCGTTTTCTCCGTCTACTATTCCTGCGGCGATATTTGTTCCGCCGAGGTCAATTCCGATATAATACATTGATATATCTCCTTTTTATAAATTTTTATTTTAAGTGAATTATGCGCGTTTTTATCGTTTTTATCTTTCCTTATCGTCGGTATACTGTCCCATAAGCTTTTTATTGAACTCTACCGCCGTATTATAGCCCATCTTTTTCTGACGGTTATTCATTGCGGCGATCTCGATTATCACCGCAAGATTACGTCCGGGCTTTACGGGGATCGTTGTTGCGGGAACATCTATACCCATGATATTTATATATTCGGTCTCAAGTCCTACTCTTTCATAGAACTTACCCTGCTGCCACGGTTCGAGATTGATTACCATATCTATCTTTTCGGTAAGCTTAACGGCGCCCATACCGAATATTCTTCTGACGTCAACTATGCCTATACCGCGAAGCTCGACATAGTGGCGTATAAGCTCCGGTGCCGACGCGACAAGCGTTTTTGCGGACACCTTTTTAATTTCAACTGCGTCGTCGGCAATAAGTCTGTGACCGCGTTTTACAAGCTCGATTGCGGTTTCGCTCTTGCCTATTCCGCTGTCGCCGAGTATGAGTATTCCCTCACCGTATGCCTCGACAAACACGCCGTGGCGCGTCATTCTTTCGGCAAGGCTGACATTGAGCGACGCGATCAGGCTTCCCATGAAATTAGAGGTTGTATCCTGTGTACGCAGCAACGGCGTTTCATATTTCTTTGCGCACACCAAAACCTCGTCGAAAATATCAAGTCCGGAAGTTACCACAACCGCAACCGCTTTTTTTGAGAAAAACGCGTCAAGCTTATTCATTCTGTCGTCGGGTGTAAGTCCGAGAAGATAATGGTACTCTACTTTACCTATTATCTGAACGCGTCCGGGATCGTAATGATCGAAAAATCCCGCAAGCTGAAGTCCCGGTCTGTTGACTTCCTTTTTATCTATGAGAATCTGCTCGGAGTTTTCCGGAAGATATATCTCTTCAAGAGCAAATTCGTCTATTATCGACCGCAGCGACACGGTATACTGTTCCATTTGTTCACGCACCTTGCTGTTTTTGGTTTTTGTATATGACAGAACCATTATACTTTAATATTTCCAAAATTTCAAGTACATATTTCAAAAATACCTCTCAAAGAGTAAATTTATCCTTTTTGTCATTGATTTAAGTTTATATTTATGTTATCATAAATAATAGATCAACATATACAGAGGAGCAAAAACCTTGGATTTAAAGCAAAGATACATAAAAGCAAGAAAAGAGCTGTTCGACAGATACTACGCGAACCTCAACGAAATGCAGCGCAAAGCCGTATACGCGGTAAACGGTCCTCTGCTCGTACTTGCGGGCGCAGGCAGCGGAAAAACGACGGTGCTTGTTCAGAGAATAGCTCACATAATAAAATACGGCTCTGCCATGGACACCGAGAGTATTCCGGAAAGCATGCTGCTTGAGCCGTATATTGCGGTGCTCGAATCACTTGCTGCCGACAAGAACGCGGACAGGCAAAAGCTTGAAAGCGCGCTCGACACCTTTGCCGTAATGCCGGCAAGTCCGCACGAGATACTCTCCATTACCTTTACCAACAAGGCTGCCGGCGAGATGAAGGAACGTCTTGAAAAACAGCTCGGCGAAAAGGCGCTCCAGATATGGGCAGGCACTTTCCATTCGGTATGCGCGCGTCTTTTACGTATGCACATTGACCGTCTGGGACGTGAAAACAGCTTTACGATATATGACACGGACGACCAAAAGCGTCTTATGACGACCTGCATAAAGGAGCTTGGATTAAACGACAAGACCTTTGCGCCGCGCTCCGTACTTTCGGAAATAAGCAAGAGCAAGGAAAAGCTTATGGACGACAAAGCTTACAGGGCTGCCGTAGGAACAACCGATATGCGCCGTCTGAGCATTGCAAAGCTGTATTCGCTTTACGAACACAAAAAGCTTGCCGCAAACGCGCTTGACTTTGACGACATGATAATGCTGACTGTAAAGATACTGCGCGAAAACGCGGACATTCTCGAAAAATATCAGAGACGTTTCAGGTACGTTCTTGTTGACGAGTATCAGGACACAAACCACGCGCAGTTTATACTGACAAGCCTTCTGTGCTCGGGATATTACAACATTATGGCTGTCGGCGACGACGATCAGAGCATATACAAATTCAGAGGCGCGACCATCGAGAACATTCTCGGTTTCGACAGAGTATTCAAAAACGCACGAGTTATAAAGCTTGAACAGAATTACCGTTCGACAGACAAAATTCTCGACGCGGCAAACGCCGTTATAAAAAACAACTCCGGCAGAAAAGGCAAAACGCTCTGGACAAGCACCAAAGGCGGAGAAAAAATAGTCGTCAAGAAGTGCGAAACACAGACCTCCGAGGCACAGTACATAACAGACCGCATAGGCGAGCTTGTCAAAAACGACGGCTACGCTTTCTCGGATTTTGCCGTTCTCTACCGCACAAACGCCCAGTCCAGCACGCTTGAAACTGTATTCGCAAAAAGCGGTATTCCCTACCGGATACTCGGCGGTATGCGTTTCTACGACCGCAAGGAAATAAAGGACATCATAGCGTATCTCTGCGTTATGTGCAACCCAAACGACAACGTACGCTTAAAGCGCATCATCAATGTTCCCAAACGCGGAATAGGCGACGCGACAGTCGAAGAAATAGAACGCATTGCAGCGGACGAGGGAGAAAACATGCTGTCGGTCTGCCGCGACTGCTACAAATATCCGTCGCTTTCGAGAAGCGTTCCGAGACTTGAAAAATTTGCGGCAATGATAGACGGGCTTACGGAAAGTGCGGCAAAAGTAAATCTCGGC
This sequence comes from uncultured Eubacteriales bacterium, assembly GCA_934446675.1. Lineage (GTDB taxonomy): Bacteria > Bacillota > Clostridia > Oscillospirales > CAG-382 > UMGS1387. The sequence continues at coordinate 275,252 of CAKSEL010000001.1, forward strand.
GTACTCTGCGAAAAGGTATTTCAGGTTACGGGGTACAGCGATATGCTTTCCGAACTTGACGAGGCTGAGGGCAAAGACAGGATAGAAAACGTAAAACAGCTTGTTTCAAACGCGGTTTCCTACGAACAGAGTGCTGACGAACCGTCGCTTTCGGGATTTCTCGAAGAAGTTGCGCTGGTTTCCGACATTGACAACTACGATCAAAACGCGGCAGCCGTTGTTATGATGACGATACACAGCGCAAAGGGTCTTGAATTTCCCGTAGTATTCTTACCCGGAGTCGAGGAAAACATCTTCCCCGGCACTCAGGCTATAATGGACGAGGACGAGCTTGAAGAAGAACGCAGGCTTGCGTATGTCGCGATAACGCGCGCAAAGAAGCGGCTGTTTATACTGCACTGCAACTCGCGCATGACCTACGGCAAGACGGAATTTAACAGGCGTTCGAGGTTTATCGACGAAATACCCGAAAGCTGCTGCGAATACGAGGACGCATGGCTCGACAGAATGCAGTCGGGCAGAAACGACTTCATGTCTGAATTTTCGCGTGCAAACGCCGCAGCCGCACGTTCGCAGAGTACGACATTTTCAGGTTCCGGTTCCGGCTATTCTTCAGGAAATTACACGCCGGGTTACAAGCGCACATTCACTGCGCCGCCAAAGTCCGAAAACAAAGCTGCTGCCGTATTCAGAGCCGGCGACACGGTCACTCACCCTATCTTCGGCGACGGTATGGTATTGAGTGCAAAGAGTATCGGCGGAGATATGCTCTACGAGGTTGCGTTTGACAAAGCAGGAACTAAAAAAATCATGGGCAATTTTGCAAAAATGAGTAAAAAGAGCTGAAATTACGCTATGTAAGTGCAAAATGCAGTATCGGCAAAGCAAGATTGTAAATTTTTTTGTATTTTTGCCGAAAATTCAATTTTGCTATTGCAATTTTCATCAATGCATGATATAATAACGCTGTTGTCCGCAGATGTATGCTCTCTTCTGCGGCTTACTGAGAAAAAAACAATTATCATAAAAGCCGGAGGTGTCACAAATGGCAAAGTGCGCAGTATGCGGAAAGGGCGTTACTTTCGGATGTAACGTATCCCATTCTCACAGAAAGACCAACAGAACATGGAAGCCCAACATACGCAAGGTCAAGGTCGTTGATAACGGCACACACAAGACCGTAACGGTTTGTTCCCGCTGCCTTCGTTCAGGCAAGGTAACAAGAGCTATCTGAATTTCAAATTAAATAGTTTTCTTGACGGCAGTCTCTTTTCGGGACTGCCTTTATCTTTGCTCTTTTTCAGATACCGGCGTCAAAGTCCTGTTTTTGGTACAGATAATATTGTAGAATAATGTTGTAAAAGCAAGATACCCCAACGAAAAAAGGAGAAACTGCAATGAAAACATTATTCAGACTTTTGGGAACTTCAGGTATTATCTACATTCTCGGCTGTGCCGGAGGCACGGACACAGACGCGCTCGACTTTTACGGTGCGCTTGCAAGAACGCTGATTTCGCTTATACTCTGCACGGTATGCTTTACCGCGGCAAATTTATGCGCAAAGCGCGAAAGGGCAAAAAAAGCTGCGGCAAGACGCAGAAATGTCCGCCGCAGAGAAAATGCTTTTATAAAAAATCCGGGATTTGAAATGTCAGCCGAGCCAGTAAGACAGCACGCTTGCGGAATCAATGCCGAGTGCCTTTGAGGCTTTGGAATCAAAATCAGATATTTCGGGTATCTGAGAAAGACCGGTATTTTTCACGGTGCAGTAATACAGCACATTCTTACTGTCGGCGCCGACGAACGTCACGCTGCCGAACGAAAAGTTTTCCGCTTTTTCAAGCGTTGCGCAAAGTTCTTTGCAGACCGACTCAAAATATTCCTTATCCATATACAGTGCGTAAATGCCTACCGTATAGTCTACCCTTTCGGCATAGAACATTGACGGCGCTTTGCGGTCTATAATCTCGCCGTCGGCAAAATTTATATCTGATTTCAGAAGTTCAAAGTTATCTGCGCCCATTCCGAGAACATAAGACATCATATTATTATATGTAACAAGCATATTGCTCTCGATTACGTCTCTTATTCCGTCTGTATACCTATTTCCCTTTTTTCCTACCCACAGTTCCCTGTCGTTTCCGACGGTCTCGCCGTCTATTTCCGCCGTAAAGCAGGTTTTATACGCGTTCTCGCCTATATCGTAATACGTATACGTCTGAGCCGGTATATCCGGATAGTTTTCCTTTATATATTTATTGTTTTTTACCGACGCCGACATTGCGGAAAAAATATTACCGCAGAAGATCACATACACGGCAAGCGCCGAAACCATAAGCGCCGCGCACTTTACAAAGTCCTTTTTTGAAGGGCTTTTTTTATTTTTTATGCGTTCCGACAAAATCTTTACCGTCCGTACCGACAAAAACGTTACAAGCGCGCACACTGCCGACAGCACAAGAGATGCCGTCATATTCTGCGAGCTTACGCAGTGCATTGCAAACGACATTACAAACGCAAACAGCACCGGCGTTCTTATCTCCCGCGTTATGATGCCGCAGACAAGTGCGGCGATTATCAGAAACGGAAACGCTCGTACCGTTCCCGACTGCGGAAGATATGCGCAGATTCCCGCAAACAAAATCAAAGTTCCGGCAAGCAGCCGTACAATTCCGTTATTGAGTATTTTTTTCATAGCTGATCTCCTTTTACTGATTTACCGGCGTGCTGAAAAACTTATTGCGGTATTCCTGCGGCGTTGCCGGATCGTGATAGGCGAAAAATTTAAGAAAGCTCTTATAATCGGGAAATCCCGAAAGCTCGGACACCTGCTTTAACGGATAGCTCGTCGTAAGCAGCAGGCTTTTTATATACCGCATACGTTCGTCGTCTATGTAAGATTTCAAGCTTACTCCGAAATGAGTTCTGAACGCACGCGAAATATAATCTTTATTATATCCGAAAACCTCCGAAATCTCTTCGACGGACAGTTTTCTGTCGCTGTTGCGCATTATCCAGTCGCTGACAACTCCGCATATCGGGCAGGCATTTGAGCCGGAGCGCCTTGACGCTATATAGATCTCATTCAGCACAAGCCGCAGAAAACACTCGGTCGCACTCTCGACGTATGCCGGGTTCATTGAGCTGTGAAGAAGCTGTTTTGAAAGCACGGATATACTGCTGCTGGCGTTAAAAGACACGTGTTTCATATCCGAAAGCCGCTTATAGTGCGTCTGAAAATGGAACCAGTAAAAGCTGACCTCTTCTTTTTCGGTGTTATATTCGTATCCGCCGTGAAGTTTCCCCTTTTCAAGAATTATGCAGTCGCCCTTATTGAGCTTATACTTCATTTCGTCCTCGAACATATAGACCGTGCCTTTTATGACATATATTATCTCATGGCTGTCTATTATTCGCGTCGGGTGTATCCACTTCTGATTTTTTGAAACAAAAAGTCCGCCGGATTCATATATTGCGTCAAAAAACAACATGTCGTATTTTCGTCCTTCCGGTAAAAGAGAATTGTGCCGCGAAACAGCGTATTTATTCAATATCAGTGTATCACAACACGTCTCTTTTGTCAATCTCAAAAGTATGATTTTTGCACTGTTTTCTCTTGGCGGGTATTATTGCCGTTAAAAGCGCCCTTACGGTCAAAATTATTGCAAAGTTATTTCCAAATGTTAACATTTTTATTTCACGGTTTTTAACTATTGCAAATTACAACAAACAATGTTACAATACTTTTGGCAAATATGGCAATTTACCAAAATCATTTAATGAAAGCACGCAAACAGCTGCTTTCGCAGAAAAAGGAGATATCAGATGAAAAAACTACTGGCAACTGCTGCAGCGTTTATAGCAGTGGCAACACTATCGGCAAGCGCTGCGGTCTTTAATCAGACGCAGAGCTTCAAAAGCGGTCAGTTCGCCGACGTAAAGGACGAAAGCTGGTATGCATCTTCCGTCGAATCGGCGTACAACCTCGGTTTCATGAACGGAACCGACGGCAAAAACTTTTCACCCGACGGAAACGTGACCTTAGCGCAAGCCGTAACCATCGCGGCAAGAGTCCACGCCATTTACAACGGCAAGACCGCGCCCGTCAACAGCACCACCGGCAACTGGTACGACACATATGTAAAATATGCTGTTGACAACGGTATTCTGAAAGACGGCGAATACGCCGATTTCGGTGCAAACGCTCAGAGAAGCGAAGTTGCGCACATTTTTGCAAAGGCGCTTCCCGAAAGCTACTACAACAAGATAAACGACGTAAAGAAAGTACCCGACGTACCCTCTACAAACAGCTACGCGTCAGAGCTTCTCATGCTCTACAATGCGGGCGTTGTAATGGGTAACGACGAATTCGGAACCTTTTTCCCGGCAAGCCCGATAAAGCGAAGCGAGATTTCGGCGATAATCTCAAGAGCCGCAATTCCCGAAAGCAGAATAAAAAAGACACTTACAAACGCAGACTATGAGGACGCTTATTATCTTATTGATGATGTAAACGGAATATCTGTTTCAAATCTGTCAAGTGTTTTCGGCACATCATGGAACTATGACAACCGAGCAAGACTTATGTCTGTTTCAAACCTTATCTCCACCCTTAACGACGTTTCCGACAAACTCCCCGTTGTCGTTTGGAAAGACATAGACGATCAGAATTCCGGGCTGCTTACATTAAAACTCAGAACTTCCGTAAACTTTCCGGTAAATATTTCGACAGGCGTATATTATTCTATTACCGATGACAGCAAGAACAATCTTCTGACGCTTGCCTTTGACAACGCCGAGCTCACGTTCAACGGTAAGAAAACCGGTTATTTCTACAAAAACGGCACAGTAATTAACATACGCGTTGAAATGGATCTCGACCAAAGAACCGCAAATCTCTATATAGACGGTCTTGCATACGGTGATAACTATACTCTTACCGATACTGTTGCAGGAAGATTTTATGCCGGAACCACCGAAAATGCGAAAAATATTTCCTTTGCAGTCAGTAAAATCGAAATTTTCAGGAACTATTTGGTTAATGAAAAATTTGACATGAACGGTGTTGACAATATTCCCGCAAGCTGGCAGACTTCCGGCAACGCAACAATAAAAGAGGACAGCAAACTCAGCAACGATTTTTACGCGCTGGCCTTAAGCGCACAAAGCAATAGCTCTCACTCGGCTAAGAAAACCTTTAATCCAATTTCCGGAAACGTCATTTTTGAATCGTATGTTTTTCTTCCTTCTGACAGTGGAAAAGCTGTGGTTTCTCTTAACGGCGGCGACAAGCAGATAGCATCAATGCGTCTTGAAGGCGGCAAGATATACTCGGGTACCGGCAAGGAACTTCGTTTCCACAACGGAGACATCTGGCAGTGTCTGAGAATTGAGGCAAACACGACGACAGGAAACGTAATATACAAGATAAACGGCAAAAAGTGCGGTGAGGAGTACATTGAAGGTATACCCAAGACCGCAGACAACATTACATATACGTTCGACGCCGAAAAAGCAGCTCAGATTCTGATAGACGATGTCGAGGTATATCTTACCCACGAATACGACGACTACTGCCCCGAACCCGTTCCGGCGCTTTCAGACAAGTACGACGTTGTACTTAATATGTGTTCTCTCTGGAGAGAAGGACAGCACAGAGGCTGGGAAGCAATTTCGGCTTATCCCGACAAGGAAACATATCTCGGATTTTATGACGAAGGTCTTACAGAGGTTGCGGACTGGGAAATAAAATACATGGTTGAGCACGGCATCGGAGTTCAGCATCTGTGTTGGTATTCGCCTTCCGATGATATAAACGAACCCATAAAAAGTTCAAAGTTCAACTTTGCTCTTCACGACGGTTTCTTCAATGCCAAGTATTCCGATATGATGAAATTTGCAATTATGTGGGAAAATACAGGCAATAATATAAAGAGTTTGGACCAATTCAAAAAGTACATATGGAGTTACTGGGTTGACTACTACTTCACAGATCCCCGTTACTACACAGTTAACAATAAACCTGTGATTACCGTATGGAGTTACAATAATTTCCTTCATGATTTTGGCAACACTGCAAAATGTCAGGAAGCACGCAAATTTATGGAAGAGGACATCAAGAAGTACGGTTTTGACGGCATCATCTTATTGTTTGCAGATGCCAACGCAACAGATTTGGGAACGTTTGAAACAATGAAAGCTATCGGCGGAGATGGTTCTTACGCTTACCATTATCAGCAAGACGGCATTTACGCCGACAAGGCAATGACGCGTATGCAAAAGAACGAGGACTTCAAGGCTCTGCACATTGTTCCCACGGCAAGCGTAGGCTTCAACAACATCGGTTGGGATACGACAAGAAAGCCCATGGCATCTCTTGACGAGCACAAAAAGCAGCTTGAATACATCAGAGACGTATATCTCCCGTCACAGTCCGGAGAAGAAGACTGGCACAGCAAAATGCTCATAATCTCCACCTGGAACGAATACGGCGAAGGTACTTACGTAATGCCGGCAGGCGTTCACGGTTTCGGCTATCTCGACAACATAAGAGAAGTGCTTGTAGGCACTCCGATACCCGAAGGAACTGATATCAAGCCCACAGAGCAGCAAAAAGCACGTCTCGGTCATCTCTATACCGGCGACATGACAACTCTTACAACGCTTGACAAGGATTCTGACGAAGAAGACACAAATGTTTCCTATGATACAGCATACGATTTTGCATTTTCAAATTGGACCGAGAGTTTTGGTATAGAAGAATACAACAATAATGATTCAAAAATTACCATTAAGGCTTCGGCAAACGCTCATGGAATTATAGCAAAACCCAAAAGAGATATGCTTTGCTCAAACATTGATGTAATTCATATTCAAATTAAACCCGAGTTGAACACCAATCTTAAATTATTTTTTACCACTTCCGAAGATTCAGCCATAAGCCAGGCCAAATCATTCTCTGCAACGCTCTCGGGCGGAAAGGCAAATGATATATATATCGAAACCCATGATAATGCGCTTTGGAGCGGAGTGATAAAAGAATTAAGATTGGAGCCGGCAATTCAGGCAATGTCATCTGAAATTACCGCGATAGAGTTTTTAAAGCATTCGGAAGATCAGAAAGGGTACACACTTTTCATAAATTCCGCAAAATACACGCCCTCTGAAAAAATCGTTTTCGAAAACGGCGAATACTATGTTCCGGCAGATCCTCTTCATGGTTTCTTCAGTTTGCACAATCTCTACTACGAGTGGAGCAGATTTACCAACCGTCTGTATGTTCTCACCGCAAACAATACAGAAATGGAATTCCATGTCGGAAGCGACACCGTAAAAGTCAATGGCAAGGACGAGAAGCTTGCAAAGCCGTTTACCCTAAAGGACGGTCTGCCGATGATTCCGTATAAGTGGTTCTTGGACAAACTGGGTATTACTCGTTTTTCAACAGATGGAAATAAACTCACCGTTAAATCTTTTGACGCAAAATACGATGATATTATTGCAAACAGGGTTGACTATCAGTGGGAATTCAACGTTCCGGGCGATACTGAAGGTTGGAATCCTTCATTTATGAATGCTGACGTAACAGAAGACGGTGTACTTGTAGGAACTGCAATTGCCCGCGAAAACAAAACGCCGGTATATGACCCTCTTATGTTTCAAAGGAACATGAAACTTAATGCCTCAAAATATCCAACAGCAACTATCCGCGTAAAGTACGATCTCAACGAAAACGATACCACAACTAATTTTTCCATCTACTTTGCAACAAGTGCAGAGAAATCGATGAATGAAGAAAAGGTGCTTAGGTTTACTATCACAAAAGAAGACGGAAAAGAGTTTAAAGAATATACTTTGAACTTTGCTGATAACAAAAAATGGACCGGAACCGTAGAACAGCTTCGTGTCGATCCTCTCTCTGGTGCAGGCACTTGCTATATTGACTACATAAGATTTAACTACGATCCTTCCGGCGTCGATACTACGCAAGAACCGGAATATAATCCCAACGAATTTGAAATTATAAACGGTGACGCTTCAAATCCCAAATCCTCTGCTTTCTTTAGCACAACAGCAAACATTACAATAATCCCCGATCCCGACAACACATTAAAAAACATATTTAATGTCAAGTCAGATCCGGGAAAGAAATGGGCATACATACGTCAAAAGGTAACATACACTCCCGGTGCCAAATACCTTGTTTCATTTGACGTAAAGCTTCTTGGCACAAACGACGGCAAAACCGATGATTCTATTTCAACATCAATATATGTAAATGCAGTTTATCTTGATGCTGAGAATAAGAAAGATCACATAGTAAAATCGTTCCCCGTTACTGTTAGTAAGGGTTGGGTACACATAGAGTGTGAATACACTGTTCCGTTAAACAGCACAATTCGTACAGACGATCAATTTGCAATTTACGCTAATCCCGTAGGCGATCTCGGTGCAAACTATCAGGTAAAAGACGTTAAGGTTACCGAAGTCAAAAACTGAATAACAGCCGATAAGGCATAAAAATTCCCGGTGCAGTTCACTAAAAATGTTCTGCATCGGGTTTTCTTTATTTATACTTTAAAACATTGAGATCTGGCTGTCGGAATCCTCCAGCGCGTCCTTATCGGGAGCCGGCTTTTTCGGCGGAGTTTTTTTCTTTTGTTCGGCGGAAGAATTTGCGGACTGCGAAACGCCGAAATCGTTTCCGAAAAGCATCATCTGATTAGTCTCGGACACGTCGTCGAACACGCCGTTTCTGCGCATTATCTCGACAACGCCCTTGCCTATCTCGGCTTTCATGCGAAGATCCTCTACCGACAGTATTTCGCCCTTTTGACAAGCCTCGTAAATGGAATTTGCCGCGCTTTCTCCGAGTCCCGCCATAGCGGAAAACGGTACGCGCACCGCGCCGTCCTCGGGCAGAAAATACTTTGCGTGAGATTTTGTAAGACTTGGCTTTAAGAAGGTTATTCCTCTTGCATATGCCTCGTTTACCATTTGCAATGTCGGCATCATATCGGTTTCCTTAGGCGTTGCGGTCTTTTCCTTTATCTTCTTTTCAATCTCGGCTATGGTATTCTTTACCATGGTCTTGCCATGGCAGCATATTTCGGCTTCAAAGCCTCCGGGTGCGCAGGACAAAAATCCTGCGTAAAATTCAAGCGGTCTGTGAACCTTGAACCAGCCGAGTCTGAGCGCCGACATAACGTATGCCGCGGCATGAGCTTTCGGGAACATATACTTTATCTTCTGACAGGAATCTATGTACCAGTCCGGAACGTTATGCTTCTTCATTTCCTCTATGTATTCAGGTTTAAGTCCTCTGCCCTTTCTTACGTCCTCCATTATCTTAAAGGAAGTGCCGTTTTCAAGTCCGTACTGTATAAGTCCGACCATGATATTATCTCGCGTCGCTATGACGTTTGAAATTGTACATATCTCATTTTTGATAAGATCCTGCGCGTTGCCGAGCCACACGTCGGTGCCGTGCGAAAGTCCCGAAATCTGAAGCAAGTCGGAGAAATTCTTAGGCTTTGCGTCCTTTATCATCTGTATTACGAACTTTGTGCCGAATTCCGGAAGTCCGAACGTTCCTATATCGCAGCCTATATCTTCGGGAGATACTCCGAGCGATTTTGTAGATATGAAAAGCTCCATAACGTCAGGGTCGTACATTGGAAGATCAAGCACGGAAAGTCCCGTATATTTTTCCATCATCTTATACTTGGTCGGCACATCGTGTCCGAGTTCGTCAAGTTTAAGTATGGTATCGTGCAGATACTTAAACGCGAAGTGCGTGGTTATAATATTGCTGTTCGGGTCGTCTGCCGGGTGCTGAACGGGAGTGAAATCGTAAACCTCGTATTCCTTAGGCACAACTATAATTCCTCCGGGGTGCTGTCCCGTGGTTCTCTTTACGCCGACACAGCCGTTTGTAAGTCTTTGTTCTTCGGCTTTATTGACGGTGAGCGAACGCTCGTCAAGATACTTCTTGACATATCCGTATGCATTCTTTTCGGCAACCGTACCGAGAGTTCCGGCTCTGAACACGTTTTCCGCACCGAAAAGCACTTCGGTATACTTATGCACCTTGCCCTGAACGTCGCCCGAAAAGTTAAGGTCGATATCGGGAGATTTATCTCCGTGAAACCCGAGGAAAGTTTCAAAAGGTATTTCGTGTCCGTCGCCGAGCATTTCGGTTCCGCACCTCGGGCAGGGTTTCGGCGGCAGGTCAAAGCCGGAACCTACGGAGCCGTCGGTGAAAAATTCGGAATATTTGCATTTTGTACACCTGTAATGTGGCGCAAGAGGATTTACCTCGGATATACCGCCCATTGTCGCAACAAACGATGAGCCGACAGAGCCGCGCGAGCCGACAAGGTATCCGTTTTCCTCACTGAACTTAACAAGACGGCGCGCAATTACATACAGCACCGCAAATCCGTGGCTGATTATTGATTCAAGCTCGCGTTTTAGTCTGCTTTCGACTATTTCCGGCAGAGGATCGCCGTACATCTCATGCGCAAGCTTATAGCAGTTTGATGTCAGTTCTTCCTCGGCGCCGTCAAGATGCGGCGGAAAAGAGCCGTCAGGCACGGGAAGTATATCCTCGACCATATCCGCAATAAGGTTTGTGTTTGTGACTACCACTTCATATGCCTTTTCGGGCGGCAGATAGTCAAATTCCGCAAGCATTTCGTCCGTGGTTCTGTAATACAGAGGTATGTGGCGGTCTGCGTCAGCGTATTTCTGACCGGCAAGAAGTATCTGGCGGAAAATCTCGTCCGACGGCTCGTTGAAATGCACGTCTCCCGTCGCAACAACGGGTATTCCGAGTTCTTCTCCGAGCTTTACTATGGTCTTGTTTATATCTATAAGCGCATTTCTGTCAGGCACTATCTGCTTATCTATCATAAACTGATTATTGCCGAGAGGCTGTATTTCAAGAAAGTCGTAAAACTTTGCCATTTCGCACAGATCCGCCCACGGTTTTCCCGAAAGCACCGCCTGATACAGTTCTCCAGCCTCGCACGCAGAGCCTATTATAAGTCCCTCTCTGTACTGTGTGAGCACGGTTTTGGGAATTCTCGGAAAACGTCTGAAATAATCAAGATACGAGAAAGAAACAAGCTTATAGAGGTTTTTAAGTCCGACAAGATTCTTTACTATTATTATCTGATGATAGGTTTTAAGCTTTTTGGGGTCGCTTGCAGAGCTTATGGTCTCTCTCATCTGCTCAAGCGTATGTATACCCTCGGCGGTGAGCTTTCCGACAAGCTTTGCGAAAATAAGTCCGAGCATATGCGCGTCCTCAAAGGCGCGGTGATGGTTGAAATCTCCGAGATCAAAGTATTTTCCGACAGCGTCAAGAGTATGTTTATTAAGTTCGGGGTTTGCATATCTTGAAACGGCGACGGTATCTATATACGTCGGCTTGAAATCTATTCCGAGTTTATCCGCGTCAACGCCTATAAAGCCTATATCAAAGGACGCATTATGCGCGACGTACACGCAGCCACTTGAAAACTCAAGAAATTTCGGCAGAACCTCGGATATATCGGGCGCGTCCGCAACCATTTCGTTTGTAATTCCGGTAAGCTCGGTTATATTCTCGCTTATCTCGGTATGAGGGTTTACAAAGGACTCGAAAGTATCGAGAATTTCGCCGTTTTTATAAAGCACCGCGCCTATTTCGGTGATCTGGCATTCACGTGCGGAAAGACCCGTTGTTTCTATATCGAAAACGCAGAAAGTATCGTTTTCAAGGTCGGCGTCAGCCTCTCCGTAGATCGCCTTTGCGGTATCGTCCACAAAATAGTCCTCTATACCGTACAGGAATTTAAGATCGGGCGCGTCCTTAGCCTTGGACTTGAATTTACGGTATGCCGCAAGTATTTCGGGAAAAGCCTGGACGTTTCCGTGGTCGGTTATGGCAACCGCCTTATGTCCGAAGCGTATTGCGGTCTCTATTACGTCGGGAACTGAAAAAACCGAGTCCATTGTTGAAAGATATGTATGAAGATGAAGTTCAACACGCTTATTTTCCGCGGTATCCTTACGCTTTATCTTCTTTATAAGTCCTATTGCGTTTGCGTTTACGCATGGTGTGCCGTCAAATTTATCTATCTTTGCGTTTCCCTTTAGGATTATGCATTTTTTATCGGCAATCTTGCCGTACTCTTCATCTTTTTCGACGGGATAGAACATCTTTACGACAACCGACGCGTCACGGTCGGTAAGATAAAACGAAACTATGCACTTATCGCCCTTTTTGGTAAGCTTTTTCTGATAGCCGAACACCTCTCCGCATATCGTAAAGCTGCCCGCGTTTACCGTAGCGTCCCTTACGGGTATTACGTCTACGTCCTTTATAGTATTATAGACGTTTTCTATCTCGGACACGTCAAACGCCATTCCTCCGCTGTGTATTACGGCGTTTTCTGCATCAAAATACGCTTTCGGAGGTTCTGTTTTGGGAAGTCCGTTGCTTACAGCGTCGGCAGCTTCCTCAATTCTTGAAATTCTTACTTCCTCCGGCACTGGCATTTTTATGTCCGGCATGAGGTTCATTCTCTCAAGGTCAAGATAATCAAGCTCCGTCGTTCCGGTAAACTCAACATGAAGATTTACCCCGAACATATCCCTTATGACCTGTTCGATATGTTTATCACATTCGCCGCTGATAAGCAGCTTTTTTCCGCCGTTTGCAAGAGCTATACTCAATGTTTTGCCCTCTTCAAGGCTTATTTCCGAGCTGTCAAGCTTTTCTATGTACGCGTCGGTGAAAAAACCGTTTCCGAGTGCGTCAAGCCGCGAAAATTCAAAAAACACGTGATCCATATATCCGACTTCAAACGGCACTCCGTCAAACGACGGGTGTATTTCCATTCGCGCAAGGCTGTACGCCTCTTTTACGGCGCTCTCTATTTTTGCAAGAGCCGACACCTGTACATACGACGGAAAACGCGCGTTTACGCTTATGATTCTCGACTCCTTGTCCACTTTTACGGTGTATTCGGAAATTGACGAGAGTATTTTCAGAGCCGTTTCGTCGGGGCTGTATTTATTAAACTTTTCAAGAAAGGTTTTGGTCATCTTTATTTTTCAACTTCCAGTTTTTATATTTTACAGTGTTTTGCCGTCTGCGAGCTTTTGCGCCTCGCAAAGCAATGTTTCAAGCACGTTTTCAAAAGGTATCTTGCCTACGATCTCACCTTTTTTGAAAAGCAGAGCTCCGTCCGACGCACCGCCGGCAACGCCTATATCCGCTTCTCTTGCCTCACCCGGCCCGTTTACCGCGCAGCCCATTACGGCAATCTTCAGATCCCAGTCCTTATCTTTTAGCGCGTCTTCGACCTTTTTAGCCGTTTCAAACACGTTTATTCCGCATCTTGAGCAGGTCGGGCACGAAACCACGGTAACTCCGCCGCGAAGTCCTATGCTTTTAAGTATATCCTTTGCCGCCTCGACTTCCTTTACAACGTCTGCCGAGAGCGAAACGCGTATGGTATCGCCTATGCCGTCACAAAGCAGAGAGCCTATGCCTATACTCGACTTTATAAGTCCCGAACGCTCTGTTCCTGCTTCGGTAACTCCGAGGTGCAGAGGATAGTCGGTCCTTGCGGCAAAAAGTCTGTTTGCGGCAATGGTATCGCGAACTGTTGAGGATTTTATCGAAACGACTATATCGTTAAAATCGAATTTTTCAAGCAAGCCAACGTGATACAGTGCGCTTTCGCAGAGCGCTTCGGGTGTGGGCGAGCCGTACTTTGCAAGTATATGCTTTTCAAGAGATCCTGCGTTCACGCCTATTCTTATGGGTATATTTCTTTTTCTGCATTCGTCGGCTACCGCCTTTACCCTGTCGTCAGAGCCGATATTTCCGGGATTTATTCTTATTTTATCAATACCGAGTTCGGCGCACATAAGAGCAAGTCTGTAATTGAAATGTATATCCGCGACAAGCGGTATATGCGTATGTTCCTTTATGTAGGGAATGCTTTTTGCACATTCCTCGTCCGGCACCGAAAAGCGGACAATATCGCACCCGGCTTTTTCAAGTTCGAGTATCTGAGCCGCCGTCGCTTTTGCGTCCGACGTTTTTGTAAAGGTCATGGACTGTATGAGAACGGGTTTACCCGCGCCTATTTCGCGGTTTCCTATTTTTACAAGCCTTGATTTTCTTCTTTCCATTTTATAAAGCTCCCGAATCTGTATTTTTTTATCTTACAAGCTTAGCTATATCGTTAAAGGTCACAAGCACCATAAGCAAAAGCAGCAGCACCATTCCGGCAAGGTGAACGTATCCCTCGTATTTCGGATTTACGGGCTTGCCGCGTATCATCTCTATGAGCACAAAGAACAGCCGTCCTCCGTCAAGCGCAGGCAGCGGCAGCAGATTGAATATGCCGAGGTTCATGGATATTATCATCATCATATAGCACAGCGCCGAAAAGCCGTAAGTCGCAGTTTCCTTTATTTCGCTTACCACTCCGACAGGTCCCGAAACAGCCTCTGTTCCGTATTTTCCGCGCACCGTGTTGACAAGCGACATCCATATCATTCTGATAACGGCAACCGACTGGCAGAACGACTGTTTTACAACCTCTGCCGGCGTCTTTGCAAGAGTTGTCGGCAGAAAGAACGACGCGTTTCCGAACACAATGCCTTTTTCGGTATATGTCGGGAAAACAAAATTTTCTATCTTGACTTTTTGTCCGCCACGCATAACCGTGAGCGTACAAGGCTCGGCGCCTATGTTCATTGCCTCGAAAACAAGGTCGCTCCTGACGTTTATCCTACGGTTTCCGACTTTTATTATCTCATCGCCTACCCGAAGTCCCTGCCATTCGGTCATTTGTATGAAATTTCCGTTCTCGTCGCCGAAATTAAAGCGCTCAATCGTCGTAGAATAAAGCTTTCCGCCGAAACCGACGAGAAATCCCATTATGACAAAGCCGAGAAGTATATTCATAACCGCACCGGTAGCTATTATTATAAATCTCTGCCATGCTTTTTTATTGCAAAGCGCGTTTTCCGCGCCGTCTCCGTCGTCGTCCTCGCCGACCATGCTTACATATCCGCCTATCGGAAGCGCGCGCAGAGAATACATAACGCCGTCTTTTCCGGTTTTGGACGCTATTTTCGGTCCCATACCTATCGAAAACTCATTTATGCCGACTCTGAACAGCTTTGCAAACATAAAGTGTCCGAGTTCATGTATGATTATCAAAAGTCCGAACATCAGTATGCCTATGACAATGTAAAAAATCATATTTTCCCCTTTCGGATACAAAATCTTACGGTATGTTTAATATTATATGCAAAGGATATGCATATTATTGTACGCCCGAAACAAGAAGATCCACAAACTGTTTTGCGGTTCTCGGATTTCTTCCGCCGTTTCTTATGGCGTGCGCCTCGGCTCTGACAAGCAGCGTCTCATCATTTATATCAAGTCCGGCTTTCTCTGCAAGATCCGTTACTATCTTACAGTACAGATCCTTATCGGGACGGCTGTACGTTACGGTAAGTCCGAAACGCGCCGAAAGGCTTACTATCTCCTGCAGCTTATCTCCGACGCTTATCTCATCACCGCTTCTGTCGGCGCTCGACTCCTTGACAAGGTGTCTGTGGTTGCTTGTGGCATAGATAACGGTATTTGCTCCGCAGCTGCTTACGCCGCCTTCAAGGGTGGCTTTGAGAGCGCAGAAGTCCGCGTCGTCGGAGGAAAACGTAAGGTCGTCGATAAACAGTATGAATTTCAGCGGATTTGTGCTTATTGCGTCAAGCAGATGCGGTATAAGGCGAAGCTGATCCTTTTTGAGTTCGATTATACGAAGTCCGTCAGATGCAAATTCATTGCCTATCGCCTTTACGGTGCTGCTCTTGCCCGTGCCTGCGTCGCCGTAAAGCAGAACGTTATTTGCAGGTTTTCCGCAAAGCAGAGCCTTTGTGTTTGCGACGATAAGTCCGCGTTCTCTCTCATATCCCGAAAGATCGGAAATCTTCTGCGGATCGGGATTCTTTATCGGTACTACGTTTCCGTTTTCATCAAGCACGAACATATGGTACTTTGCGTATATTCCGAAGCCTTTTTTGCCGATCTCGCCCATTCTGTCGGCGTAAATCTTATGAAAATCCGCATTGCCTGTTTTCCAGTGTGCGAGAGTATCGTCGCCTGTAAACTTACGCAGCTGTTCTCCGGTATACTGCGAAAGCTCTTCAAGCACCGAAAGCTCTCTGTCAAGCAAAGGTTCAAGCAGTTCTGCGTCTCCCTCTCCCGTCACCTTATACTTTGTATATATATTCTCGTTCTCAAGCACAAGGCACAGCAGATATTCCGTAAGGTTTCCTCCGCACGAAAGTATGCTTTCGGCAAAGGCGCAGTATTTATCCGTAATATCGTTTTTATCCGTTTCGTCGCAGTCGAAAAGTGCCGTCAGCCTTTTTACGGGTTCCTGCGAGAGTATGCTCCTGAAAATAACAAGGCTGTGCAGCTTTCTTGAATTATGTCTGTTCATCTTTTTGATTTTACCTTCTTTGCAGAATATGCGTATTATAATACAATATATATTATAAGCCCAAACGCGGTGCCATGCAAGGCGCATTTTTGAACTTAATGTGAAAATTATAAAACATTCTGTAAAACCCTGCAAAACCTCTTGACAGCCGGAAAAAGGCGTATTATAATAAGCCCAGAAACAGAAAAGCGACGACCGGGCTAAAGGTTGTTTCGATAAAAGTCTCAAAGAGAGCTGCCGTTTGGTGCGAGGCAGCGGCTTTTGAAACCTCCGAACTCTCCCGCGAGCTGCCGACCGAAAGTTTTTGTACTTGTCTTCGTGTTTCAACCGGTATCATAGTTAAAGCAAAGCACGGTTTTTGTACAAAAAACAAGTAGTAAGGACGGGACTTCCCGTTACAGGAGAAGCGTATTGGAGCTGCATTGAAAAATACGGCACAGATATGCGTTGAGTGCGTCTTTTGACGCAGAAATAGAGTGGTACCGCGAAAAGGTAAATTTCGTCTCTGTCCGTAAACAACGGCAGAGATTTTTTTTTATTGCAAAAAAACAAACATTACCATAAAGCGAAAGGAAAAACGACATGAAAAACACCGCAAAGTACACAAAACAGTATTTCAATCCTCCGGTCTGTGAAATGAAGTGGGCAAAAAAGGACAGCGTTGACAAAGCTCCGATATGGTGCTCGGTTGACCTGCGCGACGGAAACCAGGCTCTTATGGTTCCGATGAACCTCGAAGAAAAGCTTGAATTTTTTGAAATGCTCGTCAAAATCGGTTTCAAGGAAATAGAAGTCGGATTTCCGGCTGCAAGCGAGACGGAATACAAATTTTTGCGCACGTTAATAGAAAAGAACATGATTCCCGACGACGTTACGGTTCAGGTACTTACACAGTCGAGAGAACACATAATAAAGAAAACCTTTGAGTGCATAAAGGGTGCGAAAAACGTTATAGTCCACCTCTACAACTCGACAAGCGTTGCCCAGAGAGAACAGGTTTTCAGAAAATCCAAGGAAGAAATAGTAAACATCGCCGTCGAAGGCGCAAAGCTCTTCAACGAATACGTAAAGGACATGGACGGCAACATAAGATTCGAGTATTCTCCCGAATCCTTTACCGGCACGGAACCCGAATTTGCGCTTGAAATATGCAATGCCGTGCTTGATATATGGAAGCCGACTCCCGAAAGAAAGGCTATCATAAATCTGCCGGTCACGGTTGAGCTTTCAATGCCTCACGTTTACGCAAATCAGATAGAATATATGTGCGACAACTTAAAGTACCGCGAAAACGTAGTTGTTTCGCTTCACCCACACAACGACCGCGGCTGCGCGGTTGCGGACAGCGAACTCGGACTGCTTGCAGGCGCTGACAGAATCGAAGGAACGCTTTTCGGCAACGGCGAACGCACGGGAAACGCCGACATCATCACAATCGGCATGAATATGTATGCGCAGGGCGTCGATCCGGGACTTGATTTTTCAAATATGCCGGCAATCTGCGATCTGTACGAAAGAGTAACGCGCATGAACGTATACGAACGCTCTCCCTACTCCGGAAAGCTCGTATTTGCCGCATTCTCCGGTTCTCATCAGGACGCTATTGCAAAGGGCATGAAGTGGCGCGAAGAAAAGGAACGCAGATACTGGACCGTTCCGTATCTTCCCATCGATCCGCAGGACGTCGGACGCGAATACGAGACAGACGTTATACGCATAAATTCCCAGTCCGGCAAGGGCGGCATAGGATACTTGCTCGAACACAACTACGGTTTCAACCTCCCGCCCAAGATGAGAGAGGCTGTCGGATATGCGGTAAAGCACGTTTCGGACGTGGAGCACAAGGAGCTGTCCGCGGAAGAGGTACTTGCTGTATTCAACGAGAAGTTCGTAAACATCTCGTCGCCGCTTGAGCTTGTGGATTACAGCTTTGTACGTTCGCAGGAGAGCATGAGAGCCGATCTTCACATCAAGTACAACGGCGAAACAAAACAGATCAGCGCATACGGAAACGGACGTCTTGACGCCGTATCCAACGCAATCAAGCACAGTCTTGGAATCGAGTATTCCAACCTCACATACAGCGAGCACGCTCTTACCGAAGGTTCGTCCTCTCAGGCTGTCGGTTATGTCAGCATAACGCTGCCCGACGGCAATGTAAGATGGGGCGCCGGTATTCACGACGATATTATCTGCGCTTCGATAAACGCGCTCATCTCCGCAATCAACAGCAAAATACACTGAAAAACATCTCATATAAAGGACAGGTGAATTAACTATGGGAATGACAATGACTCAGAAAATACTCGCGTCTCATGCAGGACTTGATCACGTTGTGCCGGGACAGCTCATAAGCGCAAAGCTGGATCTTGTTCTCGGAAACGACATCACAAGCCCCGTTGCGATAAACGAATTTGAGAAAAACGGCTTTGACAAGGTTTTCGACAATACGAAAATTGCCCTTGTAATGGATCATTTCGCGCCAAACAAGGACATAAAGGCTGCCGAACAGTGCTTACAGTGCAGAACCTTTGCGAAGTGCTTTAACATAAAGAACTATTTTGACGTAGGCGACATGGGAATAGAGCACGCGCTGCTTCCCGAAAAAGGACTTGTCGCACCGGGAGAGGCTGTTATCGGCGCAGACTCCCACACCTGTACATACGGCGCGCTCGGCGCGTTCTCTACCGGCGTAGGCTCGACGGACATGGCTGCCGGAATGGCAACCGGAAAAGCATGGTTCAAGGTTCCGTCGGCGATAAAATTCAATCTCCGCGGCGCACTCGGCGAAAAGGTATCCGGCAAGGACGTCATCTTACACATAATAGGCATGATAGGCGTTGACGGCGCGCTGTACCGTTCAATGGAATTTACCGGCGACGGTCTGAAATCGCTCTCTATGGACGACAGGCTCTGCATGGCAAACATGGCAATAGAAGCCGGAGCAAAGAACGGCATTTTCGAGGTTGACGACATTACTCTCAAATACGTAAAAGGCAGAGTAAACAGAGAATTCAAGGTATTCAAGGCGGACAGCGACGCGCAGTACGACGAGATCTACGACATTGACTTATCAGCAATAGAGCCTACCGTAGCCTGCCCTCACCTGCCCGAAAACACGCGTCATGCAAAGGAACTGTCAGACATCAAGGTAAATCAGATCGTTATCGGCTCATGTACCAACGGCAGAATAAGCGACATGAAAGCGGCATACGAAATTCTTTGCGGCAAGCACATTGCAAAGGACGTAAGATGCATTATAATCCCCGCAACGCAGAGCATATACAAGGAATGTATAAAGCGCGGATACATCGAGGCGTTTATAGACGCAGGCTGCGTTGTTTCAACACCTACGTGCGGTCCGTGTCTCGGCGGTTACATGGGCATACTTGCGCACGACGAGGTTGCCGTTGCAACGACTAACAGAAACTTTGTCGGACGTATGGGACACGTAACCTCAAAAATCTATCTTGCAAGTCCAGAAACTGCTGCCGCAACTGCTCTCACAGGCGTTATAACCGATCCGAGAGCATAAAAAACGGCACGCAGAGCACGAAAGGAGAAAACAACATGAATGCACACGGAAAAGTCATAAAATACGGCGACAACATAGACACGGACGTCATTATCCCGGCGCGTTACTTAAACACCGCCGACCACAAAGAGCTTGCAAAGCACTGCATGGAGGACATTGACAAGGATTTTACCGCTAAAGTAAACAAAGGCGACATAATCGTGGGCGGCGCAAACTTCGGCTGCGGTTCTTCACGCGAGCACGCGCCGATTGCAATTAAAGAATCGGGAATTTCCTGCGTAATCGCAAAGACATTTGCGAGAATCTTCTACCGCAACGCGATAAACATAGGTCTTGCAATTCTGGAGTGTCCCGAAGCAAGCGCGGAAATATCCGACGGCGACGAAGTAAAGATAGATTTCGACACGGGCATCATCACCGACGTTACGACCGGAAAAACTTATTCCGCACAGCCGTTTCCGGATTTTATCAAGGACATAATTTCTTCAAACGGTCTTTTGAATTCTTTGAAAAAGTGAGGAACACATCATGGTAAAGAAAATTACTGTTTTACGCGGCGACGGAATAGGTCCCGAAATCGTAAACGAGGCAATAAAGGTACTGAACAAAGTGTCAGTCAGATACGGTCACACCTTTGAATACACCGACGTTGACATGGGCGGCTGCTCGATAGACAAATTCGGCGTTCCGATCACCGACGAGGGCTTGGAAAAGTGCAAATCGAGCGACAGCGTTCTTCTTGGCGCGGTAGGCGGCCCGAAATGGGACGGCGTAGATCCGTCGGTAAGACCCGAAAAAGCGCTGTTAAAGGTAAGGAGCGAACTCGGACTGTTTGCAAACTTACGTCCCACAAAGCTGTTTTTACAGCTTGCAGACGCCTCTCCCTTAAAGAAAGAGATAGTCGGAAACGGCATTGATTTAATGATAGTCCGCGAGCTTACGGGAGGCATATATTTCGGCAAACGCCGCACCGAAAACGCCGGCGGCATGAAAGTCGCAACCGACGAAATGACTTACAGCGAGGCTGAGATTGAGAGAATAGGCAGAGTTGCGTTTGAATCGGCAATGAAACGCGGCAAGCGTCTTGCAAGCGTTGACAAGGCTAACGTCCTCGACTCATCACGCCTTTGGAGAGCCGTAATGCACAGGCTTTCTGAGGAATATCCGCTTGTGGAATACAGCGACGTTCTGGTTGACAACACGGCTATGCAGCTTATCAAAAATCCGTCGCAGTTTGACGTAATCGTTACGGAAAATATGTTCGGCGACATTCTCTCGGACGAGGCAAGTATGCTCACGGGTTCTATCGGCATGATGCCGTCCGCAAGTCTTTCATCGGGAAAGCTCGGAATGTACGAGCCTATTCACGGCTCTGCGCCCGACATTGCCGGGCTTGACATTGCAAACCCGATAGGAACAATTCTGTCTGCCGCAATGATGTTGAGATACTCCTTCGATATGCCCAAAGAGGCAGACTCCATAGAACTTGCCGTAAACAAGGCTCTTGACGACGGTTACAGAACAGGCGACATATACAAAGACGGTTTCAAAAAGGTAAAGTGCTCCGAAATGGGCAGCATTATTGCAGACAACATCTGAAAAACGCAGATCTATACAAAAACAAACAAGCCCGGTACTTTTTACGGTACTGAGCTTGTATTTTTATGCCTTATTCCGATTTTACTTTATTCTTACGATTATTGCTGCAAGTTCCGCGCGGTTAAGAGAATCCGACGGTCTGAAGTTGCCGTCCGCGTCGCCCTGAAGAAATCCTTTTGCGTACATTGCAAGTATGCTGCCAAAATACTCGGTATTTGCGTCAACGTCGTTTATTGCAGCCTCAGGCTGTGCATTTGAGTCAAGTCCGAGCGCATTTGCAAGTATATATGCTGTCTGCGCTCTTGTTGCGGATTTTGTATAATCGTCAAAGTCGTCCGACTTTATGATATTTGCGGCAACGGCATATGCGACGTAATTTGAGTACCAGACATTGCTTTGCTTATCAAAATCAAACTCAACGCCGTTATCGGCACTGTGTATTCTTGCGGCAACCGTAATAATCTGCGCAAGGCTTACCTTTCCGTAAGGATCGTATTTATTATCCCCCACTCCGTTTACAAGCTTTTTGGAATATGCCGTCTGTACGTCGTTATAGAACCACTGTCCCGGCTGTACGTCTGAAAATACCGGCGTTGCGCAGTCCGGCTCTTTATCGCCGTTATCCGGTTCGGACGGCTTATCCGGAGTTTCGGGTTCTGACGGAGTATCGGGCGTTTCAGGCTCGGCAGGCTGTACGGGGGATTCATGCGTAAGCTTTGTATTTATCTTAAAGCGGTATCCGAGGTCGCTGTAATACTTTTCCGACGGGCAGTTTACTTCAAAATAGTAAGTCCCTGCGTCAAGCGTCGCGGTAAGCTCTGCGGTATTGGTCTTCTCGCACTGAGTTATTACCTTGCCTTCGGAATCGAGAATATATATTGAGTAGTGCGGAGCCGACGAGGAAATCTGATCGTAAAACTTTACGGTTACGTCGTCTTTCTGCGAAAGTATAAACTTATAAATGTCCGCGTCCTCGACGCCGGTAATATCGCCGTAATAATCCCTGGAAAGCAAAACCGTGTTTGCCTGCTTTACGGTATTATTGGGTTCGCTTTCAAAATCAGACGCTTTTCCCGCAGTAACGCTGAAATCGTAGAGCGGATATGTTCCGTCCTCTTCGCTGCTTACGCAAAGATAATACTTACCTTTTGAAAGTCCTATGCGCTGATGCAGAAACTTATCGGTGTCTTTAAGCGCAAAGCATATATTATTGAGTTCCTCGAGCTTATCGTTATACAGGGTAAACGACTTTACCGCCTTTGTTCTTATCGCAAGGGTTATATAACCGTTGTCGGCAACTTCAAAACTGTAATAGTCTTTATCCTCAGACCCCGATACTCCGCCGGTATAGGTCCTTGAAAGAGTTATAGGGTTTGCCTTTTCGAGTGTATCGTTTGACTCGTTTTCAACGTAGTCGTATTCGGTAAAATCGACTTTAATTGTATATTCCGCGTCGGCATACGTCGAAAGGTTTTCCACCTTTACGGTATATGTACCCTTTTTCAAGCCTTCGGCTATTACATAGTCTTTATCGAAAAAGTTCTTCTCGGTCTTTATCTTTGAAAAGACGTGAGAACCCGACGAAATGCTTAGTTCAACAGTGGGGTTTGTATCTTCCTCAACGCCCTGAACACCGACAATTTCTATTGTGACATATCCGTTATCCGCGTCAGCCTCAAACGTATATCTGTCGGTCTTTTGGGCTTTGATTGTATTGGTAATCGTTTCGCCGCCGTAAATATACGAATCCGACGGCTTTGCAAAGACCGACGTTGCGGCAAACGCCGTAATTACCGCCGCGGTGCAGCACAAAAACTTTAATTTGTTCATGTTTTTTCCTCCGTTTTGCAAAATTTTATTTTATATCCATGCCGTTTATGGCGCGAAGTCCGAATCTCAGCGCTCCGGCTGCGGTTTTACGGGTGTTTTCGTCGTCAGACATAAGTCTGTCCTTTAGCTGTCTGTAAAACTCGCCGGAAAGGGTTGCGGACTGTTCAAGATTATTGACGTCAAGAAGAGCAAGCGTCTCGTCGCGCACCTCAATATCCGAAACATTCGGCAGAACAGCGCTTATACTCTGCTTATCAAAGCAGAAATCGGTCGAAGTTATACCGTCCAGCGTAATTCGCAGAATACAGTCATTCCCGAAGTCTTTACACTTTTCAAGTATGCTCGGAACGCAGTCTGAAAAGCTCCTTGAACCCGAAACGTCGCATGTGACCTTTTCATAATACTTTGAGCAGAAACGTCTGTGTTTAAGCTCCGCTTTATCCTTTGAAAGTTCGCCTGTAACAGCGCCCTTGATTCCGGTTTCGTCAAAGCTTCTTCCTTCAAGGCAGCCGCTGTAAGCATACAGCGTTTTTCCGATTCTGCTTACGGGACACGCCTTATGTATATGTCCCATGGCTATATAATCAAAGCCGCTGTTTTGTATATCCTCTTCGGTTATCGGAGCGTAGTACGACGTTTCATGTCCGAAATCACAGTGTGCCGCAAGTATATTCAGTCCGTCAAAGCCGTCGTCCGGAAGTTTAAAGTCTTTTATCGGACGCGCAGTATACGTATCCGACGTAAACGCATATCCGTAGACCCTTGCGCCGAGTTCGGGAAACTCGAAAAAGCTTATTTCCGGCGTTTTGAAAATATAAACGTTTGGCGGAAATTCAAAAAGCCTGTACGGAGAATCGCTGTTATAAGGATCATGATTTCCGGGTGTTATTACGAATTTACAGTCCGAAATTGACGACATCTCTCTTGAGAGCATCTGAACCGTGTCTTTTGTGACACATTCCGAGTCGAACAGATCTCCCGAAATTATAAAAAGCTTTACTCCCTCGGTTTTTGCATACAGCGTCAGCGTCGAAAACGCGCTTCTCAGCGCAAGCCGTCTTTTATCCGAAACCGAGCTTTCATATGCCGCAAAAGCCGAATCGAGATGAATGTCGGCACAGTGTACTATCTTCAAACTTATCACTCCGTTACTTATTTAGACTGAAATTCCGGTTATTTGTTCCCCAAAAATGCAAAAAAGACGGGTATTAACCGTCTTTAAAATGCAACACAAATTGTTTTGGCAACGCTTATGCGAGATTGAACTTCTTTTTGAACTTGTCAACTCGTCCGCCTGCGTCAACAAACTTCTGCTTACCCGTAAAGAACGGATGGCACTTAGAGCATATATCAACGCGCAGCTCGGGCTTTGTAGAACGGGTCTTAAAAGTTTCGCCGCAAGCACACTTTACCGTTGCTTCTACATATTCAGGATGTATTCCCTGTTTCATTTGTATTTCACCCCTTATCGGTTATCTTAATATCAAGCGACTATTATTATACCACACTATTCTCTGTATTGCAAGACTATTTTTTCGTTTTTTGAAAACATTTTGTGAACACTGCATTTTTGACCGCTGCAATTCATAAAATATTCTTTTTTATGCGCAGAGTATGCACTTCGACAAATATTTTACGTTTTGGGTGTTATTATATATTCAAAAGGAAGTTTTGAATCGGATTTACGTCAAAACATACAAAAATCCGACAAAAAGAGAGGAATGTTTAAAAATGAACCGTACAGACAGTCCGCTGCCCTCGCAGATAAAGCGTGCGAGAAGATCAAAAAAAGAAAATGCGCTGCAAAGAGCGGTGCAGAATTTTATAAGCTCGGCAAAAATGCGCCTTTACGAGCTTTCCGACACCGTAAAGCCATTGCTTACAGACGAGAAAAAGCGTTACGCGGTATACGGCGCGTACATAATCGCGGCGTTTCTGTGCGGATTTGCGGCGCTGCCTGGCAAGATATACCCGTTCGGAACTGCGTTTCTTACTTCGGTATGCTCAAAGAACGTATATTTTGCTTACATCGGCGTTTCGCTTTCAAGTTTCGGCTGCGGCGACGCGTCGCTTATACAATTTCTTACATATACAATGATACTATTTATAAGAAGATCGGTATCTTTGGGCAAATTCGGCGAGTCGCGCAAAATACGGTTGATCCAGACGCTCTGCGCCGCAGTTTTCACGGGTCTTGTACGCTGTGCCGCGTCATTTTCCTTCGACAGCATTGTGTCGTCATTGGTGAACATCATAATTAGCGTCTGCTCGTGCCTCTTATTCTCGTTTCTTTTTTCAAAAGACTCTAAAAGTGTTTCCCAAAGTTCATATGCGCTGTCGCTGCTCACGCTCTGCGCCTGCATTGTAACGGCGCTTGAAAGAATAAACATTCCGTCGGTATCGCTCTCACTTATTGCGGCATGTCTTATTACGCTTATATTTGCAAAATCTCTGGGTCCCGTATACTCCTGTGCCGCAGGGCTTATATGCGGCTTTGCCTGCGGAGATCCCGCGCTTTCGGTAGCACTCGGGCTTGGCGGACTCGGTGCAGGCGCGGTAATATCGGCGTCTTTTGCCTCATATGCGGTCTTTGCGGCAATAAGCGGCGCGTGCGCGGTCTACCTTTCGGGACTTGAGGCGCTTTCAGGGAAAGTACCGGAAATTCTTGCGGCAAGCATACTGTTTATTCCTCTTTCCCGTATTTCTGCAAAACTTGTCCGTATGCCGTCGTCTTCAAAAAGCGTTGCAAAGACGCTCCCCGCCCTGTCAAAAGATGAATTTGACAGCATGGGCGACTGTCTGTCGGGACTTTCGGACATTTTTTCAAAGCTGTCAGAGCACTTCAAATACCCAGATTTTACCGAAACAAGCGACATAATAGACGACGGATTTGCCGAAAGCTGTTCGTCCTGCTCAATGAACAACATGTGCTACGCCAAAAGGCAGTGCGACATGGACGCGCTTTACAAAAAATGCGCCGGCATTTTAAAAAACAGTCCTCTTGACGGAGAAAAGTTTTCAGCCGAGCTTTTGGGAAAATGTATTCATGCAAAGGACATATGCTCATACATCAACAAAGAATATTCAGCGCTTGCCTTCAACTATCTTCACTCAAACAGAACGCGCTCTCTTGCCGGGCAGTACAACGCGATGTCGCACCTAATTAAGACCACAAAACAGGCAAACCGCGATTCCTCCGTGCGCGACACGCGTCTTGAAAAGCTCATATCAACCGCGCTGTCAAAACTCGGCGTAGTCTACGGCTGCGTTTACGTTTTCGGCAAGCGCACAAAGGACATAGAGGTACACGAGATACGCACAGACAAAATTCCCTGCTCGTCGCGCGAGCTTTCGGAGTATCTTTCGCGCGAAACCGGCATTCTGCTTTCCGAGCCGTCGTTTGACATTTCCGACAGAGCCGACATGATAATGCGTTTTAACAAGGCAAGCGAAATTGAACTTGAATATGCAAAAACTTCAAGTTCAAAGCCCGATGAGAGCGTAAACGGCGACACGACAGCCTTTTTTGAAAACAAACTCGGCTGTTTTTACAGTCTTATTTCTGACGGAATGGGTAACGGCAGGCAAGCTGCCATGACTTCGCGCCTGACAACCATATTCATGGAAAAAATGTTAAGTGCGGGAGCAAAGAAAAGCGTTGTGCTTGAACTTCTGAACAATCTTCTGCTATCAAAGAACGACGAGACTTTTTCTACCGTGGATTTGCTTGAAATAGACAAGCTCAATTCAAGCGCAAAGTTCATAAAAGCCGGTGCCGCGCCCTCATTCATTCTGCGCGGAACAAAGCTCTACAAAATATCCTCCTCCACGCCTCCTGCCGGCATTATACGTTCTTTCAGCGCAGAAAGCACGTCTTTTCCGCTTATGGACGGCGACGTTATAATCATGGTTTCGGACGGGGTTATTCAATCGGGAGACGACGCGCTGTGGCTCTCCGAAATAATACGCATTGACACAAAGGACGAGCCTGCCCTGTTATGCGCCAAGATTGCGGAAAAAGCACGCGTTATCAACCAGAGGCAGGACGATATGTCGGTATGCATAGTCAAGGTCAACAAACGAAAAGCCGGAGAAGCATACCAAAGCACCTCCGACCTTGCGTCATAAACATTATGAATCATTCATGGCTGCGGACAAAGTTTCCGCAGTCTTATTTTATTTTTGGGCAAAGCTCCGATATGCCGCAGTTTTCGCAGCCGGGATTTCTTGCCGTACAGACCTCTCTGCCGAACATTACAAGTCTGTGGCAGAAGTCGCTCTGCATACTATTCGGCACTATCTCTCCGAGAGATCTTTCGACCGCGGACTGATTTTTAGACGCGGCAAGTCCGAGCCTGTTTGAAATTCTTATACAGTGCGTATCCGCGACAATTCCGCCTTTGCCGAAAACATCTCCGAGCATAAGATTTGCTATCTTGCTTCCGACGCCCGGCAGCGACATAAGTTCCTCATACGTATCCGGCACTTTTCCGCCGAAATCGTTTACTATGCGCACGCTCATTTCCTTTATGCTTTTAGCCTTTGTGTGATAAAGTCCGCAGGGATATATTATTTTCTCTATATCGGATATATCGGCTTTTTCAAAAGCGTACACGTCGGGAAAGACGCCGAACAGCTCGTCCGACACAATATTCACTCTCGCGTCTGTACACTGAGCCGAAAGTCTTGCCATTACGAGCAGTTTCCACGGATCGTTTTTATATTCGAGAGAGCACGCGGCGTCGGGATATTTTTGTTCAAGATATGCGTTTATCTTTTCAAACCGCGCTTTTTTTGCCTTTGCCGACTCTTTTTTAATATTCAAGGTATGCCTCCTGCGCACGGTAATAATCGAGCACGCCCGAAACGACGGCAGCCGCCGAACGGTCATAGTTTCCTGGTGTTACCGTCCACTGATATTCTTCAATATTTGATATAAAGCTCATTTCAAACAGCGCTGACGGGAAACGGTGGTTTCTTGCAACGGCAAGCTGCTGATACGACGGAGTTCTCTCATATCTGTTAAGCTGTCTGCAGACTGTGCGCGACACGGTTTTGGCAAGCAGAACGCCGCTGTTATTGGAGTACAGCGCGAGAAATCCGTTTGCTTTAAGCGCGTTTGCGTTTGAATTTACCGAGTTATGGTGTATTGAAATTGCAAAATCAGGATTTATTTCATTTAAAATATCCATTCTCGCGTAAAGTGATACGGTGCTGTCAAGCGAGTTTCTGGTTCTTCTGACATCTGCGCCGAGTTTTTCAAGCTCGTCCGCAACTCTTGACGCAATTTCAAAATTAAGTACCGATTCGTTCTTATCGGCAGGTCCGGGCGCTCCCGTATCCGTTCCGCCGTGTCCCGCGTCAACTACTATGACCTTTCCCGAAAGCGGCTTTTCGCCGTCGGAAAGTTTCTGCGGATTATTAAGCTTTACCTTCATCATACCGTCCTCATAGACAATATTGAATCCGTAGAAATTATCGTCGTTCTTGAGTTTTATTCTGTATATCACCATTCCGGCTTTTCTTCCGAGTGTGGTCTCTGCGGACGATATAAGCGGATTTGCCGACACCTCTATATCCGGCAGTGACGACGTATCTGTATTATAGATTATAATTCTCATCGCGTTTTCGCGAAAATCCACGTCTACGGGTATATTCTGCGTGACTTTAAAGCAAATATCCGTAGTTCCGCCCGAAACCTCTTTGTTCTTTTGCGAAACAGTTACCTTTGCAGAGGATATCTTATTTGTCGGCACGGATTTTCCGTAATAAACATCTACGGAATCCTTTGCGATATATCCGCCGAAATTCAGTTTATAATATCCGTTTGTCATTGTTTTGATATTATCGGTCATACCTGCACTCGACGGAAGAAAATCGTCATAGAACGAGCTTGACGTCGTGACCTTGGTATGAGTATAATCGGATTTTACCTTTGCATATGCCGTCGGATTCTTTCCGGCAACGCTTATTTCGCCTGCGGTCTTTGACGCGCTCTTTCCGTTCTTTTCGGCAGTAAACGTAAGGGTTCCGAGAGAGCGTACTTCGGTATCGCCCACCGAAACGGACGGCGTAAACTGCGCGGTATAGTATTCGTACATATAATCCGACTCATCGGGAGGATTTATTGTAGGAGAAAGCACGACCGAAGTGTCTCCGATCTTTGCGGTAACAACGCTTTTTGACGGCGCCGCGCAGGCAAGAGTAAGCTTTTCTCCTGCCGTTACCCAGCTTGAATCGGACGGAGAAACGGAAGTTATCTCAAACTTGCTCATTTTGCGGTACGACGAGGAGGTACTGCTGCCCGACGAGCCGTAATTAAGCGTAAGAGTCGTTGTTTTTGAATTCTGCGAGAGAGAATATGTATTTTTTCCGGGAGAAAGCGTTTCAAACAGCGAAAAGCAGCCGTCTTTTGTACGCGACACGTGTTTTCCGTTTACAAGCAGCTCATATGCCGGATCCGACGTGCCTATTACATAGCTTTTCTCCGTCGTAACCGTCGAATTATTCTCAGGATACGTCACGGTCACTTCTTTCCCCGACGGTACGGGTTCGGAATAATATGTCTGCGACGAATAAAGCTCCTTTAAGCGCGACGCGGTTTCTCCGGTATTATTCTTTATATCGTCATAGCCGTAGAATATACTGCCCTTATAATTAAGCAGCGAACGGCAGAACTCTACCTGACGCGCGATCTCTCCCGTAGGATAATCCGCGGCTTTATAGGCGGCGTGTCCTATGTACAGATCAACGTTCTTTCCCTCAAGATTTGCATTCCACCAGCGTGCGACGTTATCGAAAGGCGCTGCCGACGTAGTAAAGCTCCAGTAATCCTGAGGAGCTATATAATCGACAAAGCCGCCGTCTATCCAGTTGAGCGCGTCGCAGTAAAGCGAGGAGTACGCCTCAAGTCCGTTTGTATCGCTGCCGGTGACGGGCGTATTCTCACTCGACGCATTTGCCCATATTCCGAAAACCGAAACGCCGAAACTGCAATCTGGATTTATGCTCTTTACGGCGTCATAAGTTTCCTTTACAAGCTGATTTACGTTATCTCTGCGCCAGTCAGCCTTATCTTTGCCGTTTCCGTACTTTTCGTAAGCCGCGTTATCGTCAAAGTCCGCGCCGTCCTTGGGATACGGATAAAAATAATCGTCGTAATGTATGCCCGAAAGCCCGGGATAGTTTGTAACAAGCTCCTTTATTCCCGAGATTACAAGCTCTTTTACCTCGGGAAGCCCGGGGTTGAAGTACGTCTTGCCGTCGGCATATTTTACGGTATATTCGGGGTGTTTCTTTGCAGGGCTGTTATCCGAGAGAGAGTCAATATCAGTTTCGTACATGGACACCCTGTAAGGATTTACCCATGCGTGAACCTCTATATTATACTTTTTTGCTTTATCTATCATATATTCAAGGCAGTCGAAATTATTTTCAGGCATAACTCCGTTCTTGCCCGACACGTACTTTGACGCAGGGAAAATCTGCGACTTATACAATGCGTCGGAGGCAGGTCTTACCTGAAAGAACACGGCGTTCATTCCGGCTTTCGCGCTTGTTTCGAGTATGCCGTCTATCTCGGCTTTAAGTTCGTTTTCAGAAAGTCCCTGTTCGGACGGAAAGTTTATATTAAGCGTCGAGGCTATCCACACACCTCTCATTTCTTTCTGTCCAGAAACATTTACCGACACGTTCACATCTTTTTCGGGAACGCCGGCAACACCGCCGTCGGGAGCGTCCGCACCGCCCGAACCTATTTTTATAAGCATTGCCGCAAGCGCGCCGAGGCATATTACCGTAAGCGCGGCGCTTAAAAGTATTGCGGGGAAATTTCTGTTTTTCTTTGGAAGAGTACCGTTTATATTCAAAATCAAAACCTCCATTTTAGACTTTTCTTTTCTCTTTTATTACATTATCTCACATTTTTCCTGTTTTTTCAACAACATTGACGGTACAAATTGGGTTTTAAGATGTTAATTTTCCATTAAAGCGCCGCCCCGTGCAAAAGTTTGCAAATTGAGTGAAAAAGTTGATGAAAAACGCGTATTTCCGGTAGTACAATTACATTGTAAAATTTATGCCGGAGGAAAAAACAATATGTATAACGAATATTCAAATCCGTCTGACTTAAAGATCACGGATATGCGCTTTGTGGACATTAACGGAGCGCCCAAACGCTGCACGCTTATCAAGATCATGACAAATCAGGGCATATGCGGCTACGGCGAAGTCCGCGACGCTTCAAGCAAAACCTATGCCGCGATGTTAAAAAGCCGAATCTTGGGAGAAAATCCCTGCAACGTTGACAAGATATTTCACAAAATAAAGCAGTTCGGAGGACCATCAAGACAGGGCGGCGGAGTTTCCGGCATTGAAATAGCGCTCTGGGATCTTGCCGGAAAAGCATACGGAGTTCCCGTATATCAGATGCTCGGCGGAAAGTTCAGGGACAAGGTAAGGGTTTACTGCGACACCGACGTTGACGGAAAGCACACGGGAACGGACATGGGAAAAGCTCTCAAAAAGAGAATGGAAATGGGCTTTACGTTTCTCAAAATGGATCTCGGCATAGGCATGCTGCTTGACATTCCGGAAACGCTCTGCGCCCCTCTCGGATTTATCGACGACATGAAAAAGTACGCTCCGCACATTCTTAACGTACAGGGCGGTTCGGTAAGCGCAGATATGATGAGCGCCCACAAAACAACCTACGACATAGTAACAACCGCACACCCGTTTACGGGAATACACATAACCGAAAAGGGACTTGACATTCTCGAACAGTACATAAAGGACGTAAGAAGCGTTACGGGTTACGAGGTTCCTATCGCAATAGACCATTTCGGTCACGTATGTGTCGAGGACTGCATAAAGTTTGCACGCAGAGTTGAAAAGTACAACATCGCATGGATGGAGGACATGATTCCGTGGATATACACCGATCAGTATGTAAGGCTGAAAAATTCCACGACGATCCCTGTCTGCACGGGCGAGGACATATACTTAAAAGAGGGCTTTGAAAAGCTTATAAAGGCAGGCGGAGTTTCGGTAATACACCCAGACATTCTCACCTGCGGCGGCGCGCTTGAACTCAAAAAGATCGCCGACATTGCCGACGAAAACGGCGTTGCGGTTGCGGTACACATGGCTGAAAGCCCGGTTGCGTGCCTTGCTGCCGTTCACACTGCCGCTGCCATGCACAACGTGCTTGCGCTTGAGCTTCACTCGGTTGACATTCCGTGGTGGAAGGACATTGTTACGGGCATTGACGGCAATCTCATCGAGAACGGATTTATCAAAGTACCCGAAAAGCCGGGACTCGGTTTTGACGGACTAAACGAGGAGCTTATCAGGCAGCACATAGACGAAAAGATACCCGGATTCTTTGAAAGCACCGACGAGTGGAACACCGAATTTTCAAACGACAGAATCTGGAGTTAAAAAACTCTATGCAAACAAAGTTTCTTATTGTATAATAAAAATATAACCGGAAAGGAAGAATACCGACATGAGCGACAGAAAAAGAGTTCTCGAATTATTCGACAAATACAGCGATGTCACCGAAAGCAGAATAAACAGCGGAATAGAGCTTTACAGAAAAGGCGTCTGCGAAATCAGAGTTACGGACAAGGACGGAAAGCCCGTAAAAGGCGCAAAGTTAAAAATCACGCAGAAAAACCACGATTTCAGATACGGCGCAAACCTCTTTATGCTTGACGAGCTTGAAAGCGACGAGAAAAACGCATTATACAAGAAATACATAAAAGAGCTTTGCAACATGGCGACCCTCCCCTTTTACTGGAATTCGACCGAGCCGGAACAGGGCAAAACGCGTTATGCAAAAGGCAGCGCAAAGCTGTACCGCAGACCGCCTATCGACCTCTGCATGGAATTCTGCCGCGAAAACGGCATTGAACCGCGCGAGCACGCACTTGCATACGAGCATATGTTTCCGGACTGGCTCAAAGGAAAAAGCGATTTTGAAGTAAAAGCGGCGCTTGAAAGACGTTACAGCGAAATTTCCGAAAGATATGCCGACAAGATACGCACGATAGAAGTAACAAACGAGATGGTATGGGGCAACTCGCAAACCGACTTTTACTTTAATCCGGAATATGTTGAATTCTGCTTCAAGCTTGCGGAAAAATACTTCCCCGATAATCAGCTTTGCATAAACGAGTTTACAGGTCTTGCGTGGGAGGATCGCGCAGAATCAAACGACAAGTATTACCTCTACATCAAAGACGCAATAAACAGGGGCGCGCGCATCGACGCGGTAGGAATGCAGTATCACCAGTTCAACCGTCTTGAAAATGAGTACAACGCCACAAGAACGACCTACAATCCGTTACAGCTTTTCAAGCACATGGACTTATACGCTACTCTCGGAAAGCCTTTGCAGGTTACAGAGGTTACGATTCCTGCATACTCCAACGATCCGGAGGACGAGGAAATTCAGGCGCAGATAATCGAAAAGCTCTACTCGGTATGGTTCTCTCACCCGGCAATGGAACAGATAATATACTGGAATCTTGTCGACGGATATGCCGCATTTGCCGAACAGGGCGACATGACAAGCGGCGAAAACTATTTCTACGGCGGTCTGCTCAGATTCGACATGACGCCGAAACCCGCATATTACACGATAAAGAACCTCTTTGAAAAAAAGTGGCACACCGAGCTTACAGCCGTCACCTCCGACAACGGAAGCGCAGTATTCAACGGTTTCTACGGAATGTACGACATTACCGCAGAGGCAGACGGAAAGCAGCTTGAATGTGAAATTCATCACAGCAAGACCGCAAGAGTAAAGCACGGTATAACTATCAAATAAAAACACACCGTTATTTTCGGTGTTTCGGAGAGTAAAAAAATGATACAGTTCAACAGCAGAGAAGAAATAATTGAGCTTACTCCTTTATGGAAAGGCGAACGCTTTGAGGACGGACGTCCAAAAGTTGCGGACAAATATCTTGACGCACTGCAAAAAATGACGCTTGAGGAAGTTTGGAAACCGATATTTGTCTTAGGATACGAAAACCAGTTTGTCGGCGGAGGAGAAAATCCCCTGCAGGTCTTACACGACGACGGCAGAAAGCTTATAGGCAGAGCGGTTACCTGTTCGTTCTGCCCGACACGCCCGGATCTTCACGAGGTCATGTTCGGCGTGGGAGAGCGCGAAGGACGTCACGGAAACTACAATCAGTGGGTTATAGATTCGCTTAAAGAGCGCGACGTCGTAGTCTGCGATATGTACGACAAGATATACAAGGGCACATTCCTTGGCGGCAACCTCACCACCGCGATACGCACCAAAACTGTAAACGGCGGCGCCGTAATATGGGGCGGCATAAGAGATGTGGAACAGATGAAAAAAGTCGAAGGTGTACAGGTATACTACCGTGGCATTGATCCTACGCCGATACGCGAATTTATAATGAAAAGCTTTAATTCGATAACCAACTTCGGCGGTGCGGTATGCCTTCCCGGAGACGTTGTATTCGGTGCCGGCGGAGGTGTGCTTTTCATACCGAGCCACCTTGTAGCCGACGTTGTGGACGGTGCGGCAAAGACGCACATAAAGGACGATTTCGGCTTTGAAATGATTGCTCAGAACAAGTTTACTACGGCTCAGATAGACCGCAACACATGGACTGAGGAAATGCTCGATATGCTCATGGACTTTATAAAGAACGATCCGCGCGGAGAACAATACCGTTCGCTTGACTGGTCAAAGGAATACGATCTTGCGCGCAACGGCGACCCCAACGACACCCAGACGGCGCTGTAAAGCCCTATACCAAGGAGTTTATTAAATGGAAAACACATTTGACGTATTTGCCTGCGGCTGCGAAACAAGCGGCAGCGGAGTATACAGGTATACTTTACGTGACGGCAGGCTTACGGACGAACGTTACGCACAACTTCCGGGAGCAATGTTTATTTGTTGTGAAAACGACAGCCTTTACATAGCGGCACGAAACTACGAAAGCCTTGAATCGCACGGATTTTTGTACAAAGCCGGCATTCCGGACGGAAAACTCGGAAATCCTGTGCTTATCGGTTCTACGCACGGCGCTGTTCCCTGCCATGTTTCGGTTCTGGGCGGAAAAGTATATGCCGCAAACTACATTTCCGGAAACGCCGTATGCATTGACACTTTTAACGGCGGTTTCAGGCTGTTATCAGACTTCGGAAAAGGCGAAAGCAGTCCGCGTCAGGACTCGGCGCACACTCATCAGATAATAAGAATACCCGGAACGCGGCTTTTTGCGGTATGCGATCTCGGACTCGACAAGATTTTCGTATGCGATGAGAATATGCGAAAAATTAGTTCTGCCGACGGCGTACCCGGTCACGGAACACGGCATCTCACCTTTACAAAGGACGGCAAGACTGCGTACTGCATAAACGAGCTTTGCTGCACCGTTTCACGATTTACGGTAAACAGCGGCGTTTTTACACTGCACGAAACAGTACCGATTTTTGACGGCAATGCCGAAATAAACGGCTCAACCGCCGCAGCGATAAAGATTACACCCGACAAAAAGCACCTTTACGCATCGGTTCGCGGCAGGAGCATTATCGCGCTGTTTGACATAAATTCCGACGCAACGCTCACAAAAAAAGGCGAATTTGATCCGCGGGGCAGCGATCCGAGAGATTTTGACATAAGTCCCGACGGAAAGACTCTGATATGTGCAAACCAAAGCGGAAATTTATGCGTTTTTGACATAAAATCCGACGGAACACTATCCTACACGGGGAATTCCGTCAGCTTACCCGGTGCGCTGTGCGTCAAAATCGGAAGATAACTTACAAACACAAAGGAGAGGTACAAATTGGGAAACAATAATATAAAAAAAGCCCTTATCACGGGTTCGGGCAGAGGAATCGGCAGACAAATGGCTGTTGAACTTGCGTCCGAAGGAATATTTGTATTTGTTCACTACGCCGGAAACGACGAACAGGCAAACATTACAAAAAGCATGATTGAAAATGCCGGCGGAAAATGTGCGCTTATAAA
This sequence comes from uncultured Eubacteriales bacterium, assembly GCA_934446675.1. Lineage (GTDB taxonomy): Bacteria > Bacillota > Clostridia > Oscillospirales > CAG-382 > UMGS1387. The sequence goes on from CAKSEL010000001.1 coordinate 311,767, forward strand.
GAAAAATCTCTGCGATGAGGACTGTGCGGACTACATATACTCTCAAACCGGCGACGTTGACATTCTCATTCACAACGCGTCGATACAGTACCGCAAAAAATGGGCGGAGATCACGGAAGATGAATTTTGCGAACAGATAAACTGCAATCTCAAGGCTCCGCTGTTTCTGACGCAGAAATACGTGCCGCACATGAAAGAGCAAGGCTGGGGACGCATAATTTCGGTCGGCAGTGTTCAGGAAAGAAAACCGCACGACGATATGCTTGTATACTCTTCAAGCAAATGCGCGCTTACCGGCATGATGCGCTCGCTTGCGCTTCAGCTCTGCGGCACGGGAATTACCGTAAACAGCATAGCTCCCGGTGTTATTGCCACCGACAGAAACGCAGAGGCTCTTGCGGACGAAAAATACCGTTCCGTCGTGCTCTCGAAGATACCCATGAGCAGAGCCGGAGACGCTTCGGAATTCCGCGGAATAGTAAGGCTCCTCTGCTCTGACGACGCCGCTTACATCACAGGTCAGAACATTTTTGTTGACGGCGGCATGGGAATAAAGTAAAGCGGAAAATCAAGGGATAATTCATTTTGAAATTTACAAAACTCCTAATATAAAACTTCAGGCACTCGTTACCGAGTGCCTTTTTTGCTTTTATATACCGGACAGATACCTTTTTCCCTATCGGATTGTACTATCCGGACATTTACGTTTTACTGCCTACCTTACGAAATCTCAGACAAGCCCCTTTTCACGCACCGCGTCATACAGGTTCTTTGCATAAAACGAAAAACCGCTGTCATTCGGGTGCAAATGCTTATCCGAAAAATACTCCGGCGATTTGGGAACGAAATCATATCCGCATAACGGTATTATGTTATCATAGCCGTCAGCGATGTCAAATATCTGCTTTTTCACATTATCAAAGCTGCCCATTTTTCTCTGCTCGTTTACCTCTGCACGCCAGATCGGCGTAATTGCAAGTATTTTGGTATCGGGATAGTTTTTCGCAAGATTATCATAGAATTTTCTGCTGTTTTCCTTAAAAACACTATATTCTGTATCGGCGCCCCAATCATTAGTACCGTATGCCACGGTTATCAGGTCCGGAGTAAAATTATCGGCAAACTCCGAAACTTCCGGTGCAAAAAACTCTCCGCTGATTGCTTTGTTATACAGTTCGGCACCCATCATTTCGCAAAAACGGTATGCGTATGTATTTGACGGATGCAAAGCGTCATATCCGTGCGTAATCGAATCTCCGTACATGATAATTTTCTTTTTGCTTTTCACCGGGGTTACATATGCGCCGTCATCAAGGCTTATTTCCTTTATAACGGGTGCTACTGACCACGGAAATACGATTTTTACCGTCTTATTACCCTCGCCGAGGTCTGTATTCTTTGAATACCCGCCCAAAGCTCTCTGATTCAGCTCAGGTATATCATTATTCTCAAAATTACGGATACAGTCTGTAAGCTTTGCGTCGCAGAATATATTGAATGCAAAACAGCTGCGCGTTGTGGCACGGCTGACATCAACTTTCATATACAGATTCCGGCTGTCCGTATTAAAATTCAGGCACACGCCGGGTGTGGAAAAAGTTTTTTCAAAAAACCAGCTGCGGTATTTGCGGTAAACCTCCTCCTGCTCTTTTGTAAAACGGTAAAATCTGAATCCCCCGTCCTCCGTGATTCTTGCCGCGCCGCAGGTAATTTGCTTTACGGTTTCATAATTCAGTTTCATAAATACAATCACTCTCCTATTGCCGGTACAGTATAGCACGGTTTACCGTACAAGTCAAGTTTTTCTGCCGAAAATTAAAGAACTTGACAAGTAAAATTCCCCATGACAAATGTGCCACAGGGAATTCTTTATACTTTGTTTTTTACGAAAACTTTTTTTTACTTCCAGTTTTCGTTTTCTCCGGATTTTTCGTAACCGTGAGCGTTTGACGCCTCGACAACATCTTCATAGTACCATGCCGACGGTGAAACATCATCAAACAGTTTTACGCTGTTTTTATTTTTGCTTACGTATTCCGCGTCCGCCTTTCTGTCAAGCATATTATTGACGATCTTTGCAACGGCAGCGCGTGTGATGAATTTATCCGGGCAGAATGTGCCGTCATCATATCCCGAAACCCAGCCGAGACAAGCTGCGTCCGAAATATTCTTTGCAGCCCAGTGTTTATTTGAAACATCGGAAAAGTGCTTTGAACCGTTTACACTGACATCGGAAAAACGCATTGCTATCGCGACAAATTCCGCTCTTGTTATTGCGCCGTCAGGATTGAATATATTTCCGCCGACGCCGTTTATAATACCCATATCGGCAAGCGTCTTAACCGCATTATAGTACCATGCGTCTTTGCTTACATCTTTAAACGAGCTGTTTCCGGACACGTTTTTGTCAAGCAAAAGATTATAGAACACCTGTACAGCCTCGGCTCTTGTCATATTCTTTTCGGGCTTAAAGGTATTATCGCCGTTTCCGTTGAGGTATGCGATATGATTTTTGGTTTCAAGAAGTTTTGAAACGCCTGTCTTTGAGGGATCAGAAGACGGAAGATCCTCGGGTTGATTTTCCTCCACTTTTTCGGCTGCCGACCACTTTGCAAAGAGCGTAATGTTCTTTGTGATTTTGGAATTGAAGTCAAACTCTTCGCTCAACTCCTTATCGCTGTACCAGCCTTCAAAGGTATAGCCTTTCCTTTCGGGCATTTCGGGTTCTTTTGCGGTATTTCCTTCTTTTACGCTCTGGCTTTCGATTTTGCCTGCGCCGTTTGTAACGAAATCAACCGTATAGGTTTCCGATGTTTTTGTATCGCCGCCCGAAGTTCCGCCGCCTGAGAAGCCTCCTCCGGAAAATCCGCCGCCGTTTTTCTTTGCGACTGTAACAACCGAGGTAATTGTTCCGCTGCCTGTGTAATTTCCGCTGCCGTCGCCCTCAAAGCCGTCATAGCTTATTTCAACGGTGTATTTTCCTGCGTTTTTGGTTATGTCGGAAAGCGAAACGTCTTTATCGGCGGCGTTTTTGGCAGCATATACGACATTTGCAAGAGAAAGCTTTTCGCTGCGGAGCATACCGCTGATCTCATACAAAGTTTTTCCGTCCAAAGACGAACCGAAACCGGCGTTCAGATTCTTTGCAGCGACCGTGAGTGTAAGAGGAGTAACGCTCAGTGTGCCGTTTTGCGCCGTAATTTCATAGTTCTGCGTTACATCGGCATTTTCACCGTCTGTAATGATAACCCTGTCAATTATATTTTCAGCAGTTCCCACGTCTGTTATGCTGCTTTCTGCGGTCATAACGGCTGACAGTGTATGATTATCCGCCAACGACGTACCGTCCGAAAGCTCCGCCGCATTTGTTAAAAGCGGTTTCGCGTCAAACACCTTGCTGCTGCTTGCAGCCTTTACGGTTACAGGCTTTTTGCTGATCGAAACGGTTGCTTTTTCAGTAAAGAATCTGATTACATAACCGTCCATAAGCGCTTCAACATAGCAATAATACTGACCGCTCTGAGATACGTCTTTAACTTTATACGTATCATACGAATCCGAATAAACTGCTACGGGAACACCGGAATCCTCAGACACAAAATACCACTGATAATTCTCTGCCGACAGGTTATCCGCGAGAGTGTATGTAATATCATGCGCTTTGCCGTCGTACTCGCCTGTGTAGCCATTGACTTTCACGCCTGCAATATTGTATGCGGCATAGTATTTTTTGTCGCCGTAATCGGTGTCTTTAATTTCGGTTACTCTGACACCTGAAAGGTTTTCGTCTTCATACCATCCCGCGAAGTCATAGTATTCTTTTGAAACATCTGTCGGAAGTACGGCGCCTTTTCCGTAAGTATATCCGGTAATTTCGCCTTCATTTATGGTTCCGCCGTTTGTTTCAAATATTACGGCAAATGTCTTTGCCTCCCATACTGCATAAAGGGTAATATCGCTGTTTTCGGAATACACATCTCCGCCGAAGTATTCGGCATCTCCGTTATCTTCAGCCGACCAGCCGGCAAAAGTATATCCGTGTCTTTCGGGTATCATATCGGATATTTTTACATCGGTGCCATGTGTTTTTATTACATTCTCGGGCATATTTCCGACATAATCCGACGTATTTGCCTTATATGTAATGCTGTATGTGTTCTGTCCGATTCCCTTTACGGTTATAACCTTGGATTCGGTTACGTTTGAAATTTCAAAATACAGAGTGTTGCCGTCCTCGGAAATTCTTTCAAGAAGAACGCCGTTGGCATAGACTGTCATATCCGACGCGTCATATCCGTCCGAAACCGTAATGCTGAATTCAAGGTTTCCACCATACCCGGCACTGCCGGTTGTGACATTTACGGTAAATTCGCTGTTATCTGCGGGCACTGTTATCTGATAGGTAAGAACGTCAAACTTTGCTTCAAGCTCAAGATCTTCACAGATTTCGGATTCAAAATCCCACTCGTCGTTTCCGTCAAACCAGCCGGCAAACGTATGTCCCGGCTTTACGGGCGATTTCGGCATCTGAGCCTTGACGGTGTAGACTACTTTTTCGGAATGGTAAATTTCTCCGTCAACCATGTATTTGACAGTGTAAATATCCGGTACTACATCTGTTACAATGATTGTAACATTATCGGTGATATTCTTAACCGTATAAGTGTAAGCGTTTCCGGTCTTTGTTCCGGTGAGAAGTATGCCATTCGCGTACACTTTCATGTTATCTGCGTTGTAGTGCTCTTTTAGCGTTACCGTGAATGTGTAATTTCCGCCGTAGGGAACGTCAGTGCTGTCATTTGAGCTTACGGTATAGCCGTCACCGTTCTGTGCCGGAGTTACTGTGAATGTATCGCTATCCCAGACTGCGGAAAGTGTCATATCGGAAGTGACTTTATCAGCAGCGAAGTCCCAAATCTTTGTATTATCCGACCAGCCGTTGAACGTCTTGCCCGAAATTTTGGGTGATGTAGGCTCTGAGAGCAGTGAATCGTATTTTGCAACAACTGTCTGGTATACCTGACCATCGACCATGTATGTTACGGTATGCTTATCGAGTTCAACTCCGGTTACTGTAATAGTCTGATTTGCAACAATATTCTTGATAGTGTAGGTATATACTTTGTTATTCTCGGTTCCGCTGAGCAGCACTCCGTTTGCGTACACTTTCATGTTATCTGCGTTGTAGTGTTCTTCAAGCGTTACAGTGAAGGTGTAGTTGCCGCCATAGGGAACCTCGGTGCTGTCAGAAGAATCGACAGTATAACCCTCGCCGTCCTGTGCAGGAATTACTGTGAATGTATCACCAACCCAGACTGCGGAAAGCGTCATAACAGACGTTACTTTATCAGCAGCGAAGTCCCAGATCTTGGTATTATCCGACCAGCCTTTGAATGTTTTGCCGGAAATTTTGGGTGATGTAGGTTCGGCAAGCAAGGTATTGTAGGTAGCCTGAACAGTTAAGTACATCTGACCGTCGACCATGTATGTTACAGTGTGCTTGTCAAGTTCAACGCCGGTTACGGTTATGGTCTGATTTGCAACTATGTTCTTGATAGTGTAGGTATATACTTTGTTATTCTCGGTTCCGCTGAGCAGCACTCCGTTTGCATACACTTTCATGTTATCTGCGTTGTAGTGCTCTTTTAGCGTTACCGTGAATGTGTAATTTCCGCCGTAGGAAACGGTTGTGCTGTCGTTCGAGGTTACGGTATATCCGTCGCCGTTCTGCGCAGGAGTTACTGTGAATGTATCACCAACCCAGACTGCGGAAAGCGTCATATCGGAAATTACTTTATCCGTAGCAAAGTTCCAAATCTTGGTATTATCCGACCAGCCATTGAAGGTCTTGCCCGAAATTTTTGGTGACGTGGGTTCGGCAAGCAAGGTATTGTAGTCAGTCTGAACAGTTAAGTACATCTGACCGTCGACCATGTATGTTACGGTGTGCTTATCGAGTTCAACGCCGGTTACGGTTATGGTCTGATTTGCAACTATGTTCTCAATCGTGTAATCGTAAGCGTTTCCGTTCTTCGTTCCGGTGAGCAGCACTCCGTTAGCGTACACTTTCATGTTATCTGCGTTGTAATGTTCTTCAAGTGTTACCGTGAAGATGTAATTGCCGCCATAGGGAACGTCGGTGCTGTCATTCGAGGTTACAGTATATCCATTGCCATCCTGTGCCGGAATTACTGTGAATGTATCACCAACCCAGACTGCGGAAAGGGTCATATCGGAAGTGACTTTATCAGCAGCGAAGTCCCAAATCTTTGTATTATCCGACCAGCCGTTGAACGTCTTGCCCGAAATTTTGGGTGATGTAGGCTCTGAGAGCAGTGAATCGTATTTTGCAACAACTGTCTGGTATACCTGACCATCGACCATGTATGTTACGGTATGCTTATCCAGTTCAACTCCCGTTACGGTAATAATCTGATTTGCAACGATATTCTTGATAGTGTAGGTATATACTTTGTTATTCTCGGTTCCGCTAAGAAGCACTCCGTTTGCATACACTTTCATGTTATCCGCGTTGTAATGGTCTGCCAAAGTTACCGTGAAGGTGTAACTGCCGCCGTAGGAAACAGTTGTGCTGTCATCCGAGCTTACTGTGTAGCCCTCGCCGTTCTGTGCCGGAGTTACTGTGAATATATCACCAACCCAGACTGCGGAAAGTGTCATATCGGAAGTGACTTTATCAGTAGCAAAGTCCCATATCTTTCCGTTGTACGACCAGCCTTTGAACGTCTTGCCGGAAATTTTTGGCGATGTCGGTTCGGAGAGCCGTGAATTGTATTTTGCAACAACTGTCTGATATACCTGACCGTCAACTATATATGTTACGGTGTGCTTGTCGAGTTCAACGCCGGTTACGGTGATGATCTGATTTGCAACTATGTTCTCAATCGTGTAATCGTAAGCGTTTCCGGTCTTTGTTCCAGTGAGCAGCACTCCGTTTGCATACACTTTCATGTTATCTGCGTTGTAGTGCTCTGCCAAAGTTACCGTGAAGGTGTAGTTTCCGCCATATGAAACGGTTATGCTGTCGTTCGAGGTTACGGTATATCCCTCGCCGTTCTGTGCCGGGGTTACTGTGAATGTGTCGCTATCCCAGACTGCGGAAAGCGTCATATCGGAAGTGACTTTATCTGCTGCGAAATTCCAAATCTTTCCGTTATACGACCAGCCCTTGAACGTCTTGCCCGAAATTTTGGGTGATGTCGGTTCGGAGAGCAGTGAGTTATACTTTGCAACAACTGTATGGTATACCTGACCGTCGACCATGTATGTTACGGTATGATTATCAAGTTCAACGCCCGTTACGGTGATAATCTGATTTGCAACTATGTTCTCAATCGTGTAATCGTAAGCGTTTCCGTTCTTCGTTCCGCTGAGCAGCACTCCGTTTGCATACACTTTCATGTTATCTGCGTTGTAATGTTCTTTTAGCGTTACAGTGAAGGTGTAATTTCCGCCATAGGGGACGTCGGTGCTGTCAGAGGAATTTATCGTATATCCGTCGCCGTTCTGCGCAGGAGTTACTGTGAATGTATCACCAACCCAGACTGCGGAAAGCGTCATATCGGAAATTACTTTATCCGTAGCAAAATCCCAGATTCTGCCGTTATCCGACCAGCCCTTGAAGGTATTGCCCGAAATTTTTGGTGACGTGGGTTCGGAAAGCAAGGTATTGTAGTCAGTCTGAACAGTTAAGTACATCTGACCGTCGACCATGTATGTTACGGTGTGCTTATCAAGTTCAACTCCCGTTACGGTTATGGTCTGATTTGCAACAATATTCTTGATAGTGTAGGTATATACTTTGTTATTCTCAGTTCCGCTGAGCAGCACTCCGTTTGCATACACTTTCATGTTATCTGCGTTGTAATGGTCTGCCAAAGTTACCGTGAAGGTGTAATTTCCGCCATAGGGGACGTCGGTGCTGTCATTTGAGCTTACTTCATATCCCTCGCCGTTCTGTGCCGGAGTTACCGTGAATGTATCGCTATCCCAGACTGCGGAAAGCGTCATATCGAAAATTACTTTATCCGTAGCAAAATCCCAGATTCTGCCGTTATCCGACCAGCCCTTGAAGGTCTTGCCCGAAATTTTGGGTGACGTGGGTTCGGAAAGCAAGGTATTGTAGTCAGTCTGAACAGTTAAGTACATCTGACCGTCGACCATGTAAGTTACGGTGTGCTTATCGAGTTCAACGCCGGTTACGGTTATGGTCTGATTTGCAACTATGTTCTCAATCGTGTAATCGTAAGCGTTTCCGTTCTTCGTTCCGGTGAGCAGCACTCCGTTCGCGTACACTTTCATGTTATCTGCGTTGTAGTGCTCTGCCAAAGTTACAGTAAATGTGTAGCTGCCGTCATATGAAACGGTTGTGCTGCCGTTTGAGCTTACTGCATAGCCCTCGCCGTCCTGTGCCGGAGTGATATTCAGTGTATTTGCCGCAAACCTCGCATATACAGACATATTTTTGTCAAGCGACGTTGTTTCATTGACTTCTGCTCCGCCGATATTCTGAGTGTACCAGCCGACAAAACTGTGACCGGTTTTTATCGGAGGATGGGGAAGCGTAATCTTTGCCGCGCTGTCTTCAATGGCAGACTGCGTATAGTAAAGTCCGCCGTCAAAATAGAAGTTTGCCGTATAGATTTCTTTAGCCCTTGCAGCTGCAACAAATGAAACCGGACCTGTTATTCTGTATACTCCCGGCGAAACAAGTTCGGCATTTTCCTGCGGAATTGCACTTATTACCGGCTCGTCGAATCCGTCGCTGCTTGCTGCGGTCACGGCAACGGTTTTACCGTACTCAACCTCGTTTGCGCCAAGACTTCCCGTAATGCCGTCTCCGGTAATGAGAGTCACGGAAAACTTATTGATCTTCCACTGTGCATAAAGCGTAATGTCCGCATTGACGCTGAGTTCGCTGCCTGCGCCGTAGCTTGTTCCGGTTCCGTCCGGCTTTGTATTCCACTGCACAAAAGTATATCCGTTTACCGACGGTATTTCCGAGCTTAACACAAGCACGCTGTCATGCTTTTTTATCTGTCTCATCGGCACCGCAGCATTATCTGCTGTGTTCTTATTATATTCAACCGCATATGTATTTGCGGTCCACTTTGCATAAAGCTTGACATCGCCCGTAACTTCCGACTGAAAATCATACGGGTGTGTGCATTCTGCGTCAGTATACCAGCCGCCGAACACATAGCCGTTTCTTTCGGGATTGCCCGGCTGAGCCGCTTTCATGTTTTCTTCAACAGTACCTATTGAATATATGCCGCCGTTGCTTGCGAAAGTGACGGTATACTGTCTCTTTGAGGTGACTGAAATCGAAATAACCGGCTGCGACGTTACATTTGACAGCGTGTACATATAAACATTTCCGTTTTTGACCGCGCTCAGCGTATTTCCGTTTACATACACTGTGGGAATTGCCGTTTCATATCCCTGCGAAAGCGTTACGGTAAATGAAAAGTCATCTCCGCTTTCAACTACCGTATTTTTCGGCGAAACCTGATAACCCGTACCGTCATTAAGTATAATACGGAAAGCTTCTCTCTTTACATGATAAATATTGACGCTTGTATCGGCTGACACGCAGTTTATATTATAAAAATAGTCATTGCCGTCAATTTTAACCGCGCCGAGCATAACTCCGTTTGCCGAAACCGTCATCTTATCGGCAGAGTAACCGTCCTGCACGCTTATTTTAAAGGAAACATTATCTCCTTTATTTACGTTTATATCTTTTGCGGAGGTTACTTCGGCATCATTGTAATATACCTTATATCCTTCTCCGGACGCCGGAAGAGTTACGGTATAGCTTACATTTTTCAGAATGACCGCGTAAAGATAAACCACCGCGCCGTTTTCTCCGGAAAGCCCTGCCGTGATTTCCTGTCCGTCATGATAATAAACGGTATCGCTTCCCGGTGCAACAGACCAGCCGGCAAAGGTATATCCGTTCGGGACGGAAATTCCGAGTGCGTCTGCTTTGGGCAGGCTGAATTTATTTGCGTAAACCGCAGATACCGTACCGAGCGTTTCGGTTCCGTCTACAAACGCAACGGTATAGGATATGGGTTCCCACGCAGCATACAAATCAAATTCATCTGCAACATTATCCCACGTATTGGTCTGATAGTAATCCGACGGCGTCATATCCGAATTATATACAAGACGTCCGCCTTTATTTGCCGAAGTATAGTAGCCTGCAAAGGTATATCCGTATCTTTCGGGCGCCTCAAGCTTTTCCGACGGAATGAGCTTACCGTACACCGCCTCGCATGAAACAGTACCCAGTGAGCCTCCCTCAAAACGGAAGTTGATCTTTGTTCTTGCGCCTTTCCAGACTGCGTAAAGAGTTATCTCATCATTTTGTATATCTGTAAGATTTTTTACATTTGCTCCGTCGGGATACGCAATTTCTCCATCCGGCGCATACGACCAGCCTGCAAACTGACAGCCGGTTTTTGTAAATGCGTTTTTGGAAAGCGAAACAGTCCTGTCATAAACAGCCGCTGTCGCGCTCATATTTCCGTCTGCGCCGTTTGCATCATATTTAATTGAGTATGTTATCGGCTCCCATACGGCGTAAAGAACAACGTCTTCGGATATGATTACAATACCCTCTCCGCCTGTATACGCTGCATTTTCGGAATCTGCCTTCAAAGCCCAGCCGACGAACTTATAGCCCGTTCTTACAGGCTTTTCCGTTTTGACGTAAGCCGTATCTCCGTTCGAGTAAGTACGAACATCAACCGGTGCGTTTATGCCGCCGTTTGCATTGTATATTACATTTGCAAGTGACGAATCGGCGACAACTACCGACGAATTGCCTTTTATTTCAAATTTATACACTCCGTTTGCCGGCTGAACGGGGACGCCGTTGACATACACTTTCGGCGACGCGCCGTTTACCGTAAACTCGGCATATTCACCGAGCATATAGCCGCCGGCATTTATTCCCGAAACAGAATATCCGTCCGCAGCGCTTACGCTTACCGTATACTTTACCGGTTCATAAACCGCATAGAGAACGGTATCGCTGTCGGGCATTACATAAAGCATGGGTACTATATCGGCTCTTGTTGCGTCGGCACTTTCAGCCCAGCCCAAGAATACATATCCTTCTTTCTGCGGAACCGTACCTGTAAGCGTTACGGTGCTTCCCGCAGGCGGATAAGACGCACCGGCATATGTGCCGAATGTACCGCCGTTTGCATTATATGTAAGTTCGGGGTTCTTCTTCCATACCGCAAAAAGCGTTACGAGAGAATTACCCATTGTAAAGCTGTCATTCGGCTGATAGCTTGCCGATACCGAATCCGACTTTTCAGACCAGCCGACAAACGTATAGTTCTGTCTGCTCGGAACAGTGCCGCTAAGGGTTATTGTTTCATCTGTGTGAACCTCAACCGCGGAAGGTGCGCCCTCGCCGCCGTTTGCATCATAGGTTACGGTATATTTATCCTTTTCAAGCCATGCCGCATAAACATATGCCGTCTTTCCCTGCTCTGTGACAAGTCCCACGGAATATGTCCTGCCGGACGTGTACATTGCCCAGTTCTGTTCATCATAAATATTCCAGCCGACAAACTTATAATTTGGGAAAGAAATTCCGAGATTTTTGTCGGACGGCAGAGTAAGCTCGCCGTAAACTACGTTTTTCAGCGTAGCGACATTTTCTCCCCTGCTGTAAAGCTGAATATTATATGTAACCGGAGTCCACAAAGCATAGAGCGTTATACCCTCGGCTTTATCATATATGTGCGCGGACGAACAATCGGCATTATAGTACTTTGTTCCCGTGCCGTTTTTACCGTCAAAATATCCGCCGAACACATAGCCCGGTTTATCGGGTGCGGCAATAGGCGGCATAGCGCTGTCAAAGGTTGCGGTAATAGTTGAACCGCCGGAACCGCCCTGCGCGTTAAGCACTACATCATATGTATCAGCCGTCCATTTTGCATAAAGAGTGATGTCGCCGTCAACATCATAGAGCTTTGCGCCTTCTCCGTTTGCATAGTAATACTGTGCGCCTCTGCCGTCTGCGCCTTCAAAATATCCGTCAAAGGTATAACCGGTTCTTGACGGCGGTATGACGGTCGGCATTTTGGCGTCATATGTGGCTTTTGTGCTTGCGGTTCCGCCTTTTCCGCCCTGTATGTCAAAGGTGACGTTATAGCTGTTTGCACTCCACGCCGCATAGAGCGTAAGTCCGTCGGTCTTATCATATTTTCTTGCGGAAGTTCCGTTGGCGTTATAATATTTTACTCCGCTGCCGTTTTGCATTGTAAAGTAGCCAAGGAAAGTATAACCGGTTCTTGCCGGCATTGAAACAGACGGCATATCGGCGTCGTACACTGCGGTAACGGTCTGACTTCCGCCGCCTCCTGCCGCGTCAAGCGAAACCGTATATGACTTTGGAGTCCATTTTGCATAGAGTGTGGCGTCTGAAACCTTATCGTACTTTCTCTGCGCCGTGCCGTTAATGTCATAATACTGTGTGCCGGTTCCGTTTTTGCCGTCAAAGTAACCGCCGAAAGTATATCCGTCTCTTGACGGGACATTTACGTCAGGCATGGTCTGGGTATATGTTGCCTGTGCGCTCGACGTGCCGCCCTTTCCGCCCTGCATATCAAATGTGACGGTATATGTGCGCGGCTGAGCGGCTGCGGTGATCTCTATATCTCCTCTTATCGCAGCGGAATTAATCTTAATATCTCCCGTCGAACTGTTGTAAGTGTAATCCGACACGGCAGCGCCGCCGACCTTGACGGTTATGTTGTCGGGAAGCTTGTAGCCGGCATCCGGCGTAAGCTTTGCAGTGTAATTTCTTCCGAACCTTATGGTTGCCGCGCCAGTGGAAGTAAGATTTGTCAGATTTTGTGTTACGTCAAACAAAGATCTGTATGACAAAGTTCCGATTGAAGTGCCGACTTTGTTTCTTAAATAAGCATTATCATTTCCGGCATCATCAGCTACATAAACATCTATCTCCGTAATACGCAGATCTTCATTTTTTCCCGTGTTTGTCATTTCTACGGGAAGATATACCGTCTGCCCGTCTTCAGAATATTCAACCTGTGAAAAGGTCTTTGTGATACCGTTTGAAAGTGTAATACGCGGCGAATATTTTGTTGACACCGCCTCGTTAAATCTTAAGGCATATGTAACAACATCTCCCGGAACAACATAGTCAGGAAGCGTTGTGCTGCCGTTAACGGAGTATTCATATACTTCTCCTTCGGGTTTTGGCGGCCACACATCGGTAAGATACGCCTCCATATCTCCGATAAAAGGTCTGCCGGCAAGTGAACCCCAGTTTGAAAACCATATCTGCACATACTCGGTATTCGCGGGAATTTTAACTTTACTAAGCTCCAGTGTAGGGTTTTCCTGACCTACGTAGTATTTATCAAAAGTTTTTTTATGACTGTCATCAATCAGGGTATTCTGTGCGTCATAGAACTCAAACCTCAGAGATATATAGTGATGTGATGAAGTCATAAACCAATACCTTGCGCTCGCGGTGAGTCTAAGGTCATCTTTATTGATTCTTACCTTGTCTTCGGCGGAAAAATTAATCTGCCAATAAACGCCGCCGGTGAAGTCAGAATCTCCGATGTCATCTGTCTTTGTTTTCGCGCGGATAACATATTTATTTTTATAGGCACTGTTGGAGGTTTCATATGCTGTATCATCAATCTGCCCCGGCTCTTTACTTCCCCAGCCTATGCCGAAAATATTGTCGTTTGCTTTCAAGGCCGGAATAAGATTGACTGTTTTTCCGGTTTCACTGTCCCAGTCTTCTCTTTTGGTAATCTGCGCAGCCGCAGGCAATGTAAACGGCGGCACCATCGTCACCACAATACACAATACCAAAAAAAGCGATATTATTCTCTTCATTGCATAATTCCCCTTTGTTCTAAAAAGTCGCAAATTTAAATTTCATTGAGATTTTACGTCCGCAGCTTTATTCCTCATCAAAAGAAGCATATCAAGCTCTTTAAGCGTAATATCAAGACCTTCTTTACTGAACAAGGAAAGCATTTCCGACAGATACTCGGTCTTGGTTATACTGTTTCTGCACAACGAAAGCTTTTTCAGGTCTTCTTTCAGTTTCTTGTTGGTATCAAGTTCACAGTTGAATTTTGCCACCTTATCAAACCTTACATTTTTCTTTCCGAAAAGCACTGTTCTCACCTCCGGGCATTTAATTACCATTATATTTACATCTAAGTATAATATAAAAGCCGCCATGACGGCGGCTTGTGTCGTAATTGGTTAATTTTGGAACGTAATTGGTTTTGGGGTAAAATCAAGGCTTAAAAACACGCAAAAAGGAGAGCAAACGTCCCGAAATTGCTCTCCTTACATAACATTATATTGTTACTTGGTTATAACGACCTTCTGTTCGGCTTCGATCCATTCAACATCTGCACCGAGTTCTTCGGAAATAAAGCGCACGGGAGTGTAGGTGCGGTCATTCTCAATAAATGCTGCGGA
>CAKSEL010000002.1 GCA_934446675.1 uncultured Eubacteriales bacterium
TATTTGGAGGATTTTTTTCACCGGTTAACCTTTTTTGAACCACGCGACTATCGCGTGGTTTTCTTTATACAAAAAAACAGCCACTCGTTTGTTTTCGAGTGGCTGTAGAGCCAAGATTTTTTCAGCCTCCCTACATATGTACTAAAGGCTAAAACCTTATATAAATTTGGTCTGTGATTGTGGACAAAATCAGCGAAACACCGCGTTATACAAGGGGTTTTACCTTTTGTCCTATTATAACATAATAGTCTATCCTTCTTACGATTCCTGTTGCTTTCATTTATATTAAACTCCTTTTTGCTTTTGTGGTACAGCACTATTTTTTGTAAGCGATAGGAGTTTTATGCAGATATGGCGGAGGTTTATTTTGGTAAATTGTTTTTTGGAACGTATGGCACGGATTTTTTGCTATTCTGCAAAATTCCTCATTCTTATTTACCAAAGCCATAAACCGATCCTTAAAACAAACTTTGGGATAAGTCCCGAAGTTGCAAAATTCGTTTTAAAAATTTATTCAAAGTTTAGTATGTATTTAACAAATTATATATAAATAGTCATTTATCAGCCGTATAATGTTGTGTAAATATCAGTACAGCATTTCGTATTGATTAAGCTTATAAATATTCACACAAAACAACATATACGGAGACGCAAACAAAGCATGGATTCATATAAAAAAACAAAATTCAAGCCGATATTTCTCCTGCCGACATTTGTTTTTATAGCGGGGTTTATAATTCTTAACGTAATTGTTCATGTCGAACACTTTGCAGGAAAAAATCTTATATACGCCAGAACCGAGCTAAACGCAACCACATACGCCAACCGTCTCATCACAGACCTAAATCAGGGAATTGCAGTAACCGACGCGCTTGAGCAGATCATCATAAGCGAAAACGGCGGTGTAAACAATTTCGACACTGTCGCACGAAATCTGATGACATACTACATACACAGCATTCAGTTAGCACCCGGCGGCGTGGTTGAAAGCATATACCCAGAAACGGGGAACGAATCGGGCAAGATAGATCTTCTCGGCGATCCGAGCCGCAGCGAATTTGTTCACTATGCAAAACAGCACGACGTTATAACAATGCAGGGACCGTTTGAACTGAATCAAGGAAGCATGGGAATCGCAATAAGAAATCCCGTGTTTCTCAAAAACAGCGACGGCAGCAGCAATTTCTGGGGCTTTGCGGTTGTAATTATAAAAGTGCCGGAAATATTTGAAAATTCAATTCAGGCTCTCGGAAATTTCGGATACGAATACTGTCTTTCAAAAACGGTTTCGGCTCTGAATCCGGAATACGAGGAAGTCTGCAGTTCGGAAGGAAAAATCAAAAAACCGGTCTCATACGAATTTGAACTCGGCAGCTGCTCGTGGAAACTTGACGTAATGCCTCGGGACGGCTGGAGCGTAAAATCGAGCACTATCGGAATATATGTCGGCGGCATGATAATAGTTCTGCTTATACCAGGATTGCTGGCTGTTCTCATTATGCTTGACGATCAAAAAAAACAACTCCTCATTCTTGCGACAACCGACACGCTGACAGGCTTGCTCAACCGAAGCGGATTTGACGAAAGCGCAAAAAAATTCGTTTTGGAATGCCCAAACGCACCTTGCGTAGGCGTAACCTTTGATATTGACGATTTTAAATTCATCAACGACAGATACGGTCACGCTTTCGGTGATAAAATCCTTCAACAGCTTGCCGACAGCATGAAATCTCTGCTTCCGACGGACTCGATAATGGGCAGAAACGGCGGAGACGAATTCTGTATCATACTGAAAAACACAACAAGTGAAAGAGCCTCAAAACTGCTTAATGATTTTACTTTCACCGAGCGCTCGTTTACGTTTAACGGTATAAAGTATTCATACAGCATTTCGGCAGGATATGCCGAATATCCGAAATATGCAAAAAATACCTCTGAGCTTTTCAGCAAAGCCGATATGGCTTTATACGAAGTAAAGCTCAACGGAAAACACGGCTGTCTTGAGTACAGCGAAAAGCTCATGCCGCACAAACGCACTCAGCTCGGATTTGCATTAAACGAGGTTTCCGAACATCTCCCCGGTGCGTTTCTGATATACAGAGCCGACAGCACGGGCAAAACCGACGAAATACTGTTTGCAAACAATGAAATGATAAAATTCGCCGGCTGCGACGATCTCGACGATTTTCTGAAATTCACTCATCAGAGTTTCGGAAATCTCATACGTCCCGATGAGCGCGAAAACGTAGAAAAGAGCATATGGAAACAGATAAACGAAAAATCCGACGGTTCAAACGACTATGTTCAGTTTCACCTTGCGACAAAGTCAGGCGTATACAAACCGGTACTTGATCACGGGCGTATCGTTGACAACGCATATTACGGCAGAGTATTCTATGTTCTTATCATGGACAGCGAGTTTATAAAAAGCCACTACATACAGAAATAATAAAATTACCGGAGTCCGCATCAAGACGGATTCCGGTTTTCTTATATATTTGGTTGGTTTTCAGTTATTCTTTGACTTTTCCTTAATATACGCCAAAAGCTTATCGGGGAAATTAACGGTCATACCGCCGTCAACACCCATATCGTATGCTTTTTTCATAATACCGGTATCAAATATACCCCACGCGCGGCATTCAAGACCGTTTTCGTGAAGCTTCCCGAGTATTTCCGGCGTTATCGTCGACGCTTTGGGACACGCCTGGAAAGCTTCTATTTTTTTCAGCTGCTCCATGACCTCATCTGTCGTATCGTCGTACAGATAACCGAGACGGTAGCCCCTTCCGGTCTTATATGCGGCTTCAAGCTCACTGTATATAAACGACGTAACTATGGTCTTTTGTTTCATATTGTATTTATCGAGCAGATCAAGCGCGTCTGCGGCAATGCCGTTGTCCTTAAGCTCTATTGCAAAGGTAAGATCGCGGCAGCCGATAAATCTCAGAAATTCTTCAAAGGTAATTATTTTATCCTTTCTGCCGTACTCTTTATTATATGCAAAGAACTTTGTAAGCTCTTCAAAGGTGTAGTCCTGAACCGTACCCTCTTGCCCGCATACGCGCATGAGCCGCGGATCGTGATAGATTACAAGCACTCCGTCCTTTGTGCGCTGTACGTCGGTTTCAACTCCGTCTGCTCCCATGTCTATTCCTGCATAGAATGAGCTTAGTGTGTTTTCGGGCCAGTATTCGCTGGCTCCTCTGTGTGCGTAAGTTACAA
This sequence comes from uncultured Eubacteriales bacterium, assembly GCA_934446675.1. Lineage (GTDB taxonomy): Bacteria > Bacillota > Clostridia > Oscillospirales > CAG-382 > UMGS1387. The sequence goes on from CAKSEL010000002.1 coordinate 3,226, forward strand.
ACATTTATTTATCTCCCTTTATTATTTTTACGGTCGGTTTCTTTAAAATTCCGAATTCCTGTATTCTGTATTCGTATGACCAGTTATCTCCGCGGCTGCGCCAGTAGATCGGACCTATGTACATTCTCTTTCTTCCGGCGCAGAGGTTATGCAGCGCACTGAAAGTATTGTAACGGTTGCCGTAAAGCACAAATTTCAGAGTATGTCTTCCTGCCGTAAGCGAATTCAGAGTAAGCTCATACGGTGCAAAGGCGATATTTCCGACGTCTTTTCCGTCGACAACCACCTTGACAAAGGTTCCTTTCCAAAACGCCGCGCCGATTATGACATCGGACTCTTCTTCAAGCGTAAATTCGGTGCTGTAACTGACGTTTCCGCCGTAGAACGGATAGCCCTGTTGCGTAAGCGTGCCGTAGCGGAACACTTTGCGTTTTTGCGTTATGTGCGCATATTCGCCGACACATTCCACGCCGAAATCTCCGAGGACAAAGCAGTTTTCAAGGTCTGTGCGCACTCCGAACGGTAAAGATATTTCGAGAATGTTGGCGCCTTTCTTTATCGGCGGCAGGGCATACGTCAGAATGTTTTTGTCGGTGTAAAAACCGCACGGCTCTGTACCGGCTGATATTCCGCCTAATACAACCTTGGACTTTCCGCCGTTTTCAAGAGCTATAAGCGCACCCGTATAATCAATATCGCTTTCAAATTCAAATCTCATGAGCACCATGTGATTCTCAGGCTCATGCGCGACCGCCCACGGCTGAACGACCTTTGTTTCGCGCTTATCAAAGCCGAGCTTCTCGCGTATCTTATTATCTGCGCGAAGTATCTCCTCTCTGCGGCAGACAAGCTCTCCGTCGAGATAAAAGTCCGCCCTGTCGAGAAGAAGCACATTCGGTTCTTCCGGCTTTATTTCAACCACGGACGAAAGTCCGGTTTCTTTGCATGATACCTTATTATCCGGCGCGGTATATTCAAATTCTTTATTTGTCGGCGTAAGCTTTACAAGCAGCGAGTCGGAATTGCACAGCGTAAAATACATAACTGTCTTTCCGTCACACACGCGGCAGTTCACCTTTTTTATGCTGCCGTCAAGCGCGTCATAAAGCTCCGGAACGTACATACCGTCAACGGTTATGCTGATCTTCCGCTTTCGTGTTATATGCGGAACGTCAAAGTCCTTTGCCTGTGCCACAAACAGATAGTCACATTCTTCGGTATGCTTTCTTGTATAAAGCAGATTGTCGGTCTTTATGCCGGACTCGTTCAGAATAAGAACGTCGGGACGGATATTAAAGAACAGTTCGGTAAGCGAAAAAGGTATGCACACGGCAAGCTCGCTCAAAGAACGTGCGTCTTTCGAGCTTACACCGAGGCTCATCTCCGGCGCTTTTCCAATGATTATAAGCTTTCCGCCGTTTTTGCGGAAATTCTCCAGAAATTCTATCGTTTCGGGACGCAGCGTAATGCAATCGCAGACAATAACCGTATCGTAAGGAAGTTCGCTTGTATTCATATCGCCGATAAGCGATTCGGCTATGTAGTCAAAGTCAACTCCGCCGGTAAGCAGTTCGCGGCAAAGCTCATGAAAATGTGCCTCAAGCTCACGGCAGAACGGCCCGCTCTCTGCTTTGGAGGACGAAAGCAGCCAGTACGTCTCAACGGGGTGTATTACCGCGGTTCGGCACACAGGCTTTCCCTTATCCAGCGTTTCGCAGACTCTTGCAAAATAATCCTCCATGTATTTATATTCCTTATACCACGGAGACTGATAGAAAATGCTTGCGGGATAGTCGCGCTTGCCCTCGCCTTTCATTGTCTGCCATGCAAGATGCGGAACTCTGAGCGTCACTCCGAGACACATCTGCCAGTCGCACTGGAATTTATGTCCGCGAAAATCGAAGTCCCAGCCCGTAACGCCGAACATCTCCGACGTCATGCCGCTTTTGCCGAACTGACGCACGACCGATCTGCACTGAACCGCAGTCGTAAAGCATTTATCGTCGAACAGAACGTCTATTCCGGGAATCTGCATATATTTATATGTGCGCATTGCGTCGCAGTGAGTAAGACACATTTCCCCCAAAGAATCTTCTCCGAGAACGTGTCCCGTAAGAGCAATGCCGTGGGAGGAGCACCATTTTCCTATATTATCCGTAAACGCGGTGCAGAATTTCTCGCTTATATGTCTGCGCACGTCGTATCTTGTCTTGAATCCTCCGCCGTCTTTCATGGCAAAAAAGAGTTCGGGCAGCTTTTCTGTTATATCGTACCCGTATTTTTCCTTAAAGCTTTCGGCAAAGTCAAAAGTCCATGCTATATGCGCGTCCTTTTTTGAAAATCCGCTGTCAAGCGAAAGCGTCCGTATCGTCTGCGGCTCGTCTGTGAAAATCGCAGGCATGGTTTTGCCGAATTCATTGGAAAATCTCTTATAATATGCCTCGTGCGTGATCTTTATAAACTCGTCCATAGCGTCTTTGTTCAAAGTATCGGTATAGGACTGATAGTTATATCTCGGCTCGTTTCCCGGCGCTACTCTTATAAAAAAGTACCGCTTATCTTCAGCGCTTTCCTCACGCCCTATTCTGCGATAGGACGTCATACAGCCGTCTTTGTCCTTTTCAACGGAAAATGCGGCGACAAACAGACAGCCTCCGTTTTCGGCGGCGCTTTTTTCATCGGGATAAGAGTCGCTGCGGTCAAAACACGTCATCTCAAGATATTTCTGTCTGAACATCTTGTTCGCGGTTACAAAGCCTCCGGCAGCGCCCGACGGCCATCTGTCCTCGTCGTACAAAAACGCGTACATTCCGAGCTCTTTCGCTTTTTTTGCGCAAATCCCGACGGCGTCCATGAAATCCTTTCCGAGATAGCGCGTTTCAAGTCCCTGGCGCACGTGCATGAAAAATCCGCCGAAGCCCATTGATTTAAAAATCTCCATCTGTTCTTCAAGCTCGTCTTTTTTCAGTTCCGAGTTCCATGCCCAGAACGGAAATCCCCTGTATTTTACATGAGGGTTTTCAAATTCGCCGTTTGCAATATTATTTTCCGATTTATTGTCCATTTTGCGGTTTTCACTTTCTGAAATCAAATATTTTAAAGATATTGTACCATAATGAATACTCATTTGCAAGGCGACTTGACACAAAACACAAACTCTGCGGGAAATTTTACCGAATATATAACTCTTTTGCAATATAAATTATTTTTTGGTATTGACTTTTTACGGTATTATGTTATAATTGGCTTATAAACCAAAGTCAAAATGCAGGAGGTAAAAAATGCCGAGAAAATATGACAGCAAGGAGTCAAAACGGCGTATACTTTCAGCCTGTGTAAGGCTGTTTATACAAAAAGGCTATCACAGCACAACGCTCGCGGAAATCTTAAAGGAGGCGGACGTCACAAACTCGACCTTCCAGAACATTTTTCATACAAAAGACGGAGTTCTTCTCAACCTTACGGAGTTTATGTTTGACAGCCAGTTTGCGGCGGCAAGGAACGTCGGCAAAAAAGAACTTCCGCCGGTCTACATATATGCCGCGGAGACCGCGATACAGCTGACGCTGACGGAGCTTAACGAAAATCTGCGCGATATATACGTCGAAGCCTATTCAAACAGAAACACAACGGAATATATATTCCAGAGAACCTCGACGGAGCTGTACAGTATATTTTCGCCGTACAATCCGACGCTTTCGGAAAGCGACTTCTACGAGCTTGAGATAGGCACGTCGGGAATTATGCGAAACTACATGGCAAGACCGTGCGACAAATATTTCACGCTTGACAGAAAGCTTGCGCGTTTTCTCGGAATGAGCCTTGCGGCGTACAACGTTCCGAAAGACGAAATAAAGGAAGTCACGGATTCTGTACTCTCGATAGACATAAAAAACGTCGCAAACGACATTATGAAAAAGCTTTTTGAAGCACTCGCAATGAGATTTGAATTTGAACTCGGAGAAAACACTGTTAACTGATTTACGGAGGTATTATCAATGAAAACCGCAAAAATTACGGCTGTCTTTTTAAGTTTGTTTGCCGCGCTGTTTCTTATGACGGCGGTTTATGCAAGCAGCATTACGACAGATCATACACACTGCCTGTGCGGAAGTGAATTTGACAGCGACAGCTCAAGCCACGACGATATTGCAGGCAAAGAAATTTCCTTTGTCCCATATGACGGCACGGGTGATCTAATTTGTGACGAGGACGGAAACGCTTACCTATTCTTGACTCAGGACGTAACGCTCTCGGGCAGTATTGGGAATGAAAACGCAGACCTTTACATCTGCTTAAACGGCTTTAAGCTTACGTCGTCGGATCTTGAAAACCCCATCATTTCGGGCTTTAATAACCTTGTTATATGCGACTGCAAAGATACAGGCGAAATTGGAAACAGAGGAACGGACGAGGCTCCGGCAAAGCCTGCGGTAAGCGTCGGAAACTCCGCAAAAGCCTACATTTACGGCGGAAACTTTACCAAAAACATATCCTCCGACGGCGGCGCTGCAATATACGCGCAGAGCGGTTCGGAATTATACCTTCTCGGCGGAAGCTTCACGGACAACACATCATATAAGAACGGCGGAGCTGTCTATGCAAACGGCGCGGCATTTACCATGCGCGGCGGCATTATGAGCGGAAACAAAGTGCCAAACGGTTCGGGAGGCGCCGTATCCGTTGAAAGCGGAAAAATGTACACCTACGGCGGTGAGATGAACGGTAACAGCGCGATCAACGGCGGTGCGGTATACATCAACGGCAACACGGCTGCCGACATCAGCAACATTACGGCAAATAACAACACCGCGTCGAATATGGCAGGAGCAATATTTATAGAAACAAGCGGTATAGTAAACATAAACAATATCGAAGTCGGCGAAAACAGTGCCAAAAACGGCGGAGGTATCTGCTTTAAATACGTTGAGGAGAAGGGCAAATACCCTTATTCGCATATACGAAACAGCAATATACACGACAACACAGCGACGGGAAACGGCGGAGGCATCTATTTTAACGGCAACGGCGCAAGCAATATAAATACCAGTATACGCGACAGCAAAATATGCGGCAACACGGCAACCGGAAACGGCGGAGGTATATTTGCAACATCTACCGCAACGATCAATTTCTACTGCGGAAACACCGTCAGCGGCAACACAGCTGCAGGAAACGGCGGAGGCATATCTTTAAACAGCGATTCATCTTTCTTGATTGCTACCGACAGCAGTGCGGCGGATAAAATTGCTTACATAAAGAATAATTCCGCAAAGCTCGGCGGAGGTATTTATACAAATGCCAACAGATTTATCGCGAACGGCTTATGCGAGATTGAAGGCAACACCGCGTCGGATATGGGCGGCGGAGTATATATAACAGGAAATTATTATAATAATGCTCTGATATTTACAAAAACCACCGTAACCAAGAACACAGCGCCTGTCGGCGCCGGAATCTACTTAGACAAAAAAGATTACGGAGCAGAATTTGAAATAGGCGGCGGTACTTATATAATCGGAAACACCTCGTCGGAAAACGGCTCCGAAAGCAACCTGTATCTCAAAAACGGCAGAACGTTTCAGTTACGTACAGGTATTACCGGAAACGAAAAAATAGGCGTAAGCGTCAGCAAAACGCCGACTCTTGAAGAACCCGTAGACATTGAAAATAAAATCATAGGTGAAACGTTTTACGACAAAGGCGGCGACAGATCGGCGCTTATCATATCCGACAACAGCGACTACACGGTTATATACGAAAACAGCAAGCACAGACTTGTACTGAGATCCTATACCGTCACATTCGATCCGCAGAACGGCGATGAAGTTACCGTCGCAAGGTGCCTGCCCGGAGAAACAGTGAGCGCACCGTCAGACGACCCGATCCGCGAAGGATACATCTTCGGCGGCTGGTATTGCGGCGAAGAAAAATACGACTTTTCAAAGACCGTCGATAGTGACATTACCCTCTCGGCAAAGTGGATAGACTCCCGTCACACGCACTGCCTTTGCGGAGATACATATTGCTACGACGAGTCAAAGCACGAAATTCTTTCCAAAAAAGACATATCGTTTACAGCCTTTGACGGCACTGGCGATATAATCTGCGACGAGGACGGAAACGCCTACCTATTCTTAACGCAGGACGTAACGCTCTCGGGCAGTATCGGAAATGAAAACGCAGACCTTTACATCTGCTTAAACGGCTTTAAGCTTACGTCGTCGGACCTTGAAAACCCCGTCATTTCGGGCTTTAATAACCTTGTCATCTGCGACTGTACGGGCGGCGGCGAGATAGGCAACAGAGGCGGTGAAAAAGCGTCGGCAAAAAGCGCGGTTTACGCTAAAGGCGGCAGCGTTTATATGTACGGTGCAAATATTACCGGAAATCAAGTTTCTGGAGACGGTGCCGCGATCTGCCTTGACAGCGGCAAACTGTATATGTACGGCGGCAGCATTTCAAACAACCATGCGTCTTTATCCGGCGGCGCCGTATTTATGTGCGGAACATCTGAAGTTAAAATTTCCGGCGGCAGCATTTCGCAAAACAATGCAGGCGGCAACGGCGGTGCGATATATGCAACAGGTTCGGGCTGCAGCATAGTAATGACGGACGGCGAAATAAACGGCAACAGCGCAATCTGGGGCGGCGGAGTATATCTGCATTACGCGGCGAAAATGACGCTGTCGGGCAACGGCAGAATTTCCGAAAACACAGTCTTGGCGCACGGCGGCGGTATACTTCTCAACGAAGAAGGTTCTGCGCTCACAATGACGGGCGGATATATTTCGGGCAACACTGCCGACGAATACGGCGGAGGTATATACGCTTCCACAAAGTCCTCGGTAAATATGTCGGGCGGTGAAATCGCCGTAAACTCGGCTAAACTCGGCGGCGGAGTTCATTTACGTGTAAACAGCTCCTTTACAATGTCGGAAAATGCGGATATTTCCGGAAACAGTGCGTCATCTGACGGCGGCGGAATATATTTTGACAACAGCACCGTTTCATTCAATATGTACGGCGGACGTATCGGCGACAATACCGCAAACGGAAACGGCGGAGGCATCTGCGCTCATGGTTCATACACCGAAATGAGCATTTCCGGCGGAAGAATAGTCAGAAATACGGCGTTCGGCAACGGTGCCGGCATATATCACAACGTAAAGAAACTTTCAATTTCAAACGACACGCAGATATATGCCAATATGAAGCTTTCCGGAACAGATGAACAAGGCGAAGAAGAAATTCTAAACAACGTATACCTTGCCAATTCGGGCAGAGTGCTCTCTCTCAGCCTTTCCGAGAAAGACGTTCCGCCCATGATTGGCATTTCGGTTTCCGACAAAGCACAGGCACTGACCGACGTTACATCGGAGGATTACAGTTCATTCTTACGCTCCGACGACACAGACTACGTTGTAATTTACGATCAAAATTCAAAGGTTCACAAGCTTGCAAATAGCTTATGCATTACTCTTGATCCTATGAACGACGGCGAATATCCCACGGATTACTATGTTGCCGAAGGAGCCGTATTTGAAAAGCCCGAATACGAGCCTATGAAATACGGATACAGATTTTTCGGCTGGTACACCGAAAACGGCGAAAGATACGACTTCTCGCAGACGGTAAATCAACCCTTTACGCTTTACGCAAAGTACTTAAAAGACACCGACACAGCGATTGTGCTTGAAAAAGACAGAGTTACTCTGTACGGCACCGAAAATGTGCGCAACGGCGTACTTTATCTTACCGGCTTTGACAGCGACGGCAGAATTACCTCTGTAAAGATGATGAATGTAAATTCTGACGGCGAAACCGCCTTTGAAAGCATAGGCTTTGACATAAATTCATGCACTGCGGTACGCGCTTTTCTCTGGTCACAAAGCTTTGCTCCTCTCTGCGAAAGCGCCGGATACACTGTAAACAAATAAAAGTCTTTACAGACGATACAGCATTTCTTTACAGGAAAACATAACAGAATACGGACAGAGATTTCCCGGATTTCCGAGTGTTTCTGTCCGTTTTATATTGGGTAAATTTTAAATTCCGTAAGCTTCTGTCTGACACGATTTTGCTGACTTCTTTTCTGTTTTGCTCATTTTTTCCGCAGTGCTTGACAAAGCCCCCGGAGTCTTTTATAATTCCCGGTAAAGACCGGAATATAAATGTGCTAAAAACAGCACTCGAAAGGAAAAAACTTTATGAACCCACTTTACTCTTTGATAGAAAAGAAAAAAATCCTGCTTGCGGCACACCGCGGCGTCTGCGCCGGAAATATATCCTGCAACACTGCAGAATCATATGAGGCGGCTATAATTCATGGTGCAGACATTATAGAGCTTGACGTTAGCGTATCAAAGGACGGAAAGCTGTACTGTTTCCACCCCGGAATGGAACGCGCACATCTCGGCTCGCCTGTTTTTATAAAGGATATGTATTCGGACGAGGTTGAAAAGCTGCGTTATCTGAATTTTGACAACGTGCCGACGGAATACGGCGTAAGCACCTTTTACGATATTATGTCGCGTCTTAAGGGAAGATGTTTTATAAACGTTGACAAATTCTGGACAGCGATGAAAGACATAACGGAGGTCATTCGTTCTCTCGGCATGGAGGAACAGGTCATTGTAAAAAGCAGTTTTAACGAAAAAGAGCTTTTCTCTCTCGAACAAACCGCTCCCGAACTTATGTATATGGCAATAGTACGCGACAAGGACACGGTAAGCGATCTTCTGCTTTCGTCAAATTTGAACTTTATCGGCGTTGAGGCGCTGTTTGCCACAGACGACAAGGAGATCGTGTCAGAAGATTACATAAACGCAATGCACGAAAAAGGTCTTGCCGTATGGTGCAACTCGATAGTGTACGATTACCGCGACGTCATTGCCGCAAAGCACAACGACGACATATCTGCGTCGGGAGATCCCGACAGCGGCTGGGGCTGGATAGCAAAACGCGGTTTTGACATAATGCAGACCGACTGGCTCATGCCTGCCGACGTTTATCTCAAAAGCAAAGGATACCGCGTCTGATTTAACGTAAAGCAAATATTTTCTCATGCCTGCCGCAAACGGCAGGCTTTTTTATGCCGTTTTTCCGAAAATTCTGAAATGCTTTATTCGCCGTGATTGCTTATGCCGCACTTTACGTCCTGTTCGCGGCGTTTAAAAATTTTGGGGAAACTTGTGAAAATAACAACCGACGTGATTATTCCGGCTGCAAGATCCGCAATTCCCTCCGACATATACACGCCCTTAAAGCCGAGAAAATGCGTAAGTACAAAACAAAACGGAATAAGTATTATAACCTTTCTTGTCACGGCAAGCGCAAGCGCGGACTTTGCCTGTCCGAGAGCCACGTTTACGTTTTGCATCGTCATCTGGACAAAGAACATTATAGAGCCCATAAGGAAAAACGGCGTATACTTCTTTACTATTTCCGTGACAGCCTCGCTTGCCGAAAACAGGCGTGCGTAAAGCACCGGCACGCAGAGAGATACCGACCATATACAAAGCGCAAACACAAACGCGATAACCGTCACGTCCGTTATTCCCTTTTTAAGGCGTTTTGCGTTGCCTTTGCCGTAATTATAGCTTACAAAAGGCTGCATACCGTTGCCCAGTCCGTTAAGCGGCAGAGATATGAGCTGCAATGCGCTTAACATTACCGTAAGCGCCGCGGTATAGTCCTTATTTCCCCCGGTAGACGCGTTTAGGCAGATATTGAACACTATCTGCACGGCACATTCCGTAACCGTCATGACAAACGGCGTAAATCCGAGAGAAACTATACTGAAAACTATGCTTCTGCAAAGTCTGAACTGCTCTTTTACAAACTTAAACAGGCTTTTTTCCGAAAAAAAGAAAAGCATTATAAGAACGCACGAAACAAACTGCGAAATTACCGTCGCAAGGCTTGAGCCGCGCACTCCCATACCGAAAGTAAATATAAACAGCGGATCGAGTATTATATTTATCACGGCTCCCGTCAGAACATAGCTCATTGCCGTAAATGAATAGCCCTGAGTCAGTATAAACGGATTAAGTCCCTGCGAGAGCATTACAAACACAGAACCCAAAGAGTATATTCTGAGATACGACACCGCAAAGTCCACCGCACTCTCAGGACAGCCGAAAAGCACGACGACGGGCTTTGCAAACACAAAGAAAAACGCTCCCGAAACAACGCCTATGATTACAAGCATTACAAACGCGCTGTTGAATATACGGTTTGCGCCGTCCCTGTCGTCTTCGCCGAGTTTAATGCCGGCACGCGGAGAACCGCCGAGTCCGACAAGGTTTGCAAACGCCTGAATAATCAGCGTTATGGGCAGAACTATTCCGAGAGCCGCAAGCGCGTCCATTCCGCCGTCCTCTATTTTTGCAACGTACATTCTGTCCACTATATTATACAGAAACGTTATGAGCTGCGCCGCAACGGCAGGCAGCGTAAGCCTGAATACAAGCGGAAGAACCGCGCCGTGGTCAAGCTCTGCTGTCATATCCTTTTTTGCTGTGGTTTTATAAGACATTTCATCATTCCCGTAAATTATTTATCTTAATTTTATCACACTATTATGACTTTTTCTCTTTGTAAAAGTTAAAACCGAAAGTATATCGACACAGTTCGGGCAATTCTAAAGTCCGTTAGTCTAACAGATTAGACTTTTTAAATTCCGTTTGCGCGCAAAAAGAAACCCCGTACCTGCCGAGAATGGCTTAAATACGAGGTTTTCACTGAGTAGAGGTGCCGAAAAAGATGTACTCAAAAAATATCTGCTAATTTGTTCATTAAAGTTTCATTCATGCCCTGTAATGACGGAATATGAATGAAAACAGTATTGGGTTTTTTTTTCAACATGTGATAATATGCGGCATTACATAAATATTTTGTTGGAGCTTTTGAAATATAATATGATATATTTGATTCATTTAATTTACTTTCTAAAGATAACAAATCATAATCAGTAAATATATGCTCACTATTATAACAAGCACAAAGATCTATTCGAATTTTATCAACCAAGTTTTTATCAATGCCAAACATATATACGGCATCAAAATCACAATCAAATCTCGTAATATCTTTTTCAAGACCGGTAAAAGAATTGGTTAAAAAAAGTGAATTATTATCAATGCGTGAAACAAGCTGATAAGAGGTGTTATTTTTACCTTTGAAAGCAGTATAAAGAGTTTTCATTTGTTGTCCTTTAGCGTTTTGCAACTTGATATTAACATTCGTCTAATGCGGCCGCAAAGATTTCTATTTCTTCTGAACATCTCTTCGTCTATGATATTCGTTTCGAACAACAACTTCAACCAGCCCTCTGTTTCGGTGCATTCTTTTAAAGAAATCTCAAATTTAGAAATCATATCCGATTTACTTTGCCCGTAATTAGCTTCTCTAATATTTGCGTAAACGCTGCTTGAACTTTTACGAATTTGGAAAAGGGTATTGGAAGGCGCTTTTAAATTTTGACAAAGCAATTCTATTTCTGTTGCGAGCTGCTCCGAATATATCAACAAGTAGTTTTTCGCCATAATATCACTCCTTTCTAAAAGTATAATACTACACTTCGGCGAATAAATCAAGGCGAAGCCTTGTATATCATCAATTCCGTAGGAATTGCATATCATCAACACGGAGTGTTGTATATCATCATTGCGAAAGCGGTATACAGCCTACGGCTGATGATATACACGCTACGCGTGATGATATACGCCTAACGGCGATGATATACCATTGCTTTCGCAATGGATAAAAAAATCAAGCAACCTTTTGGTTGCTTGATTTTTTGGTTGCGGAGGCTGGATTTGAACCAACGACCTTCGGGTTATGAGCCCAACGAGCTACCGGGCTGCTCTACTCCGCGATATATGATTGTTTGGTGCCGGAGACCGGGCTTGAACCGGTACGAGATATAAGTCTCACGGGATTTTAAGTCCCGGGCGTCTGCCAATTCCGCCACTCCGGCATACAGCTTACATACCGAAACTTTACCGTCCCTCAACACTGCCTGTATAGTATATCACACAAAGCGGCATTTGTCAATAGCTTTTTCAAAAATATTTGCTTTGGCAACGTGTTTTATACGCCGCTTTACGTGTGAATATTACATTTTTATGGTTTTTCCGACAATTTGAATACAACCGACGCCATTTTCGGCGTTATTTTGCCCCACCGTGCTTTTCGCCGAAATATCCCGTGAGATTGAGCGTCGGAACTTCTGTCTTTGTCGAAAATCCGAGTGCCTTTGCAAGGCGCATATCGTCTCCGGTATACTCAACGTCAACTCCGCCGTTAAGGTCGATATAATTCAGCGCCGCCTTGCCTAAGAGAAATCTGTCAACATCGTCGTCATACCCTTCCACAAGGCTCATAAGATAAATTACCGCGTTCGGGGGAGTCACCTTGCCGTAAGCCGTGCCGACGAATTTTCCGCCGTTATGCGCGGCAATGACAAAGCAGTCCTTTTCCGGAACTATCCCGAACATTTTGGTATATTCCTCACGCTCATAGGAGGTATAAACAGGTCTTATTTCAAGCATTTGTCTACTCCGTTACAAATATCAGAGATTTTTGAGATAGCTTATCTCATTATAGTTCATATACTTCCATCTGCCGGGTGTGAGCATACCGATAGTAAGCTCTCCGACGGCAACCCTTTTTAGGCGCGTTATGGTAAGTCCGGCTATTTCGCACATTTTTCTTATCTGACGGTTTCTTCCCTCGCTCAGCACGAATTTAAGCGTGGTATTTCCCTCTTTGCGCTCAATTATCGTGACCTTTACGGGCTTTATCTTATATCCGTCTATTTCCATGGGCGACGTCAGAATTTCAAGCTTTTCCGGCTCTATCTCGCCCTTTATCTTAACGTGATAGATCTTATCGACATGATTTTTCGGGTGCATAAGCTTATTTGCGGTTTCGCCGTCGTTTGTGAGTATGAGCAGTCCCTCGGACTCCATATCGAGTCTGCCGCAAGGGTATACTCTTTCGGGAATATCGGTGAGCAATTCGGGAATACACTTTCTTCCCTCTTCGTCGCTCATTGTTGTAACGTATCCTCTCGGCTTATAAAGCATTACATAGAGCTTTTTTGCGCCGCCCTTTATGGGTTTTCCGTTATACTCGACGTTATCGCGCGACGGATCTATTTTCTGTCCTATCGCCGCTTTCACGCCGTTTACGGTAAAGTGTCCTTTTTCTATTTCCTTTTCGGCGGCACGCCTTGACATAAGACCGCAGTCGGAAACGTATTTCTGAAGACGCATTTCTTCCATTTTTATGATTTCTCCTGATCGATTCTGCACATTTTGGTTTTTATTAAGCAAGGCAGGAAAAAATCCTGCCCTTTTAAGCTTATTTAGTTAAGAAAGTCTTTAATTAAAGGCAATCCTTGCGTGAAAGGTTAATTCTGCCCTTATCGTCGATCTCAACGACCTTGACCTTTATCTGATCACCTATCGAAACAACGTCCTCAACCTTTTCAACTCTCTTTTTGTCGAGCTTTGAAATGTGTACAAGACCTTCCTTGCCGGGTGCTATCTCAACGAACGCGCCGAACGACATAATTCTTGTAACCTTACCTACAAATTCAGCGCCTACTTCGGGATCAAACGCAATAGCCTCGACTATGGACTTAGCTTTAAGACCAGCGTTCTTATCGACAGCAGCGATAAATACCGTACCGTCATCCTCAATATCTATCTTTGCTCCGGTATCGGCAACTATGCCCTGAATTACCTTTCCGCCCGAACCGATAACTTCTCTTATCTTATCGGGGTTAATCTTTATGGTTATCATCTTGGGTGCAAAGTCGGAAACGTCTGCACGCGGCTTATCTATTGCCTTGAGCATTACTTCGTCAAGGATATATTCACGGCCCTTTCTGGTCTGTGCGAATGCAGCCTTGATTATTTCGGGAGTAAGACCGTCAATCTTGAGGTCCATCTGAATTGCGGTTATACCCTTCTTTGTGCCGGCAACCTTGAAGTCCATATCGCCGAAGAAATCTTCGAGTCCCTGAATATCAAGCATTGTCATCCAGCGCTCACCCTCGGTTATAAGACCGCAGGAGATACCTGCAACGGGAGCTGTAATCGGAACACCTGCGTCCATAAGAGCAAGTGTAGACGCGCATATAGAACCCTGCGAAGTCGAACCGTTGGAAGAAACAACCTCGGATACAAGTCTTATAGAATACGGGAAATCTTCAACCGGCGGAATTACCGGAACAAGTGCGCGTTCTGCAAGAGCGCCGTGACCTATCTCACGTCTGCCGGGACCTCTGGAAGGCTTAGTCTCGCCTACGGAGTAGCTCGGCATATTGTAATGGTGCATATATCTCTTATATTCTTCGTTATCTATACCGTCGAGCATCTGCTGTTCGCCGACAAGTCCGAGAGTTGCAACAGTAACTACCTGGGTCTGACCTCTGGTGAACATTGCGGAACCGTGGGTTCTTCTGAAAAGACCTACTTCTGCGGCGAGAGGACGTATCTGGTCGAGCTTTCTTCCGTCAACGCGCTTGCCGTCGTCAAGCAGCCATCTTCTTACAACGAACTTCTGGAGCTTATACAGGCACTCTGCAACTTCTGCCTTTCTGTCCTCGTCGGGATACTGTTCCTCGACAAAAGCGTTGACCTCGTCGTAAACAACGTTAAGTCTCTGCTCGCGGATATTCTTATCGTCGGTATCGAGTGCGTATCTTACCTTTTCGATTGCAAAGTCGCTGATCTTATCGTAGAGATCATGGTCAACCTCGCAGGAGGGATAATCAAATTTGGGCTTGCCTATTTCGGACTTGATATGCTCGATAAACTTGACCATTTCAACGTTTATCTCATGAGCCTTCATGATAGCGTCGAACATATCGTCTTCGGGAACTTCCTTAGCGCCGGCTTCAATCATGACTACCTTATTTGCGCTTGACGCAACGGTAAGTTCAAGGTCGCTCTTTTCTCTCTGTTCGGCTGTGGGATTGATGACTATTTCGCCGTCAACAAGTCCTACAAACACGCTTGAAACAGGACCGTTCCACGGAATATCAGAAATTGAAAGCGCAATGGACGCACCGATAAGACCGGTTACCTCGGGAGAGCAGTCGGGATCAACCGAAAGCACGAGAAGGTCGAGAGTTACGTCGTTTCTGAGATCCTTCGGGAAAAGCGGACGTATAGGTCTGTCGATAACGCGTGAAGTAAGTATAGCCTTTTCGGAGGGTTTGCCCTCTCTCTTTAAAAAGCTTCCGGGGATCTTTCCTACCGCGTAAAGTCTTTCTTCAAAGTCAACCGACAGCGGCAGAAAATCTATACCGTCTCTCGGAGCCTTGCTTGCGGTTGCGGTTGCAAGGATAGCCGTATCGCCGTATCTTACAAGGCATGAGCCGTTTGCAAGCTGTGCGATCTTTCCTGTTTCTACCGACAGTTTTCTGCCGGCAAGCATTGTTGAGAATACTCTGTAATTTTCAAACATTTTCATTCCTCCGTTATTTTTATTTTTCTTTGTCTGCGGAAGAACATTCAAGTAAATTTTGCACTTACACCCGCGTCGGAACTCTTTTCTCGCCATTCTCCGGTGTGCGTGTAAATGCCAAAAATACCGAATTTCTCCGCAAACAATTATTTTTTCTTTAAAAGAAGTTTTGCGGCTCTACAAAGTAATTAAGGGCGAATAAGCCGCAAAGCAAATCCGCCCGTTAATGCAAAGATTACTTTCTGAGACCGAGCTTTTCAACGATTGCACGGTAACGCTCAATGTCAACCTTGGTGAGGTAGTTGAGAAGGCTTCTTCTGTGTCCTACCATCTTGAGAAGACCGCGTCTTGAGTGATGGTCGTTGTGGTTTTCTCTGAGGTGCTCGTTAAGAGTGTTGATTCTGTAAGTCAGAATAGCGATCTGAACTTCGGGAGAACCCGTATCGCCCTCATGAGTCTTGTACTGGTCGATGATGCTCTGCTTGATTTCCTTTGTAAGCATTGTGTTTTCCACCTTTCATTTATTGTTTTTTGCGTTCCGCAAAACATAGCCGAGGGTCGGTGAACACCTTTTTAACTCTCATGTATGAGAGTGAGGATATTTCCCTTGGCAAAGCAATGCGCAAACAGCTTACTGAGATATTATATCACAGCGGTATGCTTTTGTAAAGAAGAATTTAAATTTAATATTTAATTTTTTATGAACATCAGTAATTGAGTTTCTTTTTCTTATTGTTTCTCAGCACCGAAAGTATTGCAAATATCACAACGCCTAAAATAATGATTATTGCGACGGGAATTATCGCGCTGCTGAAATTATCTGTTCCGAGACCGCTTTTTACTTCTATCCAGAGAGAGTCCATAAGAGAATTTGTCTCGTCGGGAAGTGCGACAAAGCTTTCGGAGTTTTCAAGGCTTTCGTCTGTCGGCTGTATTCTTTCATCAACTTCTAAAAGCTTTGCAGCCTCTGTCTGAGGCGTGAAATAGCAGATATACTCACTGTTTGCCTTCGCAACTTCTGTTTCGCAGAGAAAATTGATGAAAGCTTCGGCTGCCTCCTTATTTTGAGTGCCCTTGGGAATACAAACCGAGTCTATAAAGATATTGTATCCCTCTTTCGGATAATAGAAAGCAAGATTGGGATTTGTATTCATCATGGTCTGGCAGTCACCTGCGTAATATGTTGCGATATGCGCGGATTCGGATTCCATTTTATCGAAAACCCTATCCATTACGTATGCCTGAACAACGCTTTTCTGCTTTTTAAGTTCTTCGGCAGCCTCTTTTATCTCGTTTTCGTCTGTTGTATTGAGAGAATAGCCGAGCTTTTTGAGAGCAACGCCGAATGCGTCGCGCGAGTTTGAGAACATGAGTATCTTTCCGGCATATTTCTCGTTCCAGAGAAGATCCCACGAACCGAGATCGGCTTTGTCAACGTACTTTGTGTTATATATAACGCCGACTGTTCCCCAGGTATAAGGCACGGAATATGCGCCTTCGGGATCAAAGTCGGTCTTATGGTACTTTTCGTCGATGAACTTAATATTGGGTATATTCTCATAGTCGAGCTTTTCAAGCATACCTTCGTCTATCATGCGCGCTATCATATAGTCGGACGGAATGATAATATCGTACTTTGAATTACTCGAAGAAAGCTTTGCGTAAAGGTCTTCGTTGGTTTCGTAGGTCGTATAGTTTACGTTTATGCCGGTAAGTTCTTCAAATTCGGATATAATGTCGAGCGAATCCTCGCTGCCGTCCGAAATATACTCGCCCCAGTTATAAACGTTAAGGGTGATTTTCTGATCCTTGAATTTTGCGTAATATGCTTCGTCCTCGACGTTCACCGCAAGAACTCCGAGAGAGAGCATAAGAGCCGATACAATTAAGACAAATATTTTTTTCATTTATTTTTACTCCTTTGATTTCTTTATAATTCCGGAAACAAATCTCCGGGGCGGCAGGTTCAGTTATGTATTTTCCGTTTCCAGAAAGGAGACGTAAACAGGCATATGACAGTCCCGAGCAGCGAAAACGCGCACCAGGCAAAAATTGTTCCTTTCCAGCCGACTGCGTCCGACAATGCCGCAAATCCGTATGACGAAAGAGCCGAGCCGACATATGTCGCAAAATTAAGCACACCCGAAACAAACGAGATGTTTCCGAAAGACTTGAATTTTCCGGGAACAAAGCATACAAACAGCAGATTTATTCCGTGCATACACCCTACGACGAACGTCGAGCAGCGATCCCTGAAACACTATTGCGGCAAATATTGCGCACAGCACTGCAAAAAACGAGCTAAAACTCCCTGCGGACTTATTCGCCGCGTCCGCATCATTTTGCTCTTTGCCGTTTTTTATGCTTTTTGCCGATAATTTTCCGAATCTGCGTTCAAAAGCCGTAATTCCGATATAAGATACTGCCGCGCCGAGTATTCCGAGCAATGCGCAGAACACAAACAGCGATTTCCAGCCCCACACCGATATAAAAACCGGAGAGGCAAGGTACACCGCGACAGTTCCGAAAGAGCTTCCCCACAGTACCTTTACCGTGGAACATTCATAGTCCTCATCGGACATATACCACGTCATAAGCTTTACGATGGACGGGCCACACGAGAGCCTGACCGAAACCGTTTACGCACCGGACGGCAAGCATACAATAAGGATTTGTATTGAGCGGCAGCAAAAAATTCATCAGGGACGCAATTATCATTCCGGCGCACATCAGGTGTTTCGGCGATATTCTGTCACCTAGAAAACCGCTTATGCGGAAGTTTTGCCCGAAAAAGCTCCTGCTTTTCTTGCGTCTTCCCTCTCCTTTTTGGCTCCGTGAACATTCACGACGACAAGTATAAGCAGTACTACCACGAACATTATCGTTGAAAGCGCGTTGATTTCGGGACTTATACGCTTTTTTGTCATGGAATAAATGGTTATGGAAAGCGTCTGAGAGGTAGGACCCGACGTGAAATAGCTTATTACAAAGTCGTCTATCGAATATGTCAGCGCCATGAGAGCGCCGGTGACTATACCCGGCATTATTTCGGGAATTACGACTTTGAAAAACGCCTGTCTGCCGTTGCAGCCGAGATCGAGCGCCGCCTCATACAGATTTATATTGAGCTGTCTGAGTTTCGGAAGAACGCTGAGCACCACCGTAGGCACGCAGAAGGTTATATGTGCCAGCACAAGCGTAAGATACCCCGGCGTAAGCCTGAAAAACGTAAACAGCAGCATAAGCGATATACCCGTTACGATCTCGGGGTTGAGTATCTGAAGATACGTCGCGTTCTTCATAAACGCCTTGGGCAGTTTTTTCATATAATTCATGCCGAACGCCGCAGCCGTTCCGAGTATCGTCGAGAAAAACGCCGCGATAAGCGCGACAAGCAGCGTATGCATGAGAGAATTGAGTATAAGCTCGTTATGAGCAAGCTCTTTATACCATTTGAGTGAAAATCCCGACCATATTACGCCTTTGCTCGCATTGAACGAGAAGATTATAAGTATAAGTATCGGGAGATACAGAAACGCAAAGCAGAGGAAAACGTAGGAATTTGAAACAAACTTTTTCATATCAGCGTATCCTCCATTTCGTCGTTATCGAACTGGTTGAAGATACCCATGCTTATGAGCACCACGATCATAAGAACAAGCGACGTCGCGGCTCCGTAGTTGAGATTATATTCATTGCCCAGAAACTGCTGCTGTATAAGGTCGCCGATAAGAAAACAGTTGCTGCCGCCGAGAAGTCCCGATATTACAAAGGTGCTTACCGCCGGAACAAAGGTCATGGTTATGCCCGACGCAATTCCCGGAAAGCTTAACGGTATTATTACCTTTCTGAGCACCGTCGCGCCGCTGCAGCCTAGATCCTGCGCCGCCTCTATTACGCTTCTGTCGATTTTTGTCATTATCGAGTAAAGCGGCATTATCATAAACGGCAGATAGTTATATATCATGCCGAGAACGACAGCTCCGGACGTATTTATAAGTCTTAACCGTCCGAATCCGAGGCTTACAAGAAAATTATTGATTATACCGTTATCGTCAAGCAGCGTCATCCACGCATATGTTCTGAGAAGAAAATTCATCCACATGGGAAGCATTACAAGCATCAGGAACACGCGCTGCGTACTTGCATTTCTGCGCGCCATGAAGTATGCGAACGGATACGCCACGACAAGGCAGATCACCGTTGCGATAAGCGCAAGGTAGACGGAACGTATGAGCACGGGAAAATATCTTGACGCATTCGCAAGGTTTTCAAAGGAAAAGTCTCCCGTCGCCTTTGCCGTAAACGCATAGTATATTACAAGCAGAAAAGGTATTACCGTGAACAGAACTATCCACACGCCGTAAGGAAAAGCGGCTATCTTAGTACGGGATCTCATTGTTTGCACCCTCCTCGATAACGGCGTCGTTTGCGTCCTTTGAGGCATAGCTCTTATGCATTATGTGGATATCCTCCGGAGTAAGGCTCATGCCGATGAAAGAACCGGGTTCTACGGACTTTGTGGAATGTATCTTCCACTTTGTGCCGAAGCTGTCCACTATTATCTCATAGTGAACGCCCTTGAAGGTGACTGTTTCTACCGTGCCGTCTATGGTGTTTTCTCCCGGCTCTCCGACTCTTATGTCCTCCGGTCTTATTACGACGTCTACGGGTTCTTTTTTATCAAAGCCTTTATCTACGCAGACAAATCTCTTGGAGGCAAATTCAACATCGAAATCGTCATGCATTATGCCGCCTACGATATTGCTCTCTCCGATGAACTTTGCGACAAAGGCGTTTGTGGGTTCGTTGTATATATCCTGCGGAGTGCCTATCTGGTCTATTACGCCGCCGTTCATTACGACTATGCGGTCGGACATGGTCAGGGCTTCCTCCTGGTCGTGGGTTACATATATAAAAGTAATTCCGAGCTGCTGCTGCATTCGTTTAAGCTCTATCTGCATTTCTTTTCGCAGCTGAAGATCCAGCGCTCCGAGAGGTTCGTCAAGAAGCAGCATTCTCGGGTGATTTATCAGTGCTCTTGCAATAGCCACTCTCTGCTGCTGTCCGCCCGAAAGAAAGTCAACGCGCTTTGCTCCGTATCCGGTAAGGTTTACCATCTCAAGCATTTCAAGCACACGTTTATGTACTTCCGCGTCCGGCGTTTTCTTGAGCCGCAGCCCGAAGGCTATATTTTCGTATACATTCAAATGAGGGAAAAGTGCGTATTTCTGGAATACGGTATTCACCTGTCGTTTATGCGGCGGAACTCCGTTTATGAGCTTTCCGTCAAAATAGACTTTGCCGCTGTGCGGTTCGATAAAACCGCCGATTATCCGCAAGGTAGTCGTCTTTCCGCAGCCCGACGGGCCGAGAAGCGTTATAAACTCCTTGTCGTGAATATCAAGGTTTATGCCCTTGAGTACCTTTTCGTCACCGTAATTGACGACGAGATCTTCCAATCTGACAATAACACTTTTGTCCAATCCTCACACCTCCGTACCGTGTTGCTGTGCGGTACATTTTCTTTCGCGCGACGGCGAAAATATCCGTGCGGCATTCCGTCTTGTGCAACATTCAGAGTAAGCGGCGCCGAAATACACGAATTCGATTAATAATACTTATTTTAACGACAAAAATCTACAAATTAGCTTTAAATTTATTGTGAACAAACAGCGTATAAAGAGTTACGCCGCATTACAAAGCAAAATACCCGGCTGTTAAAGCCGGGAAAGTCTGATATTACGTCTTTTTTGCGCCGATCTACACGGTTTTTCTGTAATCGCTTATAGACATACGCATATGATATTTAAAGAATTTGCATAGCTGCTCGGCAGAATAAAAATCAAGCTCTTTGCATATATCCGACAGAGTTTTTTCGGGATCACGGCACAGTTTCTTTATCTCGGCAAGCCGGCAGGAGGCTATTATATCTCCGAGACATTCTCCGCTTACGGATTTTACAACTCGTCCGAGATGCTCTCTCGAACAGCCGAGCGCCTCTGCGACGTCCTTTGCCGAAACGGAAGTTTTCGCATGGGACTCTATCCAGAGATATGCCTCGTTGTAAAGATTCATTTCCGAGGTCGTCATATTAAGAGAGGCGTAAATGTCGTTTATCAGCGAGAGAAGAATACCCTCTTTTGCACCGGGAAGCGTATTTCTGAAATGCGAGAGCCTGTATATTTTCTTTATGGAATCATATGCGTCGGGAATGTTTTTTAAAACCTTTATACCCGTTTCGGGTATGAAATCCTTTATCTGCGGAAAGTCAAAGGTTATCCTTACTATCTCGGCGGCCTTTTCGGTCTTTATCAAAGCTTTTGCAAACGGCGGCAGATAAAAGCAGTCGTTTTTTGAAAGCACTGTACAGTCTATGTCTATCTTTCCGGAATTTACGCATAACAGTCCGGCATATCCCGGCGAAGAAAGGCTGATACTTTCTCCGGCATCCGCAAAATACTTGAAGCAGTCGGCTATCTCAAGCGTGCCCGAACAAAAGGGACTGCACGCCGCATTGTCTTTTGAATTATCGGTTATCTGTATCATGTTTTTTCCGTCCGTTGATTTTATACTTGAAATTACACGCCAAACGTGTTAAAATGATTTATCATGACGGCAGAGGTTTTGTCATTCCCGTGCCGCCGCTTAAATTATATCATTATATTTCCTGTATGTCAATGCATTTTTTAAAGGTTTTTGCCCCGATTATCGGTATTTTTATACAATTATCGGAAGTTTTATCACGATATGCGTATTCACAATACATCTCAATTTTTCTCCGGTGCTGCAATTTGCCGGAAAACACATAATAATTCTAACAGGAGTGCTGCAACATGAAACTTCTTGTCTTTGGGGAGATCATCTACGATTTCTACGACCGCAACAACAAATTTATAGGTGGAGCGCCGCTGAACTTTGCCGCGCATATGTCGCTCCTCGGCGAAAACAGCAGCCTTATTTCGGCTGTCGGGAAAGATGACTTAGGCAAAAACGCAATCGAAACAATACGCGGCTTCGGCGTTGACACGCGCTTTATTGCCGAAACAGACGGATACGAGACCGGGAAATGCCTTGTATTAAAGGACCAACGCGGACTGCCGGCATACGACATAGTAGAGAACGTCGCATACGACCACATACCGTGTTCCGGGCTTTCCGGCGAAAAATACGACTGCTTTTACTTCGGCACGCTTGCACTGCGCTGCGACGATAACATAAACACCGTAACAAAAATACTTTCCGAAAACAGTTTTGACGAAGTTTTCACGGATCTCAACATACGTCCTCCGTTTTATTCGGAAAAATCAATACGGCTCTGCCTTGAAAACTCGACTGTCGTCAAGATAAGTTCCGATGAGCTGCCGACGGTCTCGCGCGAAATATACGGCGGCGTATTTGAAACACGTGAGTTCTGCAGAAAGCTGTCTGCGGAGTTTAAAAAAATACGTCTTATTATCGTAACTCTCGGAGACAAGGGCGCATATGTTTACGACTGCGAGAATTCCGCGGAATATTCGTGCCCGGTAAAAGAGGCGAAGGTCATATCCACAACGGGTGCGGGCGACAGCTTCGGCGCGGCGTTTCTTCACAGATACAAGCGCGGGGACAGCATAGAAAAATGCCTTGAATTTGCGTCGGCTTACAGCGCCTTTGTAGTTTCGAGAAAAGACGCGGTTCCGCCCGACACAAAGGATTTTATAAATTCGCTTTCCGAAAACGCATAATCAAATCACAGTTTCGCTGCGTGCCTTAATTTTATACGGCACGCTTATTTTTTTGCACCAAGATCATCAATACGGTGCTTTTTTGCCGCGTTTCTTATTTCAAGCGGCTTTTTTCCGTATCTTTCGCAGAAGCATTTATAAAAATACGGCTTGCTGCCGAATCCCGAGTCCGAAAATATTATCTCTATGCTCTCGGACGACATTACAAGACGGTTATATGCGTAGTTAAGCCGCAGATCCTGTCTGTAAACCGTGAAAGTCTTGCCGGTATACTGTCTGAAGCACTCGCTGAAATATGCCGGGGAATATCCGAACATCGCGGCAATATCACATTCAAGCAGTTTTTCCTTATAGTGCGTTCTTACGTATTTCACGGCGTTTCTGAAAACGGCGTCGGTGTTCTCCGAGTGCGGCAGTTTCTGCGGTTCGGTCCGCTTTCTCCTTGTTCCGAGCCTTATAACGTACAGCAGCACGCCGTTTATAAAGGTCTTTAAAACCTCTGCGTATTTTGAAATATCGGCAAAATCTATTTTTATGCCCGACAGAGTTTCCAGCGACTTTGCAATATATTCAATATATCCGTTGCCGAGGCTGCCGTGTATCGGATCTGTCAAAGAATACAGTTCAAGCAGTGCCGTATCGAAAAGCGCTTTTTCGGTAAAATGCACCGTGAGTATCGTTACGGGTTCTTCGGACGTACAGTGAAGGCTGTGAACATCATCGGGACCCAACAGCCAGAAATCGTTGACGCTCTGGCTGATAACGTCGTTATTCATGAAATTCTCGACGCTGCCCGAAAGCAGTATTTCAAGCTCATAGCAGTCGTGGCAGTGTACGGCGGTCTTATAATGACCTTTGCTGCCGTCAAACAGGTGCTGCGTCACCGAAAAGCAGTCAGTCACGGAAAGCAGAGGGCACGTCGCGTGGTTCACAAGGTCGTCGTTTGCTATTGAAATGTTTTTTAACGGTATTCTTTTCATATCTTCACCGCCTTTTCTGTCATTATTATATATGATTACAGCCGCAAAATCAACACACGGATAAGAAAATGACAAAACAAGCCGTTTTTGACGCGCCGTCACGTCCTTAAACGGGCATAAAATGATCTCCCGCGTTTTTTACATACGCAGGAGAATCGACACTCAATATTGCATTATATGCATTTCCTTATCGGTACACCGCCGAAAGTTTCTTTATTTCAAGCCTTGAAATCACGATGTTATCACCGTCTGCCGAAATGCAGAGAGACGGAGTATTGTAATCGCAGAAGTCTTCGCAGAAAGCCATACATCTTTTTCCGCCGTCGAGAAATACCTCAAGGCTTGACGAGTCGCATATGACCGTAACTTCAAACGTATCCGTTTCCGATGACAGCGGCGCATATTTCAAGCCCTTTTCAAAAAATCCGCTTTCGCTGTTTATGCTAAAGTCAATTCCGAAAAGCTTAAAATCAATTTTTCCGACTCCCTTTTTGCCGCAGATCACAATTTTATACGCGCTCTCGCAAAGTTTAAAGCATACGGTTTGTCCGTCTGCCACGTTTACGTTTTCGTATACGTTTTTCTCGCCGCACAGTTTATCAAGCTCGGCTATGGGTTTTGCGCAAAGAAAGTATTCTGTGCCGTTTTTTACCACGGACAACTCGTTCGGAATAAGAAGCTGTCCGCAAAAGCCGCTGAAACGCGACGCCGAATTGTCGCAGGCAACACGCACATATCTGTCCTTTTCCTTATCGTAAATCACAGCCGCGCCGAGACACGACGTTCCGTAATCAAGCCGTCCTGCGTCTCCCAAGGTATGAAAAGTTCCTCCGAAAAAGTTTCCGACGGCATAGTTTCCGTGTGAACCGTACAATATCCAGACGCTTTTGTTTTCCTCGCCGTCAACATTCATGCAGAAGAGCTGCGCGTCCCCGTTTTCTCCGGGAAGTCTTACTTTGCACACGGTTTCGGGTTCGGAATATCCGTTATGCTTCATTACGGCATAGGTGCAGCCTTCGGTATGCTCCGCGTAAACGTATTCTTTGAGAGACGTACACAAAGTACCGCGTATTTCACCGGCTGAAAAGTTCATTTTCGGCTTTGCCTCATTCCACGAAAGAAAGTCACGGCTTTGAACGATACTTACCGCATTATTGTCCGGCGCACGGTATTCGTCGGAACTATACGAAAGTCTGTAAACGCCGTCTTTGCAGCAAAGCGACAAAGGCTGTGCAAGCTTTCCGAACTTCGGGCAATAGTGTATTTTCGGGCGCATACTGTCATACGCCTTTTCAGTTGTATCGGAGGCACTGTATTTTACAGTCATATCCGGTTCGGAAAACACTTCTACCGTCTTTCCGGAAAGCTCCGAGACTTCAACATATGCATATCCGTCCGGCGACCTGCCGTCAAGCCTTAAATACGAATCAAAAACGCACTTTTCGCCGTATTTCAGAACAAGTCTTTTTTCGGGAAGTCTTTTATTGACAGGAAAAACCAGGTAATTGTTCTTTATTTCAATTTTCACAAAAAAGCTCCTCCCGTACTTTTTAATATTTCTGCCGCTATTTCAGTCAAGCTCTGCTTTGTAAACGGCAGCGCCGCAGGCTTCTATTTTTTCGGCATTGCCCATTACCGCGCTTATCTTTACGCCGTCCGAAACATTCATGTGTGTAAGTTCGTCTTTTCCCGAATAGTTGACAGCGACTATGTAATAAAGCTTATCGCTCTGTTTATGGTAGGTTGCGCCGATATGCGGATTTTCAAATCTTACGGGCTTATCTTCAAGTATTTCCGAGGCAATTTCCTTATATATCTTATAATACGGTCTTGTTTCGTCCTCAAACGCGCTTCTGTCGTCCCAGAGCTGCTGTTCAAGCGCGGCGTTGAGGAAATATATCTTTCCTTTGCCGAATTTATGGCGCGAGAACATTACGGTTCCGTCGGTATCCGACATCAGAACCTCCGCGTCTATGCTTTTAAGCAGATATTTCTTGCCGTAAGCAAGCGGAAGATCCGCCGAATCAAATTCAAACGTATACTTTGTATTGTCGGTTTTCATTCCAAAAGATTCAAGTCCCGATACCCTCTCAAGTTCCGAAATAAGTCCGGTATCCGACGAAAAATACACCGTCGCGCCGTTCTCTGCCTTTTCAAGCAGCGCGCAGTATATCTCCATATCCATTGGCGCCCAGCCGTACATTGACGGAACTATATAAAGCTTTGCGTCAGGCAAAGGCATATTCCAGTTTACGAAGGTTATATCGAATCCCGCCTGTTTTGCAAGCACAAACGCGCTTGTTGCGGGCTGTTTTGGATCGGGCTGGCGTGTAATTACATAAACCGCGTCGGTCTGCTTGGGTTTGAGTCCGAGTTTTTCCATGCCGCGTATCTTTTCGCCCTCATCGCGTATGATCCTTGCCACGGGTTTCGGCGTAAAGTCGCGGTAGAACATTCCGAGTTCTCTCTCTACGGCGCTCCATGTATACGGTGGAAAGTCAAGGTCAAGCTGTTCAAAGGCGCACCACCACAAAAGTCCCTTTATCCCGTTGGAATATGCCGACCAGAGGTTTGCGCGGATATATTTCGACGCCATTTCATAATTGCCGTTCATACTCGAAAACGTACCCTGCTCCTGTATCATTGCGTCTTTACCGCCGACTCCGCCGTAATAGCAGCACTGGAACGTCGGTATCATGGTTGTGGGCAGGCTGTCCATCGGCATGAAGTCTCCGCCAACCGTCGGCGACGGATAAGGGTGAGGAGTAAGCATATCGGTAAGCTCGCCCTGATCGCGTATTGTCCATTCTCCGCTGTCGGGCAAAAGCGAGTGCATTCCCGACATTACGGGACGCGTATTATCTTCGGAACGTATTGCGTTTGCAATGTTCGACGTCCAGACATACGCGTGATAACGGCTTACGGGTTCGGACATACAGTTACATTCGTTTCCGAGATCCCATGCGGCTATCGCTTCCTGATCTTTCATTCTTCTTACAAATCCGCGTGCAAATCTGTTCTGCCACATAAGCGATTCGGGATCTGTTATATGATTTTTACCGTCAAGCGCGGGAGGTACGAACATTCTTCCGCTCATCCAGCCGGTAATTACCGAAACGATCAGCTTTATATCATATTTTACCGCAAAGGAACACATTTTATCAAAATGTTCCATGCAGTCCTCGTCAAGCGCAAATTCGTCGTGCGGAAGCTCTTTTCCGTGAAGTCTGTACTCATGGAATTCATTTCTGTAACCGCGTATTGTATGTATAGGCTGAAAATCGCGCCAGTTGGGAAAAACTCTCGCGTATTTCACTCCGTATTCGCTCATAAGTCTGAAGTCGTTTTCAACGCTGCTCTCGTCCCAGTCAGCCCACATTTCCGTGCCTGCTTTTGAGCCCCAGTAATTGCAGCCTATCATGAATTCGCTCATATACAAATCATCTCCGTCTTTCTCGGTTTCAGTTAGATTATAACCGCGGCATAATTTGTTTTCATTATATTTTCTTTGGAAAAAAGTTCTCTCTCTTCGGCAAAATATCCGAAATCAAAAAAAGAACACGGTTTTACCCATGTTCCGAAATTCAAAAAGCCGGACGCTTATCACGCCCGGCTTCGTACTTATTATTAATTATCTGCTCAAATTCCGCCGCTTAATCCAGCATTCCGGCTTTTGCAAGATGTTCCTTTATCTTTTCAAAAGTTTCGTCGCTTATGTCGTGTTCTACCTTGCAGCTGTCCTCATACGCGGTATTTTCGCTTACTCCGAGATGAATGAGAGCCTTTGCGATTATTTCATGGCGTTCGTACACCTTTGCGGCTATTGCCATTCCCTTTGGCGTAAGTGTAAGCGCGCCGTTTTCGTCCATGTTGACGTAGCCCTCCTCGCGAAAAGCTTTCATTGCAACGGATACGCTCGGTTTTGTAAAATTGAGATGGTTCGCAACGTCTATGCTGCGGACTATGCCGTTCTGCTTTTTAAGCATGAGTATTGTTTCGAGATAATTCTCGGCAGATTCTTTTATGATCATGATATATTTATACGCCTTTCAAGCTATTGTGTTTGCAAAAATACTATTTATGCATATTATATCACGCCGAAAACACGTTGTCAAATTATTTTTTCGACACGGCAAAAAGCTTGCCGAAAAAAGCAAATTCCGGCAAAAAACTCACCGGAACCGCTGCTTTTATGATATTTATACGGGAAAAGCTTATTTCAGCACCGAAATTGCGTCGGTAATGGTCTTTTCAAGCGCCTCTCTGCCGTATTTATCGACCTCGGCTTTATTCTTTTCGCCGTGTGTAAGGCAGCCTGCGCCGCCGATACAGCCGCCTGTACAAGCCATACCTTCAATAAAGTTTCCGTCAAGAACATTTCTGCTCTTTTTCATAAGCGCCATCTTACAAGCCTCAATACCGTCGCAGGGTACGGCTTTAAGTTCAAAGTCGGTAATGCCGTGTTCCTTGAGTCCCTGTGCAACGGCGTCGGAAAGTCCTCCGCTGCGTGCGAATATTCTTCCGAAATACGACGCGTTATCAAGCACGTCCTCGCCAAGTGTCGTAATATCTATATCCTTGCTGTCAAAGAGAGCCTGAAGTTCCTCAAAGGTCATGCAGTTATCTACATACTCGCGCACCTGTTCTTTCTGCACTTCCATTTTCTTTGCGGTACACGGGCCTATGAATACGACCTTGCATCCGGGGTTCTTTTCCTTAATATATTTTGCTATTGCAGCCATAGGCGAAAGGTTATGCGAAACAAGATCCTTTAGCTGCGGATATGCCTTATTTACATAATCGACAAACGCAGGACAGCAGGAGCTTGTAAGGAATCCCTTTTCGGCAAGTTCCTTGCTTTCGGCATATGCGACAATATCCGCGCCGAGAGCAGCCTCGACAACGGTATGGAATCCGAGCTGTTTCATACCCGAAATTACCTGTCCGAGCTTTGCATATGTAAACTGGCTGGAGATCGACGGTGCAACGACCGCGAAAACCTTATACTTTGTGTTATTCTCGCTCTTTTTGATTATATCTATGCAGTCGAGTATATAGGACTTGTCCATGATAGCGCCGAACGGACACTGATATACGCACGCGCCGCAGGATATGCACTTGCTGTTATCTATTGCGGCAGCCTTATTCTCGTTCATGGATATTGCCTTTATCTTACAGGCGTTCTGACACGGACGCTTTCTGTTGATGATAGCGGTAAAGGGACAAACCTTTGCGCATGCGCCGCAGTCAACGCACTTTGTTTTGTCTATATGCGCAACGTGGTTTTCGTCAAAACTTATAGCGCCTCTCTTGCAGACGTCCTCGCATCTGTGGGCAAGACAGCCGCGACAGGTATTTGTAACCTCATATCCGCACATGGGACATTCGTCGCAGGCTATTTCTATAACCTCTATAACATTGGGGTTATTTCTGTCGCCGCCCATTGCAAGTTTTACTCTTTCTTCGAGTATTGCGCGCTCCTTATATATGCAGCAGCGCATTGTGGGAGTGTTTCCCGGCACTATCTTTTTCGGAATATCGAAAAGATTGTCTATCAGCGTACCGTTCCATGCCTCTCTTGCAACTTCGCGGAGCACTTTATATTTCAAATGCTGTACTTTGGTATCAAACTTTCTCATGATTCTCTCCTTTTCTCAGAAATAACTTACTTTTATGCGTTTGCCCATCTGCTTTAGGCAGCCGGACAGTTCTTCGACAAGATTCATCTTTATATTAAAGTTTATCGGAAGATCGGGGTTCTGATGTGCAGGGTTTATTGCGCGTCCGACAAAGAAGTTTATATCGGTCGCCTCTTCAAACAGCAGTCTGCATATCAGCGACGCGCCGTCGCGCTTATATCCCCAGTGCGTATAGCTTTCGTTATCCGTAAGGTAATCCTTTGCGTATTCCACAACCTTATTTACCGTGATAACGCCCTCTGTAACAAGATCCACACCCTCTATTTCGGCAATCGGCGGAACGTCGGACGCTTCAAACGAAAGGCTCGGCTTTATGGGCTTTCCGAGATATTTTGCGGCTATCGACGAGGTCGTTCCTCCGCAGATTATGTGCTTGCCTTCCTTCGAGAAGAACAGCGACATCATTCTGTCGCAGTCGTCGCGGTTTGACGGAGGACCGAACAGCAGATTTACGGGACATCTCTTTCTTATTCTCACAACGCACGCCGTTGCGTCGTCTCCCGGCTTTTCGCCGTAGAGCTTATAGCACTCATCTACGAGTATCGTGGCAAGCGTTTTTGCCGTAAAATCATTTACGGTAAGCGGTTCGAGAAAGTCTATTATATCTTCCCTTTTCCAGCCGAAGTTGAATGCAAGTCCGATACCTGCGTGCGGACAGCCGTCGCTCATTGCAACGAATATATCGTTCTCGCACAGCGGTACCTGCGATTTATACACCTTTTTGCCGCCTATATTAAGCTCAGACTTGGGATAATCGTAATTTTTGCCGTCACGCAGCAGAATTACATGCGGATTATCATACTGTATAAGTTCGGCAACGCTGTTATTTATGATATGTATAATGGTAAACGTCGAATATGCGACGCCTCTTACGCTGCATATCGGAAGCGTTGCGGCAATAGTCGAAACACATTCCTCAAGCGACAGTCCCTGCGCCATCATTGTGGATATTATCTTGGACGTAAGCGTTGAAAGTATGCTCGCCTTTACGCCGCTGCCGAGTCCGTCCGCAAGCACGATAACCGTAGAGTTCTCGTCCTGTTCCACAACGTCCACATGGTCTCCGCAAAGCTGTTCTCCGTAATGATTTATGCTTTTATAGCCTATATCGGCGCATAAATTATTCATCGGCTATCGTCTCCTTGAGCTTTGTCAGTGCAATTTTGGTTTCGGCAGCCGTTTCACCGAGCAGCGACGCGATTTCCTGTACTATGCGCATCTGCTTATCTACGACTTTATCCGCAACCTCGACTGTCTGACGGCTGATGTTCTCCTTCTTTTCCCTTGCGGTCTCCTCGTCGGTTATATCTCTCATTATGCACACAAGCAGCTTATATTCCCTGTCGTACACAATGGTGACCTCGGCATATCTGTCATATTCCGCAAGGTAAACCTTTTTATCCCTTACGCTGCGTCCGGAATTGAGCACCTCCATAAAGGGCTTTGGATCGAGTATTCTGACTACCTGATCTCCGAGTATATCCGACGCGCTTCTTATATTCATCATCTTGAGAGCAGCGGCGTTTATCTGCTGAACCTCATAGTTTTCGTTAAGCACTATAAGACCGTTCGGCGTGTTCTTTACTATGGTATCCGAAAAACTCTCGGCTTTATCTTTAAGGAACGGCAGGCACATTGATATTTCCGCCTTGCCCTGATAGATGGCAACCGCCTTTTCGCGGCAGGTATCGTATCCGCACGAACCGCAGTTAAGCTCGTCGGACGGCTTGAACTTGCCCATCTGATGAAGTATCTCGGTTATCTCGCTGTCGGACGGAACTGCCGAACGGCGTTCTATCATGGTAAACGTCTTTCTTATAGAAAGGCTGTCGGGCTGGGCAACGTCAAAGTCGTTTTCTCCGGCAAATTCCGCAACCGCCTTATAGTCCTTTACCGGAGCACGGTGGAATTTTTCCATGACGGGACCGCCTATACAGCTTCCGGCACAGGCTGACATCTCGATAAAGCATTTATGTATATTTCCGTTTTCAATATCTTTAAGAGCCGCAATGCAGTTCTCAACTCCGTCAACAGCCATATAGGTGTATTCGGGGTTATCCTGAGCCATGGTCTTGAGTATACCGCCGGTCGTCGGGAAAAATCTCGCGCGGCTGTCGGGATTGCTGTCAAGCTCTTTTTCAAGAGTTATATTCTCATCTTTGAGCCACTTTGTAAGCTCATCAAAGGTAAGCACCGCGTCAACTATTTCCTCATAGTATTCCGCCTCGTCCTTTTTGGCAACGCACGGACCGACAAAGACCGTCTTTGCTTTGGGATCTCTTGTCTTAATATTAAGGCAGTGCGCCTGCATTGGCGACATTACGTCGGCAAGATAATCAAGCTCTTTCGGATAATACTTCTGTATGAGAAGATTTACGCTGTGGCAGCAGGAGGAAATTATAATATCCCGCGTACCTTCGTCTATCATTCTCTCATACTCTCTTTTGACTATCGTAGCGCCGACCGCGGTTTCCTCAACGTCGTAAAAACCGAGCTGTTTCAGCGCCTTTCTCATTGACTCTATGCCGCTGCCCTCATAGTTTGCAATAAACGACGGCGCTATGCTTACATAAACGGGATCTCCGCTCTGGAGCAGCACCTTGACCTTTTCGGTCTCATCGACTATCTGTTTTGCGTCCTGCGGACAGACAACAAAGCAGTGTCCGCAGAGTATACATTCGTTTCCGATTATATATGCCTGGTTTCCGGAAAATCTTATGGACTTTACCGGGCAGTGTCTTATGCATTTATAGCAGTTTTTGCAGTTTGACTTTTTAAGTGTCAGGCAGTTTGCCATTTATTCTCCCTCTATTCAGATCAGATTTTTTCAAGCACGTTCTTTTTGAAAAATTCGCCGAAATTCTCCTTTGTGATGCCGACGTAAGTATCGTCATCTACAATTATGGTTACGCCGTCGCGGTTGCATCTTCCCGTGCAGAAACAGCCGGCAAGCGTTATCTCGGCTTCGAGGTTATTCTCGGCTATGCTCTTTTGCAGCATTTCGACAAGCTCATGCGAGCCTTTTATGTAGCAGGAGCTTCCGACGCATACCTGTATTATCATCAGTTAAGCGCTCCGAGAATGTTTTTTGCAAAAAATTCATCTACCGTTTCGGGAGCAACGGAGAAAAATTCGTCGTCCGCCGTCACGCAGACGCCCTCCTGACATCGTCCCATGCAGAAGGTTCCGGAAAGCTCCACCTTATCTCCGAGATTGTTTTCGGCAATAAGCTGCTGGAGTCTCTCGACTACCTGTCTTGAACCTTTGATGTGACATGACGATCCTATACAGACTGTTACTTTCATTGAGTTTACCTCCGGAATTTGTTTTTATTTTTTAAGTATGAAATTACCGTACAAAAATTCTCTCATCTGGCTGTTTGCGTCGGACGACTCGGACGCCGCTGCCGTGCCGAGCCATTCCCTTACGCTTTCTTCGGTTACTTTGCTTTGAGAACAGAACTGCGAAAGATATTTTTCCGCAGCGTCTTTGCCGTAGTCATGGAAAAGCGAAATATAAGTTTTTGCGGCGTCTGCTTCGGGATTTCCCTGGGAGGCGTGCGCCCAGTCGATTATATAAGGCTTTTCGCCGTCCGAAATTATAATATTCGACGGAGTAAAATCTCCGTGGCAGAGTTTGTTGTCGCAGGGAGTCTTTTCAAGGCGAAGAATAAAGTCGTACCTTACCGTTGCGGGTATATCAGACTCGTTTATGCGGCGTATCATTCTGTCGCGCTGTTTTATGAGGTAACGGCATGAGGTTTTATGCATCTGCGTCTGAAGCGACGCAAGCAGAGTTAAATATTCGTCCTGCTTTTCGGGGTTCTCCTTTATAAGCTCCGCAAGAGACTTGCCTTCTATATATTCGGAAACTATCATGAGCTTGCCGCCGTTTACCGAAACCTGTATGACTTCCGGCACATTCAGCCCCGCCTCCTGCGCTCTCGCCTGATTGAGCGCCTCGTTGAATATACCGGCTTTTGATGTACCTTCGTTAAAAACCTTTAAGCAGAGATCGCCGTCGCGGTAAATGGTCTTGGTATTTCTGACGGCTATTATACGATCAAAGTTCATGTTTCCGACCTCCTCTTGCTGTCTGGTTTATGCACAATTTTTGCAAAAAATGGGCAGTAATACTCGATTATTGTTTGATAATATTTTAACGCTCAAAGCGAGCGATGTAAACTGTTTATTTTGCATAGCCGTAATGTATTATAATACATATGCCGTATTTACTTGTGTATTTCAAAGACGGTCTCGGTACGTCCGCCAAGGTCTTTTCTCGTAAACACGCCGTTTTCGTATATTATAACGCCGCGCGACGAATTTTCCTTGGGTATCGACACGGAACCGGGATTTATATACGTAAAGTTTCCGTGCTTTTCAAACGCAGGCACGTGCGTGTGTCCGCAGAGCAGAATATCTCCCGTCTTTAACGGCGGCGGATTCTGCGCATTATACAGATGTCCGTGCGTTGCGAAAATCGACACTTTTCCGTCGCAGATAAGCGCATAGTCCGCAAGCACCGGAAATTCAAGCACCATGCCGTCCACCTCTGCCTCACAGTTTCCTCTTACGCAGAGAACCTCGTTCTTTACCTCATTCAGCATTGATATTACCTTTTTCGGCTCATATCCGTCCGGCAGATCGTTTCTCGGTCCGTGATACAAAAGATCTCCGAGAAACACAATTCTGTCAGCTTTTTCTTTTTTATAAAGCTCAAGCATTTTTGAGCAGTAAAGAGCCGAACCGTGAATATCCGACGCTATAAAAAGTTTCATAAAATCAATTCCTTTCGGAAAAACATTTTCTTTTTGCAAGGCAAAGTTCGGATATAAAAGCGTTGTCAAGTTCAGAGAGCCGATAATCCCTTTTTCTCACAAGCATATCTTTATAGATCTTACCGTTTTCCGAACACTTTATCTGCACAAGCCCGAATTTTGAAAGGGTTTTCTTTGCGACAGGCTCCGACCACATATATGCGTTCGGATTTTTTTCAAGAATCTCAAATCTCGCAAGCTCATTTGACGCAAAGATAAATCCGCCCTTGTTTTCGGTGTGTGCAGAACTGCCGGTCTGTGCGAAGTCCGTTCCGCAATAATCCGGGCTGCAAACCTGTGTATACTCCGAAAGAATGTCTGCCGTAAGCTTTTCCTTTTTGGCAAGCGTTCCGTCTTTTCCCGTTACGACGGTATATCTGAATTCCGCCACAAGCTCGCACTCAAGCTGTTTTTCGTCAAAAAGCTGTTTATAATACTTATCAAAGCTCTCCTGATACCTTACTATTCCCATGCCGAAGTCGGAATCCGAAACGCCGCGTATAACGCTCTGCAAGTCGGTCTGCTTAAAGCACATTTCACAGCCGCCTTTAACCGCCGCGTCAGCCGAGAATTTTGCAAAAGCCTCCGACACATATCCCGAAACCGTACTGCATGCAAAAAAGCGTCCGCGGCTTGCGGAATTTTTGAACATATCTTCAAGCTCGTCTATCTGTTTTAATATATTCTCCGCGTAACGCAAAAATTTTTCGCCGTCCGGAGTTACCTCCATGCCTTTTGCGCTTCTCGAAAATATTTCCGTTCCCACGGACGCCTCAAGCTCACGTATTGCGCGGCTTAAATTCGGCTGATTCATCAAAAGCTGTTCGGCAGCCTTGTTTATGGAACCGCTTTTGGCTACGGCAAGCGCATATTTCATATGCAGAACATTCATGTCTTTTCTCCGATACGCTGTATTTATTCAACATATATTATATCACGTATTTATGACATAATCAACAACCAGTTTTTACTATATGCATTATTTTTACAAAAAACTCTTTATTACAATGTTTTTCTGCATATTCTGCGGATTTGACAAACACATATGCGCGTGATATACTTATATTTAACAAAAGCGTCATTTAAATCTTTACATGAGCAAGGAGAGAACGCATATGTACACACTCAAAATGGGCGCGTCAAGCGCCGGCAGAGACTATTCCCTGACGATGAAAGACTTTCTCGCATACAAAAACGCGGGTATTGAATTTATGGAATTTTCCACAAACGCCGACGTTTACGAAAATGCGGACTGGAAGGAAATAAAGCGCGCGTCGGAAGAAACCGGCGTCAAGATATGGTCAGTTCACGCGCCGTTCAGAAGCAAGGACGACAACATTTCAAACCCCGACGAAAAAATGCGTCTTAAAGCAATAGAAACCTACACCGAAGTTTTCAGAAACGCCGCATTTATCGGCGCGAAAATCGTAATAGTACACCCAAGCTCCGAGCCAATTTCGGACGAAGAAAGACCGGCGTACATAGCCCGTTCAAAAGAATCGCTTAAAGTGCTTGCAGAGCGTGCGGCGCAGTACGGAATAACAATAGCAGTTGAGGATCTTCCGAGAACCTGTCTCGGAAACACTGCGGAGGAACTGAAGGACATCATAAGCGTTGACGGAAGAATACGCATATGCTTTGACGTAAACCACCTGTTAAAGCAGACGCACAGGCACTTTATCGAAGTTATCGGAGACAAGATAGCAACGCTCCACATATCCGACTACGATTTTGTCGACGAACGGCATCAGTTTCCCGGAAACGGCAAAATAGACTGGAAAGAGCTGCTTGATCTTCTCGAAAGCATAAACTATTCCGGACCTTTCATGTACGAGGTAAGAATGGCAAACACCGCGCAAGAGGTTCTTCCCGGGACAAGATACGTCGGAACGCTTGCCGACGGAAAAGCAAACTTTGAAAAGGTTATGGAGAGAAAGATCTGATGAGCCGCGCTTTACCCCAACAGTTTCTCGAAAGAATGAAAAGCCTTCTCAGCGACGATTTTGAAAATTTTAAGGACGCGCTTGAAAACGGTTCGCCCTCTCAGTCGATGTTCATAAACACGGCTTTTGAAAACGCACATATTCCCGAAGAATTTCTGAGATCAATAAACGCGTCGCGCCTGCCTTTTTTTGAAAACGGATTTTATTTTGAATACGAAGGCATAGGCAACACGCCGCTGCACCATGCCGGAGCCTTCTACGTTCAGGATCCGTCGGCAATGTGTACGGTCTGCGCCGCAGTTATAAAACCGGGAACAAAAATTCTCGATATGTGCGCATCTCCCGGCGGGAAAACCCTGCTTGCAGCGATAAAAACAGGACAGCACGGCACTGTCGTTGCAAACGAATTCAGCGTATCGCGCTGCAAAACGCTTGTGGGCAATGCCGAACGCATGGGACTTTCAAACATATCCGTAGTAAACACCGACGCGACGGACGAAAACGGGCTGTCGAAAGATTTTCCGGAAACGTTTGACATTGTAATCGCCGACGCGCCTTGTTCGGGAGAGGGAATGTTCAGAAAATACACCGAACAGGCGGTATCCGAATGGAGCGTCGACAACATAAAAATCTGCGCGGCACGTCAGAAAAGCATACTCGAAAACGCCGCAAAATGCGTAAAGCCGGGAGGTTTTCTGCTATACTCCACCTGCACTTTTTCTCTCGAAGAAAACGAGATGCAGACCGACGCATTTCTATGTTCGCACCCCGATTTTTCTCTGTGCGGCGTAAATGACGGCGTAAAGAGCGTAACCGTCCGGGCTCACTGCTTTGACGGCTGCAAAACGCCGGATATTTCTCTTGCAAGGCGGTTCTATCCTCACATTTCAAAGGGCGAAGGACAATATATTGCGCTTATGCAGAAGTCTGCCGATTCTGCATCGGAAAGCGTGTCTGTGCCGACAAAAAAGAAAAAGAACGGCGATGTACGCCCGTCAAACTTGCTTTCAAAAGAAGAAACGCGCGCACTTACTGACTTTTTTAAAGGGCTGTACCCCGGTTTTGACATTTCGCGCGCAGAAAAATACGCCGACAACATTATATATGTCCACCCGAATATGCCGAGAGCAAAAAAACACGTTTTCAGCGGCGGCGTAAAGCTTGGTGAGGTTTCAAAAGGCAGACTTATTCCCCATCATCAGCTTTTCAAGGCGCTCGGAACGCAATTTACGAGAGTTATAAATTTTTCTTATGATGACGAGCGCGTATATGCCTATCTGCACGGCGATACCTTTGAATACGACATTCCCGACGGCTGGTGCGCGGTAAGCGTAAACAGCTTTATTCTCGGAGGAGCAAAGGCTGTTTCCGGTACGGTAAAGAACCATTATCCCAAAGGTTTAAGAATATAGTGCAACATGTTCCGTGCGGCAGCCGGATCAATGATAAAAAGCATTGTCCCAACAATCATTTCTGCCGCGCGGAATATGCATTTTGCCGTCAATACAAGAATAAAAGATTTTTTTGAGAAATTTTGCAAAACCCCTTGACAAGCCCCTTTGTTTTTGATATAATAGTCAAGCAGTCTTGAGGGAGCAAGAACCGAGAGCAGCAATAAACATGGCGGAATAGCTCAGCTGGCTAGAGCATTCGGTTCATACCCGACAGGTCGTTGGTTCAAATCCGACTTCCGCTACCAAGGCTGTCCGCAAAGTCGGACGGCAATATCCGGCCCGTTGGTCAAGCGGTTAAGACACGGCCCTTTCACGGCTGTAACATGGGTTCGATTCCCGTACGGGTCACCACTGAAGAAGCATTTGCAAAAAGCAAGTGCTTTTTTTCTTTGCAAAAATTTCTTTTTCACGGTTTTGCACCGTGATTTTTTTATTTCCACACATATTTTTCGCACGTTAAGAGTAATTATTTGCGAAAACTTACGCATATCAGCAAATACAATTTTTCCTATATGTTGACTCCTTTTATAACGAAAAAACCGCCTTTACGGCGGTGTAGTTCATATTTTATCTATGCATTTACTTTGGCACGGTATTTTGACAGCGTTTCTTTCAGCGCGCACAGCTTATCCGCAAGGCAGACGATAAAGCTTTCCTTATATTTCGGAGGCTTTATATTGAGCGGAAACATATGCTTTGAAATAATATCGCGTTCTATGTCGTTTAAGGAAAAATCCCTTTCGGCATTTCTGAGCGCTATCTTGGCGTGCACGAAACCGTGAAGTCCCTGCGGAGGACGTTTCAAGTGCCAGTCATACAGAAAATAGTCATGCAAAAGCGCGCCGCGCACCATGCTGCGTTCGTCAACCTTCACTCCGAAAAAGCGCGATATGGCAATACTCAAAACCGCGACGTTGACGGAATGTGTATAGCAGCTTATATTGCTGTGCTGTATGTACTTGCGTTCACGCCGCATACCGGGAGATTTCAGAATCCCGTTCCCGTAGCGTACAACATCTTTTTTCATTATTTTATATCACCTTTGAATGTCTGGCATTATCAGTTTATGCTTTATAATATCACATATACGCCGTTTTTGCAATAGAGTGCAGCATTAATAATTCTTAAAATTTTATACACCGGCGAAAAAAACTGCCGCAGAATACATTTAAATCCATGCGGCAGAAATTATTGTTTAATTTACGCGGTTTTACGGGACTGCTGCGTTTCAGTCGCCGTTCTTATCCTTGTCTTTATCCTTAGAGTCCTTATCCTTATCTTTTTCTTTGTCGGACTTCTTATCGTCGTCGTCCTCCTCGTCCTGAGGTTCGCTTACAACGACAATACAGTTTTCTATTCTGTGTTCCTTTATCTCGGTAACGCTTATATGAAGTCGGTCGATGTCAATATCGAACGTTGTTCCGTCGTCGGGAACCGAGCCGTATGAGCTGAATACAAATCCGCCGAAAGTATCGTTTTCCTCCACGGGAAGCTCGACGCCGAGTTCTTCGGAAACCTCGTCAAGAGGCGCACAGCCCTGTATACGCCAGGTATTTTCGCCTATCTTTTCGATCTCGAGCTGTTCTTCTTCGGGCGTCGTTTCGGTCTCAAGGTCGCCGACAAGCTGTTCAAGCAGGTCGTTCATTGTTACAACGCCTGCCGTTCCGCCGTACTCATCGAGAACTACCGCAAAGTGGTTTCTTGTTTCCTTCATCTGGCGAAGAAGCACGTCTGCGTGTATGCTTTCGGGGATAAAGTATGCAGGCTTTACGGCGTTTTTCATAACGGCGTCTTTATCCGCCTTATCCGCAAGTCTGAAATAGTCCTTTGTGTTAAGTATTCCGACTACCTTATCCACGGTTTCGTCGCAGACGGGATAGATGGAGTGGCGCGTATCATGAATGGTCTTTTCCCATTCTTCAAGCGATTCTTCAAGATAGAGTATATCGAGATCCGTTCTGTGGGTGCAAAATTCGCCGACGGTGAGATCGTCAAACTCAAATACGTTCTGGATTATATCCTTTTCGTCAACGTCGATTACGCCCTTTTCCGAACCGGTATCAACCATCATTCGGATCTCTTCCTCGCTGACCTCGTCCTCATCGGAATTGGGATCTATTCCGCAGAGTCTGAGCACGGCGTTTGTGGACTTTGTGAGTATGAACACGACGGGTGCGAATATTTTTGAAATAAAGTAGACAAGCGACGAAATTCCGAGCGCAATAGAATCCGTTTTCTTCATTGCAACGCGTTTCGGTACAAGCTCGCCGAATATAAGCGTGATATACGAAAGAACAAGCGTTGTTATTACAACCGCAACGGAATTGAGCGTTCCTTTCATGGTTTCGGGTGCGCCGAGGATTATAAGTCCCTTTACTATGTATTCGGAAAAGTTATTTGCCGCAAATGCAGAACCCAAAAATCCCGAAAGGGTTATAGCTATCTGTATGGTAGCCAGGAATTTTGCCGGCTCTGCCGTAAGCTTTGAAAGCTTTTTTGCCCTCTTGTTGCCCTGTTCGGCAAGGTTTGAAAGCTTTGTCTGATTCATTGATATTACCGCGATCTCTGCACATGCAAAAATCGCATTGAAGCCTATAAGTATAAACTGAAAAATCAAAGGCCATAACAATCGGTCTGCCAAGATTATTTCCTCCTGAAATCAACTTATTAATAATATGATGTTTTTTGTCTTGTTTATGCGCCGCAATGCCGTGAATTTAACGTGCCTGTCAGCTCAATATCCTTTTAAAGCACAAAAAGACACACCTGTGCAAAAAATCACACAGATATGCCTTATATTCAACAACATTTATGATGTTTGCAGTGTTTCGGTTATCGTCGCTACTGCCGCCGTCGTCCATGTTTACGTACATACTCCTTCAGATAAAGTTTAGTCTATCATACCACAACAGAACAGAATTGTCAAGGGAATTTTAAATATTTTCTGTATTCTCAGCATTTCAACTTAATTGATTTTCCCTTCCGCGGCAGTTTTTGCCGCACTTTTTCAAAAAATTACCGCATAATACTTGTAAAATATGCCGCATGATGTTATAATAAAATAAGTATACGGTCTGAAAAAGGCGGAAATTGTCATTTATCCGCAAAAATAACCGTCAATGAAAGCGTGGTTTAACATCATGAGAAGATACCTTTTCAAAAGCGGCAGCATAAATACGCACCAAGACGCGTATTTTGACGTAATTATCGCAGGCGCCGGACTTGCGGGGCTTTACTGTGCGCTGAGCCTTCCGG
Organism: uncultured Eubacteriales bacterium; assembly: GCA_934446675.1. GTDB lineage: Bacteria > Bacillota > Clostridia > Oscillospirales > CAG-382 > UMGS1387. The sequence goes on from CAKSEL010000002.1 coordinate 44,589, forward strand.
AAAAGCTCTCGGTCGCACTCATTACCAAAGGCGGATTCGACACAGGCTCCTCCTGGCTTGCTCAGGGCGGAATCGCAGCCGTCACGAGAGATTCCGACAGTTTTGAAAGCCACATAAAAGACACTCTCATTGCAGGCGCGGGCCACTGCGACGAAAAAGCCGTCGAGGTGCTCGTAAAAGAAGGTCCCGAGGCAATAAAGCAAATGATAGCTCTCGGCGTTCCCTTTGACAGAGACAAAAACGGCGACATAATAGTAACGCGCGAAGGCGGTCACAGCTGTTCGAGAATTCTTCACTGCGGCGGAGACGCTACGGGCAGACTCATGACAAAACGTCTCGGAGAGGTTGCCGAAACACGTTCAAACATAAAAATAATCTTTGAGTCTTCGGTTATCGACGTACTTACCGACGGTGACGGCGTATGCGGCGTTGTAATAAACGATAAGAAAGGCAATCACGTGCTGCGTTCCGGAAATGTCGTAATGTCAACAGGCTCGATAGGTCAGCTTTACAGATATACCACAAATCCGCGCGGCTCGGTCGGCGACGGCATTGCAGCCTGTGTAAGAGCGGGTGCCAAAACACGTGACATGGAATTCGTTCAGTTCCACCCCACAGCCCTTGCAAAAGGCGAGATAGACGGAAGAATGTTCCTTGTTTCGGAGGCTGTACGCGGAGAGGGCGGAATTTTACAGAATCTTGACGGCGATCCTTTCATGCACGACAAGCACTCGCTTCGTGATCTTGCACCGCGCGACATAGTAACGCGCGAAATATTAAAGGAGCTTGCAAGAACAAACACCGATATTGCATATCTTGACGTTTCCTGCATGAACGAAGAATTTTTCTCTAAACGTTTTCCGACAATATACGCGCGCTGCAAAGAGCTTGACATAAACGTTCCGCACGACAGAATACCGGTTCACCCGACGCAGCACTACCACATGGGAGGCGTCGAAACCGACCTCAACGCGAGAACGTGCGTTCCCGGTCTTTATGCCTGCGGGGAAGTCGCCTGCACCGGAGTTCAGGGCGCAAACCGCCTTGCTAGCAACTCGACGCTCGAATGTCTTGTTTTCGGAAAGCGTGCCGCAGACTCCATTGCCGCGGATTTCAGAACAGCGCTGGCACAAAGTGCGGTTTCTTTCGGACAGGATTTCGGAAAAGACGCGCCCGACAGTGAAACATCAAAGAAATACATTGCCGAGATGAAAAATCTCATGTCCGACTATGTTGGACCTTTGAGAAAAGTTTCGGGAATGAAAAAAGCTCTTGCAAGGCTTAACGAGATATGCGCTTTATACGAAAACGCAGACCTCTGCTCAAACGCACAGTATGCGGCAGCCGACGCGTCATTCGTCAGCGCAATAATCACAAAGTGCGCGCTTGACAGAAAAGAAAGCATAGGTTCACACTACATAATCGGAGAGGACGGAACAATATGAGTTTACTTAAAAATCCGCTTGTTACGCAAATTATTTCAATGGCGCTCAACGAGGACGTCGGAACAGGCGATATAACCACCGAAACAACCATACCTGCGGACAAGACCGCGTCAGGCAGATTTATTGCAAAGGAAGACATGATAATCTGCGGAATTGACGTAGCAGAGCTTGTTTTCCACACCGTTGACGCAAGCATTTCATTTAACGCAAACTTCAAGGACGGCGACAAAGTATGCAAAGGCGACGTTATCGCGACGGTAAACGGAAACGCGCGCAACGTTCTTACTGCCGAACGCACCTCGCTCAATCTCATGCAGCGTCTTACCGGCATTGCTACGCGCACTCACGAGGCAGTTAAATGCGTCGAAGGCACAAAGGCAAAGATCACCGACACGAGAAAGACTACGCCGGGACTCCGCGTACTCGAAAAATATGCGGTAAGAGCCGGAGGCGGCACAAACCACCGTTTCAATCTTGCCGACGGCATACTCATAAAAGACAACCACATTGCGGTATCCGGCGGAATCAAAAACGCCGTTGCAAACGCGCGCAAGGCGGCGCCCCACACGCTTAAAATCGAAGTTGAGGTAGAAACAAAGGAACAGCTTGCGCAGGCTCTTGAGGCAGGCGCGGACATCATCATGCTTGACAATATGTCAAACGAGCTTATGAGCGAATGTGTAAAGATAATAGACGGCAGAGCGCTTGTAGAGGCGTCCGGAAACATGGGCGACAAGGATCTTTACGAAGTTGCAAAGACCGGCGTTGACATTATCTCGATAGGCGCGCTCACCCACACCGTAAGAGCCGCCGACATAAGCCTGAAATTTAAGATCGATTAATAATTTTTCGGCGCAAATTTACCGAAAGGCTGTTATTAACATGTATTTTGCAATAATAGAATCATCAAGCGACGTATCGGCACTTACCACGATTGCCTACGGCGCAAAAATCGCTGACCTTGCGCACTGGTATGCCGACGAAGTACGCGAGTGCATTGAAATGTATGCGTCAGACGAGCAGAGCGACGACGAAAAAAGCGCCATGGACCGCTGCGACGAGCTTTGCGAGCTTGCCGACGAGGACGCTCTGGACATATCGGATCTCAACGGGATAATCACGGGGGCAGACGAGGTTTCCGTCGAAATAATTGCTATATACGACGGATTTGAAGATTTCTGCGCGGCATTTACGGAGTATGTTTCCGACAAGCCGAAGTTCAAGAAAATTGTACCCGACGCAAACGCCGCAGACATTATTGCCGAGTGCGACAGGATAAATTCTTTACTGATCAAAGAGTGCGTGTGAGCACATTCTTTGGTTGGATAATGTTGCTTATTGGGCGAAAAAAGATAATTCACTGCCATTTGCAAGTCTATGCACCCTCTTTTCGGAATCGAAAAAGTCCCCTACGAGGATAAAAGGCAAAAGATTTTCGCCGCTCAAACGCCGCAGCGAAAGCGAAGTTACATTTGTGGTTGGAGTGTTTTTGACTATTTTGGGCGGAAACGGATTATCCACTTCCACGTGCAACCCTATACTGACGCTTTTCTACGGAGAAAAGCTGAAAGATGTTCTACGTTTGGCTTATTTTTGCCTATTTGGGGCGGAAACAGATTATCCACTTCCATGTGCAACCCTATTCACCAACTTTTCGACGGCGAAAAAGTTGCACTCTAAAGAGCGTAAACAAAAGCCGTTCGCCGCTCAAACGCCGCAGCAAAAGCGCGGCTACGTGGAGAATTTTGCCCACCGAAACAAACAGCGCCTCCGAAATCTCAAAAACGCTCATTTTACACTGTCCCTAAAACTGTGTCGCAAAATCGCCGCGCGACAAGCGCGCGGATGGGGTTGGTATCTAAATATAGTTTTGATTGACTCGGTTCAACTCTTATGCCATGTCACGCTGTGGTCTGCGTAAACTTGGGTTTAGGCTCAAATGTACAATTCTTATGCGTTATTATGCAGTCAACAGGACTTATTTTTCTGCCCAGCTTGCCTATCGGCAAGAAATTTGGTTCAAATTCTACTTTTATGTTTAGTAAAAAACTCTGTGCAAAGTTTTACACAATGCACAGAGTTATCTTTTTATTAAATAACCCTTATTTCTTTAATTACCATAGCTTGCTTCGGCACCATTGTTCTCATCTGAGTCAGCCGCCTGCCTTTTGGTGGCTGACGGTACAAGCTGGCGGCACAGAGTATCCCACAGTTTTAATATAAATTAAGGGCTAGCGTTTTCTTTGCAGCTTTCTTTTTAAAAAGAAAGCGCGTATCCCCCGCGTCCTTATAGCTTTGCAAGAGCGGCGAGAGCGTCGGGGATATGTATTTGCTGAGGACAGACTTTTTCGCAGCTGCGGCAGCCGATACAAGCAGACGGTTTTTTATCATCGGGCAGTGTAGAGATACGCATAGGAGCGATATAACCGCCGCCTGACACCATGCTTTCATTATAAAGTTCGATAAGCATAGGAATATCAAGTCCCTTAGGACAGTGCGACGTACAATAATGACAGGCTGTACAGGGCAGCGTATTCTGTTTCATCATATCATCGGCAACAGCGAGAAGCTCTTTCATTTCGGTATCATTCAAGGGCTTGTCCTCGGAGAAAGTTTCAATATTCTGCTTAACCTGTTCAAAATCCGACATTCCGGAAAGCGTCACGCACACTTCGGGAATACTCTGCAAAAATCTGAACGCCCATGCCGGTATAGTTTCATCAGGTCTTAAGCTTTTGAGCTTTTGCTCATACTTTTCATCAAGCTTTGCAAGTTTTCCGCCGCGGACAGGCTCCATTACCCAGACCGGAATACCGTACTCTTTAAGCAGTTCAATCTTCGCCTTTGCATTCTGGAACTTGTAGTCAAAATAATTGAGCTGAATCTGACAAAACTCCATATACTTGCCGTAAGCTTCAAGAAAACGCTTTGTCGTATCGTATGTTCCGTGAACCGAAAACCCAAGGTGCTTTATTCTGCCGTTCTTTTTCTGCTCAAGCAGATAATCGAGTATTCCGTACTTGGGATCGAGATACCCGTCAATGTTTATCTCGCATACGTTATGGAACAGATAAAAGTCAAAATACTCCGTGCGGCACTTTTCAAGCTGACGTTCAAAAATACTGCGGACTTTGTCCATGTTGGAAACATCATATCCCGGAAATTTTGACGCAAGATAAAAACTTTCTCTCGGATATGAAGAAAGAATTTTACCTACAACAAGCTCGGAATTTCCGTTATGATAACCCCATGCGGTGTCAAAGTAATTCACTCCGTGCTTTATTGCATAGTCAAACAATTCCGCCGTGCGCTGTTCATCAATTTTGCCGTCGTTTCCGTCGACTGTCGGCAGTCTCATTGTTCCGAATCCGAGTGCAGAAAGCTTTAAATCCTGAAAGTTTCTGTAAACCATGACTCTTTGCTTCCTTTCCGATAATATAATCAATTTCTTTTGTTTGCCATAAGTTTTGAAACTGTGTCTTTTATTGCAATAAGCGCCTTGTCGGCGTCGTTTATCTCAAGCACCGCGTTTTCCATTGGACACATTCCGCTGCCGTCTCTGTTTTTGATGTAATCGACAAGTTCCGTATAACTGTATTCTATCCCGTATTTTTCAAGCACGGCGGCTGCCGGCTTGCTGAGCGTTCCGGAATATAACCTCTTTACTCCGAGCTTTGCATAAAGAAAAGCCGCAGCCCGTCCGCATACTCTGTCGGCTGCCGACGCACCTGCAAAATCTTTTCCACGGTTTATTGCAAAAAGCAAGGGTTTTACGCCGTTTTCGCGGCTTTTGTACTCATGCTCTCCGAGTATCACCGCACAGGTGAGATCCTCGCTCTCAAGCAGTTCTTTTGCTCTTTCCAGATCACTTTTCATGAGCTTTCCCCCTTTATACAAAATATTTTATCGTATATTTGAAAAATATTATATAGTTATGATGTGAATTTTTTTGCAGGTTATTGACAAACATCAAAATAGGTTATATAATATCATGGTAAAAGGTTATCGTTAAAGGAAAAAAAGTAACCGCCGGATTTTCAAAGAGACAGGGGCGCAAGGTGAAAGCTCCCGAAAAGACGTCGGCGAATTCCGTTTCCCGAGATACCGCGCGAAATAAGTGCGGCGTGATTTTCCGCGTTAAGGAATCAGGAGTTAAACACAAGGTGGCACCGTGATTTTTCACCCTTGAGAGCGAGTTCATGCTCCCAAAGGTGTTATTTTTTTGTCATACCATAATTATCATATATTATCGGAGGAAAAACAAATGCTTGACATTAAGTTTTTAAGAGAAAATCCCGACATCGTAAAACAGAACATCAAAAACAAGTTTCAGGACAAAAAACTGCCGCTGGTTGACGAAGTAATCGAACTCGACGCAGCAGACAGAAAGCTTAAAGGCGAGGCTGAAGCTATAAGAGCCGAGAAAAACAAGTATTCAAAGGAAATCGGCGCGCTTATGGCAAAGGGCTTAAAAGAAGAGGCTGAAAAGGCAAAGCAGGCTGTTACGCGCGACACGGGCAGACTTGCAGAAATCGAAGCCGAAGAGGACAAGCTTGCCGAACGCATCAAGACAATAATGATGACAATTCCTAACATCATTGATCCGTCGGTTCCGATAGGCAAAGACGACAGCGAAAACGTAGAGGTTCAGAAGTACGGCGAGCCTGTCGTTCCCGACTACGAAATTCCCTACCACACAGACATTTTCGAGTCATTTGACGGCATTGACCTCGACAGTGCAAGAAAAGTTGCCGGAAACGGTTTCTACTACCTCATGGGCGACGTTGCAAGACTTCATTCCGCCGTTCTTGCATACGCAAGAGATTTCATGATCAACCGCGGATTCACATACTGCGTACCTCCGTTCATGATCAGAAGCGACGTTGTTACCGGCGTTATGAGCTTTGCCGAAATGGACGCAATGATGTACAAAATTGAGGGAGAGGATCTTTATCTCATAGGTACAAGCGAACATTCCATGATAGGCAAGTTTATAGACACCATTCTTCCCGAAGAAAAGCTCCCCTACACTCTCACAAGCTATTCTCCCTGTTTCCGCAAGGAAAAAGGCGCGCACGGCATTGAGGAGAGAGGCGTATACAGGATTCACCAGTTTGAAAAGCAGGAAATGATAGTTGTCTGCAAGCCCGAGGACAGTAAGATGTGGTTCGACAAGCTCTGGCAGAACACGGTAGATCTTTTCCGTTCGCTCGACATTCCGGTAAGAACGCTTGAATGCTGCTCGGGAGACCTTGCAGACCTTAAAGTAAAGTCGGTTGACGTTGAGGCTTGGAGCCCGAGACAGAAGAAGTATTTTGAAGTAGGTTCCTGCTCAAATCTCGGCGACGCACAGGCAAGACGCTTGAAGATAAGAGTAAACGGCAAGAACGGAAAGTATCTTGCACACACGCTCAACAACACCGTCGTTGCTCCGCCCCGCATGCTTATAGCGTTTGTTGAAAACAATCTGCAAGCCGACGGCTCGGTAAGAATCCCCGAGGTTCTTCGTCCGTACATGGGCGGCATGGAAAAGATCGAAAAGAAGCACTGAATAAAAAACCCCGTATCTGAGAGGTAACTTTTAATGACTGTCACAGAATTGCAGCAGAAAATACTGCAGCTCAAAAAACAAAAAGACGTATGCATACTTGCCCACAGCTATCAGGCGCATGAGATATGCGAAATTGCCGACTTTACCGGAGATTCCTACGGTCTGAGCGTCAAGGCGTCGCAGACAAACAACAAAACCGTGCTTATGTGCGGCGTCCGTTTCATGGCTGAGACCGTAAAAATTCTCTCTCCGGAAAAGAAGGTCATTCTTTCACACCCGGAGGCAGGCTGTCCGATGGCGGAACAGATGGACAAGGAGCTTATCGAACAGACAAAGACCATGTATCCCGGATATACGGTCGTAGCTTACATCAATACGACAGCAGAGCTTAAAACCATCTGCGACGTATGCGTTACAAGCTCGTCCGCCGTCAAAATCGTAAAGAATATCCCGAACAAGGACATTCTCTTTATCCCGGACATAAATCTCGGAACATACGTCGCCTCTCAGGTTCCCGACAAAAACATCAAACTGCTGTCCGGCGGCTGTCCGACTCATGCAAGAGTTACCGAACGCGAAACGCTTGCTGCAAAACAGCGTCACCCTAACGCTCTGCTTCTGGTTCACCCCGAATGTGTGCCGAATGTAGTAAAGCACGCGGATTTCGTCGGCAGCACCAAGGCTATTATGGATTATGCCGCGCAGAGCGACGCAAAAGAGTTTATAATCGGCACGGAAAACAGCATTGCCGAACATTTACAGTATATGTACCCCGAAAAGCGTTTCTATACGCTGTGCAAAGACCTTGTCTGCCACAACATGAAACTGACAACGCTTATGGACGTATACAACTGCTTAAACGGAGACGGCGGAGAGGAAATAAATCTTGAACCCGACGTTATAACAAAGGCGCGTCACTGCATTGACGAAATGTTAAGGCTCGGTTAAGACGGCATGTTTCTTGCAAATATGAATTTTACAGGTCCGGTTCATCGGTATTACGGTGTTCCGGGCTTGTTTTTTGCATATATTCCGCATTTCCGGGAAAACCTAATGCTGTCACGGCAAAAAAACTTTCCAAAACCTGCAAAAATGTTGCCAAAGGTATTGACAAAAGTATTTCAAAGTGATATAATATTAAACGTTCCGAGACAGGGACGCAAAACTTAATATTGCGGAATTGTGTAAAGGTAGCACGACAGACTCTGACTCTGTTTGTCTGGGTTCGAATCCTAGTTCCGCAGCCAGATTCAACAGTATCCTTTTGGGTACTGTTTTTGTTTTCTCTCATAAAACCGGTTTCGGACACAGCGAAAATGAACAATTACCCCAAAGCCCGCTGTCATAGCCGACTTTTAACGCGCGGCGGTCGGTTGTGCCGCGAGAGCCCGTAAGTTGCTCGGCTGCTGCATACAGATCTGTTTCATTTTACGCTGCCGCTGCGAAAAGATTGAAATGTAAAAAATTCTGTGATATAATTAAAGTATTAAATCGTATGAGGTGTTCATATGTCCCGTATTCAGGTAAAATCAAGCCTTGCTCTTGATACGCTTTGTTTTCTCGAAAAAAGATTGCTGAACGAAACCAAATGGATGAACGAAAAACAAATCGAAGAAATCAAATATATCAACGCCCTTTTACCGGGAGACTTCGGAAATAATTATATAGGAATGTCAAATATTTGCCTCGTTGTAAGCGCATACTTTGACAGTGATCTTGAATGCCTGACGCTGGACGATCTGATAGATGTATTCGGCAATCCCCGGAAAATCGAAAAAACAGTGAAGGAAAGAATAACGGGCGGTTTTACGGCATCTTACATATATCCGGTTTTGGATTGGCTGAATGACGGATTTGCCGAACTGTATGCAAAAAAACTGACCGCACTGAAAAACATAGGATTTGAGAGCATATACAAAGAACGTATAATGCCTACGGTGCGTACAGAAGCAGAGCAAGTGAGAAGCAAGGTCGCGGCTTATGATTCGGATACATTGTTCCGGAATATTTCTCTTTTGAAAAAAACATTGACAATTAATTCTGCAAGCATTTATATTTCGTTTTTCAGTGCCCCGACATCATTTACTCTGTACGGCGGCTCGTTTCTGTGTTTTTACCCTGCCGGAACAGTGGATTTTTACTCAATGATTGCCCACGAGCTTATGCATGGTTTTGCGAGCGAGGAATTGACAAACTTATATCGGCGATATGTTGAAAGCAACGAAAAATTAAGAGCTTGCCACCGCGCCTTGATTGAAGATTGGCAATCGGGCGATGAGGAAGAGTTTGTTCTGGCGGCAGAATATTACCTTTGCTATTTATCGGGAAATTATTCAAAAGAGCTGCTTTTGGAAAAGGCAAATAAAGAATATGGCGGTAATTGCCCTACATCGGCAGAAATCTTTAAATTGCTGTTGCAGGAGCCTGAGATTCCCGAAGATTATAACAAATGGTTAATAATGCAGTTTGATAACAATAAACTGTAAATTTTAAATTACCGCTTTGCTGAAATTACCGGCATAAAATAAAGGAGGCGTATTCCCGGCATGACAGGACCTAACCCGGACAAAATTTACCCGAACCAAAACATAAAGCAGGTCGTATACATAAAAAATGTAATCACACGTCCGAACATTATTGTCGGCGACTATACTTACTACGACGACGTGAACGGCGCCGAGAAGTTTGAAGAGCACGTCACGCATCACTACGAATTTATCGGCGACAAGCTTATTATAGGAAAATTCTGCGCCATTGCAAAAGGCATTGAATTTGTCATGAACGGCGCAAATCACAGAATGAACAGCGTTACGACTTATCCGTTCAACATTATGGGGCACGGCTGGGAAAAATTCACGCCCGAACTCTGCGATCTGCCGCTCAAAGGCGATACGGTCGTCGGAAACGACGTATGGATAGGACAGAACGTGACAGTCATGCCCGGCGTACATATCGGCGACGGAGCTATCATTGCAGCAAATTCCGTTATAGCCAAAGACGTTCCGCCTTATTGCATTTTCGGCGGAAATCCGGGCAGGCTGATAAGACAGCGCTTTGATGACGGACTTACCGAATATCTGCTTAAACTTAAATGGTGGGACTGGGACTCCGAAAAAATCTTCCGCAACATGGACGCTCTGACAAGCGGCGATTTGGAAAAAATCAAAAACATTAAAGACTGACCAAAAAATATTTACGGGCATAAGACCAAACAAACGCGGCGCGGTCTTATCGGCAGGCAAAATCAAAACGGCACTTCGGATTGAAGTGCTTTTTCTTTACATTACGGAACTTTCCGGGGCGGGCTGCTGAGCTTTTTGTATAATATTATTGCTTTATATCAATAAACCGACAAAAAATATAAAAAATACGGACAAAGAGGGCGTCTGCATTTACAACCGGCACAAAAAATGATAGACTGAAATAAATATAAAATGCCGCCGCAAATGCTTCTGTCCGGGAACATTTTCATACGCAAACATTTTACCAAACCGCCGATAATTATACAAATGCGGCAAAAACACAGATAAAACTTACAATATTTTTCCAAAAAGCATTTACAAAACAAAACATATATGCTAAAATTATTAAAGTTGCAGAATACGGACATTTCTCATAATTTTTCCGTAAATGATAGTTTTTTCTATGTACAAAACAGGAAAAATGCTTTATAATTATGTACGTAGCAAAAAAAGGCAACTTAATACAAAATTTCATTCTTAATTTATGTTATTATATCCGGTAGCCGTGGCACGGCGTCCGGTCTTAATAAAAAATATTACAAATTCAGGAGGAGAGAATCTTGAACAAAATTTTAAAAGCAGCTCTCGCAGCCTCGCTTTCGGTTTTAAGCGTTGCGGCGGCAGTACACACGGGTGCGGCGGCTCTTACTTCGGAAAGCACCGAGGACTATTCCGAAATCAGCCTTAACGTTTCGGAACTGTTTGAGGACACAGCGACTACAATGAGCATCTATCCGCTGCGTTACCTCGCAATAGGAAATTCCTACCTTTCCCACGGCTGTTTCCCCTACTCCGCAACTCTTACGGGCGGCGAAGGCTGGGTTGACGGTGTATTCGTAGGCTGGAAAAACGATTCAAGCATTTCAAGCGGTATGGCGGCGTCAGAGCCGTCAAAGGACTACTTCCACAGAATTCAGGCAAGAGTCAAGGAAGGACTTACCGCAGACGGCGTAACGGCTGAGTTTATCAGCGCAAACAAAAGAAATGCCGCACGTCTTGAAAGGGCGACCGCAGGCACTCCCACAGCGGACACATTTAAAAATAATGTCGATTTTAAAGGCATTGAATCCGACATTAAAACTTTTAACCCCAACATAATCACAATTCAGCTTTCTGAAAACTGCCAGACAGACACTTCTGCAACACTTGAGCTTTTTTACAACACAATTTATGACATGGTTGCCGATACCAAGTCGGAAGACTGTCTTGTTGTATGCATTTCTCCTTTTGGCACCGGCAACAGAACCAACGCCATAAAGAAATGCGCAGAAGCGCATGGGTTCTATTTTGCGGATCTGTCATGGGTAAAATCACAGGGCAGCGGCGTAAACAACCCCTATCTTGCATACGCTCAGTATCCGCAGTATGATTTATGGAAAAAGCTTAATTCCGGCGCGGTCGACTTCCGTTCTCACCCCGGCGACAAGGGTATGGCCGCAATAGCAGAAAAAGTTGCAGAGCAGCTTCTTCCCAACATTCCCGGCACAATCGCGGCAAACACCGTAACTCTTGCAGACAGCATTGCAATTTCCGGTCCCGATTCCATAAGCGCTGCCGCCGACTACACGGTTGCGGTTTCTCCCGAAGATGCAGACAGCAATATTACATGGACTACTGACAACGAAAAAATTGCAACGGTTGACGAGTCCGGCAAGGTTACTCCCGTAAACAACGGCACTGTCACAATTACTGCAAAGGCTGTATACGGCACAGCATCGGGTTCAAAAACAATCACAGTTACCGGTCAGACCGAGCACTTTAAGCTTACATATGCTGCCGGAACCGCCGATACAGTTACCAATCTTCCCGAAGCCGACGAGTATGCAAAGGGCACATACACCCTCTCGTCCCAGGCTCCCGTAAGAGCAGGCTACAAGTTCGCAGGCTGGGCGCTTTCCGAAAACGGAGAAACCGTATCACAGCTTGACATAACCGCGGACACGACTGTTTATGCAGTCTGGGAATTCGCTTATTCCTGGAGCTTCAACACTGACGGATATGCTGAAGGCGTCAGCATGAACGCATTTAACGTAACTGTCAAGGACGGACTTCTCAACGGTATTTCTTACCTCACGGGTCTTTCCTTCTCCGACGACAATCTTCTCATAAATGCCGCAGATTACAACACCTTCTCATTCACGGCAAAGATAACAAGCACCGAAAAGGATCAGACCTATACCGTAACTCTCAACACAACAGACGGCAACAAAGAGTTCACGGCAGAGATTCCCGATTCCTCGATGCAGACCTATTCCTTTGACATTACGGGACTTACCGGAACAATTACCGGCTTTGTGGTAAAAGCTTCAATGACCGAATGCTCTGCGTCGGTTGACGAAATTGCCTTTGCAAGGAATACGACCGCTGTTCTTGAAACCGAAACCTCGATAAGAGTTAAAGATCCTATGGGACTTCGTTTCAAGGCAAGCATCGAAAACTCCGAAAGAGCAGAGGCTGCGCAGTACGGATTTATCGTTGCACGCACCTCGGCGCTCGGCACAAAGGAACTTAACCATGCCAACATGAAGGCAGGTATTATAAACGCAGTCGAAGGCATTTCCTACGAACCTGCAACAAATACCGATATTATCTTCGGCAACGCCGACGACAAGACAATCTTTACCGCAGCTCTCATAAACATTCCCGAAAAGAGCTATCTTGAAAAGCTTTCGGTAAGAGCGTTCGTAAAGATCGGTGACGTATACGCTTACAGCAACGTTTACACCGACACTCTTGCTCAGGCAGCTCAGAGAGTAAAGGACGAAAACGGCGAGTTGTATCTGGCTAACAAAGAGCTTATAGACAACATTCTTGAAAATGCTGTAAAGTACGATAACGAGTCGGTTATCGACGCGTCAAAGCTTTACGACTGATACTCTCTTGTACGTAAAACTCAACGTACATAACAACCTAAAAACAACAAATCCTCCGTATGGTCTTAAAAATCACGCGGAGGATATTTTTTCGCTTATCTGTTCAAAATCCACAGTCCGAAAAGACAAAACGTAATTCCGACAATCTTATTTACCGTAATTGCCTCGCGGTAAAGCAGTGCTCCGACAAATATCAGTGCAGCAGATAAAAACGCGCTTTGCACGACAGACGCCGTGCTGACCTGCCAGCCTATCTTATATGCATATATAAATCCGACTTCAAGCACAAAAATATCCGGCACAGTTTTTCCGTGCCGGGCAAAGAAAAACAAAGTATTAAAATTTAATTACGGCGAATTTTACGGAAGCTTTATGTAATTGCCTCTGCAATCCACAAAATCATCGCCGAAATTTCTGTACGAACCGCTGCTGTCCTTATATGTTCCGCCCCATGGTATATAATTATCGTCATAATCATAAAAGCCGCTGCCCCATTTGCACCAGTTTCCTTTATGATCTACGAAATCCTCTCCCCAACATCTGTAATTTCCCGAACAATCTACATATATAAAATTGCGCTTTATCATGTCTGATCTTTCTTTTTCATATGAAAACTCGTTCTCATCATTATCGCTGCTTTCATCGTCGTTTTCATAGCTTTTTCCCGTACTGTTGTCACTCTTTCCGTGAATAAAGTTTAATACCATAACAATAAAGCTCGCCACAGAGCATATAATCCGCACCGCTTCATCATGATTTGCGATCCACCTTGTTACCGCATTTCTTCCGAAAAACAACTCGTAAATTGCTCCGACAAGCCAGATACACCATCTTATCAAATATCCCAGAAAATAGCACCCGACGACGCACAAAATAAGCAAAAGCGCGGCAAATGCAAAGCCTAACAGAGTTTTAAAAAAATCTTTCATAATAAATACCTCTAAAATGTTATTTTTCGGCACAAACAACACATTTGTGCTTGTTTATGATTAATTATAATCATTTATACGTATTTTGTCAATATAAAATACACAAATCTGCAAAAAATATCCGGCACAGTTTTTCCGTGCCGGATACAGCTTAAATATTAAAATTATGTTTATTCAGCGGAAGTTTCATTGCCGCCGTCATTTTGAGGCTCCTGAGACGGATTCTGCGCCGCATCTGCCGTCTGAGTACTCTGAGTACTCTGCTGCACAGGAACATTCTGAGGTGCCGGGGAAGGCGTGACAGGCGCAGTCTGAACAGGGTTATTGTACGCGGGCTGCACCGGATTCTGCGCATACTGATTATACGTCTGAGGTGCGTACACATATGTATTCTGCTGTGTGTTATAAAACTGTCTCATCTTTCCGTTATAGCTGAAGATCAGCACGGCAAAGCAGATATTCATGGCACACGCAACAACCGCCTGAAGTGCAGCAATAGGAGCGTATAGCGTTGCAACCGCGCCAATAAGCGAGAATACTGCGGAAATTATAAGAATTACCGCAACATATGAGGACGCGAGCGATTTTACGTTTCCGTTTAGTGCCGCGTTTTTCATGCTGTTTATGGTCTTGTTTATCTTTGCAAGAAAGACAATTTCAAGGGCAAATGCGACTGCAAAAGTTATCATAACCCCGACAATAAAGCCTATTATATACGAATTTGAATAGCTGTAATAGCCATAATAGCTGTCATAGCTGTTATTGCTTGCGGCAACGGTACCGACGAGTGCAACAATTCCGATTATCTCGACTGACGCGAGCACAATACATGACCACACGAGATTGATGCAGTTGATTACTTTTATCATGGTAAGACCGGCGGTCTTTACGGACGGTTGATACTTATTATGCGCCGACGCAAATGTCAGCCAAAGTCCGACCGCGACAAGTATACTCGGAATAAGCGCGACGGCGGCATAGCCGTTTATTGCAAATCTTATCTGTTCAAAATAGCTCCACAGATAGTAAGACACTCCGAGCTGATCAGCAATTCTGTATATGCTGTTTATAAGCTGATTCTGTCCTCCGACAGCATACCAGAAAGAAAGCAGCAGCGAAAGTGTGAAAAGAGACGCGCACACTATAAACAGCGGCGACGAACCGAGAGTTTTAAGTATGCCAAACACCGGGTTCTGAGAAGGATTAGTCACATTTGCGTGTCCGGGTGCGTTATTATACGAATAATTGCTGTGATAATTATTATAGGAATACACCGGCGCTGTATTATTTACCGGATTCTGAGAATATGCGTTTGAGCCGGTTGTGTTTTGCTTTACGGGAGTTCCGCAGCTGGGACAGAAAGATGTGCCGTCGGCAAGCTTTGCGCCGCAATTTGAACAAAACATTGTTTATTCTCCTTTATTCAGATAAATTATCTTAAAAATCCGAGATTTCTGATGATATAAGGCTCTATGGCTTTACCCATGCAGATCTGGAAGAAGCAGATTATCTTGATTACCGCAAGAACTGCAAACGCTATACCGGCAACTATCGGAACGATAACCGTCCAGCACAGAAATAGCGTTACTATTGCCATAAGTGCATTTACAACGGTAAATTTAAGTGCCTGTCTGATATGGAAAGACGCATAGGGCGAATCCTTTGCCGCAAGAAGCGCGATTATAAGTCCGAACGTGCCGAGAAGGTACGAAAGCATTGATACAACCTTATTATCGGAAATATCTTTAGCGTCAAATTCGGCAGTATGGTCATACGGATCGTAAGGCTTTGCATATGCACCGGGTGCATAATTCTGCTGATAGTTCTGATTTGTCTGTGCGCCGACAAAACCGTTCTGCTTTTCACCGCAGCGTGTGCAGAATTCGGCATTGTCTTCAAGCTGTGCGCCGCATTTTGGACAGTTTTTCATGATTATTTACCCCTTTTATAATTATTTTCGAGCCTTATTTACATATCCGGCTCTACATGACTAATTATAACAAGATATGCGCATTATGTCAATATTTCGCGTCAAAAATAAATATATTAAAAGTCCGCGGCTCAAATCTCTCAGGCACGGCAAAACGTACCGGCAAAAAATACCGAAGCCCTCCGTCAAAGGAAAGCTCCGGTACTCTTATTTTACGGCAAAGTTATGAAAAACGGCGCCGTATTATTTGATTTTGCTTATTTTTCGAAACGGATATAGTCAATCCAGAATTCACCGGGCACGTTATTGAACGGGTCAACACGGATCTGCGAGATAGTTCCTGTCCAGTCCTTATGATCGGCAAGATTGAAGGTATATTCGATATACTCGCCGTTTGAAGACTTTTCAAGATCTGCGCGGAAGGTTCTGGATTCCGCAAGTCCGCCGGCAGAAGACTTAAAGTATACAACAAGCTTGAATTCGCCATTGTTTTCATCAGTCTTATCAACCTGTATCTCATGCTTCATGCGGATCTTGAGCGTCTTATAGTTATTTGCCGCAAAGCTGAGAGCCGGTGACGAAAGCGCAGGGTCGTATCTGCCGTTCCAGCCTGTCTGGAGATCGGTGTCGTTGCCGTAGAAGTTACCTTCGGTTACGGTCGCGGTCGCGGAGGCAATCGTCCAGCCTTCGCTGTCGCCGGGAATATTGAATTCCCACTGATTTTCAACGCGGTTATTAAGCTCGTTATAGGTCTTTTCGTCAAGCGTAATAACGTCAAAATAATTCATGCCGTCCTTCTGATAGGTCTTTGTGACAAATCCAAAGGTCTTTACAAGGAAGTGAATCGGTATCATGGGGATTCCGTCCTCAAGATATACTTCAAATCCGAGTTTCTGAGGTTCGCCGTTTACGGTTACTCTGTCAGAACCCATTGTGAATACAACGGTCTTATTATTCTTTACGAGGGTAAGCTTCTTGTTTACCTTATCCCATGTATATGCCGTGCCGAGGCTGTAACCTATGCCGGTATCCGGGAAGAACGGGATAAGCATATCGTTTTCAACATTTACGGTAGACATTGTAAATGAAGGTTCTCTGCCGTTTATGCAAAGCTTTTCGTTTATATCTTCGCCAAGGAACTGAATCTTCTCGATTCTGAAACTGTTCTTGGAAGTGATCGGGTCAACGCGGAACGCGGTAATTGTTCCGGTCCATGTTGCAACTGTGTCAAGCTTTATAAGAACAGGGTTCATGCCCTCCTTTGTAATACGTGCGGAAGTGCCCTTCTTTGCGGTCCATGTCTGATCGGCTTCGGTCTGGAAGTATATTTCAACGCTGTCGCCGACAGGGCCGTCAACCCAAACCTTAACCTGTTTTACATCGCTTGCGGAGAATGCGCCGTTAGGCATTTTGCTGCCGAGAATCGGGTCGGTGTTGGTTGCGGTTCCGACGAGTATATCGCCTTCTGCTTGAACTTCGCAGTTGGCGTTTTCCCAGAGAGCCTGACCGTTAGAGGCGAACTTTTCTTCAAACACTACCTTGGTAAGTTCGGGAGATTCGTAATAGCCTTCGGGTCTGATAAGCTCGCGGTTAAGAGGATAGAGATGCTCAAGTCTTGCCTGCTGGAGGTTATCGGGACGCTCATCTGTATGTGCGGTGCCCTTTGTGAATACCTTTCTTACGGTATCTAGATATCCGAATCCGTTAAGTCCTGCGGGCATCATGTACGTGCCTTCGCCGTATTCGTTCCAGGTCGAGAGCATTACAAGCTTCTGCTTCCATGCGTCGTCCTTGCCTGTTACTTCAAACTTTCCGAGAGCCTTGTCACGTATCCATGTGAGAACCTGCTCCATATTATCTGTTGTAAGCTGACGGTGTCTTGTATATGCCCATGCGATATTATTAAAGCCTGTCGAAACGGTAGGCACATTATGAATGATACCGATACCGTTCTTCTGCTGATCGGAAATATTCTGCTGATTTATTTCTGCGGAATATCCGTTTGTACCCCAGTTATATGCGTGAACTGCGTCTATACCCATATTATGGAGTCTTGTAAGAGTGCCGGGATTGGAGGAACCTTCGCAAGCCATGATGATTATATCGTCATAGCCCATTTCCTTTACTCTGGTTCTGAGGTAATCGAACGCTTCCTTTACCTTATCGTCGCCGCCCATGTAGGTCGCAAGGTCTCCGGAGCCGAATATACTCATTATGAGCTTATTATCGACTACCATGTATCTCGGATCCGAGAAGAAGTATTCAACCCAGAAATCAACAAAGCACGTCTTAAATTCTTCGAGGTTTCTCGGTTTCCGACCGTTTGCAGCCTCCCAGAGAAGTGCGAACTTGCCGTACTTATCGCTGTACTTCGCGTTCATGAAACCTTTGAAAAGCGCGTCAGGGGTCGAGCCGTAAAAGGTCTTCATCGGCGACTCTGAGGAGTGATACCAGCAGATAAGCTGGAAGTCGATTCCGTGCTCTGCCATGAACTTGATTTCCCAGTCGGCAACTTCCGGGAGTCCTTCGTCGTACCAGCCGAGAACGGGTTTGTTTTCATCATAGGGAGAGATGTTGTCCCAGCCCCAGTGATAACCGTTTCTCCAGAGGTTGCAGACATTCATACCTATATAGTAATCGTCTGCGCCTGCCGGAACTTTAGGTTCAGAGGGATAGTTTGTATATTCGGGGATCTTTTCTACTACTATATCGTCTATACGGAGTTTCTTTCCGCCGTTATCTTCGGAGGAAATATAAATTCCGTCGAGAGTATCTGCCTTGACTGCGAAAGGAATATCCTTTGCAACAGACTTTCCGCTTACCTTGATCTCTGCGGTCTGCTTATCGGTGTTTGCGTTTATGCGAACCATGTACCACATATATTCGCTGTATTCACGCAGCTCCTTGCCGTTTGCGTACATCTTGCCGTCCTTTGTCGTAAAGGAAACAACGGGAGTTCCGCCGCTTGTGAGTGCGATTGTTGCGCCGTCAGCCATTTCGGGATAGAGCATTATGAGCTGCGCTTCGATTTCGCCGCTTGACGCCTTAAAGCTCTTTGTGAGAGAAGCCTTGCCGGTCTCGCCGCTGAATACGAATTCGCCGCCGGTTGCCTCAACCTTCATGCTTCCGCTATGCTCGTTCTTCCAGTCATAAGGAATTACGGAATCTACGATATACTCGTTCACAAGGTAGTTGCAGTACATCTTAAGAGTCGAGATGGAGGTATCCATTATCGCCTCGTCGGTAGTGCCTGTTTTGAACACTGCCATATCTTCCGCAGCACCCGACGCAAAGCCGTATGTACCCGCTGTCTGATTTGCAATTATTACCTGATTTGTCTTAGCGGCAATATCGGTAATGATTTTTATGTAGGACATCTTGCCGGAAACCGGCTTTATTCCGGTTGCCTTTTCGGTGCCTTTTTCAACAACGTAAAACTCGCCGTTCTTTGTGAATACCTTATAAACCTCTGCTCCGGTAGAGCCGAGAGTTTCCATATACCAGCCGTCAACACCGGAATTGAACTTAACTCCGAGAACCGTAGTTACAACGCCTGCGTCCTGAACGGTAAGGGTACGTGTAAGAGTTACGGGTTCCTTATCGCTCATGTCCGAAAGGTTATACGGAGGTTCGTCGGCAGACTTAGGCATACCGCCGCGGATATCGTAATCCCAGCCGGACTGAATTGTTGTTTTAACGGTATTTCTCGCCGTTGAGCTGCCGTCGTCAACTATATAGTACGCGCTGTCGGGATTTACCTTTACGGCAAGATCCTTATCAAGTCTGCGTTCGGGATTTGCAATACGCTCGACGATCGCCGCAACCTCGCTGCGCGCGATATTGGAATCGGGATTGAAAGTTCCGTAGATGTCGTTACCCATGCAGATACCTGCGTTATAGAGCAGGAATACCGCCTTTGAATAGGACGCGCTGTCTGCAACGTCGGGAATATAGGTAACGTAGTTGATTGCCTCAAAGCACTCTTCGGGAAGAGCCGCAGCAAAGAGGCTTACCATCTCGCTTCTCTTTATGGGACGGTCGTAGCTGTCAAAGTCGCCGTCTTTAAGGAAGCCTTCCTTCTTTGCGTAATCAACGTAGTTTGAATACCACTTTGCACCGCTGCTCATGACTGCTATCTTTTCAGCTTCGCCGTCGCCTTTCTGCGTGCTGTGCATTCTTGCTGCAAGCGTAACAGCCTCCGCAACCGTCATTGTACCCTTGGGGTTATATGCAGTGTCGCTGCTGCCGTTTACGAGTGCGTACTCATATGCGTTTGAAACAGCGTCATAGAACCAGTCCTTTGAGGTTACGTCGGTAAAGCTGTCGCCGTACTTTCTGGTCTTTGCAAATTTGGATTCGACCGGCGTCTTGGTCGTTTCGGGAATATCCGTTATCTTTTCTTCGTCCGTAAGAACGATTCTCTTTACCGGTTCGCCCTTTACAAAACGCATATTTCTGATAGAGGCGGTTCCCTTTACTCTTGTGAAAGAGTAAAACATTCCGGTTACGGTGCCCTCCCAATCGGGGTGAGAGCCCATATCGAAAGTATATTCGGTATATTTGTCATTCTTTTCCGCAAGAGCTGCGTTTACTTTTTTACCCTCTGAATAAGAAGGGTTCTTATCGGTCTTGAAATATATCGACTGAGCCATTGCGACTCCTTCCTGACAATTTACAAGATCGTTCTTGATTTCGAGCTTAATGTATCTGTAATCTTCCGCATTGATTTTGAAATCTTTGAAGAACATTGCAGGAGATTCATTTTTGTCGTTCGGTCCTTTAATGTTTGTTAAATTGAGCGCACCGCCGGAAAATTCGGCGTCTATCTGTCTGTAACTTCCGACAGCAGTGGCAAGATCAACTGCCAGTTCGTCGTCAGCCGCAAAACTTACAAGCTCGAAAACTCCGAAAATGCACGCAGCCGCCAAAATTACGGCCAAAAGCTTTTTTGTCATCTGGATTTTTCTCTCCTTTTTGATTTTTCCCCGCAAACGGCAAAAAATTAAACCGCGCTTTGTTTTCCGCCTTGTGACGCCGTGCGAAAGCAACAAAACAACAGTGTCTTTCCGTCCTTTGGTATATACAATTATATCAAAAAAGCGCTGCCGTGTAAAGACATTTTGCAAACTCCGGAAAAATTAGTCGTTTTGAATAATTTAAGGTTTTTTTGTTGTTTAGTTTAGACAAAGAACCGTTTTTGCAGTCCGCAATTCTGTTATAGTGACAGCAAAATAGTACAAGTCGGCGATTAATTTGCCAACATATCCAAAAAATTCACAAATACATTCCGCTTTTTATTTTTTACAAAAATTGTATCAAATTATTGACATTTTTTTAATACAGTGATAAAATATTCTCACGGAACATACGGCAAATAACAACGGAAGGAGATGTCCGCACTTGAAGAATATGCCATATGCCCCGATAATACAACATAATGAAGAAAACCCGGAGGTAACAAACTTGTTTAAGATACTCAAAAGAGCCTCGGCTCTCACAATCGCACTCGCAGCAGCCATTGCGCTCACATCATGCGGTACAGATACCGAAACAGGAAAGAACGACGGCGAGATAACCCCGAACAACGCCGAGCTTTCGGTAAGCGAAATATTTGAAAAGGCTATGGAAAATACCGCGTCCATAAAGAGCGCGTCCTACTCGATAGGAATGGACATGGAAATGTCCAGCGAAGGAACCGATTTCAGCATAGCTACAACAGGAAATATCAAAATGACAGCCGATCCGATGGAATACGAGATGACGCTTGATATGGACATGGGCGAAGAAATAGGCTCCATGACGACCACCTCGTACCTTGTAAACGAGGACGGCAAGCAGGTTCTTTACAGCGGCGTTGTTTATGGCGGAGAGACCTTCTGGAGCAAGCAGTATGACGCAACCCTCGATTCTTTTGAGCAGTACAACGCAATGGAAAACATTGAAATGTACCTTGAAAACGCCGAATCCTTCAAGGAAAACGGCACGGACGATATAAACGGAACCGAAGCCGTAAGATACGACGGTACCATAACAGGCGAAAGCCTTGAAAACGCAATAAACAGCACTCTCGGAGATCTCGGCACATCTATCGACGGCACAGATTTAAGCGCGTCGGAGATTTTCAACGGCATCGGAGATCTTACACTCAGCGTATGGATCGACAAGGAAACGCTTACCGTAAGAAAGTACGAGATGGATATGTCGGAGATCATGTCAAAGCTGTTTGAGAATATGTCGGCAGACGACGAATCGCTTGCAGGCATTGACGTGTCAAAGGTATTCTTATCAATGACCGTAAGCAGCTACAACGACATAGATTCCATCACCGTTCCCGACGACGTAAAATCGGCGGCAGAACAAACAGATCTCTACGGCGACGTAGGCTGATTGTAAATATAAAAAATATTTTTTCACGGTCGTACAATGCGGCCGTGTTTTTTTATTTCAAAATGCAAAACAAAATACATTGATTTTGGCGCGCCGGCATGGTATACTTTTAGACGCACGGTATCAAACCGCTGCAAGGAGGAACATTATATAATGAATGAAAAAGAACTGCGCGAGATAAAAAGGCGCTTTAATCCGGATAAATCAAACATTTCGGCAATAAAAGGCTGTCTTGTAAACGAGAAACGCGAGATAGTCACAAAATTCTCCCAATCCGTCGCGCTTTCGGGTGCGGAAGAAACGGAGGAGCTTCTGGCGCTTATGAAAAAGGTGCTTACGGGCAGCCTCGGAGCAAACCTTATAGACATTGCCTTTGACACGGACGACACCGTAAACGGCGACGAACACGGGCTGCTCACCGCGCTAAAAACATCGGGACTCTGCGACGAAAACGCACTTGACGAATTCTATCACAGAGCCGCGGAGGTCGTACACATCGACGGCAACTTCGTAATACTGCTTGCAAACGACAAGTACGACGTATTCAATTATTCCGGCGACGGTCAGCGCGAGGAGGAATCCTCAAGCACATACAACTACATAGTCTGCGCAATATGTCCGATAAAACTCACAAAGCCTGCGCTTTCGTTTCAGTCTTACGACAACGCCTTTCACACCCTTGCGGCAAACTCCGTCGTATCGCGTCCCGAAAACGGCTTTCTCTTCCCTGCCTTTGACGACAGGCGCGAAAACATCTACAACGCGCTCTACTACACGCGCGACATCACTGCCGACAACACCGAGTTCGTAAGCAGAATTTTCAAGTCAAAGCCGCCCATGCCTGCCGCAGCGCAAAAGCAGACCTTCGGCACCTGCCTTGCCGAAACCGTTGCCGAAGAATGTGACTTTGAGGTTCTCAAATCCGTACACTCCCAGATAAACGAGATGATAGAGGAACATAAGAACACAAAGGACACAGAACCTCTTGTAATGACAAAGGAGACCCTGAAGGACGTACTGCTTTCGGGCGGCGTATCCGAAGAAAAGGTTGAAAAGTTCGGCGCAAAATTTGAAAAAGAGTTCGGCGCAAACACGCCTCTGCCGCCGAAAAATCTCATAAACACCAAAAAATTCGAGCTTACCTTGCCCGACGTCACCATTAACGTAAATCCCGAACGCAGCGACCTTATAACAACTCAGGTTATAAACGGCGTAGAGTACATACTTATCCGCGCACAGGAAGGCGTGGAGGTAAACGGCGTAAATATAAGCATAAAGTAAAGCACGGTATATTTATACGATATTGATATTTTGCTATACGTTTTTTATGGATTTACCCGGAATTCTATGTTAAAATAGAAAAAAAGCGCAAACGGGGTGACGCAGAATGCTTGAAGAAAAGATCTATCACGATTTAAAGCAGGCTGATTGCAACTACTACGAAACAGACGCCGAAAAGAACGAGTATGCCAATCCGGTGTTTATGTCCTGTGCGATGCACACTCACAACTACAACGAACTGTGCATTGTGACGCAGGGAGATTCTAAGATAATTTCGCCGTCGAGCATATCTCATCTTGAAGGCTGCTTTCTCATCTTTTATCCGGCGTATCTTCCGCATATGCAGATAAACCGCCTTGAAAACGGTTACAAGCGTTATCTTATACGTTACGATTCAAACCTTGTAAATTCATCGTTTCTGACACCTGTCGCTTACAGTTTTGTCACGGGCGCCTCTGACGTAATAAGCCTTGCGCTTGACAAAAACGCATATGAAACGATACTTCCGGCAGTATCGCTGTTCAACCGGCTGTGCAAAGACAAACATTCGCAAAACAACACCCAGAACCGCGCTCTTATACTGTCGGTCATACTTAATTTTGTTTCGGACGCCATAAACGAATGCGGCGGGCTTGAGATAAAATCAAGCAGATACGCGTACATCGGAAAAGTTTTATCGCACATTTCGGAAAACTACGAGAAAAAGATGAGCGCGGCAATGCTTGCCGACAAATTTTATGTGAGCCGCGCAAAGCTTATGAACGATTTTCGCCGTATAACCGGAGAAACGCTTGCGGATTACATAACAAAGGTACGTCTTGAACACGCGGCAATACTGCTCTGCGGCAGCGAAAGCCTTTCGGAAATATCCGAAAAATGCGGCTTTTCGAGCGTGAGCTATTTTGTCAACCGTTTCGGCAGGGTTTACGGCACAACTCCGCTGAAATACCGCAAAGACAAGACGCTTTACAATTTTGACAAGTCCTTCGGCGGCGAATAACAAAACTCCCGTCAAACAAAATCTTAAAGAAAAAGCTAAGCACGCTCAGAAAACGTACTTAGCCTTATTTTTTGCGGGAATCTTACTTTATCTCCTGTTCTATATCCGAAAATGTTTCGCAGTTGAAAAAGTCGATTATGCTTATTTCAAGCCCGTCGCAAATCTTCTGCACCGTCGATACCGTGGTGCTGTTGTTTCTCCCCCCGACTATATTTCCGAGAGTTGACTGCGTTATTCCGCTCATTACTGCAAGCTTATTTACCGTTATCCCTCTTTGCCCGCACAATTCAAGAATACGCTTTGTTACAGCTTCTTTAATAGTCATGTTCCCTCTCTTAAAATTTAGTTGTATAAATATAATACCCCCTTTTGAGTTTAAAACTTAACCCAAAAGAGTTGACAAGAGGGATAATTTATGTTATTATAATTACGGCGGTGCTGTTAGATATCCATATTTTTTACTTCAGGTACTGATTTTTCGCTGAAAGCGGCATCGTCTTTCCTATTAAGTGGGGGCTGTATTCGGGAAAATGCAGCCCTTTTTATATTTTAAAGCAAAAAAACAAAGTCCGGCATGAAATTTAAATTCACATCGGACTTATTATTTTCATGAAAAATTTACACTGTAAAAAGTGAAATTATCGGAAAATTATGCTCTTATCGGAAAACTATTACTGCTTGCCGGTGAGCTTTGCGATTTCTTCAGCGAAGTTATCTTCGCGCTTTTCAAGACCTTCGCCCTTTTCGTAGCGTACAAATCCCTTAACGGTAACGTTTCCGCCTGCTGCCTTTGCTGCGTCTGCAACATACTTTGCAACGGATTCCTTATCGCCCTTAACGTATTCCTGTTCCATAAGGCAGTTTGTCTCATAGAACTTGCCGAGCTTTCCGTTAACCATCATCTGGAGAACCTTCTCGGGCTTGTTTGCGTTCTTTTCGTCATTCTTGATCTGAGCGAGAACAATCTCCTTCTCGGCGTCAACAGCCTCTGCGGGAACGTTGTCCTTATCAAGGTACTTCGGGCTCATTGCTGCTGCCTGAAGTGCAAGGTTCTTGAAAATTTCCTTTGCTGCGTCTTCGGAAGTGGTAGCTTCGCCGTATACGATTACGCCGATAGTGCCGCCGCCGTGTACATAGGAATTTGCAAGTCCTTCAACGATGGTGAAACGTCTGATGGAGAGCTTTTCGCCTATCTGGAATATCTTATCCTTGAGTATAGCCTCAACGGTGTCGTCGGTACCTACGTACTTTGCTGCGAGAAGTGCGTCTACGTCAGCAGGCTTTACTGCAAGTATGGTCTTGAGAAGATCCTTTACAAAGTTTCTGAAAGTTTCGTTCTTTGCAACGAAGTCTGTCTCGGAGTTTACTTCGATCATGGCGGTGAGATTGCCCTCGGAAAGTATGTCTACGATACCTTCGGCAGCAATTCTGCTTGCCTTTTTCTCTGCAACGGCAAGTCCCTTCTCGCGAAGAATCTTAACTGCTTCTTCCTTATCGCCGTTTGCTTCGGTGAGTGCCTTTTTGCACTCCATCATGCCTATACCGGTCTGCGCGCGCAGCTCGGATACGTCCTTAGCTGTAAAGTTCATTTTTAATCCTCCCGTTTAAACGTGATTTTCTGTAATTATTCTGCTGCTTCGTCAGCGGCGTCTTCGGACTTCTCATCTTCAGCGCCGGTGAACTGTTCGCCCTGCTTGCCTTCGAGAACGGCGTCTGCCATTACGGAGAGTATGAGCTTGATGCCGCGGATTGCGTCATCGTTACCGGGAATTACATAATCTACTTCATCGGGATCGCAGTTGGTATCTACGATAGCAACAACCGGAATACCGAGTTTCTTTGCTTCAGCTACTGCGTTCTTTTCCTTCTTGGGGTCTACTACGAACATTGCGGAGGGAAGTCCCTTCATGTTCTTGATACCGCCGAGGTTTCTCTCGAGGTCGTTTATTTCCTTAACGAGCGAAATTACTTCTTTCTTGGGGAGAAGCTCAAATGTTCCGTCGTCTTCCATTCTGTGGAGTGCGTTAAGACGAGCTATGCTCTTCTTGATGGTCTTGAAGTTGGTAAGCATACCGCCGAGCCATCTCATGTTTACATAGTAGCAGCCTGCTCTTTCAGCCTCTTCCTTAATCGCGTCGGAAGCCTGCTTCTTTGTACCTACGAAAAGAATGTCGCCGCCGTCCATAGAGATCTCTCTGATGAACATATAAGCTTCTTCGAGCTTCTTTACGGTCTTCTGAAGGTCGATGATATATACACCGTTTCTTTCAGTGAAGATGTACTCAGCCATTTTAGGGTTCCATCTTCTTGTGTGATGTCCGAAATGGACGCCTGCTTCAAGCAGCTGCTTCATTGATACTACTGACATTTTTCATGTCCTCCTTTAGGTTTTTTCCACCACGCACGACCTTAGTACGGCAAATCCGGGTATTTCCGGACACCTTACCGCAAATACGCACGTGTGTGTGATAAAAATAAATTAAAAATACCGTCGGGCACAGCCCAACGGTTGATATTATAACACAATATGCTTATCAATTAAAGTCTGCTTTGGCGTTATTTACATTTTTTTTACATTTACTTTGCCATTTCATCTGCCTCTGTGCCGTTTTGAGCCTGAACCTGCCGCAGACATTCTTACGCCGATAACAGCCGCGGCAATTACGCAAAGGCAGAGTGCGCTCCTGTAAACAATGCCGTGCTCCGACGCGGGAAACACAAGCGACACCGCAAACAGCACCGCAAGAAATACAGCGCCGCAAAGAGCACCTGTGCCGAGAGACGCATTTTTGCCGAGTTTTCCCGACGCAAAACCTCCGGCGAGCGACGAAACCGCAGCGCATACAAATCCGACCGGTGCAAACAGCCTTCCGGGATCCGAATTATTTTTAAGCACGCACGCGCATAATATGAGCAGCAAAATCCAAAGCAGTGCCGACACCGCCGTTCCGAGACACGCCGATTTTGCCATGCCCGTACCTGTCCCCGCAGCGCCCGGAGCATTTTTAAAGACTTTTCCGGTCTTTCTTTTCTTTTTCAAGTTCAGCACCTCCGTTACGGTATCAATATATGCGCCGTTTTACGAACAAAGAACCCGATTTTGATTATTTTGCAAAATGCCGTTCCCAAAAAAGAAGTACGGCACGCTTTTATTCACGTACCGTACAGTTTGCGACATAACATAATATTGCCGTGGGGCATCATTTACTGTTTTTCCTCAGGCTTTTTAACTCCGGTTACTTTGTATCCGCCCTTGGGAGCCTTTGTATCTCCGTTTTTGAGGTCAACCGTTGAGATTGCCGAACGTCTTACGCGGATCTTGTTTCTGTCGGCGCCGGTTTCGATAGTGATAACGTCGTCCTTGATGTGGGTAACTCTGCCGATAATTCCGCCGATAGTGGTGATTTCGTCGCCGACTTCAAGAGAATTTCTCAGAGCCGCTGCTTCTTTTTCCTGCTTTTTCTGAGGTCTTATCATAAAGAAATAGAAAAAAGCCACGATTGCAACGATATAAATTATCATAACTACCGCGGAGTTTGCTCCGCCCTGCGTTCCGGTGCTTTCGGCAGCCGCGTCGAGCGCATAAAACATATTCTGCATTTAATGTTCCTTCTTTCACAATGAATATTTATCAGAATAACACTATAATATGAACCTGATGTTAATTCAGCATAAATTAATAGTTCAAGTGCGAAAAAATCAAAGTCCGGAACAGCGCAAAGCCGAACCGGACTGTTTTACATTGCTTTTTATGAGTCCTTGCCTTATATGTCCGCGGTAAGCGCGATAAGCAGTGATTCGTCGTCATACTGTTCGTCGGGCAGCGTATCCTTTGCGCTCATTTTAAGAGCCGCCTTGTTTCTGCCCTCGAAACCGCATTTATCGCATTTATACAGTATCACAAATCCTTTTTTTGGATCGGGAAATGTTCTTACCGGACGAAGTACGCCGCGGCAATCGCACGCCCTGTCTCCGGGAAGTATGTCCACATGGAGCGAACACAGGCATCTCGGGCAGTGATTTCTGCTCGTGCGTCCCAAAGGTTCGACCTTAAAGCCGCAGTTTACGCAGACAAAGCCTTCGTCGTTTTTTGAAAAACGCTTTGTTTCCATAAAAGCTTTACTTTCCGCCGTTCTCTCTGACGATGGATTCCCAGAGTCCGTTGAGATAAGCCGCGCCGAGCGCTCTGTCGTAAAGTCCGTAGCCCGGTCTGCCCTGTTCTCCCCAGATCATGCGTCCGTGGTCGGGTCTTACATATCCGTCGAAGTTTACGTCGTATGCGGCTTTCATTATCTCATACATATCGAGAGAGCCGCATTCCGTCTTATGCGCCGTTTCGTTGAAATCGCGTCCGCCCATATGCTTGATATTTCTCGCATGGAGGAAGTGTATCTTTCCCTCGCCGCCGAATCTGCGGATAAGATGAGGTATATCGTTATCGGGATTTACACCGAGAGAGCCTGTGCAGAGCGTAAGTCCGTTATAGGGCGAATCGACAAGCTTTAAAAATCTTTCAAGATTCTTTTCGTTTGTGATTATTCTCGGAAGTCCGAATATGCCCCATGGCGGATCGTCCGGGTGTATCGCCATCTTGACGTCGTATTCCTCGCACACGGGTATAATTGCCTTTAAGAAATACTCCGTATTCTTCCAGAGCGCCTCTTCGTCAATGCTCTTATACTCGTCGAGCAGCGCGTCAAGTCCCGCCTTTGTATAGCTTGCGTCCCAGCCGGGCAGCGAAAGGTCGCCCTTTCTCGGATCCATTGCAAGAACCTCTGCGTCGCGGTAGATAAGCGACGTCGAACCGTCGGCATTCTTATAATCAAGGCTTGAGCGCAGCCAGTCGAACACCGGCATAAAGTTATAGCATATTACCTTAACGCCTGCCTTTCCGAGACGTCTGATATTCTCGCAGTAAACCTCGATATACTTATCTCTCGAAGGCTTGCCGAGTTTGATGTCCTCATGCACCGGAACGCTCTCGACAATATCGAACACAAGTCCGTGATCTGAACATTTCTTTTTTATGTCCTCTATCGCCTCAGTCGGCCAGACCTCTCCCGGAGGAACGGAATAAACCGCCGAAACGACGCTTCTCATTGCAGGTATCTGCGATATGTATTCCAGCGTTACCGGATCACTGTCGCCGTACCAGCGAAAACTCATTTTCATGTTTGTTTTCTCCTTATTATATAAATTGTTTATTTTGCCTTTGCTTTCTGTATGCGTATATCGCTTCCCTCAAATCTGAACGAACGGAAACTGCCTATAAGCCTTGACGTTATTCTGTCGTCGTAGGTTTTCTTGAAAAGCTGTGTATTATCGAGGTTTGTGCTTATTATCATAGGCTTTGCGCCGTTAATGCGCGTGTTTATGAGATTATACAGCACGGACTGCGTAAAGGAATTGACAAATTCCGTGCCGAGATCGTCTATGATAAGCAGGTCGCATGAGAAAAATCTGTCAGTCTCGTTTCCTGCGTTCTCGTCGCGCTCAAATCTCGAAAGCTCAAACGCACGTATTATATTCTGCGCGCTTTCATACACGACGTCATAGCCCTTTTCGATTATTCCGCGCGCGATAGCCGTCGTGAGATGGGTTTTGCCAAGTCCCGTCTTTCCTATAAACAAAAGGTTTGACGCATTTTCCGGGTTTCCGAAATCACAGACGTACTTTTTCGACTTTTCAAGGATACTCGACATGACCTGTCTCGGACTGAGCTTGCCGTCGGGCGCTTTATCGGAATAAAAGTCAAGGTCAAAGTTTTCAAAGCCCTGATGTTTGAGCGTACTTCCGAGTCCGGCGCTTTCAAACGCCGCCTGAGACAATGCTTTTCTCTTGCAGGAGCACATTTCGACGCCTACATATCCCGTGTCGCGGCATTTGGGACAGGTATATTTCACTTCCGTGAAATCTTCGGCAAATCCGTTTTGCTTCAACAACTCTTTTCTGTGCTTCTGAAGATCGAGATTTTCTTTTTTCAGCTTTGCCATGCGTTCCTCAAGTCCGTCCTTACCCATGAGAGCCGCACGGTACACGTTAAGTCCGGTAAGAGAAAGAGCGTGGTCTATCTCCTTTACCATCGGACACTTTTCGTAGACAAGCTCTGTATGCTCAGCCGCCGTCTGTTCGGCGCGTTTTCTTCTTGCCTCGATAAGCTCGTCGGCTTTTTTTACCGCGGTTTCCGGATATGACATAAAAATCCGCACCGTCCTTTCAGCATCACTTCAAGTGTATTTTATCACATTTAATTCTTCAAGTCAATATTTATACGCAAACACGGTACGATTTTTGTAAAATTTTATTCTTATGTAAATTTTCGCTTTTCTTTGCAAAAGAGCATTTTTGTATTGAACAAAGCGCGGTTTTATGGTAAAATAAACACGGAAACCAACATACAAAGGAAGATAATCCATGTGCAAAAAAGTAATCACGGCAATGAGCGGAGGCGTTGACTCATCGGTTGCGGCTCTGTTATTAAATGAGCGCGGATACGAAAACGTCGGCATAACCTTAAAGCTTTACGACAACGAGGACGTCGGAATATCGCGCGAAAAGACCTGCTGCAGCATAGACGACATAAACGACGCGCAGAGAGTCTGCGCAAAGCTCGGAATACCGCACTACGTATTCAACTTTTCGGACGATTTTGCAAAATACGTCATAGACAACTTTACCGAAACGTACCTCTGCGGAAAAACGCCCAATCCCTGTATCGAATGCAACAGGCACATAAAGTTCAGAATTCTTCTCGAGCGCGCAAAGCAGATGGATTTTGATTATATTGCGACGGGGCACTATTGCAGCACTGAACGCGACGCCGCTACGGGACGGTATATGTTAAAGAAAGCACTCGACGACACCAAGGATCAGACATATGTTCTGTACATGCTGACGCAGGAGCAGCTCTCGCATACGCTCTTCCCTCTCGGAGGAATGACAAAAAAGCAGGTGCGCGAAATAGCCGAGCAAAGCGGTCTTATTAACGCGCGCAAGCACGACAGCCAGGACATATGCTTTGTAAAGGACGGCGACTACCGTTCGTTTATCGAAAACCGCACGGGAAAACACTTTGAATGCGGAGATTTCCGTCTTGCCGACGGCACAAAAGTCGGCACTCACAAGGGCATTATCGGCTACACGACGGGACAGAGAAAAGGTCTGGGCATTGCGTACTCAGAGCCGTTATACGTCGTAAGCAAGGACGTGGAAAACAACGTAGTCACGGTCGGAAAGCAAAACGAGCTGTTTTCAAAAAGAGTAAAGGTAAATGACGTAAACTTCATGCCGTTTGAAAGCCTTGCGTCGCCCATGAAAATAAGCGCAAAGCTTCGTTACAAACAAAAAGAAAGTCCGTGTACCATGTTTCCGGACGGCGAAAACTCGGTGATTCTCGAATTTGACGAGCCGCAGAGAGCCGTGACATCGGGACAGGCAGCCGTTTTCTATGACGGAGAGTATGTCGTCGGCGGCGGCACGATAGTATGACATTGCGGTTTTAAGCCGGTTTGTGTTCTTTTTTCAAAAAAGGTCTTGACAAAATATTTTTTACATGATATAATAATCAAGCTGTCGAAAGCACGGCGGCATTTTATATCAAACGGAAAGATGGCTGAGTTGGTCTAAGGCGCACGACTGGAAATCGTGTTTCGGCTAATACCCGAACCAGGGTTCGAATCCCTGTCTTTCCGCCATAATAAGAACTGCGGTTTTAACATGAGCCGCGGTTCTTTTTTTATTGTTTTCAAAGTTGCAAAGGACAAAAAACAAGCCCGGAAAAACTCCGGACCTGAGTTATAATATTCATTTTTCCGTGCGGTACTGCCGGCATGCACATTTTACCGTTCTTCAAGAATATCGGCAATTCTCTTGCAGGCAAATCCGTCGCCGTAAGGATTGCTTGCGTGCGCCATTGCGTTATACGCGTCTTTATCCTCAAGCAGCTGCTTGAAGTTCTTATATATGACGTCCTCGTTTGTTCCGACAAGCTTTAAGGTTCCTGCCTTTATGCCCTCGGGACGTTCCGTCGTATCGCGCATTACAAGAACGGGTTTTCCGAGCGACGGCGCCTCCTCCTGTATTCCGCCGCTGTCGGTAAGTATCATATAGCTTCGCGAGAGGAAGTTATGGAAATCAAGCACTTCGAGAGGTTCGATTATATGTATTCTGTCGCAGTCTCCGAGTTCTTCGTCGGCGGCTTTTCTTACGACGGGATTCATATGTATGGGATATATCGCCTTTACGTCGGGGTGCTCGTCCATTATACGGCGTATCGCCCTGAACATATGGTGCATGGGTTCGCCGAGATTTTCGCGTCTGTGCGCGGTTATAACTATAAGTCGGCTGTCCGACGCCCATTCAAGTTCGGGGTGGGTATAATCTGCGCGCACTGTCGTTTTGAGCGCGTCTATCGCGGTGTTTCCCGTAACAAAAATGCTGTCGGGATCTTTTCCCTCTTTAAGCAGATTCTGCTTTGAAAGCTCTGTCGGCGCAAAATTGTATTTTGATATTATGCTTACCGCCTGACGGTTGAATTCTTCGGGATACGGAGAATAGATATTATACGTGCGCAGTCCTGCCTCGACGTGTCCGACGGGTATTTGCAGATAAAAGCAGGCGAGTGCCGTGACAAACGTCGTAGAAGTATCGCCGTGGACAAGCACAACGTCGGGCTTTACCTCTTCAAGCACGCTCTTTATGCGGTTCAGTATATTTGTAGTTATATCAAAAAGCGTCTGCTTATCCTTCATTACCGAAAGGTCATAATCCGGCACTACGCCGAAAGCCTCAAGCACCTGGTCGAGCATCTGTCTGTGCTGTCCGGTAACGCACACGACGGTATTTATGTTTTGTCTTGTTTTCAGCTCATTTACAAGCGGACACATCTTTATTGCCTCGGGACGTGTTCCGAATACAAGCATTACTGTTTTCATAAATTTCTCCCATAGCAGATAGTAATAATAGAACTTTTTATTATTCTACCGCAAATAAGCATTTTTTGCAATACGTTTGCAAGAAATAAATTTCCTGCCGCAGGATTTGTACGGCAGGAGAAAACAAAAAATCAATATTTTTACGCAAAAACTTTGAAAGCGGTTCAGAACTTATTGAAAATATCGTGGTGCTTTCTGACGTTTAAGTTTCTGTCAAGAAAAGCCATGTAAAGACCTTCGGTCATATGCGACTCTTCTATCGGGTGAAGATCCGCGACGGGAGATGTGAAAAGTCCCTGCACGATATATCCGACGCCGAGTTTTGAAAATGTTTCAAGTTCGGATTCAAGGTACGGCAGTCTCTCGTCCTCTGTCGGCGCGCCCCAGCAGCATTCGGTAATAAGAAACGGCTTTCCGAAAGTTTCTATATAATCCATAAGTTCGACCGTCTCGGCTTCAAACACGTCCTTTGGCTTATTATGCTGGTTATACGGGTGCAGGCTTATTACGTCAACGGACGGCGCAAGTCTTATGACGTCGCGTATTTTCTTTTCTCCGTTGAAATAGCAGCACTGCGAGCCGACAGTTATTCTTCTGCCGTCAGCGGTTCTGAGCACGCGTATCATTTCTTCGAGAAATTCCGAAACCTTGTCGAATGCGCGGTCATATCCGTAAACGTTGTTATAAGGCTCGTTTGCAATGTCATGCATGAGTATATCGGCGTTCTTTACCGCATTTACGCAGTCCCTGAGATACACTCTGTACTGTTCGTACATATTTTTTGAAACGCACTCGGCGGTAAATCCTCCGAAAGCCGGAAGTCCGAACCAGCCGTTGAAGTACGTGGGTATTATTTTAATGCCCTCCGCGCTGATTATTTCGCACGCGGTCTTTATTGCAGAAAGATATTTTTCTTCATCCGAAATGTATGCGTCAAAGGAAAGCCACACTCTTATCGTGTTCATATTCGGAAATTTCTGCTTCCCGGTATGTATCATGGTTTTATAGCGCTGCGCGTCGAATTTCAGCCACGCGTCTGTTCCCGTAGCTCCCCACTCCGGCTGTATGTTAAATCCGCGCACGTATGAGTATTCGTCTCTCATTCTCATTCTTACGGTCTCATTTTTATATTTCGGACTATATCCGGATTATACCGTGAAGCAAAAGTGTTTGCTTGCGGCGCAATGCTTTTTGTGTGTACATTATACCTTATTTTTCAATGAAACATTCTGCCGCAAAATTTGAAGTATTCTGCTTTTATTTGCCGTGCTCAGAACGCCTGTATTTGTCCGGCGTCATGCCGTAACGCTTTGAAAACTGCCTTATAAAATGTTAGGTGCTGTTATATCCGCACATATTTGCTATGTCCGACACGGAATACTCTCCGTACACTAGCATCGCCGCGGCTTTATCGGTGCGCACCCGTATTATATCGGCGTTAAGCGCAGTTCCGAACAGTTCTTTGTACAGGTGCTGAAAATACGACGTGCTCATATACATTTTTGCCGCAAGCTCCGGGGCGTTATATGATTTTTCGGCATTGTCAACCGGTTTTATGCACACACAAAAGAACCGCGCCGAAAAGCGCGGTTCGTGAATCATTCAAGTTCAGCCGTGCCTTCGTTAAGTTCCATAAGTTCGGACACGGTTACAAAGCTGTATCCTTTTTCCCTTAGTTCGGGAAGAATTACCTTGAGTGCGTCCGGCGTGGGACTGCCCTTTACGTTATAGTCGTGAAACAGGATTATATCTCCGTTCTGAAGATTGCCCAGCACCGTATTTACAACGGACGAGACCGGAGGTCTTGACCAGTCGCGCGTGTCCTGGCGCCACGACCACAGCACAGGCGTGCAGTCGTAGCTCTCTATGGTCTTGATAATCCCGTCGTCAAAATATCCTCCCGGAGAACGGAACAGCCGCGGTGCTTTTCCCGTGATATCCTCGACTATTTTCTGAGTTTTTTCTATCTCGTTCACAAGCTCCGACGCGCCTATTACTTTCATTTTCGGGTGGGAATAGGTGTGATTTCCTATCTCGTGTCCCTCGTCAAACTCACGCTTTACAAGTTCGGGATTTTTTTCGGCGTTCTGCCCTATTACAAAAAACGTAGCCTTTGCGTCGTATTTTTTCAGAATATCGAGTATCTGCGCGGTATATTCCGTATGAGGTCCGTCGTCAAAGGTAAGAGCCACGTATTTCCCTGCCGATCGGTTTGCGGCAAACACGTCGTTTTTCCCGGCGGCGCAGACCGCACACGAAAGCAAAAGCACCGCAAGACAAGCACATAAAAGTGCAAAAACTCTCTTTTTCATGTTATCTTACACTTCTTTCTTATCTGAAATCGTCAAGCGAACAGAATTCGTAGCCTTTATCTTTCATGTCCTTTATAAAGCTTTCGAGAATGGCGGCGTTTGTGCTTGACGTCGGGTGAAACAGTGCGACGCAGCCGTTATGCACGCGCGATTCCACAAGCGAAAGAGCCTTGTCGGGCGGCATTTGTCTGTTTTCGTCCCAGTCTGCATATGCAAGACTCCAGAAAACCGTCTTATATCCGAGTTTGTTTGCCATTTCCAGATTCAGCTTTGAAAAAGTACCCTCCGGCGGTCTGTAATATTTATCCGCCTCAAATCCGCACTTTTCGCGCACGACGTCCTCCAGTCCGCAAAGCTCCGCCTTAAAGGTTTCAAAATCAGTAACTCCGCTCATGTTCCTGTGGGACTTTGTATGATTGCACACAAGGTGTCCTTCGTCCTTCATTCTCTTCACAAGCTCGGTATTTTCCTTGGCTATCTGCGGCAGAATAAAGAAAGCTCCGGGGACGTTCTGTTCTTTTAATACATTCAGTATCTTTTCGACGTTTCCGTTTTCGTATCCTGCGTCAAAAGTAAGATATATTCTCTTTTCATCGGGATTTCCGAGATATATCGCGCCGTTTTCCTTTGCAAATCCCGCAGCTTCCGGGCAGCATTGGGGCTGGACGTTATCTTTTGCCGGCTTGAAATACCAGCCTATGCTCTCGGATCTTACCCTGTGCGGTACCGAAAAACACAGCGTCAGCAAAAACAGCGCGGCAAGCATCTTTTTTTTCATTTTTTCACATCTCCTCGCATTTTTGATGCCGTTTTTATTGTCTGCGTTTTACATAGGCTTTATTATGCCCATTTTTACCTTTGCACTGCATAATCTCTGCATAAAATCGCGTTTATGCACTTTAATATTCATTTAAAAAGTGTCTGATTTTGATGTATATATTGTAAAGAATATAACAAATATAAGTTCAAATGCATAAAAAATGTAAATTCATGCGGTTTTCTATTGATTTTATCAAAAAGCGGTGGTATAATTCAGACAATAAAAAAATTCTTGCAAAAAAGGTGACGAAAATGGATAAGACAAAAATCAAAAAGGTAGTTCTCGCATATTCCGGAGGACTTGATACATCTATCATTATTCCGTGGCTCAAGGAAAACTACAACAACTGCGAAGTAATCGCCGTTTCCGGAAACGTAGGTCAGGCGGACGAGCTTGAAGGTCTTGAAGAAAAGGCTCTCAAAACCGGCGCGTCGAAGCTCTATGTTGAAGATCTCACCGACGAATTTGTAGACGATTTCATTGTTCCTACCGTAAAGGCAGGAGCGCTGTACGAAAAATATATGCTCGGCACAAGCTTTGCACGTCCCGTAATCGCAAAGCGTCTTGTTGAAATAGCTCTCAAAGAGGGCGCGGACGCGATCTGCCACGGCTGCACCGGCAAAGGCAACGATCAGGTTCGTTTTGAACTTGCGGTAAAGGCTCTCGCCCCCGACATGCCGATTATCGCGCCCTGGCGTGAGTGGGACATCAAGAGCCGCGACGAAGAAATAGATTACGCGGAGGCTCACAACATTCCCCTTAAAATAAACCGCGAAACAAACTATTCAAAGGACAAGAACCTCTGGCATCTTTCGCACGAAGGACTTGATCTTGAGGACGCAGGAAACGAGCCGCTTTACGAAAAGAAGGGATTTCTTGAAATGGGCGTATCTCCCATCGACGCTCCCGACAAGCCCACTTACATAACCCTCGATTTTGAAAAAGGCGTTCCCGTTGCATTCAACGACAAGAAAATGAGCGCAAAGGAGATCGTCCTTGAACTCAACAAGGTCGGCGGAGAAAACGGAATCGGTCTTCTCGACATAGTAGAAAACCGTCTTGTAGGCATGAAGTGCCGCGGCGTATACGAAACTCCCGGCGGAGCTATTCTGTATGCGGCTCACGAATACCTCGAAACGCTCACCCTTGACAAGATGACCTCTCACAAGAAAGAGGAGCTTGCAATTACCTTTGCGGAACTCGTATACAACGGTCAGTGGTTCTCGCCTTTGCGCGAAGCTCTGAGTGCCTTTGTTGACAAAACTCAGGAAACCGTAACGGGCAAGGTTAAGCTCAAGCTCTACAAGGGCAACATCATAAAAGCAGGCGCATGGAGCGACTACACGCTGTATTCTGAGGAGATTGCAACCTTCGGCGAGGATCACGTATACAATCAGGCGGACGCTACGGGCTTTATCAACCTCTACGGACTTCCCACAACGGTTCGTGCACGCGCTCAGAAAAACTGGAAAAAGTAATCAAATACAACAATTATAACAGGGCAAGCCTAAACTTGCCCTGAATTTAATTATCGACACCGCTTAATTTGACACCGCATAACAGATGAAAGGTTTGCTGAAAATATGAAAATGTGGCAGGGACGGTTCAAAAAGGAAGAGGACGAAAGCGTAAACGACTTCAACTCCTCGATCTCCTTTGACAGCCGTATGTACAAAGAGGACATCACGGGTAGCATTGCTCACGCAAGAATGCTCGGAAACACGGGTATTATCGACAAGGACGAAAGCTTAAAAATAATCGACGGTCTGAAAGGAATTCTCTCGGACATAGAGAGCGGAAAGCTTGAGTTTGATCCCAAGGCGGAGGACATTCATATGTTCGTCGAGCAGGTGCTTACGGAACGCATAGGCGACGCCGGAAAACGGCTTCACACCTCGCGCAGCAGAAACGATCAGGTTGCTCTCGACACAAGAATGTATCTTCTCGGTCAGATAGACGAGGTAACGGCGCTTATAAAAAATCTATCCCACGTCATAATCGAAAAGGCAAAATCAAATACCTCGACGGTTATGCCCGGATACACCCATCTCCAGCGCGCACAGCCGGTCACTCTCGCACATCAGCTGCTTGCGTATGCACAGATGTTAAAGCGCGACGTGCAGCGTCTTTGCGACTGCCGCGAAAGAACAAACATAATGCCTCTCGGCTCCTGCGCTCTTGCCGGTACCACCTACCCTATCGACAGGCTTTCGGTTGCGGACGAACTCGGATTTTCCGGCGTTACGCAGAACAGCATAGACGGGGTTTCCGACAGGGATTTCGTGCTTGAACTCGCATTCTGCCTGTCGGCTGTCATGATGCACCTTTCAAGATTTTCCGAAGAAGTAATACTCTGGTGCAGCAGCGAATTCGGATTTATGGAGCTTGACGACGCATTCGCAACGGGTTCGTCAATAATGCCCCAGAAGAAAAACCCCGATATTGCCGAGCTTGTACGCGGCAAGACAGGACGCGTTTACGGTTCTCTCATGACTCTGCTCACCGTTATGAAAGGACTTCCGCTTGCCTACAACAAGGATATGCAGGAGGACAAGGAAGCAATATTTGACGCTCTCGACAACACAAAGCTCTGTCTTGAAATATTCGCAAAAATGCTTGACACCGCGTCATTCCGCACGGAAAAACTACGTGCCGCTGCGGGATTCGGATTTATAAACGCTACCGACTGCGCGGATTATCTTGTCAAAAAGGGTATGCCGTTCAGACAGGCCTACAAGATCGTCGGCGAGCTTGTTGCGGTATGCATAGAAAAGAACACGACGTTTGAAAAACTGCCGATCGAAGAATACAGGAAAGTATCCGACGTATTTGACGGAGGAGTATATGCGGCAGTCGACCTTGACGCCTGCGTAAACGGCAGAAGCGTTATCGGAGGTCCCGCAGAGAGCGCGGTAAAGGCACAGATAGCGGAACTTGAAAGCTTTTTCAAAGATTAAGGAGGGCGGTTTTATGAGCGACACAAAGAAAATAAACGCCGGTATAATCGGCGCGACGGGATATGCGGGCTGCGAGCTTTTCAGACTGCTTACCTGTCACAAAAACGTAAACATAAGCGCGGTATCCTCTTCAAGCTTTGAGGGAAAACAGCTTTCCGAAATATATCCGGCTCTCTCGGGCAAAGGCGACATGTTTCTCTGCGGCATGGACGAGGTTATAGAAAAATCCGACGTCATCTTTGCGGCTCTTCCGCACGGACTTTCGGAACCTCTTGCCGAAAAATGCATATCGGCAGGCAAAGTGCTTATAGATCTCGGCGCGGATTTCAGGCTTTACGACAAAGACGACTACAAAAAGTGGTACGGACTTGATTTCAAATATCCGTCCTTACACAAAAAAGCGCTCTACTGTCTGCCCGAAATAAACAGGGACAAGATCAAAAGCGTCGATATAATCGCAAATCCCGGCTGCTATCCGACAAGCATTGCTCTCGGACTTATGCCGGTGCTCAAAAACGGTCTTTGCTTTACGGACAGCATTATAATTGACTCAAAGAGCGGCGTTACGGGCGCCGGACGTTCTCTCACCCAGAACACTCACTATCCCGACGCAAACGAGGCTTTCTCGGCTTACAAGGCAGGTCTTCACAGACATACTCCCGAAATCGAACAGACATTGAGCATTCTTTCGGGCAAGGAAATAAACGTCACCTTTGTTCCTCATCTGCTGCCGGTAAACCGCGGTATTCTCTCGACAATATACATAAAGACAAACAGGAATTTTGACGAAATATACAGCTGCTACAAAGAAGCTTACAAAGATGAAAAATTCGTGCGCGTAATGCCGCAGAACTCATATGCAAACATCAAAAACGTAAGAATGTCAAACTACTGCGACATATCTCTGCATTTTGACGCGCACACTTCCACGCTTATAATCACAAGCGCGATAGACAACATGGTCAAAGGCGCTGCCGGACAGGCAATACAGAACATGAACATACGCTTCGGCTTTGACGAGGACGAGGCTCTGACCATGCTTGCGCCATCTTTCTGACAAACGGGGTGAATAATATGAACGAAACAAAGATAAAACGCGCAGAAGGCGGTGTTACATATCCTCTGGGCTTTAAGGCTTCGGGTATACACTGCGGACTTCGCAAAAACAAGAACAAAAAGGATCTTGCTCTCATACTTGCCGATACAGAGTGCGACGCCGCCGCAATCTACACAACGAACAAGGTATACGGCGCACCCATAAAGGTAACGAGAGCGCACCTCGAAAACGGAAAGGCGCGCGCCGTCATATGCAACAGCGGAAACGCCAACACCTGCAATCCCGACGGCGTTGAAAAGGCGCAAACCATGTGCAAGGCTCTTTCCGAAAAGCTCGGAATCGACGAAAACGACGTCGTTGTAGCCTCCACCGGCGTAATAGGTCAGACGCTTGACGTACAGCCCATAATAAACGGCATACCGACGCTTATTTCGGAGCTTGACAGCTCGCCCGAAGCAGGCTACTGCGCCGCAGCCGCAATAATGACCACCGACACAAGGCTCAAACAGATCGCTGCCGAGATCACGCTTTCGGGAAAGACCGTAAAAATAGGCGGAATGGCAAAGGGTTCGGGCATGATAAGTCCCAACATGGCGACAATGCTCTGCTTTATAACGACAGACGCCGACATTGATTATACCGTGCTTCGTCCTCTGCTCAAAGAGGTTGCCGACAAGACCTTTAACATGATAAGCGTAGACGGCGACACAAGCACCAACGACACGCTCTGTGTTCTCGCGTCCGGAAAAGCCGGGAACGCACGCATAACGCAGCAGAACGGAGAGGACTACGAAAACTTTAAGGCAGGACTTGAGTACATATGCAAATATCTTGCGCGCAAAATGGCTGCCGACGGAGAGGGCGCGACAAAGCTGCTTGAATGTAAGATACGCGGCTGCTCGGATTATCAGAAAGCGCGCGTGCTTGCAAAATCCGTAATAAATTCTCCGCTTGTAAAAACGGCTATGTTCGGTTCCGACGCAAACTGGGGACGCGTACTCTGCGCTCTCGGCTATGCAGGAGTTGAATTCGATCCGGAAAAGGTTGAGGTAAACTTTATATCAAATTCCGGCGAAATAAACGTCTGCAAAAACGGCGGAAACGTAAACTTCGACGAGGACAAGGCTAAAACCGTTCTCAGCGCAGACGCGGTTACCATCGATGTGGATATGCACGAGGGCGACAGCACTGCAACAGCATTCGGCTGCGATTTAAGCTACGAATATGTGCGCATAAACGGCGACTACCGCTCATAAATTATTTTTTGCGAAAGGCAGCACTTCTATGTTTATCTCAAATATCGACAAGGCAAAGGTACTTATCCAGGCTCTGCCTTACATACAGGAATACTACGGAAAGACCGTCGTTGTAAAGTACGGCGGAAACGCAATGACAAACGACGGTTTAAAGCAGGCGGTAATATCCGACCTTGTACTGCTTAAGCTCGTCGGAATAAACGTCGTTCTGGTACACGGCGGCGGCCCCGAAATATCGTCAATGCTTGACAGGCTCGGCGTTGAAACCAAGTTTATAAACGGTCTGAGATACACCTCGGACGAGGCGGTTGAAGTCGTACAGATGGTACTTGCCGGAAAGACAAACAAGGATCTTGTAAACAAGATAAACGCAATCGGCGGCAGCGCCGTCGGTCTTTCGGGCATAGACGGAGGTCTTATAAAGGCTAAAAAGCTCTCGGACGGCATAAACGATTTCGGAAACGTAGGAGAAATAGTCGAAGTCAACACAAAAATCGTGACCGACAACATAAAAAACGGATTTATTCCCGTAATCGCGACGGTTGCGACGGGCTGCGACGGTGAAAGCCCCGTATACAACATAAACGCAGACACTGCGGCTGCCGAAATTGCAATAGCTCTCGGCGCGGAAAAGCTTATTCTGCTTACCGACATAAAGGGGCTTATGAGAGACGTAAAGGACGAGGATTCGCTTATATCCGTCGTTAAGCTTTCGGAAATAGAAACGCTGAAAGCAGAGGGTATAATCAAGGGCGGCATGATTCCCAAAGTTGACTGCTGCGCTCAAACCGTAAAAAACGGCGTAAAGCGCGCCCACATAATCGACGGCAGACTGCTCCACTCGATACTCATAGAAATGCTTTCCGACGAAGGTATCGGAACAATGTTTACCGAATAAAACAAGCTTACGTTATTTAAAGAGAAGTTGAATATGAATACAAAAGAACTTGATCAGAAATACATAATGTCAACATATTCGCGCCACGAGCCGGTTATAGGCCATGCAAAGGGCTGCGTACTGTACGGCGAGGACGGAAAAGAGTATCTCGATTTCGGCAGCGGCATAGGAACGCTCAGTCTCGGTTCCTGCGACGGCGGTTACATTTCGGCTGTCACGGCGCAGCTTGAAAAAACTCAGCACGTTTCAAACTACTTTGCAAGCGCTCCAGCCTCCCATCTTGCCGAAAAGCTCATGACGCTTACCGGATATTCCAAAGTCTTTTTCTGCAACTCCGGTGCCGAAGCCAACGAATGTGCTATAAAAATTGCGCGAAAATACAGCTTTGACAAGTACGGCAAAAACAGAAACACCATAATCACCTTTGACAAGTCGTTTCACGGCAGAACCGTAACCACTCTTTCCGCAACGGGTCAGGACGTTTTTCACAACTACTTTTTCCCGTTTACAGAAGGTTTCAGATACTGCGAATTCAACAGCAAAGACGCCCTTAAAGCTGCGCTTACCGACGATGTTTGTGCCGTCATGTTCGAGTGCATACAGGGCGAAGGCGGCGTAAACGTCATGGACGGCGATTTTGCGGCGTTTATGAAAGAACAGTGCGAAAAGCGCGACATACTGCTTGTATGCGACGAGGTTCAGACCGGCGTCGGAAGAACCGGAACGCTGTATTCGTTTGAATCTTTCGGAATAAGACCCGACATTTTCACAAGCGCAAAAGGTCTTGCGGGCGGACTTCCGATAGGCGCTGCGATAGTCGGTGAAAAGTGTGCGGACGTTCTCACGCGCGGAACTCACGGCTCGACTTTCGGCGCAAATCCCGTTTCATGCGCCGCGGCGAACTACGTTATCTCAAAAATAAGCGAAAAAAGTTTTCTTGAAAACGTAAATAAGAACGGCGAATATCTCAAAAACGCACTTTCAAAGATCGGCGGCAGCAAAAATCTCGGCGTCCGCGGCAAAGGGCTTATGCTCGGCATAAAAA
Organism: uncultured Eubacteriales bacterium; assembly: GCA_934446675.1. Classification (GTDB taxonomy): domain Bacteria; phylum Bacillota; class Clostridia; order Oscillospirales; family CAG-382; genus UMGS1387. The sequence continues at coordinate 88,505 of CAKSEL010000002.1, forward strand.
CAAGCGTTCCTACGTCGGAATTTGCCGACAAGGCTCTCGAAAACGGATTATTTGTACTCACAGCCGGAAAAGACGTTATAAGAATTCTGCCTCCGCTTGTTATAACCAAAGAGGAGATCGACAAGGGCGTCGCTATTCTCGAAAAAACCTTCTCTCAATTCTGAAAAACTCAAAAGGAAGATATAAAGATGAAAAAAGACTTACTTAAAATGCAGGATCTTTCCAAAGACGAGCTTATGAACTTGCTTGAGCTTGCGGAAAAGCTGAAATACGAAAAAAAACACGGAATACCGCATGAAATTTTAAAGGGCAAAACCCTCGGCATGATTTTTGAAAAATCCTCGACGAGAACCCGTGTATCCTTTGAAACCGGCATTTATCAGCTCGGCGGAACAGGTTTATTTTTAAGCTCCAAGGAAACTCAGCTCGGCAGAGGAGAGCCTATAAAGGACACTGCGCGCGTACTTTCACGTTATCTTGACGGAATCATGATACGCACTTTCGGTCAGGAGATCGTCGAAGAGCTTGCGGAATATGCGTCGATCCCCATAATAAACGCGCTTACGGACTATGCGCACCCGTGTCAGGTCCTTGCGGACTTACTTACGATAAAAGAATACAAGGGCGGATTTGACGGCAAAAAGATGTGCTTTATCGGCGACGGAAACAACATGGCAAATTCTCTTATCGTCGGCGGACTGCTTGCCGGAATGGACGTTGCGGTTGCAACACCGGAAGATTACCGTCCGGACAAGTCTGTTCTTGACTTTGCCGCAAAATACGGTTCAAAGTTTACGCTTACGACAAGTATTACCGACGCCGCGCGCGATTCCGACGCCGTATTTACCGACGTATGGTCGAGCATGGGCATGGAAAGCGAAATTGAAAAGAGAAAGAAAGATTTTGCCGGATTCCAGATAAATGACGAAGTCATGGCAGCCGCAAACAAGGGTGCTATCGTTCAGCACTGTCTGCCGGCTCACCGCGGAGAAGAAATCACAGCAGAGGTCTTTGAGGCTCATGCAAACGAGATATTTGACGAGGCTGAAAACAGACTTCATGCGCAGAAAGCCGTTATGGCAACGCTGATGAAGTGACGCTGCGCTGAGCACGGTTTGGGAGCGGCTGTGTTTTTATTGGTTTGGGGGGAAACGGGAAATTCTCTTCAAAGTGCAACTTTGTACTGACGCTTTTCTACGGAGAAAAGCGGTCGAAAAGCCGTTCGCGGCTCAGACGCCGCCGCGAAAGCGTGGCTTTATTTTCCACACAAAATTGTATCGTCGGTAAAAGTCTTATTACCTCCGAAATTCTCTATTTTCGCTCGCAGACGCTCCGCGCTGCTCGATGGGGTTGGTATCTAAATATAGTTTTGATCGACACGGTTCAACTTTTATGCCATGTCACGTTGCGGTCTGCGTAAACTTTGTTTTAGGCTCAAACGTGCAATTTTTATGCGTTATTACACAGTCAACAGGACTTATTTTTGTGCCCAGCTTGCCTATCGGCAAGAAACTTGGTTCAAATGTTACTTTTGTGTTTGGCTGAGTTATGCTTGGTTTGGGCGAAAACAGGTGACTTTCTTCAAAGTGCGACTTTGTATCTCCGCTTTGTCTTTGTAAGCGCGGTTCAGTGCGATTTAGTGCAGAACTGTATTCTTATCCAACCAAACATAAAAGTAAAATTCAGCCGTAGTCATCTCGCGACAGCGAGCTGGGCAGAAAAATAAGTCCTGTTGACTGCTTGAATATATTAAAAATGACACTTGCGCCAAAATAGTTTGGTTTTGTACAGAACCCCATATCCGCGCGCCTGTCGCGCGGCGATTTCGCAACACAACCTCGTAGACAATGCGAAATGAGGATTTTGTGGTTTTCGGAGGCGCAGTTAGTTGCGGTAGGCGAAATCCTCCACGTAGCCGCGCTTTCGCTGCGGCGTTTGAGCGGCGAAAATCTTTTGTCCACCTTTTCGATTCCGAAAAGTCGGTGAATAGACTTGCAAGTGGAAGTGGATAATCTGTTTTAGCCAAAGACAGGCAAAAATCCGCCAAGCGCAAAAAAATAAGCACCCCGTCAAGTAAGGTGCTTGTCATAGTAAACCGTAAAAGTTTTTTGTTCGGAGGAATTAAGCTCCGTTCCGGAAAAAACCGCGCCGTCAAGGCTCATAAACTCCCAGACTGATAATTCGTCAATTCTGAACCTGAACGCGCTCGACACGCCAAACGTCAGCTCGATAATGCCGTCGTCAACAATGTTCAGATGTCCGTCGCGTCCGATTATCAGATCTTCTCCGTCCGGATTCTTTATGCTTGCATATTTTACGTGCGTGTCATGCAGCTTTTTGCATATCATTCTGCTCTGCGCCGCGTTTTTGCCGCCGGACGAAAATTTCCCGAAAACCGCGGATATTATACCCATATTCAAACTATCTCCGTATCAGAAAATACGAATTTATTTTACCACAGACATTATCAATAACACAATATATATATTGTAACATTTTTGTGCGCGGCAAATGTTTGTAGATACGTCCAAAAAAGGCGCGTTTATATGCGTCAAAGTCTACACTTCACCGATGTGCGGCTTATTGACAAACACCGCGGATTATTATATAATAATTTGTCGGGGGCTGCGCGCAGATACGCACGCTCCGTCCGAAAAAGGAACACACAAAATATAAATTGAAAGGTGAGCTAATCAAAATGCTAACTGCAATTTCAGGAATTAACTGGGGCGACGAAGGAAAGGGCCGCATGGTCGATCTTCTTTCCGAAAACGCCGACTACGTCGTAAGATACCAGGGCGGAAACAACGCCGGCCACACCGTTATCAACGAGTACGGAGAATTCAAGCTCAATCTTCTCCCGTCGGGTATTTGCCGCAAAAACGTCGTCAACATCATGGGCAACGGAATGGTTATAGACCTTGCGCATCTTGTAGGCGAAATTGAAAGAGTCAGAGAAAAGGGCGTTTCCGTTTCTCCCGAAAATCTCAAAATAAGCGACAAAGCGACTATCGTTCTTCCCTATCATGTTCAGCTTGACATTCTTGAAGAAACCCGCCTCACACAGGTCACCGGCAAGCCCTACGGCTCTACAAGACGCGGAATAGCTCCCGTCTACGGCGACAAATACATGAAAAAGACCATCAGAATGTCCGACCTTTTCTTTGAGGACGATCTTCGCGAAAAGGTAAAAGACATCGTTACATGGAAAAATCTTCTCATTCACAACGGCTACGGTGCGGACGAAGTTAAGCCCGAGGACATAATGGACTGGCTCCACACCTACGGCGAAAAATTAAAGCCTTACGTTACCGACGTCGGCAAAATTCTCTACGAGGCAAACAAATCCGGCAAGAGCATTATTTTCGAGGCTCAGCTCGGGGCTTTGCGCGATATTGATTTCGGTATTTATCCTTATACTTCATCATCTTCCACAATTTCGGCTTACGCTCCCATAGGCGCCGGTATTCCCGGAATGAAGCTTGACAAGAGCATAGGCATTATGAAGGCGTATTCGACTTGCGTAGGCGCAGGTCCGTTCACCGTAAGAATGTCGGGAGATGAAGCCGAAGAACTCAGAAAAGCCGGCAACGAATACGGTGCGGCAACGGGCAGACCGAGAGAAGTAGGCGCGTTTGACGTGGTTGCGTCCAAGTACGGCGTAATGCTCCAGGGTACCGATGAGGTTGCGCTGACAAAGCTTGACGTGCTTTCGTATCTTGACAAGATTCCCGTCTGCGTTGCATACGATATTGACGGCGAAATTACAACCGATTTTCCCTGCGGAAAGCGTCTTGACATCGCAAAGCCGGTTATAAAGTACCTTGACGGCTGGAAATGCGACATTTCGGCTTGCAGAAAGCCTGAGGATCTTCCCGAAAAGGCAAGAGAGTACATTGATTTCATCTCAAAGTCCGTCGGCTGTTATATCAAATATATTTCCGTCGGCGCAAGCAGAGAGGCATATATAGAAGCATAACAACAAGGGTGTTGGGGTTTTAACTTCGGCACCCTTAACTTTAAAAATACGGAGGAAAAACTGTGTCAAAAGCTTATTTGATTTTGGAAAACGGCAGGATTTTCGAGGGTGAATCCTTCGGAGCAAAAGCCGAAACAACGGGCGAAGTCGTATTCACAACCGGAATGACGGGATACCTTGAAACGCTCACCGATCCGAGCTATTCGGGACAGATCGTAGTTCAGACCTTTCCGCTTATAGGAAACTACGGCGTAATACCCGAAGATTTTGAAAGCGAAAAACCTCATCTCAAAGGCTATGTCGTAAGAGAAGTCTGCGGCAAACCGTCAAACTTCAGATGCGGCGGAAAACTCTCGGATTTTCTCGAAAAGAGCGGAATTCCCGGAATCTGCGGCATAGACACGAGAGCGCTCACGAGAATAGTCCGCGAACACGGCGTCATGAACGGCAGCATTGTCTTTGACTGCGAAAATCTCGAAGAAAAGCTGAAAACCGTAAAGAATTACTCCGTAAAAGACCCGGTAGAGCTTGTAAGCGCAAAAAACACGGTTTTGACCTCCCCGTTTGCAAAATACAAGGTTGCGTTATATGATTTCGGCGCAAAAAAGAGCATTGCGGACGAACTTATCGAACGCGACTGCGAGGTTCATGTATTCAGTGCCGATTCAAGCGCCGAAGATATATTAAGCATAAAGCCCGACGGCATAATGCTGTCCAACGGTCCCGGCGACCCCAAGGACAACGTATTTGTAATCGAACAGCTTAAAATACTTGCAGAGAAAAAGATCCCGATATTCGGAATATGTCTCGGACATCAGCTCCTTGCCCTCTCACAGGGTGCGGACACGCACAAATTAAAGTACGGTCACAGAGGCGCAAACCAGCCCGTCGTAGAAACAGCCACCGGCAAGGTATTCATCACAAGCCAGAATCACGGCTACGCCGTATCAACGGAAAATCTGCCGTCAAACTGCCGCGTATCTTTCCTTAACGCAAACGACTCGACCTGCGAAGGTATTGAGTACACCGATATGCCGGCGTTTACCGTGCAGTTCCACCCCGAGGCAAGTGCCGGACCGCTTGACACAAAGTTTTTATTTGACAAATTCTTGGAGCTTATAAAGGAGGTAAATTTCAATGCCGTTAAATAAGGATATAAAACGCGTAATGGTAATCGGCTCAGGCCCTATAATTATAGGTCAGGCTGCGGAATTCGACTATGCCGGCGCACAGGCATGCCGCGCGCTCAAAGAAGCCGGTCTTGAAGTTATCCTCGTAAACTCAAACCCCGCAACCATTATGACCGACAACATAATGGCAGACAAAATATATATCGAGCCGTTAAATCTTGAAACGGTAAAGAGAATTATAGAAAAAGAACGTCCCGACAGTCTGCTGTCCTCTCTCGGCGGTCAGACAGGTCTTACGCTTTCGATGCAGCTTGCAAAAGAAGGCTTCCTTGACAAAATGGGCGTAAAACTTCTCGGCGCAAAGCCCGAAACCATAGACAAAGCCGAGGACAGACAGATGTTCAAGGACACCATGGAGTCTATCGGTCAGCCCACAATTCCGTCAAAGGTAGTTACGGACCTGAATTCGGCTCTCGCGTTTGCCGAGGAAATAGGCTACCCGGTTATCGTCCGTCCGGCATTCACACTCGGCGGCACCGGCGGAGGTATTGCGCAGAACGTCGAAGAGCTCACAGAGACTGCTACAAACGGACTCAGGCTCTCGCCCATTACGCAGATACTCGTGGAAAAGTGCATATCCGGCTGGAAAGAGATAGAATTTGAAGTAATGCGCGACAGCAAGGGCAACGCCATAACCGTGTGCAGCATGGAAAACTTTGACCCCGTCGGTATTCACACCGGCGACTCTATTGTTGCAGCTCCATGTCTTACGCTTTCCGACAAGGAATATCAGATGCTGCGTACTGCAGCGCTGAAAATCATAAACACGCTGAAAGTCGAGGGCGGCTGCAACTGCCAGTTTGCACTCAATCCCGACAGTTTTGACTATGCGGTAATTGAAGTAAATCCGAGAGTTTCGCGTTCTTCGGCGCTCGCGTCAAAGGCTACGGGCTATCCTATCGCAAAGGTTGCGACAAAAATCGCAATCGGCTATACGCTCGACGAAATAACCAATGCCGTTACGGGCAAGACAAGCGCGTGCTTTGAACCGGCGCTTGACTACGTTGTTGTAAAGTTCCCGAAGTGGCCGTTTGACAAGTTTGTTTACGCCAAAAGAAAGCTCGGAACCCAGATGAAGGCGACCGGCGAGGTCATGGCTATCGGTCAGAGCTTTGAAGAGGCTCTCATGAAAGCCGTAAGAGGTGCGGAAATAAAGCATACAAGTTTAAATCAGCCCTCTCTTTACGCGCTTTCCGACGACGAACTCATAAGCATGATGAGAGAATGTACCGACGAGAGGCTTTTCGTGATATACGAGCTTTTAAAGCGCGGAAAGAGCGCCGAATTTATACACGAAGAAACAAAGATAGATATGTTCTTCCTCGAAAAGCTCATAAACATTCTCGATATGGAAAATGTGCTTAAAAAAGGCGAAATTTCCGACAAACTCTATCTCAGGGCAAAGAAAATGGGCTTTACCGACAGGCACATTGAAGAACTGACCGGAAAACCCGTCACGAACAAGCTGTATGCAGGCTTTAAGATGGTTGACACGTGCGCTGCCGAGTTCTCTGCGGAAACGCCTTACTTCTATTCATCATATGATGAGGAAAACGAAGCCGCTGAATTTTTAGACGAGATAAAAGACAGAAAAAAGACTATAATCGTATTCGGTTCCGGTCCTATCAGAATAGGTCAGGGCATAGAATTCGACTATGCGTCGGTTCACTGCGTGCGCTCGCTCAAACAGCTCGGCTATGAGGTAGTTATCGTCAACAACAACCCAGAAACCGTCTCGACCGACTTTGACACTGCGGACAGACTTTACTTTGAACCGCTTACTGACGAGGACGTTATGAACATTCTCAAAACCGAAAAGCCTTACGGCGCGGTAGTCGCGTTCGGCGGTCAGACAGCAATAAAGCTCACATCGTTCTTGGACAAAATCGGCGTGAAAATTCTCGGCACAAGCGCGCAGAGCATTGACGCGGCAGAGGACAGAAAGCTGTTCGACGCACTTCTCGAAAGACTGAACATCAAGCGTCCTGCCGGATATACGGTATTTACCGAGGACGAGGCTCTCGCCGTTGCAAAGCGCATAGGCTATCCCGTTCTCATGCGTCCGTCATATGTTCTCGGCGGTCAGAACATGATAATAGCCCAGAACGACGACGACATAAAAGAGTATATGAAAATTATACTCACCCACACCGACAAAAATCCGATACTCATAGACAAGTATCTCATGGGACTTGAAATAGAAGTAGACGCCATATGCGACGGCAAGGATATTCTTATCCCCGGCATCATGGAGCACGTCGAAAGAACCGGCGTACATTCGGGAGACTCCATTGCGGTATATCCGGCGCAGAAGCTTTCGGACAGCATGAAAGAGGAAATTCTCGAAACCACAAAAAAACTTGCCCTTGCGCTCAACACGCGCGGTCTTGTCAACATTCAGTATCTCATTCACGACGACGGACTGTACGTTATAGAAGTAAACCCGCGTTCCTCGCGAACCATTCCCTATATCAGCAAGGTTACGGGAATACCTATGGTCGATATTGCAACGCGCACCATGATAGGCAAAGAATCAAATCCCGAAAAGACAGAAACCTTAGCGGAAATAGGATACGGCACGGGAATTTATCCCGACAGCCCGTACATTGCGGTAAAGGTGCCGGTATTCTCGTTTGAAAAGCTCGGCGGAGTTGACTCGATGTTAGGTCCCGAAATGAAATCGACAGGCGAGGTTCTCGGCATTGCAAGCTCTCTCAAAGAGGCTATCTGCAAAGGTCTTATAGCCGCAGGCTACAAGATGACGAGAAAGGGCGGAATACTCATAACCGTCCGCGACAGCGACAAAGAGGAGATTCCCGAAGTTGCTGAAAAGTTCTACAATCTCGAATTCAAGATATATGCCTCCGAAGGAACCGGAAAAACGCTGCGTGCTGCCGAAATCCCCTGCGAAACGGTAAACGGCAGCGAAAACAAGCTTTCGCTTATTGACAGCGGAAAGATCGACTATGTAATATCAACCTCGGCGCACGGCAGAACGCCGACGAGAAACAGCGTTATATTAAGACGCAAAGCAATCGAAAGGAGTATCCCCTGCCTTACCTCACTCGACACCGCAAATGCAGTCGCGGACAGTCTTATCTCGCGCTTTACGCCGGTTTCGACTGAGCTTGTGGACATAAACAACATGAGAAAAGAAAAAGTAAAACTCGAATTCACAAAGATGCAGGGCTGCGGAAACGACTACATCTACTTCAACTGCTTTTCGCAGAAGATAAACAACCCCGAAGGCTTATCGGTAAGCCTGTCCGACAGGCACTTCGGCATAGGCGGAGACGGCGTTGTGCTTATATGCCCGTCAGACGTTGCCGACGCCAAGATGAGAATGTTCAATCTCGACGGAAGCGAAGGCAAAATGTGCGGAAACGCCATACGCTGCGTAGGAAAATATCTCTACGACAACAAGATGATAGACAAGACCACAACGACCATAGAAACGCTGTCCGGCATAAAGACATTGCAGCTCAACGTCAAGAACGGCAAAGTGGTTTCGGCATGCGTAGACATGGGCAAAGCCGAGCTTAAACCCGAACTTATCCCAGTAAAGCTCCATGGAGACAAGATTGTCGCTTATCCCGTTACGATAGGCTACAAGGAATACCGCATTACCTGCGTTTCAATGGGAAATCCGCATTGCGTTGTATTCTACGGAAACGACGAGAGCGTAGACGAGCTTGATCTCGAAACGATAGGTCCGATGTTTGAGAGAAACGAGCTGTTCCCCGAAAGAGTAAACACGGAATTTATAAAGGTCATCAACGACCACACATTAAAAATGCGCGTATGGGAACGCGGAAGCGGTGAAACATGGGCTTGCGGTACAGGCGCGTGCGCGGCTGCGGTTGCGGCTTGTCTGTGCGGCTACTGCAAGAAAAACACGGACATTACCGTAAAACTCAAGGGCGGCGACCTCATAATACGCTACACCGACGACGCGGTATATCTTACCGGAAACGCCGACATAAGCTACACCGGCGAAATTACTATCTGACAAATCATCATTACGCCAAAGACAGGAGTGAACACACATTATGAAACTCAACAAAAACTATTCGCGCCTTGCGCAGAGCTATCTGTTTTCAACCATTGCAAAAAAGGTAAACGAGTATACGGCAGAAAATCCGTCCGCAGAAATTATACGTCTCGGAATAGGCGACGTCACGCTGCCGCTTGCACCTGCTGTTGTAAAGGCACTTGAGGACGCGAGCCGCGAAATGGGCAAAAAAGAGACTTTCCGCGGTTACGGTCCCGAACAGGGCTACGATTTTCTCAAGGTCAGCATTGCACAATACTATGAGAAAAAAGGTGTGTCACTCGAAAACGACGAAATATTTATCTCGGACGGCGCAAAGAGCGATCTCGGAAACATTCTCGATTTATTCGATACTGACAACACCGTTCTCGTACCCGATCCCGTATACCCCGTCTACGTTGACACAAACGTTATGGCAGGCAGAAAGATAGTCTATATCAACGCAAACGAAAGCAACGGATTTTTACCCTTGCCGGACAGCAATGTAAATGCGGACATTATATACATCTGTTCTCCAAACAATCCGACGGGCGCCGTCTACACCAAAGAGCAGCTTTCCAAATGGGTGGACTATGCGCTTGAACGCGGCGCGGTAATTCTCTTTGACTCGGCATACGAGGCGTTTGTCCGCGACAGCTCGCTCCCGACAAGCATCTATCAGATACCGGGTGCAAAAAAGTGCGCGGTAGAGTTCTGCTCTTTCTCAAAGACTGCCGGATTTACCGGCACGCGCTGCGGATATACGGTCGTTCCGAACGGTCTTGTTTTCGACGGCATGAGCCTTAACAAAATGTGGCTCAGACGCCAGACCACAAAGTTCAACGGCGTTCCGTACATTATTCAGAAAGGTGCCGCCGCCGTATTTACCGACGAAGGTCAGAAACAGATACACGAAAATCTTGATTACTACATTCAGAACGCGCGCGTCATCTCGGACGCCTTTGACAAAATGGGAATATGGTACACGGGCGGCAAAAACTCGCCGTACATCTGGCTCAAGTGTCCGAACGGCATGGGTTCATGGGAATATTTCGACTTTCTGTTAAAGAACGCGGGCGTTGTAGGAACTCCCGGCGAAGGTTTCGGAAAGAACGGCGAAGGTTTCTTCAGGCTTACGGCGTTCAACACGCACGAAAACACGGTAAAAGCAGTGGAAAAAATCAAATCGGTTATGTAAAGTACGCGTAACGGATAATATTAAAGCACCCTTTTACGGGTGCTTGTTTTTTTACTTCAGAACAGGCTCTCGCTCAGCTTCACAGCCGAATCATATCCGTTTATCGCGTCAATTGCGAGATTGAGCTGTTCAAGCGAGTGTATATACTCGGAATAACCCGAAAGTTTCATCTGCATTTCGACACTCTGCGAAAAATAAAGCTTTCTCGACGACGAGCTTTGCCGCAAAAGCTCTCTCAAATTACCGTAAAGCAACGTTTGTACACCTCCGCACGTCTTTCTTTACGTATTATCGGCATTATTTTTTTGTATTATTCGCAAATGTTCCACGAAATCCGGGAATACTGTAAGTAAAAACAGTTTTACGGAGAATTTTACATGAGCCATTCCCAAAATCAAAAGCCTTCCGAAAACGTGCTGTTTGAAAGCACGCCTATACTGCGCGCCGTATTCTCGCTTGCGTTTCCTGCCGTAATTTCGGCTCTCGCGGTAACGCTTTACGGTTTTGCCGACGCATATTTTCTCGGACGCGGAAAAAATCCGGATATGCTTGCGGCAGTCTCGGTCTGCGTTCCTTTAAGCGCCGCCGCAACGGGCATTTCGGCTCTTTTCGGCACGGGAGGCGCCGGCGTAATTGCGGCAAGTCTCGGAAAAAACAATATCCGGCGTGCAAGATCGGCATTTATTTTCTGCACAGCCGGAACAACTTTTCTCAGCGCAGCATTTTCGGCAAGCGTATTTCTCTTTTCGGACAAAATTCTGGCGCTTATAGGCGCAAAAAAAGAGACGGCGGAATATGCGTCGTCCTATCTTTTCCGCACGGTGGTTCTGGGCGCGGTTCCGGTTTCGCTTACCGGCTGTCTTTCCCAGCTTATACGCGCTCTCGGAAAGCCGGGGGTATCGTCGTTCGGGACAATGCTTTCGGCACTTTTGAACACGGCTCTTGACGCTGTGTTCGTCTTATTCATATACGGCAAAGGGCGCGAAATATATGCCGTAGGCGACGCATTTTTAATAAGCGTCGCTGCGAGCTGCGCGTTTTTTATTATTTATATGCTGTTTTCAAAAAACGCATTAAAAAATGAAGCAGTCAAAAAAGACAGAACAAAGAATGACGGCGGTCACATACAAAAAAGCGCGTTTTCCGAGACGTTCCGCATAGGTTTTCCGTCGGCTGCGGCAATTATACTTGCGACGTTTTCAAACGTAATATCAAATTTTTTAGTATCGGACTGCGGTTCTGCGGCTGTCGCAGGCTTCGGAACGGCAAAACGCCTGTCATCCCTTGCCTTTAACGTAAACACAGCGTTTTCCCAGAGTATTCTGCCGCTTATATCCTACTGCTTTGCGTCAAAGAACCGTGAGCGCATGAAAAAAGCCGCAGCTTTGAATTTTTCTGCGGCTCTTGTATTATCTCTTTTTTACATGGCGGTATCTTTGATCTATGCGAAAAACATTGCCGTATTATTTATCGGAAACGGCAAAACAGCGGAATACTGCGCGAAATTTCTGAAACTGCTCAGTCCCGCGTTTCCGATGTGCGCGGCAAGCTTCTGCATATGCTCTTTCCTGCAAGGCTGCGGAAAACCGAAATCTGCTCTTGCCGTCACGGCTTTAAGAAAAGGCACGCTCGACATTATTCTTATGTATCTTGCCTTTGTTTTCGGGAACATTTATCTCGTCGCCCTTGCAACGACAGTTACCGAAGCAGTTTCGGCAACAGCAGCGTGCATTATCCTAATACGGTTTCTCAAAGGTTTTCAAAATCAAAAGTACAGCTCACGGGATAGTGGTCGGAAAGATAAATCCCGTGCATCTCGTCAGTCCAAAGTTCAAGGGAAGTAAGCTGCTTTGCGACATTCTTCTGAGTGAAGATATAGTCAATTTTATGATTTTTTTCAAGTCTGCCGAAGGCATGGAAAGTCTCTCCCGAATTCTTTGACGTCTCCGCAAGTTCGGGGTTTTTATGATCATTGCAGAGAGCTATTGCCTCTTCATCGGGAAAAGCGTTGAAATCACCGAGAATAAACATCGGCGCATTTCTGTCCGTACTCTCATCGGAGTCTATTCTGTCAAGAATTACCTGCATACCCTCTGTTCTCACATGCTCGTTGTCATAATCGAGATGAACGCCGTAGATATTTATGAGTTTTTTATATTCCTTATGCAAAAGAACTGCATGAGGGCAGGTTCTCGGACAGGGGCTTTGATCGTCAAATCTTGACGCGGGAACATTCGGCGTCGGCGAAAGCCAGAAATGCTCAAGGCTTACAAGATCGAACTTTTCGGTCTTATACGCAATGCTTACTCCCTCGCCGCCGAGGTCTTTATCTCTGCCGTGACCGAGCAGCGTATAGCCTGCAAGATGTTTATTCAGAAATTCTCGGATCTTATCTGTTACCTCCTGGAAACATATTACGTCAGGATCTTCCGTTGAAATCTTATCGAGTATCATTCCGGCACGGTGTACAAAGCAGTTTATTCCGTCGTTTCTGTCATACTCGCATCTTATGTTGAAAGAAACAATTTTAAATTCTTTCATTTTTTACACTCTCCTTTTTGTTTTATAAAATTAACCTCTTACGGGGTAATTTTCCTTTCTTACAAGCTCTTTGCCCTGTTCGGAACATATCCAGTTATAGAGAATTCTCTCTGAGGAGTCGGCTGCGGCGTCCTTTCTGATGACAACGTAAAAATCGTTGATAAACGGATACGAGCCGTCGGAAATGGTTTCGTTTGAAGGCTGCACGCCGTCGGCTGCGAGAATTTTGCTCCTGTCGAGCTTATCCGCTTCCATATTGGTAAGATAATAGTACACGGTATAGCCAAGAGCGCCCGACGAGCCGTCGTAGTCTGCAACTGCCTCGAGAAGTCCTATCATAGAACCTATTTTCAATTCCTTGGGTGCGGGCATAAGCTCATCGCCGAGGTTTATAAGCTTATCAAAGAGCGTCTGGCTTCCGCTGTCGGTATTTCTCTGGAATGCGGTTATAGCAACGTCCTCTCCGCCGACATCTTTCCAGTTTGTTATCTCACCCTTGTATATGCCTTTTATCTGTTCTGCCGTAAGGCTTTCAACGGGGTTTTCATTGCTGCATATAAACACAAGCGCGTCTGCTCCGATAGGCGTCATTTCAAGCTCTTTTCCGCTGTCGGATATATATTTCTTTGCCTCTTCGGACGGTTCGTACGCAAGAAGTATATCAAAATCTCCGTCTACTATCGCTTTGTAATTATCGGTTGTGGAGCCTGTAAAGCTTATAAGTCCGTCAGCCTCATCGCGGCTTATTCCGAGCACGCTTGCCGTAACTGCCTCGCCGAGAGGAAGATTTGCAAGGCTGCCGCCCATTTTAGGATAATTTTCTTTTGTAAATACAAAGCCGGTATCTTCATTTTTATTTACGTACGGCGTTTTTGTGTCCGAACAGCCCGAAAGCAGGCATGACGAAATCATAAGAGCTGATAAAACCAATGCCGCATTCTTAAAAAATTTTTTCATGATTAATTTCCTTTCATGTTATCGGTTTTTTGACTTTACACCGTCTTATCGACGGGCATACTCATGATAAGATTCATGTCTTGACCGTAAAGCGAGGTCTTTGTATCGGTAAGCACGCTGAAATATGTCTTTCCGCAAGTCTTATAACAATATATAAGGCGGCAGTTTTCAAAGACAAACTCTTGTTTTTCGGTATCGTAAAGAGAATCGCTGCCGTCGATAAGCTCAAACTTTACAAACCTCTGGTTTTCATCGCAGAATTCCGCCCAGGCATAACCGTCGAAATCCGCAATGACGCTCTTGTTTTTAATATCGTAAACGGTAAACTTCTGTTTATACGAACCGTACAGAGAATATTCTTCGTTATTTCCGTCGTATTCCTCGTCAAGCGTCATCTGATAAAGCATTTTGTCGCCCGTGACGTCGGTATACACCGTATCTTCAAAGTTGTCGAGCTTTGCGTATGTATTTCCGTCATAGTCTATCATATACGCGGTATTATCCGTATCGACGCAGAAAAGATATCCCTTTATGTTTGAAACGGTATTTGGCAAAAGTCCGTTTTCGCGGCAGACAATCTCGCTGTCGTCCGACATACGCTTGAACACCTGTTTTTCCGCCGTTACGTCATAGTAGCTGTAAACCGCGTTGTCAGAACTTCCGTAAATCGTTATATAGTTATCGTAATCAACGGTCTTTATGAGTTTTCCCTTGCTGTCGAATATATAGCGTTTGCCGTCGCTCTTTGTGCCCTGGAAATATTCAAAATCGCAGTACGAGCCGTCGCCGTTTGAAATATTCTCATACTCCGGCTGAACTATAAAGTTTCCGTCAGAATCTATAATTCCGCTCTTTCCGTCGGCAACCGAAACCGCCGCAGTCATATTTCCGTTAAACGGCGCGGCATAGGAATAAGGTCCCAAAAGCTCATTACCGTTTTTATCTATGTACATATACGACGGTCCGTCCGTACCGTAATTTGCGGCAACGGCTATGCCGTTTACAAACTTTCCGACAAAATCATACTTATTTACCGCTGCGGTTTCTTTTCCGTCTTTATTATAATACGTTATTGACGTCCGCGCAGAATCCGAGGTGCTACTGTAATGATACTCTGCAACGGAAAATTCTCCGTCGTCAAACACGCGGTCAAGCCAGCTTCCCTCTCCGTTGAAGTCGCGGAAAGAATCTATCTGCCATCTGCCGTCATGCGGTATTATATAAGACTGCGTGCTTGTGCTTTCGTAGTAATCGTCGCCGATATCCGTGTCAGCCGTATCGTGGGACGCCGAATAATACGTGTCATCGCCGGCGCTCTGTACGAATATACTGTCGTAAAGCGGCATTTTTACTATTTTGCCGTCGCTCGTGCAAAATCCGTATTTTGCATACGAAAGTCCGCCGAACATCATTGCCGAATAATCGTTTCCGGTTCCGGTCTTATAGTCGTACATCTTTCCGGCATATGGCAGCAGGGTTCCGTAACTGTCCGACGGGACAAAATCAAGGTCATATGCTCCGTCAAGTATCACATTCTTTTGAGTTTTATACTCACCTATATCCGGAAGTCCGTCTTTAAAATAAAATTCGCTTCGGGAAACTTCTGTGTTTTCCGGGTCATGCGTATGATCTTTTATTTTTTCCGATACGCAGCCCGGACTCAAGAGCAGCGCCGCAAGCAAAAGTGCAAAAAGCTTATGTTTATTCAATTTAATCCTCCCTCAAACTGAAAAAATCATCATATTTATTATATAATATACTACGCAAACGCCCTTTCGTCAAGAACAGAACGCTTAAATTAAACTAAATTAAGAACTTGTACAAAACGGGTTCATTTTCGGACAAAACCGGCGGATTTTATTCATTATGAAAAAATCGTTAAAATTACTTGACAAATCTTCTTCTCTGTGGTAAAATTTACTATCAACACAGATGCAGCAATGTATCGTTTGACAGACAATTTATGGAGGAAAAGAACATGAAAAAGCTACTTGCAACCGTGTTAGCTTGTCTTATGTGCGCATCCGCTGCAGTATCCATGACAAGCTGCTCAAACAAACCTGCCGGCAACACTGACGGCGACAATCAGACCTCAGGCGAGAAAATTCTCTACATCGGAGCTTACGAACCCGCTTCCGGTGAAAACGGAGCAGGCGGAAAACAGGAAGTTCTCGGCATGGAATATGCAAACTCCCTGGTTCCGACCGTTACTCTCGGCGGAGAAGAATATACAATAAAGCTTGTTACCGCTGACAACCAGTCTTCGCCAGACAAGGCTGTTTCCGCAGCAAGCGAACTCGTTTCAAAGAACGTATCCGTTGTACTCGGCTCTTACGGCTCCAGCGTTTCCATTGCCGCAGCAGACACATTTGCAGCCGCTAAGATTCCCGCAATCGGATGCTCCTGCACCAACCCGGCAGTTACTCTCGGAAACGACTACTATTACAGAGTTTGTTTTCTCGATCCCTTCCAGGGAACAGTTATGGCAAACTACGCAAAGAGCGTAGGCGCTGAAAAGGCATATGTTCTCTCGCAGCTCGGCGACGACTACTCCACAGGTCTTGCAACCTACTTCCAGAAGGCATTTGAAGACCTCGGCGGAACCGTTGTAACAGGCGAATTCCCGAAGGACACCAGCGACTTCACTACATACCTCACCACCGCAAAGAATGAGGACGTTGACGTATTCTTCGCTCCTTCTTCCATTCAGAGCGCTTCGCTTATCATTGCTCAGGCTTCCAACCTCGGTGTTGAATTCCCGATCATGGCAGGCGATACATGGGAACACTCCGCAATCATCGAAGCTGCTAAGGGCACAAATCTTACAATCGCTCTTTCCACTTTCTTTGATGAACACGACGAAGGCGCAACCGCAGCAGAATTCGTAACCGGATTCAAGGCTTGGCTCAACGCTAACGACGCTAAGAAGGCAAACAACGGCGGCAACGACATAGTTGCTGCAGTAAGCGCGCTCGGATACGATGCATACATGACTGCTATCGAAGCTATCAAGGCTGCCGACAGCGCAGACTCCGAAAAGATAGCAGAGGCCATGTCCGGTGTTGAATATACCGGCGTTACAGGCGGCATTTCGTTTGACGAAAACGGAGACGCCAAGAAAGACATGGCGTTCATTAAGACAGTCGATACTGAGGCAGGCGAGTTCAAGTTCGTTAAGACTCAGACCGTCGCAGACCTTGCCGACTAATTATTCGTAATCATTTAAAAGCAAACATTGCTTTAAGGCAGGGATTCCTTCCTGCCTTTTTCTCTGTATTTTGGAGGTTTCATACCTATGGATCTATTTAAGGAATTTTTAAATCAGAATCTGCCCCATCTTCTTTCGGGCATTTCCATAGGCGGTCAGTATGCGCTTATAGCAATAGGCTATACGATGGTCTACGGTATTCTGAGACTCATAAACTTCGCACACGCCGACATCTTTATGGTCGCCGGCTTTATCATGGTTTACGCAAGCACATCTTTTCCCATGTACATTTCCATTCCTCTTGTAATAATTCTCACCGTTCTTCTCGGTTTCAGCGTTGAAAGATGCGCGTACAAGCCCCTCAGAACGGCGCCGCGTATGTCGGTTATGATTTCGGCAATCGGCGTTTCGTACCTTTTGCAGAACCTTGCCATTTATATAACAAGCGGTCTGCCTAAGATTTACCCCGCTATTCCCTGGATAAGCGACAGAATAACCGTTTTCGGCTGTTCGACAAACCGTGTTACGATTATAACTCCTTTTCTTACGGTTGCGCTGGTTGCGATTCTCGCGGCATTCATCAAGTACACCAAGATAGGTATTGCAATGCGCGCCGTTTCGCGCGACTTTGAAACAAGTCAGCTCATGGGCATAAAGATAAACACCGTTATCAGCTTTACGTTCATTATAGGTTCGTTCCTTGCGGCTATCGGTTCCATGCTGTTCTTCACAAGCTACACGACGGTAACTCCCACAATAGGCGCAATGCCAGGACTTAAAGCGTTCGTCGCTGCGGTATTCGGCGGTATCGGATCTATTCCGGGCGCTGTTGTCGGTGCGTTTATAATAGGTATCTGCGAGACCTTTATCAAGGCGGCAGGATACACCACCTTCAGCGACGCGTTTACTTTCGCGCTGCTCATCGTAATTCTTGTCGTAAAGCCTACCGGTCTTTTCGGTGAAAAGGTTACGGAAAAGGTTTAAGGAGGCGGTAAAGCATGAAAAAGTCAACAAAAAACATCATAAACATCGCTCTCCTTGTAATACTGTTCGCGGCTGTGTTCTGTGCGGATAAATTCACGGACAACGTAATGTTAAGAACGGTTCTCAAAAAAGGCTCTATCTACGCGCTTGTTGCGGTTTCTATGAACCTGCTCAACGGATTTACAGGTCTTTTCTCGCTCGGACAGGCAGGATTTATGCTGCTCGGCGCATATACCTACGGTATTCTCACGATTCCCGTCGAATTCAGACAGAGCGTATACCTCTACTTTGACGGCGGTATAATCCACTTTGCGCTTCCGCAGCTTGTCGGCATGATTCTCGGCGGCGTGGTTGCGGCATTCTTCGCTTTTCTTATCGGTCTTCCCGTACTTAAGCTCAAAAGCGACTATCTTGCAATAGCTACTCTCGGTTTTGCAGAAATTATGCGCGCAATACTTCAGTGGAAAGGCTTAGGTCCGATAACCAACGGTTCAAACCTGCTCAAAAAGTTCCCGTACTACCTCTCGATAACCCCGTATTTCGTTATTG
This sequence comes from uncultured Eubacteriales bacterium, assembly GCA_934446675.1. GTDB lineage: Bacteria > Bacillota > Clostridia > Oscillospirales > CAG-382 > UMGS1387. Next base: position 107,141 of record CAKSEL010000002.1, read on the forward strand.
CGGCTGTATGCATAGCGATTGTGGTTCTTCTCATACGTTCAACCTACGGCAGAGCCTTTAAGGCTATACGCGACGACGAGATCGCAGCCGAGGCAATGGGCATAAACCTTGCGTCGCACAAGAGAATGGCGTTTGTAATAAGCTCATTCTTCGCAGGTATCGGCGGCGCGCTGCTCGCGATGTTCCAGAACACCGTACAGGCTAACGCTTTCAGCAGCGCAATGACATACGAAATTCTCCTTATCGTCGTTATAGGCGGTATAGGTTCTATCACCGGCAGCGTACTTGCGGCATTCCTCTTTGTCGCGTGCTCGGAATGGTGGTTAAGATTTCTCGATGTAGAAACATATATCGGCTCTTTCAAAGTTCCGCTTCTGCGTTCGGGATTCAGAATGGTTGTGTTCTCGGTAGTAATCATGATCGTGGTTCTGTTCTTCAGACGCGGTATCATGGGTACAAACGAATTTTCCGTTGAACGCATATGTACGAGATTTAAAAAGCTCTTTTCGGGTAAAGCTAAAAAGGAGGGCAATGCAAAATGAGTGAAAACGTGCTGAAACTTAACGACATCACCATGCAGTTCGGCGGCGTTGTCGCGGTAAACAATCTCTCCTTGGAAGTAAACAAAAACGAAATAGTTTCTCTTATAGGTCCGAACGGTGCCGGAAAAACCACGGTTTTCAACGTCATCACCGGCGTTTACGAGCCTACAAACGGCATGGTTTCCTTTAACGGCAAAACTCTTATCGAGAACAAGCCGCGCGGAAAGATGAAAAAGCTCTACATCGGCGAAAACAAGGGCAAATACACAAAGAAAGTATCAAAAACTCCCGACAAAATAACAAAACTCGGCATTGCAAGAACTTTCCAGAACATCAGACTCTTCAAGTCTATGACGGTCTTTGAAAACGTACTTGTAGCAATGCACCTGCGCCGCAAGTCAAACATTTTTACGGCAACCTTTATGCTCAACTTAAAGGAAGAAAACGAAATGCGCCGCAAAGCCGAAGAACTGCTCAAGATAGTAGGTCTTTACGAGCTTAAAGACGAACTTGCGACAAGCCTTCCCTACGGAAAGCAGCGCAGACTTGAAATAGCGCGTGCGCTTGCAACGGAACCCAAGCTCCTTCTTCTTGACGAGCCGGCTGCCGGCATGAATCCTCAGGAGACCGACGAGCTTACCGCGTTCATTCACGACATACGCTCAAAATTCGACCTCACCATTCTTCTTATCGAGCATCACATGAACCTTGTCATGGACATCTCGGACAGAATATACGTTATAGACTTCGGTAAGCTTATCTCATCGGGAACGCCCGACGTCGTTCAGTCGGATAAAAAGGTTATCGACGCTTATCTGGGGGTAGCTGAAAATGAGTAACAACATTCTTGAAATAAAAGACCTTGTGGTTTCATACGGCGGTATCGAGGCTGTAAAGGGAATAACAATGGACGTGCCCAAAGGCGAGATTGTGACGCTTATAGGCGCAAACGGCGCAGGCAAGAGCACAACGCTTAAAACCATTGCCGGTATAGTCAAGCCGCAGAGTGCGGAAATTCTCTTCAACGGTCAGAATATAACCGGTCTTTCACCGGACAACATAGTTAAAGCCGGTATAACGCTGGTTCCCGAAGGCAGACGCGTATTCCCCAACCTTACGGTAAAGGAAAACCTCAGAATAGGCGCGTATTTAAGAAAAGACAGCCTTGAATCTGACTTTGAATACGTTTACAGCCTGTTTCCGAGACTGAAAGAGCGTGAATGGCAGCTTGCCGGAACATTGTCCGGAGGCGAACAGCAGATGCTGGCTGTCGGACGCGCGCTCATGGCAAGACCGTCGCTTATCATGATGGACGAACCGTCTCTCGGACTTGCTCCGCTTGTCGTAAAGAGCATTTTCGACATCATAAAGGAAATCAACAAAAACGGCATTACCGTGCTTCTTATCGAACAGAACGCAAACATGGCGCTTCAGGCGGCTCACACGGCATACGTTCTCGAAACCGGAAAGATAACCATGTCCGGCAAGGGCTCGGAGCTTATTCAGGACGAAAGAATCAAGGAAGCATATCTCGGCAAAAGCAAGACAAAATAACCTTACGGAAATTTATGTGTAAAAGAGTATTTTAAAGAGGGTAAAGCAATGAAAAGACAACTTATCCGCGAACTTTACGAAAATACCGAGAGTTTCGGCGGAAAAACAGTTACCGTCGGCGGCTGGGCAAGGAGCATACGCGACAGCAAGGCTTTCGGTTTTATAGACCTCAATGACGGCAGCTTTTTCAAGGGCGTTCAGATCGTATTTGAAAGAGAAGTTATTGCAAATTACGACGAAATTGCAAAGCAAAACGTAGGCGCTGCACTTGTCGTTATCGGCACTGTGGTTCTCACACCCGAAAACAAGCAGCCGTTTGAAATCAAGGCGTCCGACGTACAGGTTGAGGGCACATCGACTCCCGACTATCCGCTTCAGAAAAAGCGCCACACCGTTGAATATCTGCGCGAGCAGGCTTATTTAAGACCGCGCACAAACCTCTTTTCGGCAGTTTTCAGAGTAAGAAGCGAAGTTGCATACGCCATTCACTCTTTCTTCCATGACAGAGGCTTTGTATACGTTCACACTCCGCTCATCACGGGTTCTGACTGCGAGGGCGCGGGCGAAATGTTCAGAGTAACCACGCTTGACGTCAACAATCCTCCCCGAAAAGACGACGGCAGCGTTGACTGGTCGCAGGATTTCTTCGGAAAAAGCACAAACCTTACGGTTTCAGGTCAGCTTGAGGGCGAAACATATGCCATGGCTTTCGGCAACATCTACACTTTCGGCCCTACGTTCAGAGCCGAAAACTCCAACACTGCGCGCCATGCGGCTGAGTTCTGGATGATCGAACCCGAAATTGCTTTTGCGGATCTCGACGACAACATGACGCTTGCATGGGACATGATAAAGCACATTGTAAACCACGTTATGAAAAACTGTGCGGCAGAGCTTGAATTTTTCAACAGCTTTGTTGACAAAACGCTGCTTGAACGTCTTACGGCGCTTGCAAACAGCGATTACGAAAAAGTTACCTACACAAAGGCAATCGAGCTGCTCAAAGCCTCCGGCGCCGAGTTCAAATACCCGGTTGAATGGGGCTGCGATCTTCAGACCGAACACGAAAGATACCTCACCGAACAGGTATTCAAAAAACCGATATTCGTTGTTGACTATCCCAAGGAAATAAAGTCCTTCTACATGAGAATGAACGACGACGGCAAGACCGTTGCGGCTATGGATCTGCTTGTTCCGGGCGTCGGTGAAATCATAGGCGGCAGCCAGAGAGAGGAAAGACTCGACGTTCTGCTCTCGCGCATGGCTGAGTGCCATCTTGACGAAAAGGATTACTGGTGGTACGTAAATCTCCGCAAATACGGCGGAGCAAAGCACGCAGGCTATGGTCTCGGCTTTGAAAGAATTATAATGTACCTCACAGGCGTTTCAAATATCCGCGACGTAATTCCCTATCCCAGAACCGTCGGCAACGCGGAATTCTGATTAAAATTGTAAAATCGTACTTTACGGAGCAGTTTCATACTGCTCCGTTCTTTTTTTACAAAATCATAAATTTCTCATAAACTCACGATAAACGTTTGTACAAATATGTTGATTTATGTCGAACAACAGGGTATAATTAAAGTAGTTTTTCATACTTTGGGAGGAATCTTCCATGGACTTTCTGCTCTATTCCGAAATCAATATTTTTTGTACAGCCATACTTTTGATAATTTTGGTTCACTGTCTGACTTCTCCGCAGAAAACCGCCGAAAACAAATTCTTTATATCGGCTGTCGCATTTTCCGTACTCACGACAGTCTTTGATACGGTGAGAACCTGCATTTATCAATACGAGGATTATAAATTTTCACATCTCGCCGGCACAGCCGTTTCCGCGCTCTGTCTTATATGCTTCATAACCGCTATATTCTTCTGCTTTCTGTACATGGAAAAAGCGCAGGACAGCATTATTATGAAAGGCAAATACCGCAAAACAACAATAGCCGTCTCCTCCGCGCTGCTTTGTTTTTTCATATTTTTTGCTCTTCTTTACGAAGTCAACGCCTACGTTTCGGGACGTCCGGACACGGAACACGGATTTTTATTTTTCATTCAGCTTTTCATTGCGTTTATCTATATCATAATTCCGGCTTTCGGAGCAGCATTAAAATCCTTTAAGGAAAAACATTTTGCCGACAAGGGCAAGCTTATGTCAATATGCTCCTTTGCTCTCTATCCGGTATGCTGTATACTTTTTCACCACATAATAGACGTTTCGGTTATTGCGGTTCCAATGTTTACGTTATCCTACCTCTTTGTGTTTATAGAAACGGAACGCCGCATGATCTCTGTCGATCCCGTAACAGGGCTTGACAACCGCCGCAGAATTGTCGATTATCTCTCGGCAAAGAAAAAGACGCTCGATTACAATGAAAAGCTCTGTTTCATAATCACCGACATTGACTCATTCAAAAACATAAACGATTCCTACGGTCACAACGAAGGCGACAATGCGCTTCTTATCATTTCCTCGGTATTAAAGGATTTCTGCCGAAAAAACGATTGCTTTTGCGGACGTTACGGCGGCGACGAATTTGTAATTATCAAGGTCATGAACATAAACGAGAGCGTTCTTCCGCTGCTTGACAAGCTAAAAAAGCAGGTGTACGAAAAGTGCAGATCGCGCGGTCTTGAATACAAAATAGAGCTTAGTTTCGGCTGTTCGGAATACTCCGTCGGCTGTGTTTCGGGAATTTCCGAAATTATCCAGCGTGCCGACCTTGATATGTACATGGAAAAGCAGAACAAAGCAAAAGAATTTTCGGTTTCGGGTGCATAATCCGCCGTATCCGGACAACATCTGACAGGTAAGATTTAAACGCGGCAAAGATATTTTGAAGTGATAAACATGGATTATTATACGGCGATAGTACTTATAAGTTCGCTTCTGGTAGCAATCGCAGGAATTTCCGGAAATATTCTTATGAAAAAGCACAAAAGGCGGCTGTTTCAGATAATATTCGCCATGATAATCGCCACAAATGTTTCGGAATGGCTTGCCGCAGCGCTGAACGGTACATATCCTGAACTTGCGTGACTCCATACCGCGGCAAAATTTACCGAATTCAGCCGCACCGCAAGTTTTTAGTTCATGGCACGGCAAAGAGAGTCCGGCTGTTTTCTACGCCTGTTTAAACTGGCTGTTATAGAGCGTGCTGTAAAATCCGCCCTTTTCAAGAAGTTCGCCGTGTCTGCCCTGTTCTATTACGCTGCCGTCCTTCATTACGAGTATAAGAGACGCGTCGCGTATGGTTGACAGTCGGTGAGCTACGACAAAGCTTGTTCTTCCCTCCATAAGCGTATCAAACGCCTTTTGAATACGGAGTTCGGTTCGGGTATCTATGCTTGAAGTCGCCTCGTCAAGTATAAGCATCGGCGGCAGGCAAAGCATTACGCGTGCGATACACAAAAGCTGTTTCTGACCTTCGCTGAGTGCGTCGGGCGTGAGAAACGTGTCAAGTCCGTCGGGAAGCCTTTGTATAAAGCTGTAACAGTGAGAGAGCTTTGCGGCGTTTATAATCTCTTCTTCGGTTGCATCGGGCTTTCCGAAAGCTATATTATCGCGCACCGTTCCGCTTTTAAGCCATGTTTCCTGAAGCACCATGCCGAAATTCTTGCGCAGCTCATGTCTTGAAACGTCCTTTATCGGCTTTGAATCTATGCTTATAACGCCGCCGTCAACGTCATAGAAACGCATGAGCAGATTTATAAGCGTTGTCTTTCCGCAGCCTGTCGGCCCGACTATGGCTATACGCATACCCGGCTTTACGTCGAGATTGAAATCGCGGATAAGCGGTCTGGTCTTATCATAACTGAAAGAAACGTCTTTAATATTTACATTTCCCTTTACGTTTTCGAGTTTGCCGCCGCGGTCCTTACTCTCGCAGGGTTCGTCCAAAAGGTCGAATATTCTTGCCGAGCACGCAAGCGCGTTCTGAAGTTCGGTAACGACGGAGCTTATATCGTTAAAGGGTTTCATATACTGGTTTGCATACGACAAAAGCACCGAAAGTCCGCCGACCGTAAGGCTTCCGCAGGGTATAAGTATTACGCCGACGAGCGCGACAAACGCGTATATTATATTATTTACAAAGCGCGTTGACGGATTTGTAAGACTGCTGTAAAAGGTTGCAAACTTACTGCATTCCATAAGCTCTTTATTTATGACTTCAAAGCGTTCCGACGCTTTTTTTTCATATCCGAAAGCCTTTACGACTTTTTCGCTGCCCACCATTTCATCTATGAGCGCAGTCTGTCTGCCGCGTATTTCGCTCTGCTTTCTGAAAAGCTTATAGGAGCGTCCCGAAATAAACTTTGCAACAAGAAAGCTCAAAGGCGTAAGCACTATGACCATAAGCGACACAAGGACGTTTTTAGAGAACATGAATATAAGCGTAACCACGACCGTCACAACTCCGGAAAAGAGCTGTGTAAAGCCGAGCAAGAGTCCGTCCGAAAGCACATCTGCGTCCGAAATAACGCGGCTTACTATATCGCCGGAGCTGTGCGAGTCGAGATACGACAGCGGCAGTTTCTGTATATGTCTTATAGCCTTTGAACGCAGCTCCTCGACTATTCCGTAAGTCATTTTATTGTTTACAAGGTTCATTATCCAGGTAAAAACACCCGAAAGCACGGCGAGAAGTGCGATTTTTGAAAGAACCTTTGCCATATTCGCAAAATCCACTCTGCCGGTCTCCTGTACAAAGTCGATAGCGTCGCCGAACAGCACCGGAACATAAAGCTGAAGCACAACGGCAGCCGCGGCAAGCAGTATACTGAAAATAAGCGCGGCGCTGTGCTTTTTTATAAGCGGCATAAGGCTTTTGAGTGCGTCGGAATTTTTAATCTTTGCTTTTTTATCCTTATTTTTCATCTTACCGCGCCTCCTTTGCCTTATTTTCGGGATTTTCTTCGGGGAACTGCGAATAGTAAATTCCGCGGTATACCTCGCTTGTTTTTAGCAGCTCGTCATGCGAACCGACTGCGCTCAGCTCTCCGTTATCGAGCACGAGTATTACGTCCGAATCGCGCACGCAAGCTATTCTCTGCGACACGATAAAGGTCGTGACGTTATCGGGCAGCCTTTTTACCGCACTTCTGAGCGCCGCGTCCGTTGCATAGTCGAGCGCGCTTGAGCTGTCGTCGAGAATAAGAATTTCGGGCTTTTTGACAAGCGTCCTCGCAATGGACAGTCTTTGTTTCTGACCGCCCGAAAGGTTGCGTCCCGACTGTTCGAGAACAAAATCGAGCTGCCCCGGCTTATCCTCGACCACCTTTTTGCCCTGTGCAGTCTCAAGTGCGTTCCAAAGCTCTTTATCATCAGCGTCGGGGTTCCCGTATTTGAGATTATCTCTTATACTTCCCTCAAACAGAACGGATTTCTGCTGAACGACGCCGACCTTTTTTGTAAGCTCGTCCTTGGTATATTCATTTACCGGCACTCCGTCAACAAGCACCTGTCCCTTTGTCGCATCGTAAAAACGCGGTATAAGGCTTATCAGCGTTGATTTACCGCTGCCGGTTCCGCCTATTACGCCGACATTTTCGCCTTTTGCGATCTTAAAGTTTATATCCGAAAGGCTGGGCGCTCCGGCTCCCGAATAGGTAAACGTAACGTCCTTAAATTCCACGGCAGGCGCGCCGTTTACGCCGGTTTCACCTTGAGACGACTCTGCCGGATAGGTCATATCCGGTTCGGTTTCGAGAATATCCGCAGTTCTCTTTGCGCAGGCAAGCGCCTTATTGAGCGTAATTATAAGGGACGCAAGCTTTATAAGCTCAACTATTATCTGGAGCATATAGTTATAAAGCGCGACGACCTGTCCCTGCGGTATAATACCCAAATTTACCTGTACCGCCGACACATTTATAAGAAAAACTGCGGCTATATTTATAAGCACATAAGTAAGCGGATTCATAAGCGCCGAGATACGTCCGACGAAGAGATTGAGTCTTGTAAGCGCCTTATTGCTTGCGTCAAACTCGTCCACCGACTCTTTTTCGCGGCAGAACGCGCGTATGACCCTTACGCCGGTAAGATTTTCCCTTGTTTCAAGCGTTACCCTGTCAAGTCCCGACTGTGCCTTTGAAAACAGCGGTATGCTCACAAGCATTATTGCAAAAACGACGGCGAAAAGCACCGGTATCGTTACCACAAACACAAGTGCGCTCTTAAAGTCTATCGTAAACGCCATTATCATTGCGCCGAACACAATAAAGGGACTGCGCAGCAGCAGTCTTAGTCCCATATTCAGTCCGTTCTGAACCTGGTTTACATCTCCCGACAGTCTTGTGATAAGCGTCGCGCTGCCAAGTTTATCTATCTGCGAGAACGACAGCGACTGTATATGATCGAAAAGCGCCTGTCTGAGCGATCCCGCAACACCTATACTTGCCTTAGCCGCAAAATACTGCGCCGTGACGCTGCACGCAAGTCCGACAAATGCCATAAGTATAAGCGCGCCGAAACCGAGATACACGCTCTTTCCGACGTCCGCCTTTCCGGAATCTATCATCTGCGCCACTGCGATAGGCACAAGCAGATCAAACAGTGCCTCAAGCAGCTTGAACAGCGGCGCGAGAATACTCTCTTTCCGGTAATCTTTTAAGTATACCGCAAGTTTTTTCATGTTTTCCTCTCTTTTCTTATTATTATCTGTTGACAGAATATAGTATAATACATTATAATCAATATATGAAATATTGTTTTTATATACTTTCGATATGAATTTTATATAACGTCTGTGAGGCAATGAAAATGGAACTCAAACAGCTTGAAATATTCTGCAGAATTGCGGATTACGGCAGCATAAACGAGGCGGCGCGGAAAATAAATATGTCGCAGCCACCTTTAAGCTATCAGATAAAACAGCTTGAGGGAGAACTCGGCGTTGAGCTTTTTACACGCAGCAGCCGCGGCGTTGAGCTTACAAAGGCAGGAAAGCTGCTCTATGCACGTGCCGCAAGTCTGCTTGAATATGCGCGTTCGACAAAGGCGGAGGTCACAGAAGCCGGCAAAAAAAGAGTGTTACGATTGGGTATCACCTCTACCACCGTTTCTACGCTCCTGCCGTACATAACGGAGTTTTCAAAGAAATATCCCGACGTAAATTTTGAAGTGCGCGACGGCGCGACATATGAGCTTCTCGAACAGCTGCTTGACGGGATAATCGACGTGTCCGCGGCGCGGACTCCCATGCGTACAGACGAAGTTGAAACGGCGGTACTTGCCTCCGAGCCTATGATTGCGGTATCGCCCTATTCAATGCGCGTTGAAAACGAGGGCGGCATACGTCTGTGCGATCTCAGCGGTGTGCCTTTAATATTGTACCGCAGGTACAGAGAGCTTATACTCTCCACCTTTACAAAGAGAAACATAGAACCCGACGTTTTCTGCATATGCGACGACGCGAGAGACGCGCTTCTCTGGGTAAAAGAGGGACTTGCAACGGCAATATTCCCGATGTCCATGAAGGATCAGTGCGAGGGACTGCGCGTGCAGGAAATATGCGATAATGAGCTTGAAACGCAGATACTGCTCATACGCAAGAAAAACGCCGCCATGCCGCAGACGGTGCGCGATTTCTGGGACATATGCGCAAAAGACAAAAAAAGCTCTGACGGAAACCGATCCGACAAAGCCTTATTTTGATCATTTCTTTTTGATAAGCTTTTCAGCCGCTTTTGCGTCGATAAGATTTACCGTTTTGAATTCTCCGCCGTAAAAGACCGCCCAGTTATTGAACACGCACGGCAGGGATTTTGCCTTTTGCAGCGTATCGACCTTAACAATATTAAGCGGCACATTATTTTCACTGCAATATTTCTCGATGCTTTCAAGAAAAAGGTACGTATACGGGCACTGCTCCGAATAGTACACGGTAAGGTCTTTATCGGGTATTGCCATGTGTTTTGCATTTTCGCAAAAGCGCGGTTTTGTGCCATCAAACGAAATGCAGAGCAGTTCATAACCGTTATCCGTAAAATCGACAGCCTCAAATCCGAATTTCTGCGCAAAGTTCTTATCCGAAAGCCACGCTTTCTGCTTCTGCGAGCCGAGCATACAGATTCCCGACTTACCTTTGGCTTTTGCGTCGGCTATGCAGTATTCCATAAGCTCTTTTCCGTACCCGTGCGACTTTTGATCGCCGTTTACCCAAAGGCAGTAGATATACAGAAAGTTCTCGCCCTCTATCGGAACCCACGCTTTTTCAAGAGGCGCGTATTCGATAAAAACCGTCGCCTTTTCGTCAAGCTTTCTGAAAACATGACCTTCTTTCAGCCGTTGTGCAAGCCATGCTCTCTTTGCCTCGACTCCCGGATGCGGCTTTTTTGTGCGTATTATGCAGCAAAGGTGTTGTTCGGAAAGATTTTCGGGCGTCAGATTTATAAATTTTTCTCCGTGTTTATTTCTTTAAATCGGCGCACGCGTCAAGCACCATTCTTTTCAAAACCTCTGTGTCGTCGGGATTTGCCGGCATAAGCATAGGCTTTGCGCCGGGATAAGGTATCTGTTCTGAAGTTTCATATTTTTCCATGGACGGCGTTTTCTTTATTAAAAATCTGTTATCGCAGATGTTTCCGAAATACACTCCGTCAAGGTAAAGCAGATATTCTCCCATCATCTTGCGAAAAGTAAGACTCCCTATACCGTCAAGCTGTCCCAGCACAAAGTCCAGGTATTCCTTTGTCGAAGGCATATTTTATAATTTCTCCTTTGATTATGTAAGCAAGACCGAAATAACGGTGCATAAAATTCCGGCTGCACTTGTTTTTGTAATCTTTTCGCCGAAAAATGCCGCTGCCATTACGGTTGCCGCGGCAAGCGACAGAACACTGCTCAGCGGAAACAGTATTACGGACGGCAGCACTTCGGTTGCGGCGGTAAGAAAATACGAATTTGCAAAAAGCATTGCCGCCATTACCGCAATATACGGAATACACTTTTTAAAATCAAGCTTCACTTTCTTTTCTTTACCTGCCAGAAAAGGCATTGCAATGCAGAGCACGGCAAGAGTTATAAGAAAAGTATAGAAATTGAATATGACCTTACTTCCGTCGGGCGCCCACGCGGTAAACATCTTCTGCGCGACATTTGTAAATCCCTGCGACAGGAAAACGACGGCAAGCAGCACATAGTCCGAAGCTTTCAGCTTTTCTTTCGTATCGCTGCTGTATCTTAGAAGAAACGCTATTGCCGCAATTATAAAAATAACGCTGAATATCTGCTTTATGCTGACGGATTCGCCGAAAACAAAGAATCCGAACACCATATTTACAATAAATGCTGCGGTAGTAACGGCGTTTATCATCATATATGCTCCACTTTTTGCCGAAATAAGCCACGAAATGAGAAAAACCGCCATGGAAATTCCGGAAAACACCGATATTGCAAGTTCCGCAGGCGTAAGTGCAAACGATTCGCGTTTAACAAGAGCCATAGCCGCGCCTATAATGCAGCAGATTACCATTCTGATTATGTTTGCCGCGGCGCTTTCGGAAATGCTGTTCACATGTCCGCTCAGCTTTTTACCGCAAAACCCCTTTGCCGTTCCGGCTATAACCGCAAGTACAAGATATAACATCTTAACTGCCACGTCCTTTCGCATTACACGATACGTAGAAAATTTTAACACAGCATTAATGAAATGTCAAGTGATTTTGCGTCAAAAATACCCCGTACTTGAAATATACGGGGAAATTTAAAGCTCAGATATCTCTATCCGCAGTATACACTACCGAAACGTCGTCATGCAGCTGAAGTATCGACGCAGGAACTTCGGGCGTTACCGGTCCTTTAAGCGCGCGTTTTACAATATCATACTTCTCCGGTCCTGCAATAAGCAGTATTTTTTTTGCGCTGAGTATGGACTTGAAACCCATGGTAAGCGCGTGAGTCGGCATACCGCCGTTCGGGAAAAAGCGCGAATTTGCTTTAAGCGTCGATTCGGTAAGCGTTACGCGCCTTGTGCCAAGCTCAAAATGATCTGACGGTTCGTTGAAGCCGATATGACCGTTAAAGCCTATTCCGAGAAGCTGAAGGTCGATTCCGCCGAGCGAACGTATGAGTTTATCATAGTTTTCGCACTCGGTCTGCCAGTTTTCGCACATTCCGTCCGGAACATACGTATTCTTCTTATCAATATTTATATGATCAAAGAAATTTGAGTTCATAAAATAACGGTAGCTCTGATCATGTTCGGGCGAAAGTCCGCAGTATTCGTCAAGGTTTACGCTCTTTACGTCCTTAAAATCAAGGTCGCCCTTATTATACCACTCTATAAGCTGTTTATAGACTCCGAGAGGCGACGAACCGGTTGCAAGTCCCAGAACAGCGTCGGGCTTCTGGATCACCTGCGCAGAGATTATATTCGCGGCTCTGCGGCTCATTTTTTCATAAGATTCTTCACGGTAGATATACATTTTTCTCTCTCCTTTGTACACTCTCTTTGTACGCATTATTATACATTAAGACAAAAGTTTTTTCAATACACAAAAGGATATAAATATCATGTATTAAGTTAAGAATATACAAAAACCGCCGCAGGCAGAACCCGCGGCGGAAAATCACGGCACCTTTATGCCGAAATTTATTGAATTTTAATTTCAGCCTACGACTTTGCCCTCAAATTCTGGTGTGCATACAAGCTTTCCGTCCTTTGCGTCAAGCACAAGCCCAGTACCGGCATCAAAGTTACCCGCAAGAATTTCCTTTGCGATAAGCGTTTCGGCAGAGCTTTGGAGATAACGTTTAAGCGGACGCGCACCGTATACGGGGTCATAGCCGTTATCAATAATAAGCTGTTTTGCGGCGTCGGTAACTTCAAGTTTGAGTCCTCCGCCGGCACTTCTCTCGGCAAGGCGTTTTCTGAGTCCCGAAAGCAGATTTTCGATTATTCCGCCGAGATTTTCTTTTGTAAGCGGCTTGAACATGATTATCTCATCAAGTCTGTTGAGAAATTCCGGTCTGAACGACGCACGCAGATCCGCCATTACCTTACCGCGGGCTTCTTCGCTTATCTCGCCTTCGGACGTTATGCCGTCAAGCAGATAGGAGCTGCCGAGGTTTGAAGTAAGGATTATTATGGTATTCTTAAAGTCAACGGTACGTCCCTGGCTGTCCGTTATACGTCCGTCGTCGAGTATCTGAAGAAGGATATTAAACACATCGGGATGTGCCTTTTCGACTTCATCGAACAATACTACGCTGTACGGGCGGCGCCTTACAGCCTCGGTAAGCTGACCGCCTTCATCATATCCGACATATCCGGGAGGCGCTCCGATAAGACGGGAAACGCTGAATTTTTCCATATACTCCGTCATATCTATTCTGACAAGGTTATGCTCATCATCAAACAGGCACTCGGCAAGCGTCTTTGCAAGCTCGGTCTTACCTACGCCCGTAGGGCCTAAGAACATAAAGCTGCCTATCGGTCTGTTGGGATCGGAAATTCCTGCTCTTGAACGCTGTATTGCCTCGCTTACGAGTTTTACCGCTTCGTCCTGTCCGATAACTCTCTTATGCAAAATATCTTCAAGGTGCAGCAGTTTTTCTCTTTCGCCCTCAACAAGCTTTGAAACGGGTATACCCGTCCAGCGTGCGACAACATCGGCTATTTCTTCCTCGGTTACGGTTGAGCGAACAAGCATATTCTGATTCTGCTCTTCGGTTGTCTTTTCGGCATCGGCAAGCTTTTTCTGAAGTTCGGGAAGATCGGAATACTGGAGCTTTGCGGCTTTTTCATACTCTCCGCGCAGCTTTGCATTCTCTATATCGCCGGTCATTCTCTCGATCTGCGCTTTTATCTTCTTGACATTTTCGGTTGCCTGTTTTTCAGACTCCCAGCGCGCTTTCATCTCGTTGAACTTCTCTTTCTTTCCGGCAAGTTCTTCGGTAAGCTTTGCAAGTCTGTCCTTAGAGAGTTTATCCTCCTCTTTCTTTAGCGACATTTCCTCAATCTCAAGCTGCATAATATCGCGTCTGAGGTCGTCAAGCTCGCTCGGCATGGAGTCGATCTCGGTTCTTATCATGGCGCACGCCTCATCGACAAGGTCTATTGCCTTATCGGGAAGAAATCTGTCGGTGATATATCTGTGTGAAAGCGTTGCGGCTGCGACAAGCGCGTTATCGTGAATTCTTACGCCGTGGAATATTTCGTATCTCTCTTTAAGTCCGCGCAGTATCGAAATTGTATCTTCAACCGACGGTTCATCTACCGTTACGGGCTGGAAACGGCGTTCGAGAGCCGCGTCCTTTTCGATATACTTTCTGTATTCGTCAAGCGTTGTCGCGCCGATACAGTGAAGTTCTCCCCTTGCAAGCATAGGCTTCAAGAGGTTGCCTGCGTCCATTGAGCCTTCGGTCTTACCGGCTCCGACTATGGTATGAAGTTCATCTATAAAGAGAATTATTTTCCCTTGTGCCTTTTTAACCTCGTTAAGCACGGCTTTGAGTCTTTCCTCAAACTCTCCCCTGTACTTAGCGCCTGCAACAAGTGCGCCCATATCCAGCGAAAAGATTGTTTTATCTTTAAGACCATCCGGCACATCGCCTCTGACAATTCTCTGTGCAAGACCTTCGGCAATTGCGGTTTTACCAACGCCGGGCTCGCCGATAAGAACAGGGTTATTCTTACTCTTACGCGAAAGTATCCTTATTACGCTTCTTATTTCGGAATCTCTGCCGATAACCGGATCAAGTTTCTGTTCTCTTGCGCGTTCGACAAGGTCTGTGCCGTATTTTGCAAGAACATCGTAAGTATCTTCGGGATTATCGCTTGTTACGGGCGAGGTCTTGACCTTTGCAAGCTCATCTGTAAAGCTCTTTTTGGTTATGCCGTACTTCTCGCATATTCTCTTTACGGTGCTTCCGCCTTCGGCAAGCAGTCCGAGCATAATATGTTCGACCGAGATATACTCGTCTTTAAGCTCCGACGCCACCTTTTCGGCAAATCTGAGCACTGCGGAAACCTCTGACGACGGATAAAGTTCGGAATTTCCCGAACCCGTAACCTTAGGCAGTCTTTCGATTTCTGCGTTCAGTTCTCCGAGAACGGCTCCCACAACATCTGTATTCCCGTTTTTCTGTCCTATACGGTAGACAAGCGTTCTGACAAGTCCTCCGTCGGCAGACAGCAGCGCGTACATGAGATGTTCGGGCGTAAGCGTCTGGTTTTGTTTATCACGCGCAAGGTTCTGCGCGTTATTTATGGTTTCAACCGTTTTTTGAGTAAATTTTTCTGCGTTCATATATATTTCTCCTTTCGGAAAATAATTCAAAGTTTAATGTGTAAGTCATATTATTACGGGGCGTTTATCGAGATCCGCCGCGTACATATCCGCCAGCGTCTGCGAATCCGCACCGCCTATACATGCTTTCATCATTTTATCCACAAGGCTTACGTAATCCGTAATAGCCTTTGATATCTCTTCGGGATCAAGAGTTCTGTCGCCCGTCGCGCCAAAACGTTTTGCCGGATATGCGAGAGTTCTTTCAAATCTTCCGTCGTCAAGCGAATATGCCACGTTTACCGGAAGAACCCTATTCTCTATTCTTTCAAGGCATCTGAAAAATCTTGCAAGAAGTTCGAGAAGTCCCTGCGACTGCGTTCTGAAGTTTGCGCTGAGCGTTCCTATCGGCTGTCCCGGCGCAAAGCTCTTTGCAAGCTCAACTTCATATTTCACGGTAGGGTGATATTTATATTCAAGGCTTGAGCGCACAGCCACTCTCTGCGTATTGGGTGCGAAAAACGGCACAAGCTCTCTTGACGCGCTGAGCAGCTGCTCTATTCCGCTGAATATATCGTTTATCTGCTGTTCCGGCGTTCTCATCTCCACCCGTTCGGCAAGTATCATATTTACAAGGTTTGATCTGTTTGTTCCCATTTTATGTGCAAGCAGATCTATTTCTCTCATTACGTCCTCGGACAGCATGAGACTATACAATGTTTTTTTCAAGGCTCTTACCTCCTACAAAAACTTTCTCTTTTCATGTATATATTGTAGCACGCGATATATAATTTGTCAAGATATTTATATAAATTTCTTTACGTTTTTTGAAATTCGACTTTTTGCACAATAAAGCCGGGGCTTAGGCGAGGGAAAATGATTAATTTTTTCCGGTTTGGGGTAGGGTTGATTGTTTTGAGTGAGAAAAGATAATTTACTGCCATGTGCAACCCTATCCCCCCACTTTTCGGAATCGAAAAGGTGGGCAAAAGATTTTCGCCGCTCAAACGCCGCAGCGAAAGCGCGGCTTCCTTTCCACACATCAGACTATCGTCGGTAAAATTTCCCCGCACCTCCACAACTCCCAATCTTCGCTCGCAGATGCTCCGCACTGCTCGATGGAGTTGGTTTCTAAGTAAAATTTGTTTATCTCAGCTTTAACTCTTATGCCATGTCACACTGCGGTCTGCGTAAACTGTGTTTTAGGTGCAAAAGTGCAATTTTTACGCGTTATTACGCAGTCAACAGGACTTATCTTTCGCCCAGCTTGCCTATCGGCAAGAAACTTGGTTCAAATTCTACTTTTTTGTTTAGTAAAAAACTCTGTGCAAAGTTTAATACAATGCACAGAGTATATTTTTGTATTAAGTTTTATCAAACTTGCACTTTTCCGCCAGCCAAACATAAATGTAACATTCAGCCGTAGTCATCTCGCGACAGCGAGCTGGTCGGAAAAGTAAGTCCTGTTGACTGTTTGCGTATATTAAAAGTAACACTTTTGTCAAAAATAGTTTAACTTCGTACAAAACCCCATATCCGCGCGCCTGTCGCGCGGCGATTTTGCCGTAAGCTACATGGACGTACCGTAGTAGCAGTGCGGTCACACTTGTAAAGGTAATTGAGGTGCAAAGTCCATGTTTAGGGCATTTACACTCTTTAGAGTGAAATCCTCCCATAGCCACGCTTTCGCGGCGGCGTCTGAGCCGCGAAAATCTTTTGTCACTTTTTCGATTCCGAAAAGTGAGAGAATAGAGTTGCAATTAGAAGTGAATTATCTTTTTCAGCCCAAAATAAGCAAACACCCGAACGGCACAAGCTGGCGGCAGAGAGTATCCCATAGCCTTTTTCTTATTTAAGGACTACGAAAGTCTTTTGCAGCTTTTCTTCAGAAAAGCGCGTTTCCCCGTTTTCTTTGCAGCTTTCTCTTTAAAAAGAAAGCGCGTACTCCTTAAGCGCGTTCTCCTCGTACCCCTCGTACTCTTTTAGCTGCGGCGTAAAGTATCTGCGAGGTCTTTGTCAGCGGTAGCAAAAGCGGTGAAGTTGGTATCATAGACGACGAAACCGGGTTTAGAGCCGGAGGGCTTTTTAACA
Organism: uncultured Eubacteriales bacterium; assembly: GCA_934446675.1. Taxonomy (GTDB): domain Bacteria; phylum Bacillota; class Clostridia; order Oscillospirales; family CAG-382; genus UMGS1387. Next base: position 124,561 of record CAKSEL010000002.1, read on the forward strand.
TGGCGCACTCTGGTATAATCAACGGCAGCGTTAGGGGTTTCCTTTTGCGAGCTGTAAAGCACGGCGATCTTAGCGCACTCGGTAAAGTCCTTCGCATCAGGTTCATCTTTTCCGCAGCGCATTACGACATGAGAACCGGGCGCATTTTTAACATGAAACCAATAATCGTCCTTTGACGCAAGCACGGTGGTCACGTAATCATTTTGCAGATTATTTTTACCGCACAGCACCTCATATCCTCCGCTTGTCACAAAACGCATGGGCTTATAGTCCTTTTTCATATTCTGCCGGTAATCCTTTTTGGACTTATTGCCCGACTTCCGCATATTTTCAAGCTTTCTGCCGTATCCGGTCATGGAAAGCTCGGTCCGTATCTGTGCAAAATCGTTCTCGTTTTCCGCCTTTGCAAGGCTCTCAAACACGGTATCTATATACGAAAGCTCGCGTGCGGATTCCTCTATCTGCTCATTGAGCATAACAAGCGCGGACTTTGCCTTGGCATACTTTTTGTAATATTTCTGCGCGTTCTGCGACGGCGTTAAGCGTTCGTCAAGCGGCACGGACACCGACGGCATATTCTCATCTTCATAATCAATAAGCTCGGCGCTTTTCATGCCCTTTTTGACAGCATACATATTCGCCGTTATAAGATCGGCGTATTTTTTCCACGTTCCGCGGTTCTCACATTCAGCAAGAGATTCCCTCTGAAGCGCGGTCTTTTTCTTTATTCTGCTTTCAGCGTTTGCGAGAAGTCTGAGAACGTCCTGTCCGCGGCGTTTTATATGCTCGTTTTTGTCGCGTTCGGAGTAAAACACGTCAAGCAGTTCGCTTATATCGTCATACGGCTTTGTAACGGCAAGCGTTGCGTACTGACGTATCTCGCAGAATGAAAAATCCATCACCTTGCCGTCGGTATTCTTTATAAGACACGGCGAAAAAACACCGTTTTTAACATTTGTATATATCTTTGAAAAATTGAACCAAAGCTTTTGAATATCGACATCTCCGAGAGGCGCCGAAGTATTACCCGACGCTCTGTACGTTATCTCCCTTGCGATAAGCGGCGAAAGTCCGGCAAAATTCGCAATGAGAAATTTATCCGCAGCCGGTGCGTTTCCGAAATCAAGCGCGTTCTTGCAGCGTTCGGCAAATACTTCCTCCGTTACGTCAAGCGCGTTGATCTTGCCCTCCTGTTTCGGCGGATCTTCGTATTCAAATCCGCACAGCACCTGGCGTTTGTTCGACGCCGAAAGGCTCACCGGGTGAATTACCGACAGTATACGGCGGTTCTCATCGAGAAAAATAACGTTGCTGTACGTTCCCATTATCTCGCAGATGAGATACCTCTCAGTAGCAAAACCCATATCGTCCGTCGCGCCGATCTTCATTTCAAGCGCTCTGTCAAATCCTATCTGCTTTACCGACAGTATATGTCCGCCCGAAAGATGTTTTCTCAGCAGCATACAGAACATAGGCGGAGTCGCAGGGTTCTCTCTTTCGGCATTGCAAAAGCCGGCGCGCGAGTTTCCTGCGCACGCGGACAGAAGCAGACGCTTGTTTCCGTTCTGCACGCGCAGTCCGAGCATTATCTCATCTCTGTCGGGCTGGTATATTTTATCTATTCTTGCTCCGACGGCCTGCGTTTCAAGCTGTTTTACGACCGCCGCCATTACGCCTGCATCAAAAGGCACTGTTTTATTCCTCCGGATTAAATTCTGAGTATACTTTTATTCGGCTGTATCCGGCTGCTTGCACACATCGACCCAGCCGACAGCCTCAGAAACGCTCTCAAGCTCCTTAACCGCAAGCTTTACCGCGCTGTGGTCATTTCCCGCCGCAGGATAAACCGTCTCAAAGTTTTTTAAGCTCTCGTCAAGGTATACCGGTACACCTTCATTTATACCGAACGGACAAACTCCGCCGGGTGCGTGTCCGACAAGTTCTTCAACCTCGTCAAACGGTATCATTTTAGCCTTGACGCCGAAAGTATCCTTGAACTTTCTGTTATCTACACGCGCATTGCCCTCGGTAAGCACAAGCATTGCTTTTCCGTCCTTTATAAAAGACATGGTTTTTGCTATCATACCGGGCTCTACGCCCAGTGCGTCGGCTGCCTGCGTTACGGTCGCGGTGGATTCTTCGAGTATTATTATACGGTCGGCAAAACCTTTTTCTTCAAGATATTTTTTTGCTTTTTCAAGTGACATTTCAAAAACACACTCCTATGTGTAACATCAAACGCAGAAATACGGGCTTTTTACGTCAAAAACCTCTGTATAAATTTCGGGAAACTTTTGTTTTACCGTGTTTTCAAGCATATGTGCAACGGGATTTTCGGTATAATAATGTCCGCAGTCGAGCACGCAAAGATCTGCTTCCTGTGCTGCAATAAACATATGGTGCGGAATTTCGCTTGTCACGAACGCGTCGGCTCCGGCACTCTTTGCTTCAAACATAAAGTCTTTTCCTGCGCCGCCCACTACGGCTGCGGTCTTTATAATTTTACCTTTGTCCGCGCACGAAACCATTATATTCTCACACCCGAGCTTTTGTTTTACGCTTTTTGCAAACCCGTTTAAAGAAAGTCCGTCGTTGCCGTTTACTTTGCCTATTCTGCCTATCTGTCCCGACTCTCCGCCGAAACAGCGCACCTCGGAAAGTCCGAGTTTTTGCGCAAGCACGTCATTCACTCCGCCATGTGCGCTGTCAAGTCTTGTATGATATGACAGAACAGATATTCCGCTTTTTATGAGTATTTCAAGCACGCCGTAATTTTCCGGCGTTATATGCGAAATTCCCCTGAAAATAAACGGGTGATGAGTTACTATAAGGTCAAAGCCGTTATCGCGCGCGTATTCTGCCGTCTGTTTTCGCACTTCGAGAGCAAACAGCGCCTTTTTTACAGGCTTTTCAAGATCTCCGCACAGCATTACTCCGTCATTATCCCATGATTCCGAGAGAGAAGCCGGTGCAACAAGTGAAAAAAGCTTATCAATTTGTCCTGCTGTCGTCATTTTATCATTTCCTTTATACCGCAGAGCTGTTTATACAATTCTTCAAGCTCCGGATTATCCATATCCGCGCTCTTTAATTCGCAAAGAGCGTTTTTTGCTATCCTTATTCTGCGTTCAAGCTGACGCAAAAAAAGATCGTTATGTTTTTCTATATTTTTATGTCCGAGAAGATACTCGGCTTGCGTAAAGTTTCTTTTTACGCCGTCGAACACCGCAAGCATTACAGCATAAACTCTGTTTTTATCAAGAACAAGGTTTTCGTCCCTTATCTCAAAACCGTTCTGCGCAAGGTATTTACGAAGCGCGTCCTCGCTTGTCATAGGCTGGAGCACAAGACCTATCTTACCCTTATTCTCATCGCTCTTCAAAAAATCCGCGTCTTCGAGTATCGACGCTATGAGTTCTCCGCCCATTCCGAGTACAAATATTCTGTCCGCGCCCTTATTTTCAAGTCCGCGCAGTCCGTCGGTTTTTACGACCTCGATATAATTATCGAGAGTTTTTCCGCCGAATTTTCTCGATCTGAGATTTGCTCTTGCCTTTTCGACGGGTCCCTCGTTTATATCCGACGCCACGGCGCCCCTACATATTCCCGACTGCACAAGATAAGCCGGGAGCTTTGCATGGTCGCAGCCGACGTCAAGCGCAAAATGCGGCGTTTTTTCATTCGGATACAAAGAAACGGCAGCCATTTCAGCCGCCGTGAGTATCCGTGCTGAAGGCAATGTCAGCGAACGGCTCATTACTTTGCTGCGATTGCTGCGTTAAGCTTTTCTACAAGCTCGTCCGCGTCAACGCCGTGAACCTCGCACGCCATCTCTACGCTCTCGCCTCTTGAAGAGGGACAGCCGAGACAGTGCATTCCGATTTCGAGGAAAAGAGGTGCTGTTTCGGGTGCAAAGTCGAGTATATCGCCGATTATTGTTTCTTTTGTTATTTCTTTCATGGTTTTTACCTCCGTATATTTCTTATAATTTATGTTTATTATACCCCAAAAAACGACTCTTTGCAATACCCTTGCTTTTTTATTTACAAATTGCTGTATATACGTGCAAAAAGCGAGTGTTATAATGTATAAGCCAAAAACAAGGGCGGAAAGGTCGGTTGGATTGAAAAAGATAATTTCCTATTCGTTTAAGCGTTCGCTTCCGGTAATGTTCGGCTATCTTTTTTTAGGCACGACATTCGGAATTCTGCTGCGCAACAAGACCGGTTACGGCGTATTTACGGCGATTATTTCGAGCACATTTGTATATGCCGGTTCGGGACAATTCTTAATGTGCGATTTAATAAAAGATCAGGTTCCCCTATACACTGCTGCAGTCATGACGATACTTTTAAACAGCCGGCACATTTTCTACGGGCTAAGTTTTATTTCAAAATTCAAGCCTTTGGGAAAGCTGAAATTCATACCCATATTAGAGCTTACCGACGAAACATACTCGGTTCTTTGCTTTACTGACAAGGACAAAGCAGATCCTTTATGTATGTTATTTATTTCGATCTTCGACCATTTATACTGGATAGCAGGTTCCGTGATAGGTTCGCTTGTCAGCAATCTGCCGTTTGACTTCACGGGCGTTGAATTTTCAATGACGGCTTTATTTGTGGTATTATTTGTAGATCAATGGAAATCGAGCAAGATGCATCTTCCGGCGATTACGGGATTTTTCTCCTCGGTACTGTTCTTAATACTTTTGGGACCTGACAGTTTTATATTCCCGTCTTTGTTACTCTCGGCGATAATACTCATTTTTGCAAAGAGCAGAATTGACGGCGGAGATTCCGGAAGTGAAATCGGCGCACAAAATCAAAGCGACGGAAAGCAGGTAGAGTCATGAACAGAGATACATACACATATGCTGCATTAATAATTGCGGTCTGTGCTGCCTGCACCATGCTGACGAGGCTTTTACCGTTTATGATCTTTTCGGGCAGGCGCAAAGTACCCAAAACCGTCGAATATCTGGGAAAAGTTCTTCCGCCGACCATTATTGCGACGCTTGTAATATTCTGTGTAAAGAACATTGACTTTTTATCCGGCTCTCACGGGATTCCCGAGCTTATATCCATTGCCGTCGCTGCGGCTTTACACGCCTACAAGAGCAACGCTTTATTAAGCATCGGGGTTTCGACGGTACTTTACATGGCGCTGTTGAGGGTGATGTAAGTATTTATGCGGATTGCGGATTATTTAGGCTGAAACGGGTTATATTCATTCCGCGAAAAAATGTGTCATAATCCAAAAAAGCCGCATATAATGCAGTACAAAGCAAATTATCAAGAAAGGAAGAATAACCGTGAAAAGAATTTCCGTAATTATAGGAATGTGCCTGCTCTCGGCAGGAATAGGCATACTCATCGCGTGCTTTCTTCCGACTGCCGTGCTTGTCTGTATCGAGGCGCTGCTTCTCATAATTGCCGGATTTCTTTGCCTTCGGTGCTAAAATAACCGAATTTAAATTACCGCCGTGCCAGACGTTTTCAAGGAGGTGAATTGCGCTTTGAAAATCGTGCTCTTTAAACCGCCGTCATTCTTAAAGCCGCTGTTTGCGCTTTTTCTCAAATCAAAGGACAAATAAGTAATAAACTCCCTTGCACGCTCATAAGCTTGTAATAACAGAGCAAGAAAGTGCAAAGGAGTTATTTTTATGGAAAACTATACCGTTATGTCAACCGAACAGCGCTTTTCAGACCGTGCCGAAAAAGATGTTGAGGTTACGGTTACGCTGCCGGACTACCTTCCCAACTGCGTAAAGGTCATACGCTGCGACGCAAAACCCGTAATTGCCGAAAAATATATGCGCGACGGCAATCTCACCGTCTGCGGAAAGCTGAATATGCGGCTGCTTTACATATCCGACTACAACGATAAGCCCAAATGCTTTTCCGACAGCCGTGATTTTTCCCAAGACTTTATTCCGAAAACCGATCTTTCCGACGAAAATACCGTTATAGGTGCAGAAGTTTCTCTAATATCCTGTCCCTGCAAGATGCTGTCGGCACGCCAGCTTCAGTGTACACCGCGTATCTCGCTCAACGTCTTTGCAAACTGTGCCGAAACGCACAAGCTGTACAATCCGTCCGACGGCAAAAACGACGGTGTATGCGCGAAAACCGAACAGACCGCTGTCTGTGAAAAAAGTTATATAGAACCCGTGTCCGACACACTCCAGACTCAGATAAACCTTGAAAACGGCGAACCTAACATATCCGAAATACTCTGCACCGACGCCGAACCCGTAATTACCTCGGCAACCTGCCGCGACGGCGCAGCCGACTATTCGGGATATGCCGACATTCACTGCATTTACGAAGCCGAACAGTCAGGCGAAGAACAAACAGAGCCTGTATATTTTGCCGTAAAGCGCAGAGTTGAGTTTTCCGGCAGCATCGATATGCCGGGCATTACTCCCGACAGCAAAGCCGTGCTTGTTCCGGAAGTTTTTATGACGGATTCCGGCATTTCATACGACCCTTACGGTGAAAACAGAATAATAACCGTAAACGTGCAGTATATAGTTTCGGGAAGTCTTTACAACTGCGGAATTACCGAGATATGCACCGACGCTTTCGGCACAAAATACAAGTGCGACGCAAAATACGGCGTGCAGACAATAGAAAAGCTCACGGAATTTATAAACACCAGCGCCAAGGTAAATGAGAAAATCCACGCCGACTTAAGACAGTTCCGCGAAATAACCGACAGCACCGCAACGTGCAAGGTAACGGGCATTGAAAACTCGGAAAATAAGGTATTTGCCAACATCAAAGCAAACGTAACCTTGTTCGGAACCGCCGAAAACGGCTCGCTTTCAAGCGCAGATTACTCTTTCGGCTGCAAAGTGCCGATTGACAACGTAAAGCCATATCCCGACAGCCGATTTGAAGTCGACGCGCACATGGACGGTGCAGACTTTACCGCGGAAAACGGCGTGCTGACCTGCAATGCGTCAATTTCGCTTGTGGGCGCACAGACTCAGAGAGAAAAAGTAAGTGCCGTAGAATCGTGCGAGGTTGACAAGGACACAAATCTTTCGGACGGCAAAGCTCAGATAATTGTTTACTACCCCGACAAGGACGAAACGCTCTGGGAAATTGCAAAAACATACGCCGTGGATCCCGGACAGTTACAGAACGACAACAGCGAAAACAGCCGTATACTTATTATTGCAAAGCACAAAAACTAAAGTATAAATGCAAAAAAACAGCCTGACATATGCTTTTTTCGGCACTGTCAGGCTGTAATTGTTTTATTGGTTTTTGATTTATCCGGCTTTTCCCGGAACGCTGTTTTCAAATCCGGCAAGATATTTTACAAGGCACGAAAGATCGTCCGCGTCCACCGTCTTATCGCGGTTTATATCGGCTGCGGCAACAGACGCCTTTTCAATTCCGTCAGAGGTTTTCAGATACTTTGCAAGCAGCACCGCGTCGCGGCTGTCTATCTTTCCGTCAAGGTTTATATCTGCGCAGAGCGTATACACGGCGCTTACGTCCATATCCGACGTCACTGCCGACACGTCATCGCTCCAGTATGCAAACACGCGCACAAGTCCGTCTTCGGTTTCCCTGTCGGGCAGTTCCGCCCTGCACACGGCTCTCATTCCGTTTGCGACAATATCGCTTGCTATAAGCGTCTGTCCGTCCTCGTCGTAAAAACGGACGGTAAATTCAAGTCCGTCGCCTTTGAACAGCGCGGTATACGACGTATTTTCAAACAGAGGGCAAAGCTCTTTATCCCAGCCCCCAAACTCGCAGCCGGGCTTTTCGGGAGTTTCGCCGAGATATGCCGGAGTCTGTCCCGGATAAAGCGTTTCGGAATAGAGAAGCGTTCCGTCGTAGTTGATAAACTCTGCGGTATAGGAAAGGTTTGTGCCGAAAAAAGCGTCCTTACCCACTTCGGGTTCGGAATTAAACGACGCTGTTTCAAGCGACGCCGCACCGAAATATGCCCTGTCCGAAATATATTCAAGCGACATGGGAAAATCGGCGTTTGCAAGGCTTTCGCAGTTATAGAACGCGCCCTCGCCTATTTTCACGGTTTCTTTCGGAAGTTCTGCGCTTTGCAGCGACGTACAGCCTGTGAAAATTCCTTCTGGAAGTTCGGAAATTTCCGAAAGGTGCGACATATCAACGCTCTTTAGCTCTTTGCAGTTTTCAAAGGCATATGCGCCGACAGCCGAAAGGCTTTTGGGAAAATTCACGCTTTTAAGCGACGCGCAGTCCGCAAAAGCAAGGTCGCCGATATGTGTAAGCTTATCGGGAAGAGTTACATTTTCAAGCGATACCGCGTTTTCAAAAGCGCAGCCGCCTATTTCCGTCACGGTTTCCGGAATTGTCACGTCCTTCAGAAACAGCATTGACATAAACGCATTGCTTCCGACGCGCGTAACTCCGCTTTCTATATTTACCGTCTTTACGTACAGAGTAAATGTGCTCCATGGCGTATCAAAGCTGTTAAGGCTGTCGGGAATTTCTCCCTCGCCCGATATTGTAAGCACGGCGCGGTTAAGGTCAAAAGACCAGTCGAGTTCTCCGGCTTTGCCTGTATATGTACGCGCGCCTGCGGCAAGCGTAAAAACAGTACTCAGAACCGAAAGCACAAAAATTAATTTTAAAATTCTTCTCATCTTTACCTCCGTCGGGCAAAAAAAGTTTCTCATTTTATAATATTTAATTATACACCGTTTTCCTTCTCTTGTCAAATCAAACCGTATTTAATTTTGACGGAAATACGCCGAGTTTTGTTCCGAAGCGCAAAAAAAAGCCGGGAAAGGCGTTTAAACCTATCCCGGTCATATATTGTTTTTGCAATATTACTTTCTGAGAGATACTCCGAGGTCTTTTTCAAGTCCGAACAGAACCTTATTTACAGCCTTGTCGCACTCCTCATCTGACAGCGTCTTTTCGGGAGAACGGAGAATAAGGTTATAAGCCATACTCTTTTTGCCCTCTCCGAGCTTTGATTCATCATCATAAATATCGAACACTTCAACGCTTTCGAGAATCTTTCCGGCATACTTCTTGATTGCCTTCTTTATCTCGCCGGATTCGAGAGCCTTATCGCACACAAACGCAAGGTCGCGTTCGACTGCCGGGAATTTGGGCAGCGGCTTATAATGCTTCTCGAAGTTTTCGAGTGTGAGCAGCGTTTCGGTATCGCATACGCACGCATATACCGGTGTATCGAGTCCGTAATTCCTCTGAACGGTCGGGTGAATTTCGCCGAAGGTCATTACAACCTTGCCGCCTACGGTAACGTCCGCGCATCTTCCGTGATGGAACGCGCTGTAAGAGGTATTTGCAGCAAAATCATATCCCTTTATGCCGAGCATATCGAGCATGAGTTCGCAATAGCCTTTCATTGTATAGAAATCGCCTGCGTTATAGAACGCCATTACGGTCGAAAGTCTTTCGTCGGGCTGTTCTGCGCCGTCTTTCTTTATATATACCTTTGCGTTTTCATAGACTGCGGCGGACTTATTTCTGTATCTGCGGTTTGCGGCTACGACTTCAAGCACGCTCGGAAGCGCGGTGGTTCTCATTATGCTTGTATCTTCGCCGAGAGGATTTGAAATCTTTACGGAATCGCGCAGAGGACTGTCTGCCGGCATAAGAATATTATCGTAATACTTCGGGCTTATGAACGAATAGGTCTGAACCTCATAAAATCCTCTTGAGGTAAGCAGATTATTTATGAGCATTACGGTTTTCTGACGCGCGTTTCTTCTTCCGACAAGCGCCTCGGCTTTAAAGTTTGTAGTCGGGATAAGTTCAAAGCCGTGTATGCGTATTACTTCTTCGGCTATATCCTGCATACACTCAAGGTCTGCTCTGTAAGACGGAGGATAGAGGTTGCCGTCCTTGAGAACGATGTTGAGTTTCTTGAATATATCCTCCATTTCGGAAACGGGAACGTCCGTGCCGAGAAAAGCGTTGATGCGTTCGGGTTCAAACTTAATTACGCGCTGTTCGGGCTTTTCGGGATAAACGTCAATAATTCCCTTTACGACTTCGCCCGCGCCGAGAAGTTCGACAAGCTCGCACGCTCTTTCTATTGCCGGAAGAGTGTTTTCGGGATCAAGTCCCTTTTCGTATCTTCCGGAGCTTTCGGTTCTCAGACCTATATCTCTTGCGGTGGTGCGGACGGACGGACCGTTGAAGTTTGCGCTTTCAAACACGATCGTTGTCGTTGCGTCGTTGATCTCGCTGTTTTCTCCGCCCATAACGCCTGCTACCGCGGTCGCCTTTGTCGGGTCGGAAATTACAAGCATCTGCGGCTGAAGTTTTCTGTCGACAGAATCGAGAGTTGTGATAACTTCGCCGTCGTTTGCGTGTCTTACTATTATCTTTCCGTCGTTTATGAATTTATAGTCAAACGCGTGCATCGGCTGACCGTATTCAAGGCAGACATAGTTTGTAATATCGACTATATTGTTGATAGGTCTTACTCCGCAGGCACGGAGTCTTGCTCTGAGCCACTTGGGCGACGGTTCTATCTTTACGTTTTCGACTACTCTTGCGGTATATCTCGGACAAAGCTTTGAGTCCTTTACTTCAACTGAAAGGTAGTCGTTTATCGTCTTGCCGTTATCGGTTTGCTTTACCTTGGGTTCTTCTATCCTGCAGGGAACGTCAAAGGAGGCTGCTGTCTCTCTTGCAAGTCCTATCACGGAAAGGCAGTCGGGACGGTTGGAGGTTATCTCGAATTCAACGCTTACGTCGTTCAGATCAAGCACGTCTCTTATATCGTCGCCGGGTTTGCAGTCCTCATGGAGCAAAAATATTCCGTTTTCTTCGGCATACGGAAAATCGTGCAGGTCAAGTCCGAGTTCTCCGAGCGAGCAGAGCATACCGTTTGACGCAACTCCTCTGAGCTTGCCTGCCTTTATATGAACGTTTCCGGGAAGGTAAGAATCGTCGAGCGCCGCCGGAACATACTCACCGGGTTTTACGTTCTGCGCACCGGTTACTATCTGCACAGGCTCGTCCTTTCCGACGTCAACCATGCATATAAGCAGATGATCAGAGTCCGGGTGCTTTTCGACGGATATGAGCTTTCCGACAACGACGTTCTTTATATCGCTTCCTATGACTTCATAGCCCTCGACCTTGGAGCCTGTCATTGTCATTTTATCGCAGTAAGCTTTAGGCTCAAAGTCCTTATCCACATAATCTTTAAGCCAGTTCATTGATAATTTCATACAGCATTTACCTCCTGATTAAAACTGCGACAGAAAACGTATATCGTTCTCATAAAGCAGACGCATATCGGAAATACCGAATCTTGTCATAACTATTCTCTCGACGCCCATACCGAAAGCAAAGCCGGAGTAAACGTCGGGATCTATTCCGCTCATTCTGAGCACGTTCGGGTGAACCATGCCTGCGCCGAGTATCTCGATCCAGCCCTCTCCCTTGCAAAGGCTGCAGCCCTTTCCTCCGCAGACAAAGCACGAAACGTCAACCTCGCAGGACGGCTCGGTAAACGGGAAGTGATGCGGACGGAAACGTATTTCGGTCTTTTCGCCGAACATCTGCTTTGCGAACATGAGCAGCGTTCCTTTAAGGTCGCCCATGGTTATGCCCTTATCAACGACAAGTCCCTCTACCTGATGGAACATAGGCGAGTGCGTGCCGTCAACGGCGTCGGAACGGTAAACGCGTCCGGGCGAGATTATTCTTATCGGAGGTTTCTGATTTTCCATTACGTGAACCTGTACGGTACTCGTCTGGGAACGGAGCAGAACCTTATCGGTTATATAGAAAGTATCCTGAACATCGCGCGCAGGGTGAAATTCCGGCGTATTGAGCGCGGTAAAGTTATAGTAATCGGTTTCGACTTCCGGCCCTTCCGCAATGGAAAATCCCATGCCGAGGAATATATCCTCCATCTCGTTCTGAATCCTTGTAAGCGGATGTACTTTGCCGCAGGCGCATTTCTTTGCCGGCAGCGTTACATCGATCTTTTCGCTTTCAAGCTTCTTTGCCATTTCTATCTCCGAGATCTTTGCCTTTGCGTTTTCAAGCTCGGTTTCGATAGCGGCTCTTACGTTGTTTGCGAACTGTCCCATTATAGGTCTTTCTTCTTTGGAAAGCGACGCCATCATTTTAAGCGCCGAAACAAGCTCGCTCTTTTTTCCGAGATAGGTTACTCTGAGGTTTTCAAGCTCGGCAGCGCTCTTTGCGTTTTTAAGTTCGGACAGCGCCTTTGCTTTCAGAGCTTCAAGTTTTTCCTTCAAATTTCTCAACTCCCAAATATTTTGATATATTTTTAATTTTTTGACAAACAAAAAAGTCCCCGGCGGAAAAAATTTCCCGTCAAGGACGTAAAAACAAATTTACGCGGTACCACCCTGATTTTCCGTTCGGCACGCACAAAGCGCACGCGCTCTTTACGGAACTCTTATTTTTCGGCTTATTCTGCTACCGAAACGAGCCTGTAACGCAGCCCCTGCGTAACCGTCTTTCCCCGGTTCCACTCCAAAGCGAAACGTACCGCACAAATGCCCCGGCAACCTCTCAGCTTACGGTTTCCTCTCTTTTTAAGGCACATATCTGCACGGACACTCTTTTTCACCGTGTTTGTACATAGCAGAGTATAGCACACGTTTAAACCGATTTCAAGCATTTTTCGGCATTTTTCTTTACAAGTTAATCAAAAATTAACATTTGCCGCACCGGCGCCGGAAAAATTGCGGCTCTTATGCAAATCTCGCCTGTTTTCCCGAACCGCGTCCGCTCTTTACGCTGTCTTCTTTATACATATTCTCCTGAAGTTCGAGATTTGCTTTTATAAATTCGTTATATGAAAGCAGCGACAAAAGAAGAATCGTCATATCAAGCTTTTCAGAGTCCTCAAAATTTTGAAAAAGCCCCTTTTCGCGTCTTTCGCGAAGAATTTTTGACTCGTAAAGCGCATTGGATATTTCTCTTTTCACTTCTTTTTCGTCAACTCCGTACTGCGTTGCTATTCCTGCGTAATAATCATCAAACATTTTTTTCAAGCAGCTCCTCTCAGAAAATTCTGCGTTTCCGCGGCAATTTGCGGAAAACATTTTTTTGATTTTTGTGTAAAATAAGTGTGCAAGTCTTGTAAAAAGGCTTTTTTCGTGTCTGTACGTCCTATTTTACACAGAACGGCTGTCGAATATTGTCAAAGCAGGGTATTATTTCGTAAATTTAAGATTTGTACGCAGAAAATACACGCATACACTCGCAAAACGCTGTCGAAATACGCTTCTATCCTATCATTTTTTCAAGTGTTTCAAGGTCGATTATCTCAACTCCGAGGCTCTGCGCCTTTGCAAGCTTACTGCCCGCGTCGCTTCCGCAGAGAAGATAGCTTGTCTTTTTGGACACAGACGACGACACCTTTCCTCCGGCGTTTTCAATAAGCTCCGCTGCCTTTTCGCGCGGCATACCCGGAAGAGTTCCCGTAATTACAAAAGTAAGTCCAGAAAGCTTATCCGACGTCTTTTGCGACGCCTCCTTTACTGTTACAACGCCCGCGTTTTTCAGTTTTTCGCAAAGCAGCTTTGTTCCGTCGAGAGAGAAAAAGTCCGCTATGCTTTCAGCCACCGTCTCTCCTATATCGTCAATACCCAAAAGCTCGTCCTTATCTGCGCACATGAGCTTTTCAAGACTGCCGAAATTATCCGCAAGGTTCTGGGCTGTCTGCTTTCCGACGTGTCTTATTCCGAGTGCGCACAAAAGTCTTGAAAGTCCGGCGCTCTTTGAATTTTCTATTGCCGACACAAGATTTTCCGCGGATTTTTTACCCATGCGTTCGAGTTTTTCGAGCTGTCCGGCGTTAAGCGTATAAAGATCCGCCGCGTCCTTTACAAGTCCTGCCGAAATAAGCGCGTTTATCTGCGCCGTGCCGCAGCCGTCTATATTCATGGCGTCCCTTGAAACAAAATGCTCAAGGCTTCTCGAAAGCTGTGCCGGGCATTCGGGATTTACGCATCTGTATGCAGCCTCGTCCTTTTCACGTCTTATCACCGAGCCGCAGGACGGGCATTTTTCGGGCATTTCAAAAACTTTCTGAGCGTCTCTGTCATTCTTATCGACGCGCAGAACTTCGGGAATTATATCTCCCGCCTTTCTCAGCACGACGGTATCGCCCTCGCGTATGTCCCTCTCATGGATAAAATCAATATTATGGAGTGTTGCGCGGCTTACTGTGCTTCCGGCAAGCGTCACGGGTTCAAGCACGGCGAACGGCGTTATAACTCCGGTTCTTCCGACGTTTACTTCGATAGACAAAAGCTTTGTTTTCTTTTCTTCGGGCGGATATTTATACGCGACCGACCACTTGGGAACGTGCGGCAACTCGCCGAGAATACGTCTGTCCTCAAAGCTATCCGCCTTTATTACGGCACCGTCTATATCAAAGCCGAGCGACGAACGGTTATTATTTATATCGGTTATCGCCTTATATATATCCTCAAATTCGGTATATCCCTTATGAATGGGAGAGACCGGAAAGCCGAGAGAAGAAACAAAATCAAGGCTTTGGGAATGCGACGTGAATTCAAGAGGTCCTTCGTATGCCTGAATATTGAACACAAATATGCTCAGCCCTCTCGACGCCGTAATTCTGCTGTCAAGCTGGCGCAGAGAGCCTGCCGCGGCGTTTCTCGGATTTGCAAAGGGCTGCTCGCCTTTCTCGTCGCGCACTTTGTTCAGATGCGCAAAGGCTTTTTTCGGCATATACACCTCGCCTCTTACGCAAAGGTACGGACATTTACAGCTTATTTCAAGCGGTATATCCTGTATTGTCTTTAGATTTTCGGTTATATCTTCTCCTACGGTTCCGTCTCCTCTTGTCGCGCCTCTTACAAAAACGCCGTCTCTGTATTCAAGGCTTACAGACAGTCCGTCTATCTTATATTCGACGTCGAACACCGGTTTATATCCAAGCTCTGCGCGGCACTTATCGAGATATTCCCGAAGCTCCTCCGGCGAAAACACGTCGGTCAGGCTCTTTAAAGGCACGTTATGCGTGACCTTGCCGAACTTTTCCGCAACATATCCTCCAACCCTTACCGTCGGCGACGACGGGCTTTTATATTCGGGATACTCTTTTTCGAGATTTTCAAGCTCGCGCATAAGCGAGTCAAACTCATCGTCGGCAATTTCCGGCGCGTCGTCGAGATAATACTTTTTTCTGTGATAATTTATCTGTTCCGCAAGCTCGTCTATGCGTTTTTTTGCGTCCTTTTTCGTCATGTGCGCAACACCTGCCTTCATAAGCATAATTATACATTTATTATTTTACCCGTTTTACGCGTTTTTGTCAATCGAAAGAGCAAAATGTATATCTTTTTTACGCATTATGCCCTTAAATTTACTGTGACGGCAAGAAAATTTATAAAAAGTGTTGTTTTTTCTTTAAAGCGGTGTTATAATGTATTTCGTATGGTAAATTAATTACCGAGTAAGTTTAAAAATTTGGAGGACATCATGGCAAATTTAACAGCATCACAGAAAAAGAGCCGCAACAAGTTCATTGCGCTCATCATCGGCATAATCATTGTTGCCGCTGCCTGCGCTTACGTAATTTACGGCGGCGTTACCGCAAAGTCCAATCTTCTTGAAAACCAGAATTTCGCAAAGGCGCTCTCCGAAGTGACCGGAAAAACTCCGCTTGCAATTTCGGAAAACGATCTTGCTGCCGTAAAGTATCTCGAAATGAGCTACGACTCGACAAACAAGCAGTACAGCCTTGCAGTAGGTTACGACGACTTCATGGCGGAATACACAAAGCAACTTGAAGCAAACAATGCGGACAGCACGGCTTCCGACGAAACCGCGGCAGACGAAAACACCGGCGCAAACGCAGAAAACACTGCTGCCGACACTTCGGCTGACAATACCGCCGACACCGCAAACGATACTTCAAACGACAGTGCAAACACCGACAGCGTTGATCTTTCGACGCTTGTAAAATCCGCAGTGTTCAAGGGCACCGAGGACGACGTATTCGCAGATCTCAAGTATTTCACAGGCGTTGAAACGATCTCGGTTTACGGCGTAAAGTTCCCTGCCGACTTCGACTTCGGAGTTTACAAGAACCTCACAAGAGGCTACTTCGGAAATGCCGGAATTACGACCGTTGAAAAATTCGCAGGTCTTAACCTTGAAAACATCGAATCTCTCGACTTCTCCGGAAACACCGTTGAGGACTGGAGCGCGCTTGAATCCATTTCCGACAAGGTTACCGTATTCAGCGGATACACCATCGAAACAGGCGACGACGGCAACTATCAGTACGTTCCATACACCCAGACTCTTACCGACTATCTCAAGGAACAGGCTGACAGCGCAGACAATGCAGATGAAAATGCAGACGCCGCAGACGGTGAAAACGCAGACGGCGCGGACAATGCAGAAAATAACGACAATACCGACGCTGCCGCTGACGAAACAGCAAATGAAACCAACACCGACGCAGAGTAACCGCAACACAAAAATTTGACCTTTTACGGGCTGCAAAAAAGCAGTCCGTTTTTTATGCCCTGCGGCATTACGGAAAAAGATGTTTTTTGCTATTTTACAAAGCCGTGCTTTTACAGCGCATAATTTTTTGTGCAGTTCTACAAAATTTGTGCAAAGTATCTTGACAAAGGCAAAAAAGTGTTGTATGATTTAGAAAAATTAAATTTTAAATGCATTGATGGAAAGAGTAGCTTTGCAATTACCTTTCAGAGAGCCTGATGTACGCTGAAATTCGGGCAAGGAAAAGCAAGTGCGAAAAACGCTCCGGAGCCGCTGCCCGAAACGGTTGAAATTACCGCAGTAGGCGCAGACGTTGGCGGCACGTTACAGCCGACAGGTATTGAAATGTACCGAGAAAAGCGGATCGTCAAAGACGACGGTCAATCTGGGTGGTATCACGGAACTTACACAGCTTCGTCCCTTTTATATACAGGGGACGGGGCTTTTTTTATTTTTTTCAATGCTTATAATTTTCATGGAGGTATCCCGATGAAAAAGCGTACGATTTACTGCGGAGAGCTGAGCGAGTCTCTTGTAGGCACAACGCAGACAGCCTGCGGCTGGGTTCAGACCAAGAGAGACATGGGCGGAGTTATATTTATTGATCTTCGCGACAGAGAAGGCGAATTACAGGCTGTCTTTGACGCGCAGAATCTGAGTGCGGAGGATTTTAAGACGGCGGAAAGCCTGAAAAATCAGTCGGTCATAGCGATTACCGGTCTTGTAAGACTGCGCGGAGATGACACGGTAAACCCGAAGATAAAAACAGGTACCGTCGAGATTGCTGCTCAGAGCATTGAGGTTCTCTCGGTTGCGGACACAATGCCTTTCAAGCTTGACGAAACGGTAAGAGAGGATTTAAGACTTCAGTACAGATACCTTGACATAAGACGTCCCGAAATGCTCCGCAATCTGAGATTCCGTCACAAGGTCGCGTCGGTTGCACGGCACTATCTTGACGAAAACGGCTTTATCGACGTCGAAACTCCGTATCTTACGCGTTCCACTCCCGAAGGCGCGAGAGACTATCTTGTTCCGAGCCGCGTTCACCCTGGTATGTTCTATGCGCTGCCGCAGTCGCCGCAGATATTCAAACAGTTACTCATGGTAGGCGGCATTGACAAGTATTATCAGGTGGCGAGATGTTTCCGCGACGAGGATCTGAGAGCCGACAGACAGCCCGAATTTACTCAGGTAGACATGGAAATGTCCTTTGTCGAACAGGAGGACGTACTGGTTCATCTTGAAAAGATGTTCAAGTATATGTTCAAAGAAACGATAGGTCTTGAAATTACAGAGCCGTTTCCGAGAATAACCTGGAACGACTCCATGGACAAATATGGCTGCGACAAGCCGGATTTACGTTTCGGCCTTGAAATTAAGGACGTCACGGACATTGCCGCCAAAACAGGATTTGAGGTATTCAACAAGGTCACAAAGGCAGGCGGCGTTGTACGTGCGATAAATGCAAAAAACGCAGGCGATTTCTTCACGCGCTCGCGCATTGAGGAACTTACCGAAAAAGCCGTAAACTACGGTGCAAAGGGCATGGCGTGGATACTGATACGTCCCGACGGCAGCTACTACACGGTTCTCGACAAGTTTATGTCGAAAGAGGATCTCGAAAGCATAGTTAAGGCTCTCGAAGGTTCGGCAAACGACTTTATCTTCTTCTGCGCGGACAAATTGCAGAATGTAAGAAAAATATTGGGCGCGCTGAGAAACGACGTCGGCGATATGCTCGGACTTCGCAAAAAGGGCGAATTCAAGCCCTGCTTTGTAATAGATTTCCCCGAATTTGAGTATTCCGAGGACGAAAAGAGATACGTCGCAACGCACCACCCGTTCACGATGCCTTACCCCGAAGATTTACAGTATCTCAAAACAGCGCCCGAAAAAGTACGCGCGCAAGCCTACGACGTGGTTCTCAACGGCGTTGAGTTAGGTTCAGGCTCTGTACGTATTCACGACAGAAACGTTCAGGAGACAATGTTTGAGGCTTTGGGCTTTACCGAAGAAGAAACCATGAAGCGTTTTGGATTTATGGTAAACGCTTTCCGTTACGGCACTCCTCCGCACGCAGGTTTTGCGTTCGGTCTTGACAGATTCGTAATGCTGCTTCTCGGCTGCGACAGTCTGCGCGACGTAATCGCCTTCCCGAAAATTAAGGACGCGTCCTGCTTAATGACAGACGCACCAAACCTTGTCGAAACAAAACAGCTTGAAGAGCTTTCTTTACTGTCATTATCAGAGCAGACCGAAACTTTAAGCGTTCAGAGAAAGAAAAAGTCCACGCCGAAAATCGACGTTGACAATGTTGCGTCCTTGGCAAAGCTCTGTTTTGCGGACGACGAGAAAAAGGCTCTCGAAAAAGACATGGAATCCATAATAACCTTTGCAAACCAGCTTGACGAACTTGACGTAAGCGGCGCAAGCGCAAGAGAACATCTTGTTTCGGAAACCAACGTATTTGCTCCGGACGTGCCGCAAGGCTCATTTGACCGCACCGAGCTGCTTGCAAACGCAAAAACAAAGACTTCGGAATACATCACGGTTCCGAGAGTCGTGGAATAATCGGAAAGGGAGGAAAAAGCAATGTCGGATATAACAAAAATGGCAGTAACTGAGCTTTGCGAAAGCATAAAAAAAGGCGAGCTTTCACCGCTTGAAGTCACGGACGCTTACTTAAAGAGCATTTCGGAAAAGGACGGCGAAACGGGCGCGTTTCTTACCGTAACCGAAAAACAGGCAAAAGAACGTGCGGAAAAACTCGGGAAATCTGACGGCGGTCAGGCTCTGTTCGGTATTCCCTGCGCGATAAAGGACAACATCTGCACAAAGGGCGTCAAAACCACGTGTGCGTCGAAAATGCTCTCGGACTTTATTCCCTGCTACGACGCGACGGTAATGCAAAAGCTTGAAAAGGCAGGCGCCGTAATACTCGGCAAGACAAACATGGACGAATTTGCCATGGGCGGTTCGACGGAAAACTCGGCGTTCAAAATCACGAGAAACCCTGCAAACCCCGACTGTGTTCCCGGAGGAAGCAGCGGAGGAAGTGCGGCGTGCGTTGCGGCATATGAGGCTCCGTTTGCTCTCGGCTCGGACACGGGCGGTTCAATACGCCAGCCTGCGGCATTCTGCGGAGTTGTCGGCATAAAACCGACATACGGTGCCGTTTCGAGATACGGTCTTATAGCCTTTGCGTCCTCTCTTGACCAGATAGGTCCGATAACTCACGGCGTAAAGGACAATGCGCTTGTACTCTCTGCCATTGCGGGCAGTGACGAAAAAGACGCGACAAGCATAAGAAAGCCGTTTGAAACAGACTATTTAAACGGAATTGAGAACGGCGTAAAGGGACTAAAAATCGGACTTCCGAACGAATTTTTTGCCGACGGAATTGATCCCGAAGTAAAAAGCGCGGTACTCAATGCGGCAAAGGTATACGAAAGTCTCGGCGCGCAGATTACAGGGCTTTCAATGCCCTCTTTAAAGCACGCGCTTGCGGCTTACTATGTAATATCCTCTGCTGAGGCGTCCTCAAACCTTGCGCGTTTTGACGGTGTACGATACGGAACGAGAAGTTCGGAATATTCCGACATGGATTCGCTTTACAAGAACACCAGAAGTCAGAACTTCGGCGCAGAGGTCAAGCGCCGCATAATGCTCGGAACTTTCGCGCTGTCAAGCGGATACTACGACGCATACTACAAAAAAGCTTTACGCGCCAGAAGCATTATAATCGACGAATATGCCAAGGCTTTTGAAAAGTGCGACGTAATTCTGAGTCCCGTAACACCGACTCCGGCGTACAAAATCGGCGAAAAGACAAGCGATCCTGTCGAGATGTATCTCGGAGACATATACACCGTTCCGGTAAACATTGCCGGACTTCCGTCCTTATCGCTGCCGTGCGGAAAGACTGCATCGGGACTTCCGATAGGTATGCAGCTTATCGGCAAGGCTCTCGGCGAAAAGCTTTTATACAGAACCGGCTTTGCTTTTGAAAGCGTATTCGGAGGTGCAAGATAATGACTTACTACAAGGGTTACGAAATGGTAATAGGACTTGAAGTCCATGCCGAACTTAAAACCAAAACCAAAATTTTCTGCCGCTGCAAAACGGATTTCGGCGCCGAACCCAACACGCAGTGCTGCCCCATATGCATGGGTATGCCCGGAACGCTGCCGGTACTCAACGAAAAGGTTGTTGACTATGCGATAAAAGCCGGCAAGGCTCTCGGCTGCGAGATCACGCGCTATTCAAAGCAGGACAGAAAAAACTACTTCTATCCCGATCTTCCCAAAGCTTATCAGATTTCGCAATACGATCTTCCTTTATGCGTCGGCGGCCATGTTGACATTGAAACCTCCGAAGGTTCAAAGACGATAGGCATTACGCGCATACACATTGAGGAGGACGCAGGCAAGCTCATTCACGACGAGACCCACGGCACCATGATAGACTGCAACCGCTGCGGCGTTCCGCTTATAGAAATAGTATCAGAACCCGACATAAGAAGTGCCGAGGAAGCTGCGGCATATTTAAGAAAGCTCAGAGCCGTTATTCTTTACACGGGCGTTTCAGACTGCAAGATGAACGAGGGTTCATTACGCTGCGACGTAAACCTCTCGGTAAGAAAAGCCGGAGAGCAGGCATTCGGCACGCGAACAGAGATGAAGAACATAAACTCATTTCAGTTTATAATAAAAGCCATAGAGTACGAATACAAACGTCAGGTTGACGCGCTTGAATCGGGCGAGAAGATAGTTCAGGAAACGCGCCGTTTTGACGCCAACACCGGCAAAACCTACACCATGCGTTCAAAGGAAAACGCAAACGACTACCGCTATTTTCCCGATCCGGACTTACCGGCAATCGAGATAAGCGACGAAATGCTTGAAAAGCTTACGTCTGAGATTCCGGTACTCCCCGACGAGCGCAAAAAGCTATACACTGAAAAATTCGGGCTTACGGCATACGACGCCGAGATGATCACAGCGGAGCTTGAGACTGCGGACTACTATGAAAAGGGTGCGGCGCTCACGAAGTATCCGAAGTTACTTGCAAATCTCCTTATTTCCGAGTTTTTCGCGCTCAAAGGCGACGACGGCAGCATTAAAATATGTGCCGAAAACGCGGCAAAGCTTGCTGAGCTTTTAGGAGAGCAGAAGATCAACAGTTCCACTGCGAAAAAGCTTACAAAGCAGCTTTGGGAGCACGACGAAGATCCCGAAGTTATTGTAAAACGCGACGGACTTGAGCAGATCAACGACCGCGGTTTACTAAAGCAGCTCTGCGAAAAGGCATTTGCCGAAAATCCCAAGTCGATAGAGGACTACAAGAAAGGCAAAAAGGCTGCTCTCAAGGCTATTATCGGAAAAGTTATGTCGGAAACCGGCGGAAAAGGCAATCCGGTTATCATAAACGAGGTTGTGGAGGAGCTGGCGCCGGGACTTTAAGCTACAATCATTTGTTTAATATTTGCTTATTTTAGGCTGAAACGGATTATATTCTTCAAAGTACAACTTTATATTTGCACTTTTCGGCGGCGAAAAGTCCCCTGCGAGGATAAATGGTCGAAAAGTCCCCTGCGAGGATAAACCGTTCAAGGGACTACTCGCCCCTTGACAATCCCCCGACGGGAGGATTTTGCCCTGAACATGACTTTCTTTCCCTCCAAAAACCTTACCAAAACGACCACTTGTTACTACGGTGCGTCCACGTAACCTACGGCAAAATCGCCGCGCGACAAGCGCGCGGATATGAGGTTCTGTACGAAGTTAAACTATTTCGACACACATGGTATTTTTATATAGTCATGCAGTCAACAGGACTCGTTTTTCTGCCCAGCTTGCCTATCGGCAAGAAACTTGGTTCAAATGTTACTTTTGTGTTTGGCTGAGTTATGCTTGGTTTGAGCAAAAACGGATTATTCACTGCCATGTGCAAGTCTATACACCGACTTTTCGGAATCGAAAAAGTCGCCAAAAGATTTTCGCCGCTCAAACGCCGCAGCGAAAGCGCGGCTTCCTCTCCACGCGTCAAACTATCGTCGGTAAAGTTTCCCAGCACCTCCAAAATTCTCTATCTTCGCTCGCAGATGCTCCGCACTGCTCGATGATGGGGTCTGTACAAATTTTAACCCTTGCGAAAGCAAGGGCTATTTTTTATATTGTCTTACAGTCAACAGGACTCGCTTTTCTGCCCAGCTTGCCTAACGGCAAGAAACTTGGTTCAAATTCTACTTTTATGTTTAATAAAAAACTCTGTGCAAAGTTAAACCTAACGCACAGAGTTATCTTTTTATTAAATTACCCTTTGTATTTAGTTGCCATAGTTTACTTCGGCACCTGCTCAGATTTAAGTCAGCCGCCTGCCTTTTGGTGGCTGACGGTATAAGCTGGCGGCAGGAAGTATCCCGCAACTCTTTTCTAAATTAGGGGCTATTGTTTTCTTTGCAGCTTTCTTTTTAAAAAGAAAGCGCGTACCCCTTCGTTTCCCTAAAGCGCGTATTCTTTCTCGTAAAGGTTAAAGACTTCGCAACCGTGTCGTTTAGCGTAATCGACGGTATAAGCGGTACCGCCGCGATCGGAGGAAAGGTAGCAAACACAATACGCGGAATTATCGACGAGAGCGCGGTTACGTTTAAACATACACTCGGAATATTTAGACTTAGGCGGAACTCCGTCGAAATAGTAATTAATTTCATCGGCATTTTGCTTTACAAACTCATATATACGCTTATCATTATCGCTCCAGTTCTGAGCCTGAGATTCAAACGGCAGATCGAGAACAAGGCGAAGGTCGGGGTTTTCGCGTTTCATATCAATAATCACCGTTGCGGCAATAGTATCAAAGCCGAGCGCTCCGCCGGCACGGAACGTATTTACGCCCTTTGCGCTGACAAGATAGCTCACCGTACTTTTAAGCGGTGCTAAAAGTGTTCTTTTACCGCCCTTGGGCAGCTTTCTGTGTCCCGTAAAACAGCAGCTTGCAAGCTTTTGAGTATCCGGCACAAGTATCTGAGTTTCTTCAAACAGCAAATCCTCGGAGTAAACTCCGTCATCATCTTCAATATACATAAACAATCCCTTTATTCAAACTGCGAATTATAAATCGCGCTGTAAAATCCGTTTTTCGCGAGCAATTCGTCATGCGTTCCTCTTTCCACTATCTTTCCGCCGTCTATAACAAGTATACAGTCCGCATTCTTTACCGTAGACAGTCTGTGCGCGATAATAAAGCAGGTTTTTCCGCGCATCAGTGAAGTCATTGCCTCGGAAATACGTATTTCGGTCTGAGAATCGACATTTGACGTCGCCTCGTCAAGTATAAGCATATTCGAGTCGTTAAGCATGGCGCGCGCTATGGTTATAAGCTGTTTCTGACCTTTTGACACGCTCACGCCGTCATCATCGAGCCGCGTATCATAGCCGTTTTCAAGGCTTTCGATAAAGTCGTCTATTCCCGCCGCCTTTGCCGCACGTTTTACGTCCTCAATATCCGCGCCCTCTCTGCCGTATTCAATATTTTCTGCAACAGTACCCGAAAACAGCCACGTATCCTGAAGAACCATGGTGAAATTTTTTCTCAGGCTTTCGCGCGTAATTTTAAGCGTATTGTTTCCGTCAACCGCAATCGTACCGCTGTCGGGGTCGTAAAAACGCATAAGAAGATTTATTACCGTACTCTTTCCGGCTCCCGTCGGCCCTACGACGGCAATTATCTTTCCGGCGTCCGCCTTAAAGCTTATATCATTTATTACAGTCTTTCCCGTAACATATCCGAAAACTATGTTTTTGAGTTCAACATCGCCCTTTGTGTTTTCAAGAGCATATGCGTCCGGATCATCTGCTTTTTCGGCAGGTCTGTCGAGTATATCGAAAATTCTGTCCGCCGCGGCAAACGCCGACTGAAGCTCGCTTATGAGATTTGCAGCCTCGTTGACAGGTCCGGAAAACTTCCTCGAATACAGCAGAAACGACGATATCTGTCCTATCGAGATCATGCCGTTAATATATAATAAGCTTCCGAGCACGCTTATAATTGTCAGCGATATATTATTTATGAAATTTACGCACGGTCCTACAACGCAGGCGTTATAATCGGCATCATAGTATGCCCATGCAGCCTCTTTATTATATGAGTCAAAGCGGGAGAGCGACGCGTCCTCAGCACCGTAAACCTTTACGGAACGCAGTCCAGACATCATCTGTTCGGCATATCCGTTAAGCTCTCCGAGTGATTTTGAGCGCGCCTTAAACAGCGGTTCAACCTTTTTTGTCTTATGCTTTGTAAACCACACGGTTACGGGTATTGTGACAAGAAATACGCAAAGAAGCTTCAAATTTATGGTACACATCATTGCAAACGCACCGACGACCGTCACGGCGCTTGCGCC
Source organism: uncultured Eubacteriales bacterium (assembly GCA_934446675.1). Classification (GTDB taxonomy): domain Bacteria; phylum Bacillota; class Clostridia; order Oscillospirales; family CAG-382; genus UMGS1387. The sequence continues at coordinate 149,488 of CAKSEL010000002.1, forward strand.
AATCTGAAGAACGTCTGTCGTAACAGATGCGTTTATGGTATCGACATCATAGGTTATGCGGCTGACGGTATCTCCGGTCTGGGTATTATCGAAAAAGGACGTCGGCAGCTTTGAAAGGTGAGAAAAAATATCGCTTCTCATCTTCATGCTCATCTTTTTGGATATATCGCTTATTACAAACGTCAGCACATACGACGCGGCGGCTGACAGCGCATACACCCCGAGCATGAGCGCGGCGTTTTTATATGTGCCGTGAAAATCCACTCCGCCTTTTGCCGTGATGCAGTCTATCGCGCGTCCTGCAAGCTCGGGTCCTGTAAGCGCAAGCGCGTTTGAGGCTATCATCAGCACAAGCGCAAGCATCATGCGGAATTTATACTCAAGAACGTAACCCGAAAGCCGTTTCAATATGTATTTTTTTGAGTGTCTTATTCTTTCGCGTTTCATTTTCCGTCAGTCACCGCCCATCTGCGTATAAGCAATACTGCGGTATATCTCACAGCTTTGCATAAGCTCTTTATGCTTTCCGATACCGGCTATTCTTCCCTTTTCAAGAACAATTACAAGATCCGCGTCCTTTACCGAGCTTATTCTCTGAGCTACGGTAATAAGCGTTGTATTTTTGCCGTACTCGCTGCGTATGGCTCTTCTCATTTTTGCATCTGTCTTATAATCGAGAGCGCTCGACGCATCATCAAGCACGAGAATTTCCGGATCCGACGCAAGTGCGCGCGCAACAAGCAGTCTTTGCCGCTGCCCGCCCGAAACATTCGTGCCTTTGGCACTCAGTGTATAATCAAGTCCGCCGTCAAGCGCAGACACGAAATCATATCCCTGTGCGCATTTAAGCGCTTTTATTATACTGCTGTCGTCTATACTGCGTCCGAAACGGATATTATCGCGCACACTGCCCTCAAAGACAAAATCGTTTTGCAGCGCCGCGCCGAATTTATTCCGGTATTCTTTGCGCTCATACGACAGTATATCAAGTCCGTCAAGCAGAATTTTACCGCTGTCGGGTTCATAAAATCTGAACAGCAGCGAAAGCAGCGTTGTTTTGCCGCTGCCCGTCGCGCCTATTATGCCGAGGCTCTGCCCTTTTTCAAGCTTAAAGCTTATATTTTCAAGCGTTCTCTTGCCCTTGATATACGAAAAGGATACGTCTTTAAATTCAAGATATGCGCCGTCATTTTGCTTTTTGGTGTCATTTTCGGCTTTTGCGGCATAATACATTTTATCTATGCCGTCTCTTGTGTCAACGATCTCGGATATACGGTCGGCGCTGGCTATACCGCGTGCGGTAAGCGTAAACACGCGCGTCACGGCAAGGAGTGCGTTTGAGATCATGGTAAAATACGTCATAAACGCGATAATTTTTCCCGGCTCGCACACGCCCTTATCCACTCTGTAAGCTCCGACGATTATTACCGCCGAAAGTCCGAGATTTAAGAACAGCTTTATCGAAGGATCGGAAAGTCCCATTACAAGGCTTGCCTTTCTCTCGCGTTCGGAAACCTCGCGGTTGACATTTTCAAAGCGTTTTTTCTCATAATCCGTCTTTGAAAGTGCTTTTATAACCCTGACGCCGAGTGAATTCTCTCTTACCACTCTTACAAGTCCGTCAACCGAGTTCTGAAGTTCATCATAGAGTCCCACGCCGCGCTTTGAAATGACCGCAACGACAACCGCTATAAACGGCAGCGTGCATACAAGAACCCCGGCAAGCACGGGATCGAGAAACATTGTTACTATTATTCCGCCGAGAAGAAGTATCGGGGCGCGCACTCCGATTTTCTGTATACGTCCTATGAAATTATGCAGATTATATGTATCCGACGTCAGCCTTGCCTCAAGTGACGCTATTGTGACCTTATCAGCCTTCGTACATGAAAGTTGCTGTATACGTTCAAATAGGTCATGTCGGATCCCCAGCGCAGAGTGAAGCGCGACCTTTGCCGCGGTGCGGTTAGCTATTATATTAAAGGAAATTGTAACAAGCGCGCACAGCGTCATTCCTGCTCCGCAGAGCAGCACGTTTCCGATATTACCGGTGGGTGCAATATCATCAAGTATCGTTGCAAGCAGCGACGGAAGTATAAGTTCGGCGATAGTCCCGAGAAATTTTACCGTTATGCCGAATATTGAAAGTGCGAGATACGGTTTTACGTATCTGTATATAAACTTCACCGCCGAACCTCCTTTTTATGTATTGATTTCGCCGTTATTGGTCCGTTACGATAACGGTCTTTGAATTATCGTCCCATGAAACGCTGTATCCGAGATTTTCCGCGACAAAGCGAGCCGGAGTATAGGTTCTGTTGCCGATTATCTTTGCCGGGCAGTCAAGTTCGACCTCTTTGCCGTTGACAAATGCATGATCCTTGCCCACAAAGAGAGTGATCACGGTATCGTCTTTTTTTACGGTGACGCGTTTGCTTTCTTCGTCCCATTCGACCTGTGCGCCCAGAGCCTCGGCAACGTACCTTGCGGGAGTCAGCGTTCTTCCGGAGTCTATCACGGCAGGAGCGTCGGTATCTTTATAAACGCCGTCAGCAAACAGGCTGTTATCGCCGATTTTAAGAAATACAAGCGTTTTTGTACTCTCAAACCTTGCAAAATCAAGATCGACGTTATACATTTCCATCATATCTGCCTGTATATCCGGGAAAATTTCAAATTTCGTGATTTTTTCGGTTTCGGGCAGTTTTAGGGCATACACATTTGTATTTCTGCCGGAAAGTCTGATTTCGGACGTCTGCGTACTGCCGTCGGTCATTGTAAATGTGACCTTCAATGTGCTGCTTTGTTCAAAATATCCGCATTGCAGCGAGAAAACAAAATAATCTGCGCCAACCGCGTTAAAATCCGGAGATATTATACGTACCGGCACGCCGAACGACGAGATTGACGAAAGCTTACCGCCCGAAATACAAGTATGAAATCCGTTCCTTACGGTAAAGTCTTCGTAAAAGTTCTGTTCTTCGGTATAATCTTTCGGAAATTCATAAGAAAAAAGTGTTTCCGGGCTTACGGAAAGTCCCGACATTGCAGCAGCAAGACACAAAGCCGCGGTATACTTAAGCGCTGATAAAATTTTCATATTTTCCTCCGCATTTTGCTTTTTACAATATGTTACCACAGCACGCGCCCAAAGTCAAGCAAGCAGCCGGCAAAAATCAGGCAGCCGTTTCCGGCTGCCTTTATGCTGTTTAATTGTTTGTCAATTAATACTTGGTAACTGTTACGGTACGTGTGGTTTCATTCCAGCTTACTTCTGCGCCGAGAAGTTCGGAAATAAATCTGATAGGAGTAAAGGTTCTGTCGTTTTCGATGAACGGCTCGGTTTCAAGCATCTTCTGGAAGCCGTTTACATATGCATATCTCGAACCTATATAGAGTTCAATTACCTTTTCGTTTCCGGTTATAGTAACCTTTCTTTCGGTTTCGTCCCATTCAACCTGTGCGCCGAGGGCTTCTGCTACGAATCTCGACGGGAGCATTGTTCTGCCGTTTGAAATTACGGGTGCTACGTCATTCATTACCGAGCTGTTATCAACAAACGCCTCTTTATCGCCTATTGTAAGTTCGATCTTGGTCTTGGGAAGATCCTTTATAAGGCTGTTATCATTCTTGTTGCCGGAGGTCGAACCGCCGGGAATTGTGTAACTGCCGGATCTCTTCATGAATCTTACGTTAAGAGTAATGTCCGCGGTAACGGTAAAGGTATATGTTGCGTTAGAGGAAACAAGCGTTGTACCCTTATACCAGCCGGATACTCTGTAACCGGTTTTCGGTACTGCGGTAAGCGTTGCCTTGCTGCCGATGAGATAGTAGCCTGCGCCGGTAACAGTTCCTGCACTCGGCTCGGTTATCTTAACTTCTGCAAAGTCATCTGCATTTGCGCTTACGGTTATTGTGCTTTGATCGTCTGCAAGAACATACTTATCATTTTCAACTATTGCAAAGTCCTTGATCTCAACTTCAGAGGTTTCTGCATTGAATGTAAGAGTTGCCTTTGAAAGGTCATATTCAACTTCGTCGCCGTCGAGTATATCTGCGCTCTCTACAAGTCCGTTTGCAAAGTCAAGTCCGTCAACGCTTATTGCTTTCTTTGCAACGCTTACGGTGATAACTGCCTCAAATGCTGCGTACTCATCATTGCCTGCAACAGTTACGGTGATATTCGCGGTACCAGCGCTCTTTACGGTTACGTTACCGTCTGCGTCAACCGCAAGAATCTTTGTATTGCTGCTCTTGAAGGTGGTATCGGTAAGTCCGGATTCTTCGTCGTAATTTACGCCTATTGCAAATTCGCCGTCGCCGTAGGTAAGTTCGCCGATCTCGTCAACAGTTACGTCCTGAGGAGTCTTATCGGTAATGGTAAGCTTACCTTCAACAAACTTGACATTATAGTTGGAGCTTGCTGCAAGAGTACCCTTTCTGATTGCGTATGTGCCGAGTTTTTCGCCGGCTGTTCTCTTAGGCTCGCCTGTAACTTCGTCGCCTTCGACAAGTCCGGTTACGGTGTATGTGAATTCGGGATCGTCTTCGCCCTGCTTCTTGGTCTTGTTATCTATTGTAATGGTAAGGTCTTTCTTTGCAACGGTGAGCTTTACAGTCTTTGTAAAGTCTGCGTATTCCTCGTCGCCTGCAACGGTAACGGTGATATTTGCAGTACCTGCGCCGACTATTGCAACATTGCCTTCGGTGTCGGGATCTGCTACCTTTGTGTTATCGCTTGTGTATTCAACGTCGCTAAGACCGCTTTGTGCGTCGAGTTCAACGTTTATCTTAAATGTGCCGTCGCCGTAGGTTGCCTTCTGAGGAATACCCGTAACGGTTACATTCTGAATCTTTTTGTCGGCTATTGTGAAAGTACCTGCAACAAAGGTGAGTTCATAGTTTGCGCTGAGCTTGAGAGAACCCTGCTGGATCTTATACTCTCCTGCCTTTTCGCCGGCAACTCTTGCGAGCTTTCCGGAGAATTCATCGCCGTTTACAAGGCTGCCCTCGGTTATTGTATAGGTGAACTCATCGGGATCCTGTGCTCCGGTCTTCTTTGAAGCGTCATCGGCGGTTACGGTGATCTTTCTCTTTGCAACGGTTACGTTGAAAGTCTTTGTAAAATCAGCGTATGTATCGTTGCCCTTTACGGTAACGGTAAGAGCTGCGTTTCCTGCGCCGACTACCTTTACGTTTCCGCTGCCGTCAACGCTGAGCACATTATCATTGCTGCTTACGAAAGCAGTTTCATCAAGATTTGCTTTTTCGTCGTAGGTAACTTCGATTGTGAAGTCCTCATCGCCGTAGGTTACATTTTCGGGAATACCGGAAACTGTTACGTTCTGGGTTTCCTTATCGCTTATCGTGTATGTGCCGGGAACAAAGGTGAGCTTATAGTTAGCGCCCGCGCTGAGAGTACCCTTTGTTATTGCATATGTGCCTGCGGTTTCGCCCTTTGCTCTTGTGAGAGCACCGGTAAATGTATCGCCCTCATAGAGAGTACCGGAGGTAACTTTATATGTAAGAGGTTCGTCGTCGTCGCCGATTCTCTTGGAAAGGCTGTCTGCGGTAACGGTTATCTCAGCCTGGCTGATAGCAGCCTTAAGACCGGTATACTCTGCATTTTTAAGAGTATAGTTTGCTGCGTCCTTGCCCTCAAGAGTTATTTCATCTATCGAAACAGCTATGTTCTTGCCGACATTTACGCTTGCAAATTCGCCCTTTTCGGGAACGGAAGCGCTTACTTCGTCACCGGATACGACTCCCGAAAGAGTGCCGCCGGAAATAACTGCCGTATTTGTCTTATCGTAAACCTTATCGGCTGCCTTTATACCCGAAACGGTGAGAGCTTTAGGCTCGATCTTAAGAATTCCATAATACGTGCTGGTATTATATCCTTCCGCCGTAAGAGTTGCGCTCGCCTTATACTCGCCTGCGTCAATTGCGGTGTTATCTTTATATTCGATCTCCGTACCTGCGGGAATCGTGCCGGTAAGGGTAACGGAATGTTCCTTGCCGTCGTATGTTACGGTCTGACCCTGGAGCTTTATGTTAGACGGGAAGTCCGCTTTGGGTGCGGGATATACTCGGACTTCGTCGGATTCAAAGTAATCTTCAAGCACAACCGAACTGTTCTTTGAAACGGTAAGCATGCCTATACCGTAGCGAGATGTTCTTTCTTCGTCGCTTGCCTTTATAGTAAGCGTTGCAACGTCAAGGTCATATTTTGCCGGCGACATTGCGCCGAATACCAATGTGTTTTTTTCAGCGTCATAGCTTGAGATAAAGAACGCGCTTTTTGCAGCGTCGGTTATGGTCACATTTTCAAGCGTAAGACCGTCGGGAATATTAATTTTTGAAACTGCGAATGAGTTTGCGTCAACAAGTGACTTTATGTGCAGAGTGAGATCTGCGGATTCACCGGGTCTTAAAGTTGCGCCGGTAAGTGTATAAATTACCTGAGCGGAAGCCGGTGCTGCCGCGCTTACGGGTATCATCATTACGCACATAAGCACTGCGAGAAATGCCGATAGAACTTTTTTCATTTCAATAGCCCTTTCTTTTTATGTAAGTTTTTGTTTAACGTATTTCAGTCGATCGGATAAAGATCGGGAAGCATACTGTGCTGGAACAGGAGAATTGCGTCGTTTATATCAACGTTGCCGTCCTTTGTGAAGTCTATGCTGTAAGGATACGATACGGGATACAATTCCGGAAGCATACTGTGCCGGAACAGAAGAATTGCGTCGTTTATATCAACGTTGCCGTCGCCGTTTATATCGCCCTTTATTGCCTTGGGCTTTTCAACAGATGCGTTTTCGGTGCTTTCGGGAGTTACGGCTCCGCCGCCCTCGTTCGAGATGTCAATATCGTTAAGAGCAAGCTCGGTTGTTTCCCATGTTCCCGTCATCTCAAATGTAACTTCGAGAAGAACGCCGTCTGCCGTTACATTATCCGCTCCGGCATATCCGAAAGAAACATATGTATAGGCGGAATAATCTCCGCTCTCCTTTGACTGGTCAAGGTTACTGACTGCTCCGGCATAGTTTTCCGCAAGCTTATAGCTCACCGGAACGAGCTTTGTATTGTCATAGCCAAGTTTGAAGAATATGGCTGCAACGCCCGGATTTTCCGAATAGCTTACCGAAACCGTTACTTGATTTGCCGACGGTTCGGACACCGAAATACTCAGCTTTCCGGCAGTTACATCATCCCTGCCCATTATCGGACTCAGATTAATCGGTACATCTGCGGCGCCTGCGGCAATCGGTATGCATGACAGCACAAACGTCAGTGCAAGCAGCAGACTGAAAATTCTTTTTTTCATAGTCGTTCTCCTTTGCCTTTTATGTGTTAGACGTGACTGCGGCAGTTTTGTTCCGAAAAATACGGACAAACCGCCACTTTTTAATTATTATACTATTTTCTTTTAGTTTTGTAAAGGTTTTTTTTGCATTTTCCGCAAATTAACATATTAAATTACGCTTGAATTTCCGCATTTTCCGTCATTTGACCGTTTTTTGCCTTATAAATCTTCCATTTTCCGCTCTTATATCTTGCAAAGAACAGAGACGCTCTGAAAGTCCAGTCCACGCACATTCCTATCCACACGCCCACGGCTCCCATTCCGAGATATTTTCCTAGTATAAGGCTGAGCGTAAGTCTGAACATGAACATTGAGCTTATGGACAGCACCATGGCGAACTTTACGTCGTTTGCGGCTCTGAGCGCGTTGGGAAAAGCAAATGCCGCGGGCCACATTATTATTCCGTAGCCGTTATGTATAAATATCAGAAGCAAAGCAAGGCTCTGCGTTTCCGGCGAAAGGTGAAAAATACGTATCGTAAGCGGCAACGTCGCAAGCAACAGCACGTTCCAGGCTCCGTGCATAAGATATGTAATTTTCATGAGTTTTTTAATATAGTATTTTACAACGTCATAATCTCCCGTGCCGACGCATCTGCCTATGACGGCGAGTATCGCAAGTCCCATGGATTTTCCCGTTATGCAGCCCATGCCGTCCATGGTATTTGCAACGGCGTTTGCGGCAATCTGGGTTGTGCCGAAAGCCGAAATTATGCTGACGACGAGTATTCTTCCGAGTTCAAACACGCTGTTCTCGACGCTGCTCGGAACTCCGATATAGAGAATACGTCCGACAAGCTTTTTATCGAACCTGAATTTCTGCCTGAAATCAATAAACACGTCGTTTTTCTTATTGGTGAGCAGAACGAGTATAAAGAACATCGACACAAATCTTGAAAAGGTCGTGGCTATTGCGGCTCCGGCTACTCCGAGACTCAGCACATATATAAGTATATAGTTTCCGATACCGTTTAATACATTGCTGAAAAATGACGCGTACATGGAAATTTTCGAGTTGCCTATCGCGCGGAAGAGAGCTGCCGCGCAGTTATACACCGCAAGAAACGGGAAAGAAAGCGCGGTAATTTCAAAATACGTTTCGCACGCCTCATACACGTCGGGTTCGATCTTGCCGAAAAACAGTCTGATAATCTGTCCGTTGAACGCAAGGCAAAGAGCCGTCACGCCGAGCGCTATGAGAAAAGTTACGGCAAGCAGCTGCGACGCCGAAGAATTTGCGCTTTTCTTATCCTTTGCGCCCAGAAACTGCGACACAACGACTGTACCTCCGGTTGCGAGAGCCGCAAAAATGCAGATTATGAGGTTATTTATCATATCCACAAGCGACACGCCCGAAACCTGCGCCTCGCCCACTCCGCTTATCATGACGGTATCTATCATTCCGACCGAAATAAGCAGGGTCTGCTCTATTATCATGGGAATTATCAGTTTTCTTAAATCGGTATTTGTAAAAAGCGGCTTTTGTCCGGTCAAAATCATACCTCCGTCCGGCAAATATATGCCGATTGCGTATTAACGATAGTATTTTATCACCTAAACATATGTATTTCAATATGCAAAATGTATTATTTTGTAAAACAACGCAAAAAATGAGCCGGGACGCTGAAAATCCCGGCTCTGTTCATACACTCTCTCCGTTTTCGGCGGTTTATTCCGCTTCAACCTCTGCTATAAAGCGTTTTAAATTCTCATAACCCTTTGTTATTCCGTAAATGCAGTCTTCGCTGCCCTCGAACTCTATCGAAAGGTATCCGTCATATCCCGCGCGTTTCAGAATTCTGATACACTGCTTTACCGGGACAACTCCGCAGCCGATTATCGCGCCTTTAAAGAAGTTTCCGCCTCTTGTCATGCTGCCGTTTCCGCTTTTATCCGAAATATACATATCCTTGCAATGCGCGTGTACGGCATATGGTGCGACACGCGACACCGCGGTTACGGGATTTTCGTCAACGCACAGGAAATTTCCCATATCGACAAGCAGTCCGTAATTATCATGGTTTACGGCATTGAAAAGCTTTTCGACACGTATGCTGTCCTGCGCTATATATCCGTGGTTCTCGGTACAGGTCTTTATGCCGAGCTTTGCACCGTATTCGGTTATCTTACGCGCATTATCGGCGATAGTCGGCAACATAAGGTCAAAGCTGCGCGAATTTCCGGTCTTTCCGAGCGAATAGCACACGTCATGGCGCATAACGGAGGCGCCGAGTATCTTTGCAACGTCAAGCTGTCCGCAGAGTCTTTCAACCTCGCGTGCGTTATCCTCGGCATTATCGTGATAGAGATTTCCTCTTATGGTATACGCGTTTATCTCCATTCCGAGTTTATCAGCCTCGGCTCTGATTTCTTCGGCGTATTTCTTCTGCTGCTCCAAAGTTGGATTTTCGCAAGGTTCAAGGTCTGTGAATTCGACCGCGCCGAGCCCTATTTCCTTTGCCTTTGCAGGAACGTCGAGCTGAGTCATTTTGCCGTTTCTCATATACTGTGCAAACGAATATGAGCTTACCGAAATTTTCATATATATACCCTCGTCTTTTTATCAGTCTATTGTTACTTCATGTCCGGTTGCGGCAGACTTATAGACCGCGTCGAGTATCTTCATTACGACAATACCGTCTTTCGCGCTCGCATGGGAGGTCTTGCCCTCTGCAATGCAGTTTACAAAGTCGTCCATTTCCGCGTCGAACATAGGCTTTGCGTTCTTTAAGTTCTTTATATCTATATCGACATTGGTAAGGTAGCCGTTTGTTTCGGTAAAGAGCTTTGTAACGCCCTCCGTTTCCATGCCGCCCTTTGTTCCGTAAAGCTCAAGTCCGAACTTTTCTCTTACGTTTACGTCATAGCCGGTCTCAAGGGAAATTACCGAGCCGTTATCGAAACGTATGAGTGCGGACGCGTAGTCCTCTACGTCGCAGGGGTCTTCCGGCTTTGCGTTCTTGGGGAACCAGCCTACGTTGGTCTTTAAGTAGTCGCGTCTGCCGATATTGTTATATGTGACGGCAAATACGCTTACAGGCTTATGATTGCCCATCAAGTATCTTGCTCTGTCTATAACGTGCACGCCGAGGTCGATTACGGGGCCGCCGCCCGAACGCGACTTATCTCCGAACCAGCCGCCTGGGTTTCCGTGACGGCGCACATACTGTGCCTTTGCGTAGTATATATCTCCGAGATAGCCGTTGTCGATAAAATCCTTTACTACGATTATTTCGGGATTATAGCGTGTTACAAAGCCTATCATGAGAAGCTTATTATTTCTTACGGAAGCTTCGTACATTTCTTCTGCTTCCTTTGCGTTATATGCCATGGGCTTTTCGCAAAGAACGTTAAGTCCGGCGTCAAGGCAGGCTATTGTACACTTTGCGTGGTTGCAGTTCCACACGCACACGTCCGCGCCGTCAAGCTCCTTCTCCGACGCAAGCATTTCATCAAGAGTGTTATATCTGTTCTTTATGCCGTATTTATCTGCGGTTTCCGCGAGCATTACGGGATCTATATCGCAGATTGCCGCAATTTCTACATTCGGATTTTTAAGATAGCTCTGTATATGTGTATTCGCAATATTTCCTGCGCCTACAAGTCCTATTCTTACTTTTTTCATTTTGATTTACTCCTTAAAATTTATGCGTTCTTTATTATGTTTCTGAGAAAATCGGCAGCCATTGTTATATCCGCCGCAGGATCTTCTCCGCATTCGCGTTCAATGGTCAAAAAGCCCTTATAGCCTATCTCATCAAGTGCGGCAAGATATTTCGGAAAATCTACCGAGCCTTTTCCGAGAGGAAGCTCCTGATAATATCTTACGCCGTTATATTCTTCCGGCACGGGGTGAACCACACGGTAAATAAATTCGGGGTTGCCCACTTTTACTCTTATGCCGTCTTTGGCGTGCGTATGAACAATATACTTTTTAAGGTTATGTACCGCCTTTACCGGATCGTCTCCCGTTACCATAACAAGGTTTGCCGGGTCAAGGTTTACCGCAACGCCTGTCGAGCCGAGAGAATCAAGGAATTTCTTTAAAGTCTCGCTTGTTTCGGGGCCTGTTTCAACCGCAAAATGCGAGTCGATAGAATCCGCATACTGCGCAAGTTCGTAGCAAGCCTCCTGCATTATCTTATAGCGTTCATGCTCCGGATCTTCCGGCACGACGCCTATATGCGTGGTAACGACATTGGTTTCAAGCTCCTTTGCCATATCAAGAACGCGCTTTGACTTTTCAATAAGCTCGGGATTGCGCTCTTTGTCGCCGAATCCCATTCCGAAGTCACCGCAGAGAGCCGAAAATACAAGTCCGTTGGACTTTACTACGTCAAGCAGTTCTCTTCTCTTGGTCTTGTCGAGGTTATCGGGCGTCGTTTCGCCTCTCGAAGCGTAGAGCTGCACGCCGGACGCGCCTATTGACGCAGCTTTTTCTATGGCTTTTACTGTCGGAAGTCCGAATGATTCGACTATCGCGCCTATCGGGAAGTTATACATGGTAACATTTCCTCCTTATATTTAAACAAATTTACAGGATTTATATTGCTTTTTCTATAATCTCATTGTACAATATAAATAAGTATTTAGCAATAATTTATATTGCTTTATTTAGCACTTTATTGCTGTTTTAGAGGTGAGACTCATGAATAATTTAATTTATGAAAAACACAATATGCCAGAAAAGTACTTTCCGTTTATTATGAAATCACAAACACTGACAAATAGCAAAGTAAGCAACAACTGGCACAAAAATCCCGAGTTCCTCTACTGTTTTTCGGGTCACGGCTATGTATCCTGCGGACGTGAGCAGCTGGATTTCCGTCCCGGCGTCACGGCAATTATCAATCCGAACGTTCTTCACACGGTTTGGACGTCCTCCAGCGTTTCTTACTGGTGGCTGATTGTCGATTGTTCATTTTTTGAAAACAATGGGCTTAATATAGACGCCTATCCTTTTTGCAGCCGGGTTGAAGATGACACTCTGAGCGAACTTTACGTCAAAATATGCAAGCTTTATTTCAGCGACAGAACTCCGCTGAATATTGCCGAAACAAGAGCGGCGGTCATAAACTTTATTACGGATATGTGTAAACACCACACGCTTTCCGAATCCGCCGAAAGCCAAAAGCCGCTTTCAAAAACCAACGAAACGGTAAAAGAAGTCATAGAATACATAAACACTCACTTTTCGGAAAAGATCTCTCTCGATTCCATTGCAAAGCAGATACACCTAAGCAAATATCACTTTGCGCGCATATTCCACGACTGCACCGGCTCTACCGTAACCGATCAGATAAACATACGCCGCTGCGAAGAGGCAAAAAATCTTATAGCTACCTCCGAAACAAGCATTTCCGAAATTGCGACAATTTGCGGTTTTGACAATGCGTCTTATTTTTCAAAAGTCTTTAAAAAGCACTTCGGCATAAAACCGAGCGACATTCCGAGACGGTAACACAGAAAATTTCCACTCTTTTTTCAGCGAGGCTTGATTTTATGCAGACTCTTGTATACGAAAACCACTTTATGCCGGAAAAATTTCCGTTTATTCTCCATACCGACAAAGCTTATACTTCAAACGTCACAAACTGGCACAAAAACCCCGAATTTTTATACTGCATTTCGGGCAATGCCACCGCCGCACTCGGCAAGGACAGGCTTGAATTTGTTTCCGGAGACACTATTATAATAAATCCAAATCAGCTCCATTCCATAACCTCCGAAAGAACAGCGTTTTACAGGTGTCTTATCGTGGACTGCTCATTCTTTGAAGAAAACGGTCTGTGTGCAGACGACTACACGTTTGACAACCTTGTAAGCAGTCCGAGGCTCGGGGAACTCATGGAAAAAATATTTGTGCTCAACGACAGACCGCGTACCCCGGTAAACGTCGCAATGATGCGCTCGCTTATACTGATGTACATTTCGGAGATCTGTCTCAACTACTCAAAGCCACACGAAAAATCAGATTCCGATTTTTCTCAGCGAAGCGAGGCTGTAAGAAAAGTGATTACGTACATTGACACGCACTTTCACGAAAAAATGCCGCTTGAACAGCTTTCCGAAATTGCGGGCTTAAGCAAATACCACTTTACGCGCGTATTTCACGAGTACACGGGGTTTACGATTACAGAGCAGATAAACATACGCCGCTGCGAGGAGGCTAAAAGGCTGTTTTCGTCAACCGACAACAATGTGGGGCAGGTCGCGGCGCTGTGCGGATTTGAAAACGTTTCGTATTTTACCAAGGTATTCAAAAAATACACGGGAATTACGCCGAGCAAAGCCGCAAAAGAAAATGCATGAACTCTGAAACCGAAATAAAAAATCAAATAAACGCAAAACAGTCCGGCTATGACGAAAACAAACGTTTGTAACCGGACTGTATTTTTATATGTTTATTTTTTGAATACTCCGGCAAGCTTTTTGGAAAAGCAGACAACTATTGTGGCAGAAGAAATCAGAGCGCTTACCCCTGCTCTGAGCACAGTATAAAACAGCGTCTGCGGAAAATCTCTGCACACAAAAAAGCAAAGCACACAGCACAGCGCCGAAAATACCGTAAAGACTGTAAATTCCGCCGCAAAGCCTGCCGCACTTCTTGTAAATCCGTATTTATACAGCACATACGGCTCACACCACAGCGGCACCGCAAACACCGAAATCACGGTGCCGAGAAACACGCCGGCAATTCCGAATTTTCCTATAAACAGCACCGACAGCACAAGATTTACCGCCGCCCTTGCAAGATTCATATATCTTGACGGCTCAAAAATGCCGTATGCGTTTATAAATATCTGCACGGGATCGCGTATACACGAGAAATAAAAGCACGAGACTATCACCGCGACTTCGGCTTGGTTAAAAAGCATGTTCTCTCCGAGCCACAGTCCTATTATAGGGTTAAGCGTAGTTATAAGCACGCATGAGCAGACGGTAAGAAGTGCGAAATTCATAAATCCGAGCTTTCGCATTATATTTTCGTTTTTATCTTTATCGGCAGTTGCGCCGAGATTTCCGACGCTTGAGCTGACAGCACCAACCGCAATATCCACAAGCGTTACGACAGAGCCGATGACAAGCGCGTAATTTGAATACCGTCCCATACATTCAAGTCCCAAAAAGTACGATATGAGTATACTGTCGGTGGAGTGCGTCAGCACGCTCCCGGTTTTATGCAGCATAAGCGCCTTTACTTTTGTAAAAAGCCTATCCTTATACGCTTTATCCGGCAGATAATCACCGTCAAGAAACGGGTACTGTCTGTCGGCATACATATTTATGCAGATTGCCTCGACCGTCAGCAGCACTATTCTCGACGAGAGATAAAGAATATAGTTTTGGGTAAGACACAGCACAGCAATCTGAGCGCCGAATATCAGAAATGAAAACGCGGTATGGATATTTGCGCAAACGTACATTTTCTGATCCGCCGCAAGCATAATTCTTTTTGGCGCAAGCAGAAACGACACGGTATTATGCAGCATAAACAGCAGATATATGCTGTAAAGTCCCGGAATTTCGGTCTGCCCTTTTACGATAAGCTTTAAAAACGGCATTACGCACACGCTTATTACCGTACTTGTCGCGGCAACAGCGCCGTACACCTTTGAAAAATAATTCATGACGGCGCACACGGCTTTTTCATCATTATCGGCTATGGGTTTATACAGCGACTGCGTGAAAGCCGCGCCGAATCCCAGCTCACACAGAGAAACAAGCGCGAAAATATTGCCGAAAAATCCGCCGAGTCCGAGATATTCCGCGCCGAGCGTGCGCACAAACACGCCTCTTGCGAAAAAGTTAAGCGCCATGCCGCAGATACGGTTCACCATTGTCGCCGCGGCGTTTTTTACGGACATCTTTGTTCTTACTGCGTTTTTTGTCATTATTATCCTCCGGGTCAAGTAAAAATATCTCTCTTAAATCAATATTATTACAAAACAACGTGCAATATTACGCGCAAGCAAAATCAGTCCGGTTTAAACAGAAATATAAGCAAAGTATTTTGCAAAAAACAAAGCCGCCCGAATGGGCGGCTCAGAAAGCTTATGCTTTTTTATCAATTCTTTAAGAACTCTTCGTTTTCGTCGGGATGAACGAGGATTACGATATAATCTACTTCCGGACGCTCATCGGGATCGTTGGATTCGGTGTAGGAGATGTAGCACTTTACGTACTCGGAGTACTTGGTCGTGTACTTGGTGTCTCCTTCTTTCTTGAATACCTTATCGTTGTAGCAAAGCAGCGAGTTCTTAGGCTTTACAAGATCCTTTGCGGAAACAGCCGAAATAGTACCGTTATTAAACTTAGTCTTGGAATCAAGAGTGATTACCGAGATCTTGGTATCTTCGGTTACGTTATATACGAACAATCCGGAGTTAGGATCTGCTGCAAATTCTCCTGCGTCTTCTTCGTTTACAGGTTCGATTTCGAGAACTCCGTCCTCATCGCTGTAATCGGTGATGAATGCAAGCTTTGTATTTTCTTCAACGTCGATTACGTCATAGTCGGTCTTGTTTTCATTTACATAACCGTCGGTCGTCATCTTTACAAAGTGTCCGATTGCGGGATCGAAGTAGTTTTCGAGAGAATCAGCCTTGGAAACGGTCTTGGAACCTGCTACGTTTTCGATAATCTTACCATCGAACGGATCAAACAGATCATAGTAGTTGCGGTAATTGCCGTCATCGTCTGTTCCGGGTGTAGTATCCTTAATAATTCTCCAGTCGCTTGTGGAGGTCTTGGTTTCAAACTCGAAGTTTTCAGCTTCTCCGTAGAGGATAAGCATATATGCTCTCGAAGTTGAATCGGGATCGCCTCTGAGCACGTACTGAACATTGGTCAGCATTGTGTCGGGGCTTGTCGAACCCTTAAAGGAGTTCATATCATACTGGAGATACTCAAACTCATCATCATCGGTCTGATTTCTGATTATGATCTTGGTTTCGGAATTCATGATGAAATACTCGATGTACTGAACATCGTCCGTGCCGAGAAGTGAATACCCGAGTGCGTCTTCAAGTCTGTATCTTGTGCCGGCAACCTTTGTGATACGTGCTTCTTCTGCGGTATCGAGATCTCTGCCGTATTCTTCCTTGTTATTCTTTTCAACAAGTGTTGTAGGATCGTTATTTACACCCTTGAAGTTGCCGTCCTCATCTCTGTTATGGAAGAGAGAGGTAATTTCATAAGTACCGTCGGAGTTGAGCACATATGTGCAGAGCTTGCCGAGGTATGCGGGATATGTGTTGCCGTCGTCTTCCTTTACGGTTACGCCAAAGTCATATCCTACCTTTACTTTCTTGGGTGCGGGATATGTGTCGTCGGTTTCAACGGGAACATACTTTTCCTTGCCGTCAACCCATACCTTGAGGTACTGGTCATTCTGCGAGGTCTTGCTGTTAAACTGTTCGGTAGTTACACCGCGGTTACCGTTTTCATCAGCAAGAGGAATTATTATATTGCTGCCGGAATAAGATGCTCCGGAAGCAGAAAGCGGATCGAAGAAGTATACGTTATTCTGGTTCTTATTATAGGTATAAAGTGCGAAGTCATTATCAAGAGCAGATGCGGAGAGAAGCTGAGACTTAAAGTATTCGGTCTTGGAGCTCCATGCATTCTGTCTGAGGTTGACATCATTATCCGTACCGCCTGCAAGAGTAAAGCCCTTTACGGTAAGAAATGCATAACAGGTTCTGAAGGTCTTATTATTGCACTTGATAGTTGCGGTATTTTCATTTACGTAGGAAATTGTGCCTACGGTCTTATCGGCTCTTGCAAATACATATATCTCATTTGCATCTGCGTTAAGATAAGCGAAGATGTAGTCGAGATCGTTAAAGCCTGCGCCGGTTATATCTGCTTCGTTGGTATAGATTGTGGGAACGGTGGGAAGTGCGTCTGCATGGGTATCATCGTTTGCAATGTATATCGGAAGTCCCTCTGCGTGCTCTGCAACGTCCTTAAAGTAATGTCCTTCATCTGCGTCTGCACGTCCGAAGGTTGCAGGCATATAGCGCATATACTCATAAACGCCGTCGCCGTCGGCATCATACAGGTCAATTCTGTATATACCTGATGTATATACCTGGTTAAGAACCGTACCGAGGTTTTCCGCATTGGAAAGGTCATCATCGGTGATATAATAACCGTAAGTATTATCGCTTGCGTTTATAGTCTTTAAGCCTATGAGACGAACGTCCTTTTCATTTCTGAGCGCATATGCCTCATCGGTATCGGTTATATTGCCGTAAGACGGCTTGAGATAATCATAGGGAGCGTCGAAGAAGTAAACGGTGGTAGAATCTACCTTACCGGAACCGTCGAGCTTGGGATAACTTGTATCGCCGTCGAAGTAATCGGTCTTCTTCTTTGCGCTTACCTTACCGAGAGTCATGTTATCGGAGGTGATCTTATTTACGCCGCCGTCAGCATAGAAAATAAGGTCTACTTTATTTTCATCATCTTTATCAACAGTGTAATAAATATCGAATTCAGCCATTATGTAGTCATCGGCTTTACCCGAAACACCGAGATCTGCGAACTCGCGGTAGAATTCCTGTATAGGCTCATCAGACTCGGTTGCAACGAACTGGAGCGTGTCCACATCAAACTCATCAAGCAGAGGCTTGTAGTTTGTCGAGGTTTCGGAATCATTGAACGCATAGTGAGGAGTAGCCTTAACGCTGAATGTACCCTGTTCTACGTCATAGAAATATTCAGCGGTCGTCGGATATACGGTTTCCTTTACGATAACGTACTTAGGCTTTTCGGAACCTACGCCAATGAGCTTTTCCTTAGACTCTGTTTTTGCATAGCCGGTCTCGGCAAAGAATGCATTATAGAGCAATACGGCAACATTTCCTCTGGTAAGAGGTGTGGTATAGGTAACGGTTGAAGGAAGTCCGTCGCCGAGATCAACCTTGAAACCCTCTGCAATATCAATATAATCGTAGGGGTACTCAAGTTCGGTATCGCCCTGTTCGTAACCGAGAGCACGGATAAGCATTGTATATGCGTCCTGAAGTGTGATAGATCCGAGAGGATCGAACTCTGTTGCACTTCTGCCCTTGATAACGCCCGTAGAGTTTGCCCACGAAACATATGCAAAATATGTACTGTCGCGAAGGTCGGTAAACGAGGTCTGGTTTTCGCCGCCCTCAAGAGACTTACCGCTCTTTACGAGTCTGTAAATGAACGCTGCCATCTGCTGACGCGTTACATTCTCGCTTGTGCCGAATGTCGTATCGCTTGTACCCTTTGCAACTTCAAGGTACGAAAGCAAAGAAACCGCCTTTGTCAGCGTTTCATCACTTGCACTGACATCGGAGAACTTTGAAGCGGCGGAAACAGACACACACATTGCTGTGAGCATTGCCGCAACCGCTATGACAACGGCAAGAAATTTCTTTGAATTTCTCATTATTGACCCTCCTGTAATTCCTTTATGGGTTTAAATATATTTGTTACAGGATATATTGTACATCAAAACCGAAAATATTGCAAGTGTTTTTTTTACTTGTAACACAAATGTAACATAGAAATATTTGTCCGCGAATTGTGCAGAGTGCTCAAAAATGTGCGGAAAATGTCGAAAAAGTCATATTTTCAGGCACAGTCTGATCACAACATACATAAATGAATGCACAAAAAACCTCCGGTCTTTCGACCGGAGGCTGCTTATTCAGATTTTTTCTTTATTAAGATTAAATCTTAGTCAGCGGTATGAGTTGTAAGGAAGTTCTGGTCTTCGTCGCCGTTTACGAGGATTACGATGTAATCAGCGGTAGGAAGATCATCATCATTCTTAGCTTCGGTGAATGTTACATAAGCCTTGAGGTACTTAGCGTATCCGGTCTTATAAGTATCATTCTTACCTTTAACCTTGGTGTTGTAGCACTTGTATTCATTCTTGTTGGAAGAGAGAACAGAAGTGTCAGCAAGAGAGAAGTTACCGTACTTGAAGTTATTGAGAGCACCGGTCTTTTCGCTGTGCTTGAGAACTGTTACAACAGTGTTGTTGTCAACCTCGAAGAGGATGTCATTGCCCTTAGTCGGGAATGCTTCACCGTCAACGTTTACGTCAGAACCAGTGGCATCAAATTTTTCAAGATCATGCCAGCAAGTTTTTACTGCATCAACAGGAACTACTGCGAGAGTCTTGTCGCTTTCGGTGTAATCGGTGATCCATACGAGACCCTTGGTAGAGGTGAGCTTGCCGTAATCAGCAGCGCCGGTCTTATCGTTAACCTTACCGTCCTGGAGCTTAGTTACAGTACCGGGAGTAAGAGCATCCTTAAGAGATCCGGAGGAGCTTGCATTAGCAGCGCCTGCGATTTCATCAATCTTACCGGTGAAAGGATCGTATACTTCATAGAAGTTTCTGTAATAACCGTCTTCATCAACACTGGGTGTAGATGCACGAACGATTCTGAGACCCTTAGTAGTGGAAGATCCCTTGATTTCGAAGTCTTCTGCTTCACCGTAGAGGAGTACGAGGTTTTCTCTGGAAGTAGAGTCAACGTCGTTGGAGAGTACGAAAGATACATTGTTAAGAGCAACGTCAGCAGTGTTGGTGAAGTCGGTTGCAGTGTATTCCTTGTATTCGGTTTCATCAGTAGCGGTGTTGTAGTTCTTAACGATTATCTTAGTGTAGGACTTGAGGTTGAGTACGCGGTCGAATGCACGAGTACCGTCAGCCTTGTTAAGAGTAAATCTGGTGCCGGAGATCTTAGTGAGAGTGATGTCATTAAGACCGGTTTCGATGTACTGGATGCTGTCGTCCTTGTCGTCGTCGAGTTCGGTAAGATCCTTGTTGATACCCTTATAGTCGCCGTCTTCGTTTGTCTTGAATGCGAGAGAATCAAGAGTGTAGAGACCGTCTGCGTCTATGGAGTAGGTGCAGAGCTGACCTGCATATGCAGTGTCAAATTCTTCAACGATGTCAGGATAGATGTCTTCGGTAACAACGGGAACCCACTTTTCCTTGCCGTCAACGTAAGCGTTGATGTAGGTTACCATGTCGCCGATCTTGGAGTCGAACTGCTCCTTGATTTCAGAATCCTTAACAGGAACGATGAGGTTGTTGGTGAACTTAAGACCCTTAGTATCTGCGCCTTCCTGGAAGAGGACAACGTCGTTGTATACGTAGAAGTCTATATCGTCATCATCAATTACAGCAGCTTCGAGGAGGCTACCGAATGTGTTGTCGTTTGCTACGAATGTATCGGAGTAATCGTCAAAATCGAATACTACGTCAGTAGGAGCATAGTTGGTAACGAGCTTCCATGCGCCGTCAACCTTAGCGGTCTTGCCGTCGGTGAAGGTGATGGTCTTGGTAGAAGTCTTAACGGACTTAACCTTGGTAGTTACAGGCTTAATAACCTGAGCAACCTTGATCTCGTTAGCGTCCTGATGGAAGTAACCGAGAACATAGTCTTCATCAGCGAACTTTTCGCCGAGGAGATTTGCGTCGTTAGTGTAAACAACAGGGATAGTAGCGGTGTCATCTTCTACACCGTCATCATAGAAGTAGTAATCTTCATCGGTGTTAACCTGGAAGAAGGTGTAAGGCTTGTAATCAATGTAATCAAAGATTCCGTCGCCGTCTACATCGTAGATGTCTGCTTCGTAAAGACCGCCGTAGTAGATCTGCTGATAAGTTTCAACGAGCTTATTCGCCTGAGCTGCGAAGAAACCGGTAGCATCGTATACGTCATCAGTGATAACGTCGTTGATGGTTGCCTTATAGTAACCCTTTTCGTCATCAGTAAGCTCGAAGTCGATTGCCTGAATGTTTTCTTCGTTTCTGAGGAGGTACTTCTGATCGTCATCCATGCTTGTTGCGTAAGTAGGATTGGAGTAGGAGTACGGAGCGTTGAAGAAGTAGATAGTATCGGTGCCAGTGGTAGCCTTACCGGAAAGGAGCTTGGCATCGGTGTCGCCGTAGTAGCTATCTGCCTTGTTGGTGGTAACTGTTGCGAACTTGAGGTCGTTAACAGTCTTGAATACCATGTTGGAATCAGCGAAGAGAACAGAAGAGATAGAGTTATCATCGTCCTCGTCGAGAGTTACGAACATAGTGAAGTGTGCGAGGAAGTAGTTATCGAGATCCTTAGCGTCGATAGAAAGATCCTCAGCCTTGATGTAAGCAAGAGCAGGAGCCTTAACGTCTACATCATCATCTTTACGCTCGAAGAGAACTGCGTCGTAACCGAGATCATCGGTAACTTCCTGTCCGTCTACTGCGTAGTGAGGAGTAGCAACTGCCTGATATTCAACTTCCTTAACGTCAAATACCTTTTCGCAGAGAGTCTTGTAAGTCTCTTCCTGAACGATGTACCAAGTACCGTCAGAGAACTGCTTTTCCTTGTTTGCAACATCCGGAACGCCTACTTCAGCAAAGAAGGTGTTGTAAAGGATGATTGCCATATCGCCTCTGGAAAGCTTATCGGTGTAGTTGATCTTGGAATCAAGACCTTCATCGAGTGCTACGTTTTCCTTCTCAGCCTTTTCGATATAACCGAAAGGATAA
Source organism: uncultured Eubacteriales bacterium (assembly GCA_934446675.1). Taxonomy (GTDB): domain Bacteria; phylum Bacillota; class Clostridia; order Oscillospirales; family CAG-382; genus UMGS1387. Next base: position 171,398 of record CAKSEL010000002.1, read on the forward strand.
GCGAGGGTTTCGTTTTCCTCGTAACCGAGTGCACGAATGATCATCGTGTAAGCTTCCTGGAGAGTGATTTCTCCGGTAGGATCGAATGTGGTTGCGCTTCTACCGTTTACAATGCCCTGAGCGTTTGCCCAACTGATCGCATAGAAGTATGTGGGATCAGTAAGGTCTGTAAATCTGGTAGTGTTGCTGGACGCTGCGGGAGCATCCTTGCCGCCCTTCATCAATCTGTAGATGAAGAGAGCGAACTGCTGACGGGTAACGGGCTGGTCTACGCCGAATTCTTTATCGGATACACCCTTCGCGATACCCATGTAGTTGAGCAGGCTGACGGACTTAGCGAGATATTCGTTATCTGCTTTCACGTCAGTGAACTGCGATGCAGCGGAAGTTGAGAACGAGAATGCGCTGACAACCATCATCACTGCAAGCACGAGTGTAAGAAATTTCTTGAAATTTCTCATTGTGGAATTCCTCCTGTTTTGAATTTTTTGTACAAAACTTGTGGTTCTGTTACGCTATTATATTATATCAAGTCAAGGTTTTTTGCAAGTGGTTTTCTCAAACTGTAACATTAGTGTAACATAAGCCATGTGCAAGTTTTATTCGGTTACATTATTATATATACATCTTTTATTCCGTCTTTGCAAGGGGGTTGGGGAAATTGAAACACTACTGTAACATTTCCGGGGGGTGTTCAGGCGGCAGATTGTGGGATTTTGGATTATTTTGGGGCGAAGACAGGTTACTTTCTTCAAAGTGCGACTTTATACTGACACTTTTCTGTGCAGAAAAGCTGAAAGATGTTTTGCGTTTGGCTGGCTGTTGCTTATTTTGGCAAAAAAAGATAATTCACTGCCATGTGCAACTCTATTCTCCGCTTTTCGGAATCGAAAAGACGGGCAAAAGATTTTCGCCGCTCAAACGCCGCAGCGAAAGCGCGGCTACGTGGAGGATTTCGCCCTCCGAAGCCAAATACGCCTCCGAAATTCCAAAAACTCTCATTTTACACTGTCCACATAGCTGCGTTGCGAAATCGCCGCGCGACAGGCGCGCGGATGGGTTTGGTTTCTAAGCGAAATTTGTTTGTCTCAGCTTTAACTCTTATGCCATGTCACGTTGCGGTCTGCGTAAACTGTGTTTTAGGTGCAAAAGTGCAATTTTTACGCGTTATTACGCAGTCAACAGGACTTATTTTTCTGCCCAGCTTGCCTATCGGCAAGAAACTTGGTTCAAATTCTACTTTTTTGTATAGTGAAAAACTCTGTGCGAAGTTAAACCTAATGGACAGAGTTGTCTTTTTATTAAATTACCCTTATTTCTTAATTACCATAGCTTGCTCACGCACCTGTTTACATCTGAGTTCGCAGTCCTGCCGTTCGACTGCGAACGGTACAAGCTGGCGGCACAGAGTATCCCGTAACTTTTTTTCTGAATTAAGGGCTACCATTTTCTTTGCAGCTTTCTTTTTAAAAAGAAAGCGCGTTCTCTTCAGCGCGTTCTCTTCAGCGCGTTCTCTTCAGCGCGTTCTCTTCACGTTCTCTTTTTTGCGGCGAAAAAGGTAAATACAATTGTAATTTCCACGACAATCTCATTAAAAACAGTTGCGTATGAGGCGTAACGGAAACCATAGACGAGCATAAAAACCGAGGAAATAAAAGCCAGCACCCGAATTGCCTGAGTGTTTTTATTCCAAAACGCTGCCGTCGCTGCAATTGAGCACATTGCAGGAAGAAAGCTGTATGCGTCCTTCCATGTAAACACTGCGGAAAGTGCAAAAAGAAATGAAAAAACAACAGGATACACATTATTCATTTTACCGTTTTTGGCAGTAACATAGAAAACGCTTTCACGTCCGACCGCGATAAGCGTAGTTGCTGCCGCCGGGAAGCTGCCTATCAATACATGATGCGTCACCCACAGAATATCGCTCAAGAGTTTAAGTGCTATCATATCCTTTCGTTTTTTGCGAAAAAACACAGTAAGCGACGCTGCGGACGCCGCATATCCTATGATCTGACCTATAAATACCGATGTCATGGCGGTTCATCTCCGTAATAATTTTCGTTTTTATAATTCTACCGCTTGTTCGCGGCAACGTCAATTCGCAAAACAATCCTGAAATGACATAAAACAAACTTTTTTTACGAAAACACTTGACAAAAGCAGTCTGATGTGGTAATATCTATGAAGACAAAGAAGCAGAGCAGTCTCACCCGCCGTTAACAACGGAAGGTCAATAACCGATTCTCGTGTTTACATGAGGTGTTATTGTTTTGCGGAGGTTTTTGCCTTCGTTTTTTTGTTTTCGCCGCAAGGCAAATTATTTTGGAGGTGTTTTTCATAGCAACCAAGGAGCTTTCCATCAACGAAGAAATCAGAGCCAAGGAAGTCAGAGTAATCGACGCGAACGGCGATCAGCTCGGAATCATGCCGACCTCGAAAGCGCTAAGCGCCGCTTACGACAAAGGACTTGACCTCGTTGAAATCTCACCCAACTCGGCACCGCCCGTATGCAGAATTCTTGACTACGGCAAGTACCGCTTTGAAAGAGAAAAGAAGGAAAAAGAGCAGAGAAAGAAGCAGCAGACCATAGACATCAAGGAAGTTCAGCTTTCCTGCCGTATCGACACTCACGACTTTGAAACCAAGCTCAAGCACGCAAGACGTTTTCTCGAAGATGGTGCGAAAGTAAAGGTTTGCATAAAGTTCAAGGGACGTGAAATGAGCCACACGGCAATAGGTCTTGAAGTCATCACCAAATTCGGCGAAGCCTGCACCGATCTCGGCATTATCGAAAAGAAACCGGCACTCGACGGCAGACAGATGATAATGTTCATCAACTCAAAGCTCAACGCACCGCAGGGCAACACCAAGAAATAATCCGGCGCGCCGAAAACGAAAGCCGCATCAACGCAAAAATGCACGGCAAACGTCGGCAGGCACAGCTTTTGCAATGAGAGAAAATCTCATTTGCGACTTTATATTGAAAGGAAGTATTTACATTGGGAAAGCAGAAGTCACACAAGGCAACCGCTAAACGCTTCAGCGTTACAAAGAGCGGAAAGGTAAAGTACAGCCAGTCATTCAGACGCCACAAGCTCGGAATCAAGACTCCTAAGAGAAAGCGTCAGCTCAGAGGCGGAGCAATGCTCAGCGACACATTTGCTTCAACCGTAAAGAAGCTCATTCCTTACGCATAAGCAAAGGCGTAGGACAACTATTTTTGCGGAAGATTTGATCCGCTGATAACGAAAGGAACGTGACTTAAATGGCAAGAGTTAAAGGCGCTCTTATGACAAGAAAGAGACGCAATAAAGTTTTAAAGGCAGCAAAGGGTTACTGGGGCTCAAAGAGCAAGCACTTCAAGATGGCAAAACAAGCCGTTATGAAGAGCGGTAACTATGCATTCACCGGCAGAAAGCTCAAGAAGCGCGAATTCAGAAAGCTCTGGATTACACGTATTTCTGCTGAAGCTAAGGTTAACGGCATGAACTATTCTACTTTCATGAACGGTCTCAAGAAGGCAGGCGTTACCCTTAACAGAAAGATGCTCTCCGAGATAGCAATCGCCGACAAGGCAGGATTTGCAAAGCTCGCTGAACAGGCTAAGGCTGCTCTTTAATTTATATTTAAGAGTTTTATTCTCCCGGTTTTTACCGGGAGTTTTTTTATGCCGTGCTGCCGTTTTTTGCAAACAGTAAAATTCAATCCGATAAACCTGCGCAAAAACACGTATATGTGCAAAAATACCGGCTGATTTTTGCGTTTCAGCCGGTCGGTTTTATTCTGTTTGTAATTAATGCTTAAAGCACGCAGCGCAGAAAATCCTTTGTTCTGTCGCTCTTGGGATTGCCGAATATTTCCTCCGGAGTGCCTTCTTCGAGAATATGTCCCTCGTCCATGAATATAACTCTGTCCGCAACATCTCTCGCAAAGCCCATTTCGTGCGTTACGACAACCATTGTCATGCCGCCTTCGGCAAGCTCTTTCATTACCGCAAGAACTTCTCCTACCATTTCCGGGTCGAGCGCACTTGTAGGTTCATCGAACAGCATTATATCAGGCTGCATTGCAAGCGAACGCGCTATTGCAACTCTCTGCTGCTGACCGCCGGAAAGCTGGTGCGGATAATAGTCAGCCTTATCCGAAAGTCCGACTCTTGCAAGAAGCTCCGCTGCTTTTTTCTTTGCGTCGGCTTTATTCATCTTTCCGAGATCCACCGGCGCAAGCATTATATTTTTCTCAACGGTAAGATGTGCAAACAGGTTGAAGTTCTGGAACACCATGCCTATCTGCTCTCTTATCTTATTGATGTTGACGTGTTTGTTTGTAATTTCGTAGCCGTCTACATAGATGCTGCCCGAGCTTACCGTTTCAAGTCTGTTGAGGCAGCGCAGAAACGTGGACTTTCCCGAACCTGACGGCCCGATTATGCACACGACCTCGCCCTCTTTGATGTTCAGATCGACGCCCTTGATAACGTCAAGCTTTCCGAAGCTCTTATGAAGATCCTTGACTACTACTTTATCTTTAATCTCGTTTTTTATCATAATTCAACTTCTTCTCCACGTATTTTGAAAGCAGCATCAGCAGCGAAATGAATACAAGGTAGTAAATTGCAACTACAAAGTAGGTTGCGAAAAATTCATAGGATTTTCCGACGTAGACCTTAGCCTTATTCGTAAGCTCCGCAAGACCTATTACCGACAGAATCGATGTGTCCTTTACGGTTATCGCAAACTGATTTACGAGTGACGGAATTGCTATCTTGAACGCCTGCGGAAGCACAACTCTGAACATTGTTCTTGCTTTTCCGAGCCCGAGGCTTCTCGCAGCTTCGATCTGACCTTTATTTACAGCCTGTATACCGCCTCTGAATATTTCGGAAATGTACGCGCCTGCATTTAAGCTGAGCGTTATAAGTCCGGCGGTAGACGCGGAAAGTCTGAAAGACGGAGAAACCAGCGTCTGTATTACCTGGGGCATACCGAAATAGATTATAAACGCCTGTATCATCATAGGTGTGCCGCGTATTACCCAGATATAAAGGTTTCCTATTCCCTTGGGAATAAGGCAGATAAGGAGAACAAGCTTTTCCCCGAAGTTTCTGCATTCCGCAAAGCTCTTTGTCTTATAGGTGCAGAGCAGGCACGTCAGAAAGCCTATTACAAGACCTATAAGCAGCGAGAGCAGCGAGATGAGAACCGTCATTTTCAGTCCTTCGACAAGAAGAGACGTTGCCTCGTCAATTACTCTGTTAAAATTCATATCAATCTCACTTATTTAAACTCATTGGAGCGTGTTCGCACTGTCCGAAAAAACATCGGGCGGCATTTACATTACATTGCCGCAGCCAAAACAAAGTACAGCAGTGTGAACACGCTCTAATTTTTATGTTTTTACATTCCGAAAGACGGCAAAAGCACAAGTTTCTCTCAAAAATACACGCTTTGCGAACCGCCTTTTTTTACAAAGCACGGCATGACAGCTTTTTACACCGCCATGCCTATATAATTTATCGCTTTGAATAATATTTATGCAAAATTACTTTTCAACGCCTACAACGTCCTCGATGGACTCTGCGGTGCTGTCTGCCGGAACTACGAGAATCTGACCGTCTTCAAAGTATCCGTCAGAGAAATCGAAGGTTTCTTTTCTTGCGTCGGTAATGGTCATACCTGCGATCATAGCGTCTGCCTGACCGGACTGAACGGCGCCCATAGATGCGTCAAAGCCTTCGTTGTGCATTTCGTACTTGAAGCCCTGATCTTCTGCGATTGCTGCGAGAACGTCCATATCAACGCCAGTGTATTCGTTTGTTTCGGTATCGAGGAATTCAAACGGAGCAAATGCGTTATCCGAGTAGATTACATATGTTCTTTCGGGAGTGATTCCGCTTTCAACTCTTTCGGCGGATTCGTCCTTGTAGATCTTATCGCCGTAGCCGTACTTTGCAAGGATCTCGTCGTACTTACCGTTATTCTTGATATTGGTAAGACCTGCGTTGAACATTGCGAGGAGGTCTTCGTTTGTGCCCTTCTTTACGGCAAAACCGTAGGACGCGGGATTTTCAACGTCGCCTATTGTCTTGAGTGCGAGTCCCTCTTCCTTTATAGCCCAGCCTACAACCGAACGGTCTTCATAGCAAGCTGCGTTTGTTCCGTTCATAACGGCTGTGTACATCGTGGGAGAATCTTCGTAGTAGGAGATCTTGAAACCGTACTTTTCGGCATAGCTTTCGGTAAGCTGTGCGCTCATGGTGCTGGTCTTTGCGGCAAAAGTGATTTCGGTCTTCTTATCGTCCGACTTCTGCTCCTGCTTTACGTCATTGTTGACGTCGCTGTTTGTATCGTCTTTCTTTGCGCATCCCGCAAGCGATGCTGCGATCATGAGTGCGGAAAGTCCGAGTGCAATAACTCTGAATGTCTTTTTCATAATCAAACATTTCCTTTCGCATGAAATTTATTTTTTCAGTTTAGGGTAATTATATCATCATATTATCAATATGTCAATAGTTTTCGGCACATTTTTAGCAAGGCTGTGTAAAAAAATTCAAAAAAGTGCCGTTTTGTGTCAAAAAACGCCGGATATTGAACAAAATCGAATCGCAAAATTCAAATTTGCAATGTTAAATTCCGAAAACTTCCTTTATTGCGTCAAGGTATCCGTAGCCGTAAAGGTCGTCGGGCTCAAGATAGCTGGTTTCGGTCCATTCGTTCCAGCTGTTGACGGTGACAAGCGGAGCTTTGAGGTTTTTATGGCTGTCGATATATGCCTTTGCCATTTCAAAGCCTTTCTTTACGTTTTCGGGAGTATTGCCGGTAACGATGTTGCCGCGGTTTGAATTATATCTCGGGTTTGAGTCCCAGCCGACGGATACGTGAGGATAGTAGGGCATTTTATAGGCAGAGTCTATGTAGTCCCATTCTTTCTTTATATCCTTTAATATATCCGTATACTCTCTGCCCATTCCGGTTATATGCACGAACTGATAGTGTGTTACGCTGTCAAATTCAAGCGCGTGTACGGCCTTTGCCATATTGCCCTCGAATTTCGGATCTATGCCGGTTGCGTTCATCGCACCTTCGCTTCTGAGAGTAAGCTGAAGCTCAAGTCCGGGAAATCCTGCCTTGACGGTCTCGTTTCTGAAATAATCGAGCGCCTTTTTTGTTTCTTCTATTCCGCCAAGCCCTTTAATGAGATTTGCAAGGTCATATATCATATAAACGGGCTTGCCGTCTATCTTATAATATGAAGGGTGCGAAAAATACATATCTATGGTTCTGCGGACAATAGTATCGAATGTCTGTCTGTTTACTTTTCCGTCCCAGATGGGATAGTTCATCTCGGCGGTGCGCTTATCCCAGATGGAAGTTGCGGTATGGTTTGCCCACATTATGTAGAACTTTACTCTGTCGTTGTTTCTCGCTTTAAGGTAGCCGTTATCGAGGCACTGTTCGAGAAAAGGTCTGTTGTCAAACCAGTACCAGTCGTATATGAACACGTTTACTCCGTGATCGGCTGCGGCGTTTATCTGCATTTCCATTACGTAGGGATCTGCTTCGTTTACATATCCCCAAAGCGGTTTTCTCGGCCACTGATGTCCCGGATAAAACGGTTTCATTGCCTTTACGGTCTGCCATTCGCCGTATCCTTCGGGCCAGAATATTTTTGTTCTCGGCTCATCTCCGGTATAGGAGGGCCATATAAATGCAGCTACGTCGTATTTTCCCATAATTCTTCTCCCCTTCTGCCGTTTTTTTGCGGCATACAAATATGATAAGTAGATTTTACTAAAATTATCCGCGTTTGTCAATAAAACGGAATATATTTTTCTTGATTTTTTGAAAGGCACGGTATATAATATTGCTTGGAAAAGATAAAATGTAAAAATAATACAAAAATATACAATATGAAAGGAACACCAAAATGGAACTCATACTCAAAAAAGACGGTGCGCTTGCCGTTGTCCGCTCACTCGGCGGAGAGCTTATTTCCTACAAAAAAGACGGCAAAGAATATGTCTGGACGGGCGACGAAAAATACTGGACGGGACGCGCTCCGGCGCTCTTTCCGTTTGTCAGCGCACTCAAGGACGGAAAGTCCGAGATAGACGGCAAAGAATGCGTCATGAAACCCAAGCACGGATTTATACGCACAAGCGAGCTGAACCTTGTAAGCTCCTCCGAAAGCAGCGCTGTGTTTGAACTTACCGACAGTCCCGAAACGCTTGCAAATTATCCTTATAAATTCGCTTTCAGAATTACGCACACGCTGAACTCCGACGGTTTTACCACGACCTACACCGTTGAAAACACCGACACGCGTCCGATTGAATTCTGCATAGGCGCCCACCCCGGCTTTTTTCTTCCCGACGGTATTGAAAACTACAAGCTTGTCTTTGAAAACGAGGAAAACTCCAAAATTCACTACACCGACAAGGATTCGCTCTATTCCGACGATTACATCATAGACAAGGAGCTTCACGGCAGAGAATGGGAGCTTAAATACGACGATTTCGACGTTGACGCGCTCTTTTTCACCGACGTAAAAGGCAAAAAGGTCTCCATCGTGTCAAAAGATGGCAAAAAGCACATAGATTTTGATTTTACCGGCTTTGAAACGCTTGTCGTATGGACTCCTCCCAAGAAGCACGCGCCCTTCCTCTGTCTCGAACCCTGGAACGGACTTCCGGCATATGTAAACGAAACCGGAAAGTTCTCCGACAAGCCTTATCTCATCACTCTGCCCGTCGGAAAGCAGTATTCCGTAAGCTACAAAGTAACAATATAAATTTTTTGTCATAGTGTAGAAATTTCACAGTGTTAAGTTAGTATTTTTTTAACTATTTGAACATAAGTCCGACATAAGTCTGTTATATTATAGACACAGTGGTAAATGCTGAAATAAAACAGTTTTTTAAACCAAAATCCCACTATTTTTCAAGGAGGTACATACCATGGCAACATCAAATATCGAACTCGATCCCAACAAGCAGGGTTCGGGCGAAGTAAACGTTGACACAAGCAAAAAATTAAGAGTAGGTATTATAGGAACAGGCTGGATCGCAGACGCTCATATGGCCAGCTACAAGAAGATGCCCGACATTGAAATCGTAGCCGGCGCAGATCTTATCCCCGGCAAGGCTGAAGCTTTCTTTAAGAAGCACGGCATTGAAAACGTTAAGTGCTATCCCAGCCACAAAGAGCTTATCGACAACGAAAAGCTCGACGCAGTAAGTGTCTGCACCTACAACTGCCAGCATGCAGAGCCTACTATCTACGCTCTCAATCACGGCGTAAACGTTCTTCTCGAAAAGCCCTTCACCGTAACTACCGAAGAAGCTATTGAAGTTATCAAGGCTGAGAAGAAGAGCGGCAAGGTTCTTTCAATCGGTTTCCAGCCGAGATTTGACGCCAACATGAAGATGATCAAAAAGATCGTTGAATCGGGCGAGCTCGGCAAGATCTACTACATTCAGACCGGTGGCGGAAGAAGACGCGGTATCCCGACTCCGTTCGGCACCTCCTTTATCGAAAAGGACAAGGGCGGTATCGGTGCTCTCGGCGACATCGGATGCTACTCTCTCGATATGGTTCTCAACGCTATCGGCTATCCGAAGCCTCTCACGGTTTCCGGTTACAAGTCCGATTTCTTCGGCAAGAACCCCAAGACCTACACAGAAGAAGGCAGACCTGCAGAATACGCTGACATCTTCGGCGTTGACGACTTCGCAGCAGCATTTATCCGTCTTGACGGCGGCATTATCCTTGACTTCCGTATCGCATGGGCTATGAACATCAACACTCCCGGCGACACCATAATCCTCGGTACTGAGGGCGGACTCCGTATCCCCTCCACCAACTGCTGGAACGGCACTACCGGCGGCCCCATGACCATCTACAAGAACGTAGCAGGTCAGCAGACCGAAACCGTTATTCCGCTTGTTCACGACAACAATCCTCTCAATCTGTTCGACAGAAAGATCCGTTCCTTCCTCGACGCAGTTAAGACCGGCGGCAAGGCTCCCGTTCCGTCCAGCCAGATCCTCTACAATCAGGCTATTATCGACGGTATCGCAAAGTCCTATGCAGCAGGCAAGGAAGTTGAACTCAACGTTCCGAGCTTTGACGAGATCTGAGTTTAAAACTCATCTGACAGCTTAACAAAAAACACAAGACCGAAAACTCATCTTAACCGACCGGGTTTTCGGTTTTTTATATACTGAAAAAGGAACGGTCTCCCGTTCCTTAATTTTATGCCGCAGATTTACTTTGCAAGCTTTTTGAGTGCAGAGGTTCTTGCGGATTTTGCGTTTTCCGAATATGTTTTATAAAGCTTTTCAAGCTCGTCCGAAAGATTGTTTTCAATTTCGGCGTTTTTTCTTGCCGCGGTGCCGCCGTCTGCCGACAGTCCGTTTGTGCTGAGCCATTCGTCAAGCTTTGTCTTTGCCTGCGCCGCTTCCGTGAGCGCAGCGTTTCTGTCGTCCGACAGTTTCTTGTTAAGCGACGACATATAGCTGTAAAAATCGCCTATTGTCTTATCGGTATCTCCGGAATAGAACTTGGGCAGTCCCTTTGAAGAACTTACCTTATACGGCTGTTTTCCCGAGGACGCAGACTTTGCCTGATTTACAAGCGTTCTCCAGTCCTCAATATCCTTTGTTTCAAAGCCGAGACTCTTTCTCGCGTCGGACAAATAATCAAGTCTTGCGATTTCGGTATTGTATACGTCGTTATCTCCGTTTCTTATCCTGCCGAGTCTCTCTTTTTCGGAAAGCGACGCGTATTTCCACATATTTTTTGCCATTATTATCCTCCCCGTTCCTGCTTTATGCAAGTCTGTAATTTACGGTAATGCTTTTAAGTGCGAATTTCCCCTTGGTCTTTATCTCAAAGCCGAATGTGTAAAGCCTTGAATACGGCAGTTTTATACCGTAACGGCTTAAAGTTCCGGAAAGCTTTATAAGGCGTCCCGAATAATACTTTTCCCCGTCGGCAAACGCCGTAAATTCAACCGGTTCTTCGCATTCTTCAAGTCCGAATATGACGGACTCGACGTTTTTGGCGTCAGCCGGATATGAAAAGTCTATGTTTCCCGAACAAAAGCGCACGCCTGTCTTTTGTCCGAAGCTTTCTCCGTCCTCAGAGAACACCGATATTCCTTTGGACGAATCCGAATTGTATGCACAGAGCTTTCCGGCACATTCAAACAGGCAGTCCGCAAAGACTTTATCGGCATAGTACCAGACAAGCCTTTTCTGAGCCTCTCCGTAGCCGCCGTTATCGGAATATGCCTTTTCGCCGTAATCCCAGACATACATTTTTCCTCCGGCGCAGAGATAATACTTCCTGTCAAAGTCGCAGGAGCTTGCGTTTTTAAGCTGTCCGGCACTGAGTTCAAGCAGTCCGCAGCCGTTTCCGTATGCAATATTGCGGCTTATGGGTTTTATGTTCTGCTCATCAAAGTTTTCGGTCGTGTCGATTATATACACGCCGCTTTTTGAGTTGAGAAACACTATTCTGTTGTCGATAAGCTCGATACTTCCCGGGCAGTCGCAGCCGAGTGACGAATTGAGTTCCTTTACAGAAAACACGGCATCTGAACCGTTCATGGTATAGCTCATTCTCAGCACGCTTCTCTCGGTAAAGATCATAAGATAGCCGTACTGTCTTTCAAATCCCGTTATCATATCGCTGCCCGTGCCGATTATTTCAAAATTATCCTCGTCAAAGCGCAGCGGATCAAGCAGTGAGCTTATATAATACCGCCCGGGATATTCGGGCGAACCCGTTACGAATATGCGCGTACCCGAAACCACGTTTCCGCCGTAGCTTGTTCCGAGAGTCATGCTCTCAAAGCAGTTATCATATCCGAGCGCTTTGGGATTTTTCAGATAAAAGCTTACGACAATATCGTTATCGTTTTCGACCGTCACGGAATTGTCAAGCAGGACATAGCTTTCCGTAACACTGTAATTGTTTTCGTCAACAAGCTCGCCTTTATTGAAAACTTCAATTTTTCTCGACGTGTCGCACGGCACCGGGAATATGCACGAACGGTGTTCGTTAAATCTGTACGACGCGGAAATTCTCGGAGAAAGCATATTTAATTTTGCGCTCTCAACCTTTGTTCCCGATTGTATTCCGGCAAGGCAGTCCCTATACATAAGCGGCGCATATGCAAACTCCTCCTTTACAGAAAAGTCCTTGTCCGAGGAAAACACGCGGCAGCCGCAGTAAAAATACACCTTTGAAAGAAAATTCACGGCAAAGCTCGGCTTATCCGGCATGGAGGAATATATTTCCGAGATCTGCGCATTTGACGCGTCGACGCAATACAGCTTAGTGCCGGCGTGGATTATATTCTTTGAGCAAAAAGCGTATTTTGTCATGCTGTGAAAAGTCCCCGAAACCGAAATTTCCGATTCAAGCTTTTTCTGCGAGCCGAAAGTGCAGATACGTCCGTTTTTGCTCCGCAGATTTACTGACATGGGACTTGTTGCGTCAGAAGAAAATCTGTCGTCATCGCAGAACGAAACGCCCGATGAAAAGTTACCGGCATATGCCGTCCTTAAAGAGTTTGACGAAAAAGACGGAGGCGACGTGTCAATATAGGACATTATTCTCACCCCTTATGCCGCTGTCGGCAGCGTTATAGAAAAGGTTGCGCACTCTCGGCGCATATCTTCTGTCATAGCAGTTAAGCGCAAGATCACGGTACTTATACATAAGTCTGCTGTAAAGCTCGCCGTCGCCTATACGGCAAAGCTCTGCCGCGGCAAGATAAACTGCGCCCAAAAGCGTGATATACGGCAGTTCGATCTCATAATCTTCGGGCGTGTCTTTATCTGTGTGCGGAGTTTTCGGAATATAGTAAAGCGTAACTTCGCAAAGATCGCTGCTTCTCGACAAAATAACGCCGTCATTCTCGCAGAACCGGGACTTCGGACATCTTTTGCCCGACACATAGTATTCGTATACACTTGAAAAATCTTCGGGCAAAGGCGAAAACGACACTCCGTGCGGCATTATGACACTTGTACTTTCCGGAAGTCCGTCAGCCTCGCACACGCAAAGCTCTTTTACGGCAAAGCTATTGGAACCCGCAGCTTTTATCCTTATCTTTACATCTGTATCCGACGGCTTTTCGGCAAAGAACACGGCTCGCGTAAATATGCTGTCATTTACGCTTATATCCTTTGAAAAAAGCTTTGCCGCGCCGTCGCAAGAATATATACTCACGTTTCCCTCTCCTGCACAGTTTATGCTGAACGCAAGTTTTGAGCCTTCGGTCAGCGTATACTCTTTTGCGCCGTCAGACGGACTTATTTCGATATTTCTATCATACAACAGCTCCTGCGGTTTGAAAAACCTGAGCTCGGCACTCTTGATATACGGCGGAAATGACAGGCACGCGCGGGTAAAAGCGCCGTTGAGCGCGTCGGTCAGCCTTTCCGAAAGGTCGGATTTTGAAAAGCCGTATTCTCCCGTCTGCTCGCCGTTCTTTGAGTATTCGTCAAGCTCTTTGCAGACAAGCTCTTTTATGGTTTTAAGAGTATATCTGTTTTCCATTTTTCCTCCTTGATATAAAAATCACCGTGCCGCGTCATAAACACAAACTCTGCGGCACGGCTTTATACTGTTTAAGTCAAACCGTCTTTAATTCAGCTCATAAAAACGGCGCTTGCGCTTGTTCCGTCCGCACCGGAAAGATATACTTTGCCGCAGAATTCAATACTCTCGTTCTGAGGTATGACAAACGCGCCGTTATCCGAAACTCCGGGAGCTGTTTTGAAGTATACGTTTCCGCCGGCGGCTCTCAGAGTGCAGTCAAGACCTGCGGTATCGACGGTAACGTCTCCCTTTGACGTTCCGAGTTCAAAACACGCGGTTTTTACGGGTATTCTGCTCTTACACATTTATATAAGCACTCCTTTACTCACGCGGGATTGGAGAAGATGATAGGTCTTGCGTCTCCGAAGCCAAACGCAAAGTCAACGTAGCCTATGTAATCGGTTATAAGCGGATTATCCTGCGGAGATACGAGAACGGTAGGCTTTGTGATATAGACAAGCTTTAATACCTCGGACAGCATAAGCGAGTCCGCAACCGCCCACTGCTTTCCGGTAAAGCCGGCATTTCCGCCGCCCACAACAAGATACTTCATGCCGTATACGGGGTTTGCCGCGTTTTCGGGTGCGTTTTCATCGGGATTGTTTTCGGGGCACAGTCTGGAATTGGGCCCGCAGATCTCCTTTGCCTTAGATTCAAGTTCGGGGCTTACAAGCAAAAGATCAAAGCTGCACGCGAAAGGAAGTCCGTCGGGCGTCACAAATCTCGCAGCCTTTGCCTGAGCCTCGGTTATTGCGGCAACGGAAAGGTTGGACTTTATGAGGTTTGAGAAAGTGCCTGCGTCCTTGTCGCAGCTTACGGGGTGCTTATCGCTTGCCCATGCAACTCCGTCCGCACCCTTTGTTTCAAAGCAGTTTCCGAAAAGCTTATAAAACTCGTTGAGCACCGTCATATATGCGCTGTCCGCAAGACGCGAACCTATCTTCTTCGCCTCTCCGGAATAGTCGAGCTTTGCTTTCTTGTAGGAACATGTGACCTTTATCGCGTGCTCCTTGGGAGTGACGGTCGTGATGAAGGTACGCTTCTGATCGGCACTCATAACGTTTGTTCCGTCGTATACGGGCATTTCGCCGTAGCCGCCGACGCCTTCGATTCTGTAATCAACATCGTCCTGACAGATTACGTCGCAGACGCGGTTTATGACGTTAAGGCGCTTTGCGTATCTGAGGTCAAATCTCTTTTTTACAAGCGGATAGAGGTCGTTGTGCCAGGTATATATATCGTTCATATAAAAAATCTCCTTTTAATCGGTACAAGGTTTTACGCAAAAAGCGCGTTTTTGAGCATAAAATATACTTCGGACTTGCGGGTGTCAATGCCGACGGTCTTGAGTTTTACGTCTGTTGCGGAATTTACCGGTGCAAATCCCGTTCCCTTTTCGTCAAGGCACATTTCGGAGCCTGTCTTTGGGTAGTATTCGTATACATCGCCCTCGCAGGCGGCAGCGCCCGACGAAACCGTAAGAGTTACCGCACCGGAAGTTACCGCGCACGCGCTGACAGTTCTCTCCGAGCCTATCTCTTCGGTATTTGTGCTTGCCGGCGACTTATATTTAAGAACAAGCTTTCCCGAATTTACGGATGTTCCGAAATATGAGTCCGTACACTTGAAAGACGTCTCGGTACAGCCCGAATCCGCAGTCAGCACCTTTGCCTTTGCAGCGTAGACAGCGCCCTGAGTTATATTTACTCTTATCTTATTTCCGTTTGCACGGGCATTGAGAGTATCGGCTTTGCCGGAATGGGTTTCAGCCGCAACTCCGAGAAGTATGCCGTCCTTTTTCGCACCGGTAATCTTTTCTCCTGTAAGGCAGACTGCCTCGCCCTCGTTTATCTCCTTGTCGTTCTGAACATCAAAGTCCTTTATCGCCGGCTGATCTGCGCCGGACGCGCAAAAAACAAATTTCATAAAATTTCTCCTTTACCTTATGTTGTTAAAGCTGTTTTTAGACGGTATCGAATCCAAAAGCTCGCCGTATTCACGGTAGGACATTCCCGCATTTTTGGCAATATCCATCTGCCGCCTTGTAAGGCGTTCGGAATAATCATGAGCGTATGCCTTTCCGTCCGAGGAAAAAGCGGTGGACGCAGCGCCGGAATAATCGCTTCTGTCATTCTGCACGCTTTCTCTGCCCGACACAAGCGACATAAAGCCGAGATAGCCGAGGTAACGCTCGCAGAGTGATCCGCTCCTTCCTTTGGAAAACTCAAAAAACGCTTTATCGGTAAATATCTTCCCGACATCGGCGTTCGGGCAGCGCTCTTTCAGTTCAAACAGGTCGCTTATGCTTACCGAAGTCCCGCCTGCGTTCTGTCCGGCAGAGGCAGCCGCGGCGTCTTGCTCTTTTTCGGCACAAATCTCATTTTCCCTGTTTTCCGCACCGTGTGCGTATATTGTATTTTCGGCGTTCTCACCTGCGTTCTGAGGCCGTACGTTCAAAACGGTGCCGCCACCTTCCGCAGAAAACACGTTTTTATCCGTATTCTCCGCCTGTTCGTCCGACGTATCGTTTTGCCGTTCACCCTCCTTTTGCGTAAGTGAGCCGAGCCGCCTGCAAAGCTCGTCTGCCATGTCCGAATACGAACCGGAATCGAGAATTCCGTTGCTCTTTAACTGTTTCAGTACAGTTTTGAGCGAATTTAGCGAACGCGCGTTTTTGCGTTCTCTTTTCATTCGTTCGCAAAGCAGATTTTCAAGCTGTGCCTGCGTAAAAAGCTTTTGGTCTTTCTCTTTATTGTCAATGCCGTTATTTCCGGCAGCGTCCGCGTGTGATTTATCTTCGGATACAGTCTCATTATCCGCATTTTTGTTTTCGGTCTGCGTTTCTGTCATATCCATAGCTGTATTTTCCGTCATATATCTTCCTCCGTCAGAAACTGTGCGTTATCTTCAAATCTTTCGTCGAGAAATTCGCATATCTGCGCCCTTTCGGGAATATTTATCGCGTTTACGTATGCCTTTGCAAGTATATAGTTATCCTTTGTGATATTCATGCTCATAAGCGTATTGAGTGCGGAAACGGTAAGCGCCCTTGAATTCGCCGCCGTGTTTCCGGTATGTATTATCACGTCAACCGCAGGGATATACGCGTCGGGACTGTCGGGGTTGCTCCTTATAAAGTCGGAATATCTGAAGACAATGCCGTCTTTATCCTCCGAAAGCGAGATAACTCTGCCGTCTGAATAGTATTCGAGAGCCGTGGCGTCGATAAGTGCGAAAAGGCGCTTAAAGCCTGCCGAACGGTCAATGTTTTTGAGCGATTTTCTGGTCTGTGAACGTTCGTTGAGCAAAGCTATTCCCGTTGCGGTGGTTACGCTTGTCGGCTCTTTGCCCTGGCTTATCTCAAAGTTTCCCGTCGTGTCCTCAATAAGGCTCTTCCAGTAGCTGCAGCCGCTGTACAGCGAATTTGCATACGCCGCAGTATTGCCGAGCCGCTGAACCTTGCCCATCATTCCCGGTCGCAGTTTCCAGACGGCACCGGGTGTGTTGTCCGGCATTTCTCCGTCCGAAAAGGCATTTTCCTCGGCTAATATAATATCGTTTGCGTTGTAGGCAAGGTTTAGCTGCGCATATGCAAGTTCGCGGTCTTTTGCGTCTATGAGCGGAATTATCTGTTCAAGCTCGCTCTTGCCCCATATGCTCCTGTCGCCGGGAATTCTGTTGTATATTACAAAAGGATAATAGTTAAACGAAGTGCTTGTCCAGTATTTCGGGACGTATCTCACCTCTCTGCCGTTAATAAATACGCAGAGCGCAATATCTCCGCTTTTCCACGAATAGTTTATGCTCTTTTCCCTGCCGTCAGATATTATCTTTTTGGTAAGCTTGCCTGCTTTCGGCTGTCTGAACCACCATTCCGTAACCGTCACGGTGTCGTCACAGTAACCGTCGGGCGCACCGCAGAATCCCGACATTACCGCACAGTCGGAATAAGCCTCCCTGCACTCTGAAATGTTTGTTCCGTACAGCTTGAAATCGTCCGCAAACACGCGTGCCGCCCTTTCGGTATGCATTTTGTAGACGTAGCCTATGTATTCGCAGGAATCGACGTCCGCTGCGGCAGGATCGGGATATATCTGTTCAGGCATAGGCGCCTCGACGCAAACGTCCCCGTCAAATCCGTCCCTTTTCGCACTGTCCCAGCACACCTTCCATACCGCGCTTCCGTTTATGCCGAGCGTTCTTTCGTTGCGGCTGTTCTTATACTCCATATCGTTGTTGTCAAGGACGTATTTTACTATTCTTTCGCGCTGTTTTGCTTTCGCTGCGTCGTCGGAACACCTCGGACTGAATTCAAAATCCGGAATGTCAGGCTCTATCTGCGTTTCGACGTGAATATATCCGTCGGTGGACTGCGCGGCGCGCCACGGGATTTTGTTTTCCTCGTAAAATGAGCCTGTCGAAGAATTTATATCATGCACGCCGTCGTAATAGCGTCTCATGCGTTTCCAATACGCGCTTATTCTGTCTTTCGACAGGCTTGCCTCCTCAAGCAGCGCAGCCGCCGTTTCCTCTCGTCTGTAATGATCAGAATAGTCGTATCCGTTAAGCTTTACGGACTTGCGTTTTGCATTTAATGCCATTCAATCTGCCGCCTTTCGTTTGTTTTTGGATTTTAGTTTTTCTGTTAGCTTTATGTGCCCGTCTTTACTCTCCGACGGTGAGTATACGCTCTTTGAAACGGCAAAATATCTCAGCGCGTCGGGAAGATGCGTAATTGAATGCGGCTTTACCGCGGCGTCTCCGGGACGCATTGTGTCGTGCAGCAAAAGTCCCATGCAGCGTATAAGCTCGGTGCAGTTTTGCATTATTTTAAGTTTCGCCGTCTTTGTGCCGTCGCCGTTTATAACAGGCTTTAACATTTCTCTGAGCGCCAGCCACCCGCTTATTCTGCCGCAGGTAAGCTTTGTAAGATAAATGCCGTTCTCGCCGAAAAGCTCAGCTATGCTTTTTCCCGAATCCTTCTGCCTTGACCAGAGATCCGACGGCGCTATATACTGCACAACGCCGCGGTTTTTGAGCTTTATCAGCTTTGCCGCCTCGCTTACTATCTTTCCCGGCACGTTTATTTCATCATAAACCTCTGCACTCCCGTCCGGACTTACGCAGACAAACACGCACGCAAGCATATCGAGTCCGTAGTCCATTGCGCAGTACCTTGCGCCGTGCGGATCTGGTTCGTGCACCTCCGACGTGTGCAGCGTAACATCAAATTCCGGAAAGAACTGTCCTTCAAATTCGTCCCAGCTTCCGCCGAGCCATGCTTTTTTCAGCGTGCCCGGCAGACTTTCAAGCTGTTCGAGATACCCCGGATCTTTCTTGAGAAGTATTTCATTGTCGTAAACCTTAGCCGGGATAAAGGTATAATCTTCGGCTTTCTCTCCGGCGCGGTAATTTTTGTCTATAAACAGCCTTTTTACCCATGCGTGTCCTACGCCTCCGGGGTTGCAGGTAAGGTAAAAACGTTTGGGAAAATCGTTTGCTCCGCGCAGAGAGCCTTTGAGTTTCTGAAACTGATATTCGCTGAGCTGCGTCGCCTCGTCGAGCGCGATTACGTCGTACTCCTGTCCCTGATACTGCGCAGCGTCGCTTTCGCTGTCAAGGTATCCCATTCTGAGCACCGAACCGTTGGGAAATTCAAAGCTCTTTCTCGTATCGGTATACTGCGCTATTTCCTTCAGTTCTCCGATAAGCACGCGTATGTGGTTGTCACGCAGCTGCGCATACGTTCTTCTTATGAGCAGAACCGAAATTCCCGGATATTTTAAGCACATAAGCACAAGCTTTCTTCTCAGCGCCCAGCTTTTTCCCCCGCCTCTCGCACCGCCGTAGGCAATGTACCTTGTATCGGCAAGAAAAAACTCCTCCTGTTTTTTCTGCGGCGCACCAGAAAGCTTTATGATCTCTTTCCCACATTTTGATTTATCCGTATTCTTCAAATATATCCGCCGCTTTTTATCTTGCAAGAATTTCGGCGTCCCTGTCAAGCGAAATAATAAAACTGCGCGCCGATGTGTTTATTTCGTCGGTATTTGTCTTTTCACCCCAGCCGAAATTGTACTTTAAACTGTTTGCCGCGGCATTCGCCGAAAGTCCGCCGATAAGCGCGTTTTCCTCGATAAACGCCTCAATCTTTGCCTTTGCGCCGTACAGCTTTTGAGCATACTTTTTGTTTCTCATGAGTTTTTCAAACTCGGTTCGCGTTACTCCCATGCTGCATATAAGTCCCGAAAGCGTGTACGGCTTTACAAGCTTTTTTTCGCCGCCGTTCAGCGCGTCGCACTCGTCAAAATACTTTTGAATTTTCTTTTCGATGTCCGCATACTTCAACATTGTTCTTGCCATCTTAAAGCCCCTCCTTAATTCATAAGCGTTACGCTTTTTGTAAGCAGATCCGCATTGTCGTCGGCATAGTCGATAAAGCAGTCGCGGTGAATTACGTCGCCCGTTGCATTTACTTTTATTACGTCGTCGCCGACCGCAAACCTGTATCCGCACTGCGCGCACACCGAACAGCCGCAATATTCGTCGGTATACTGCGCAAGCTCATCAAATCCGTCGTTTTCATCATTTGCTCCGAAGTCATATTCCCTGTTGTTCATTGCTTGTCCTCCGTTTTCTTCACTTTTCAAACTTTTGTTCTGAACATTTGTTCTATTTTATATCAAAATTTTTGTTCCTGACCTGCCGTGCATGTACTGAACCGGAACACGGACTGTCGGAACACATTAAATTGATATTTGTTGTATTTGGAACGTTTTTTTGCTGCTGTATTCAAGTGCCTGTTTGCAAGGGCATTTTTGCGAAGCCGTCAATAGCGAATACGCGTGCTCTGCTCGCGCCGGCGGTCTGCCGCCGGGAGGAATCACCCATCGGTGATTTCTTATGAGCGTATTATACCACAAAATCCCTCAAAAGTCAACATAAAATTAGAACTTATGTTCTATTTCGGAAGTATGCACAAAAATCATATGCATTTTTCGGCTGAATATTTTGGAATTTTGCTTAACGTCAACAAAAAACAGCCCTGCCGCGGAAATCAGATCCACAGCAGAGCTGAATCTATTTTTCAAAAAGAAACTTGCATGTTATGCGTTTTTGGACTTCTTGACTGCAAAATTTACGATTATACCGATAACCATGCCGATAAATGCCGGGCAAATCCAGCCGAGTCCCATATCAAATAACGGGAATATCTTGCAGGAAAAAGCTTTGATTGTTTCCGGATTTATACCCGCCGGAAGTTTTGCGAAAAATCCGGACGGCAGTGCGACAAGCAGATCAAATATCGCCTCAAACAGCGTAAAGCCGGTTACAAAGCCGTATACCCACTTGCTGTGTCCGAAAAAGCTGCCGAAAATGCCGAGAAGTATAAGCGTAATCGAAAGCGGATATAAGAACATAAGCACGGGCAGCGAATATCCGATTATTGAAGTAAGTCCGATGTTCGCTATAAGGAATGAAACTACGCTGAAAATAACCGCCCACGCTCTGTAAGGCAGCGCTTTCGGGAAAAGCTTGCAGAAAGTTTCGGAACAGCTTGTTACAAGTCCGACAGCCGTTTTAAGGCAGGCAAACGTTACCATTACGGCAAGTATTATCGCTCCGACTTTCCCGAAATAATGGTTTGCGACAAACGCGAAAACATCTCCGCCGTTCTGTCCTTCGCCTATCGTGAATACTCCGCGGCTCTGTGCGCCGACAACCGTTACAGCAAGATAAATAATTCCCATAAACAGACAGCTGAAAAATCCTGCCTTTACGGTGTTCTTCGCAACGGCTTTGGGTTCATCTATTCCGAGATCCCTTATAACCGTTATTACCACTATGCCGAACGCAAGGCTCGCAAGTGCGTCCATTGTGCCGTAACCCTCAATAAAGCCTGCCATGAACGGGCCGTTTGCGTAGCCGCCCATAGGCTCTGCGTTATGTATGACACCCATAGGCTTTATCAGCGCGGTTATAACCAGCACGCCGAGGAATATGAGAAACAGCGGATTGAGTATTCTGCCTACCCATGTAAGTATCTTTCCGGGAAACAGCGAAAATCCGAGAACTATTATAAAGAATATTGCAGAGAATATTGCAAGAGAAAAACTTTCTCCCGCACCGGCTGCAAGCATAGGCTTTACGCCTATTGTGAAAGGAACTGCCGCACATCTCGGTATCGCAAAAAACGGGCCGATGGTAAGGTACAGCGCACAGGTAAAGAACACGCTGTAACCGCGGTTCACCTTACCGGAAAGCTCAATAAGTCCGTCGCTGCGGCTTATACCTATTGCCGCAACTCCGAGAAGCGGAATTCCCACGGCTGTTATAACAAGTCCTATAAAGGCTATCCACATATTTCTTCCGGCATACTGACCGAGTGCTATCGGGAATATAAGATTACCCGCGCCGAAAAACATTCCGAACAGCATACTTGCAATACTTACAAGCTCACTTGCGCTCAGTTTTTGCTTCAAATAAATCATCTCCAAATTTCAAATTAATATATTGTAAAGATAATAACATATTTTTCATGTTTTGTCAACATAATTTTTGCGTTTGTTAAAAATTTATTCATCTTACGGCATAAGCGTAAATCATTATTCATTTTTTGCAAAAGGAAAACCGGCGGTTGTTACGCCGCCGGCCCGGCAAAGCTTGCGACTTTGCCATATTAAAATAGGAGAGATGTAAGAAACAGTTTCTTATTAATGCAAGAATTGCCCGCGGCAAAAAACTTATAAAAAAGCCACGCTGATTTCTTACATTTACATTATATATGCAGTTTCCGACTCTGTAAATATACATTTGTTCAGCTTTATAATTTTTGACACATTATTTTGCAGTTTTATCACAACATTTCCGTATTTACGAAACATTTTCCGTCGAAAAATTGCACAAAAGCACATAAAAAGCGGCGGTATAAAAACCGCCGCAATAAATATCTGCCGTAAAGGATTTGTATTATTCAATAAAACTGCCGAATGACGGGATAACTTTCTTGCAGAATTCTATTTCTGATTCAGACATACCTTCAACGCTTTCGGGATTATTGAGCGATGCTACAACATCGTAGACCGACTTTGAAACAGCCGTTCCGTAAGCTACCTTTTCGCCGCCGTTCGGGTAGTTGACCTTGAGGTAAGGGCGGAAAGTAAGCGCCTTTTTGTAGTTTGCTTCTGTAATACCGGTAAATACTGCCGCGAATATTGTTTTATCGCCGTCAGCCCTATAAATCTTGTCAACTTTAGTTCCGTTATCTTCACCGTAGGAAACGCCGGAAACGTATTTTGACTTTGATTCAAATGTAAGTTCTTCGTTACCGTTAGCTGCGAGAGTATCGGTGAGTGCAACTATAAAGCCGTATTCGGTGCAGCCGCCTCTCTGCTCGTGTGTTACGCTTGCAAAAGTTCTGATACCGGAGTTTTCATCTGCACGAACCGAGAAGTTCTCAGTGTCTGAAACAGGTGCATATTCTGCCGCGATTTCATCGTCCCAGGGTGCGTAGGATTTTATTACGAGGTTGTCGATATAGAAAGTGCTCTTAGCGTAAGTGTAAATCGAGAAGTAGTTTTCTCCGAGATTTGCGTCTTCGGCAACAAGCGTCTGACCGGACTTCTTATCAGCCTTTACGGGGCAGAAACTGCCTGTAACGTGCGTCCATGTGTTTGCAGGAATAGCGTCAGTCGATGCCTGCGGGTGAGAGATCTTCTTTTGTGAAGAAAGATCGTCATTGAACACAAAGTTTGTTCCGTAGTTTGTGGAGTTGTCGGCTACATAAATATCATAGGAATATGTATAAACCTTGTTTTCGGCAAGAGGCATATGGAATGCAACCGCACCCCAAGCAACGTTCTGTGTAACCTTGAGAACCTTATTTTCGCTATCTGTGGGATCCTCGGCAACTTCAGTTGCAACGTCATTGATTCCTACACCGAACCTCTTATCTACGTTATTAAGAACCCACTGAGTTCCGAATACTCTTGCAGTATTGTCAAAGTCGTACGAAACATCTATATCGGTCTCATAAGGAAGTCTTACAAGGGAAATATTATCTATAATGTAATTGTAGTTCTGATTACTTACAGGAATGAAGAAGAATGCAAATACGCCGTCCGTAAGGTCTGCGTCAGAGGCTATACCCTTTCCGGAATTGCTTGTAATAGCGTCAAGGTCGATGTAACCTTCGACGTGCTGCCATTCTCCGACAGGAAGTGCAGAATTGATATAACCGGAATGCTGCGCTCCCTTAGTCGCATTTGAATCCGGGAAATATACAAGGCTGCGGAGATCTGCGGTGCCGCTTGTAACAGCAGCGCCGTTTGCAAAGTTAAGTACCTTTATATCAAATTCGTACTTGTACTTTCTGTCTATCTGCCATTCGACGTTTGTACCTATGTTTACCCATGCGTTGCTTGCACCGGGTGTAACCATAAGAGCATAGTCGCCGTCTTTTACATTACCGTCGCCTGTAACAACAGAACAAGCTGAATTTGAACTTACAACGGGGAAGAGTTCAACATCGCCGTTTTCAAATCCGCCGTTTGTAAAAACATTCTCGTTATCGGCAGTGAAAGTTTTTTTAGCGTCGTTAATCTTTTTAACAGAAAAATCGGTGATTGTAAAATTAGTTGCTGCGCTGCATGTAAGTGCAAAACCTGTATTTGAACCTAATTTACTGGAATCATATCCTGTTTTAAAAATGCTCGAGTTAAGGGATATCATTCCGTCAAATGAAAATGTATTGCTTGTAATTGTGTACAGGGGATTTTTGGTCTGTACTCCGCCTGCAAGTATAATAAAATACACATTTGTTGTATTATCAGTCGTTCCGGAAATGTGAACCTGATAAGTTTCGCCTTCTTTCAGGTTAAGACCGAAACCTACGCACGGATAACCCGATGCAGCGGCAATATTAATTGCACCGTCTTTAACCTCTGCGGTATAATCAGCAGTTGTAAATCTGCCAAAGTTGGACGGAAGTTTGCCAATATTGAAATTTGAGTCATCTTTGAGAGAATACGGAACGTCAATCTGATTTACAACCTTGACAATCTTTAACGAAGTTATATTAAAAACCGTACCTTTCGAACCACTGCCAAGGCATAAGCCGTCCCAGTTGTCATAGTTGAATGTGCCGGAATCAACAGTATATGTTACAGTTATTGTTTTCTCGCCGGCACTCCCCCACTTATATAATCGTTTTGTTGTATCCTGACCTTTGCTGCTTCCGACAAGGAAATAAGAATTGCCGGCACTGCTTTTTATTTTCGCAGTTATATTGTAAGTTGCACCGTCTTCAAAATTGAACTTTGCAACATCACCATATGCCCAGTCGGCGGGGCTTGTCATCTGAAGCGTGCCGTCGGTGATAGTCGGATTCCAGCTCGAAGGAACACAGGACGGAACCTCGGTAATTTTTGAAAAATCGTAATTAATTACGGTTTCTTCCATTGCAAGCTCCGCGGTTTCTTCAACCCCGGAAACCTCTGCAAGCGCCTCGTCTGCGCTTTCGGAAACAACTGCGTCGGGTGAAGCAAAAACGCCGCAGCTGAGTAAAATGGATAGTATCAGTGCCAAAGAAAGTATTTTTTTCATAGCGTAAAACCTCCTGAAAATAGTTTACGTTACGATTATATTTCCTTGTCAAGTAATTGTAAATATAACTTTTGCGCATTTTGCACTTTTTGACACCGTGTTTTTTTGCCAATTGCAAAAATTTTATACAAAAATCACAAAAAAGCCCCGGTCAGATCATAAAAGACTGTCCGGAGCATAGAAATTTCGTTACTTTTTGTTTATGCGAGGTGATACTTTTTGAGATAAATTTCGTAGTTTTCGCGGAATGCAGACGAGGTGCTGCCGGTTCCGTCCTTGACCTCGTGCAGATACTCGTGAACGCTCAGGCTGTTGTTGCTCGAAAGCTCAATAATACAGCCGGCAATGTTTGAGCAGTGGTCGGAAATTCTCTCAAGGTTTGTGATGACGTCGGAAAGTATAAAGCCCATTTCAATGGTACATTCCTCGTTCTGCAAACGCTTGATATGCCCCTTTTTGATGTCGGCTTTAAGCGTATCTATGACCTGTTCGAGAGGCTCTACAAGAGCTGCTTTTCTTACGTCGTTGTGTATAAGGCAGTCGTATGTCATGCCGAGTATTTCCTTTACGGCGTTGAACATTACGGTAAGATCCGACTTTGCCTGCGCCGAGAAGGACAGTTTTTTGTCGTTCATCTCGTCAAGTGAACGCGCAAGGTTTACGGCGTGGTCGGAAAGTCTTTCAAGGTCGCCGATAGTATGCAGATACTTTGTGACCTCTTTTGAGTCCTCTGCGGTCATGCTTCTCGCGCTGAGTTCGACAAGGTAAGAACCTATCATATCTTCGTACTTGTCAACTGAATCCTCGTCCTTGTCTATCTCGCCGACAATCTTCTCGTCAAACTTGTCAAACAGACCGAAAGCCTTGTTAAGCGCGTCAACCGAGGTCGCCGCCATGGAGTCAACCGCAACGCGGCACCTGTCAATAGCGATGGAAGGAGTAGCAAGCAGACGTTCGTCAAGCTCCTGAACGTTCTCTTTCTTCTTGCCGTCCCTTACGGTTGCGATGGCAAGCTTTTCAAGCTTTTCCGAGAACGGATAGAGTATAAGGGTACACAGAAGATTGAACGCCGTGTGTATGAGAGCTATATTGAATTCGTTTGCCCCGGACGCTGTAAAGCCGTACTTGAAAATGGCGTTTGTAAGGCAGAATACCGAGAGTATGACCGCGGTTCCGATTATGTTGAAGTAAAGATGTACGGCAGCTGCGCGCTTTGCGTTTTTGGTAGCTCCCACGGACGAAATTATAGCCGTGATACAGGTACCTATGTTCTGTCCCATAATTATCGGGATAGCGCTTCCGACGGTGAGCTTACCCGTTGCCGAAAGAGCCTGAAGAATACCGACAGACGCCGACGACGACTGTATTATCGCCGTGATTACCGCACCCGCGGCAACTCCGAGCAGAGGATTTGAGAACATGAGAAGTATCTCGCCGAATTCCGGAACGTCCGCAAGAGGCTTTACCGCAGCGGACATGGTTTCCATACCGAACATAAGCGTCGAAAAGCCGAGAAGTATAAGTCCGGTGTCCTTTTTCTTGGAATCGTGCAGAAACATATAGAATATTATTCCGACAAGCGCGAGAATAGGAGTAAAGAAACTGGGGTTGAGTATCTGAACGAAAATGCTCTCTCCGCTTAAACCGGTGAGCGACAGTATCCACGCCGTTACGGTGGTACCGATGTTCGCACCCATTATTACGCTTATAGCCTGATTAAGGTTCATTATGCCTGAGTTTACAAAGCCGACTACCATGACCGTTGTTGCGGACGACGACTGTATTATCGCCGTTACGCCCATACCTAAAAGCAGTCCCTTGAACTTGCTTGCGGTAAGCTTTGAAAGTATGCCTTTAAGCTGATTTCCGGCGCGTTTTTCAAGCGCTTCGCCCATTATGTGCATACCGAACAGAAACAGAACCAGTCCGCTTATCAAAGACAGCGCGTTATTCAATGCCCCCATAATCAATTCTCCTTTTTCACATTTCCTCTTAATTTAATTTCCATTTAATCTCATCGTAATTATACATCAAAACAGGCGCAGTATTGTATCCGCAATGTAAACTAAAGATTAACATGGCGTTAATACGTTCATTTGCGCACAAAAAAGCCGCGAAAGATGCAAAATCCGCCGCAGCTGAGAAAATATGTATTTATGAATTTCAGATTTCGGGAATATTGATCTCGACTTCGTGTCCGGACTCTCCGCTTCTCACAATACCGTCGATAATAGCCTGATTTATGATGATCTGGCTTGACGGAACCGGCGCGGATTTGCCGTTTTCGATTGCGTCCAAGAACGAACCTATCTTTCTCTGCCAGAGAGAGCCTCTCGAACCGTCGTCCTTAACAAGCGGAACGACAGTCTGAGTCTGTTCGCCGGCAATATTCTTGTATATCGTCATAGGACCGCCGGTAGTGCCGTTCCAGCAGTCGGTGGAGGGAATTCTGAGTCCGCCCTCAGTACCGAGGATTATGGTGTCGCCGGGAGTGTTGATATTCATAGCCCATGCGATACGGAAGTCGAGGATTATACCGCCTTCAAGACGTATAAAAGCACCGGCAAAGTCGTCTACGCCGAACATATCGGCAAGTCTTTGCGGATCGTTGCAGGTATACTTGTATGTTTCGGGGTTTCTGCCGAAGAAGTCAGACTTGAAGCCCGTAACCGTAAGCGGCTTGGGATAGCCTATTGCATTGAGCACCATATCGAGAGAATAGCAGCCGATGTCGGCAAGCGCGCCGATACCTGCGGTGTCCTTGCGTATAAACGAGGTTCTGTTGTCGTTTGCAGGAATTCCGCGTCTTCTTCCGCCGCCGGTCTGGATATAGTAGATTCTGCCGAGTTCTCCGGACTCTACTATCTTCTTTATCATCTTCATGTTTTCGTCAAAACGCGGCTGAAAACCTATCGTAAGAATTTTTCCGCTCTTCTTTTCGGCTCTCATAACCTCTGCCGCCTCGTCAAGCGTTACGGTAAACGGCTTTTCGAGAAGAACGTTCACGCCGTGTTCAAGCGCATATATCGCGGGCTTTGCGTGCTCGCAGTTGTAGGTACAGATGCTCACGCCGTCGAGGTCTTTTTCACCGTCGATAAGCGCTCTGTCATTTTCGTAGAAGTTTACGTTCTCAAGGCCGAATTCCTTTGCAAAGCTCTGCGCTCTGCCGGGAATAATGTCCGCGAGTGCGACGATTTCAACGTTCGGGAAAGTCTTGTAGGCGTTCATGTGGGAATGAGCGATACCGCCGGTTCCTATTATTCCGATTCTGAGCTTTCTTCCGGGTTTTGCCTGTGTGTTTTCGGCTTTTTGATTGGGATCGAGATTTGTCTGTGACAGCATTTTTAAACACGCTCCTTTAAATTGCTTATGGTAAAATTACAGATCTACGCAGATATTGTTTGTTCCGGCGGCGAGAGTATACTCATTTTCGCCGTATCTGAACACAGCCGACGCGCCGTCCGGTATTTCGGCGGTAAACTCGGCTCTCTGTACTTTCTTTTCCCACGAAACAGACACTTTTCCGTATCTTGTCGTGACAAACGCAGAGCAGTGATTCATTTCGTCCGGCAAAAACGGCGAAATCTCAAAGTTTACACCGTCGCTTTCATCCTTATATTTTATACCGGCAAGGTATGTGAACATATGCTTTACGCACGCGCCGAACATCGGGTGGTTATGCGACGCATAGCCCGCCATATATTCCCAGAGAGTTGTGGCTCCGCAGTCGAACATATATCCGAACGAATACTTTTCGGTATGGCTTGAAAGCATTTTGTACGCAAGGTTTCCGTATCCGCGCTCAAACAGCAGCTTTACAAGCAGGTCTGTTGCAAAAATTCCCGTGTCGAACGCAAGGCTCTTTGAATATTTCTCCACGGTGTTTTTGACCGTGAGCGGAGAATCGAGTCCGAGATCCATTGCAAAGAAGTTAGCTCCTGCAACGTTTGCGCAGAAGTCGTCAGACATCGGAGACATGTACGCAGCTTTTATAACCTTTTTGCTCTGCTCTGCCCTCTCAAGATAGTTCTTTGCAAGCACGGGAAGCCCTGCTTTTTTGCATATTTCTGCCATCTGATTTAAGCACTTTACGTAGAAATAAGTATTTACATAGTTCTGCGGCAGCAGCTCTTTCGAGCTTTCATCGGGAAATCCCCAGTCGCCGAGACACCACAGCCCCTTTGTTTCGCCGGTGATTATTCCACATTTGCAGCGAGAGTTCATGTAGTCGATAAACCGAATCATGTTGGGAAGATATTTCTTTACAAGGTCAAATTCGCCGTAGTGCTTCCAAAACATATACGGCACTTGTATTATCGCGCTTCCCCAGCCGCCTATTCCGCCGCCTCCGCCCTGTACGGGCGCGGTATGTCCGACATGACCCGTTATTATATCCTGGCTGTCGGCAAGGTCGCGTATCCACTTGCGGTAGAATTCTTTTGCGTCAAACATGGTCATTACAGCGTCGCACACAAGCTGTCCGTCGCCGGTATATCCGAGCTTTTCACGCGTCGGGCAATCGGACGGAATGCCCATATGCATATTGTCAAGCTGTGTTCTCACAAAGGCAGAAAACAGCGTGTTCAGCGTTTCGTTATCACATTCAAAGCCGCTTGTCAGAGCAACGTCCGAGTGTATGACAAGCGTTTCGAGAGGCTCGGAATTTCCGCAGACAGAAAAATATCTGAATCCGTGAAAACAGAATCTGTCAACCATCTCGGTCTTTCCGTCGCCTATGAAAACGTCTTTCTGCGGACGTCTGAACGAATGAAAGCTTGTTCCGTCGAGTTTTCCCTCGGAGTCAATTTCCTCGGTGTGCTCAAGCTCGACCTTTTCGTTAAGCGGCGCTGCGCTCATCTTTACAAAGCCCGTGATATTTTCGCCGTTATCGTAGATCTTCATGTCGCCGAAATCGTGTATAAGCTTTGGCTTTATCGTGCGGATTATCTTGTCCGCAGGGCAGGTCTGTATCTCGTACTCGGCTTCCGGCGCGTCGGCTGCGACTACGTTTTCATATCCGTCATAAAGCGCGGAATTTGTAAGAAAGTCGGTGTTGTACAGCCTGTAATCGTGTTCTTCGCCGAAATACAGGTCGTTTTTGAGTATGTGGCTGCTTTTCCACTTCAGATTTTCGTCAGACTGCAAAAGCAGTTTTCCGTTCTTGGCGCAAAGTCTGAAACAGAGCTTTATGTTTCCGAAAATGTCGCATCTTTCGTCATAGTTTCCCGGAATGTTGTACCAGCCGCGTCCCAGAAGCACGCACAGCGTGTTTTTACCCGATACGATATACTCCGAAACGTCGTATTTCATGGAATACACCGTGTAAGAATACTCCTCGCCAGGCACTACGCCTGAATTTTTGTTTTCGCGTCTTTCGTACAGCGAGCACGCCGGAACAAGCATATCGTCCGACACCTTTTTGCCGTTTATGTAAAGTTCAAACACTCCGAGACCGCAGATTACAATATCCGCGCCGACGCTCTTATCTGCGTCAAACTCCGAGCATATCCACGGCGCGGTGCAAGCCGCGTCGGACGGTGAAACAAACTTTGCTCCGCCGTAAAAACCGTAAAAATCCATTATTTTCTCTCCTCTGTGTTTTTTAAGCCGTTATATGCGGCAGGGATTAATTACTATCGAACCCGAAAAGTTCTTTTCGTCAAAAGTGTATTCGGCAAGCGGCAGCGGTCCGCAGGAATTGGAGCCTATACCGTTCATCTTTATGTCGGCGTAAACATAGGTCTCTTTTTTCATTTCAAGCTCATAATCGTGTTTTACGTGCGTAAGCTCATGAGCCGATATATGCTGTGCGTTGAAAATAAAGCTGTCGCTGTCGGAATGGCGCTCAAATTCAAGCCCATGACCGTTAAGGCTGCCGACAAAGGCTCTGCGGCAGTCGCAGTGAGAGCTGTTCTCCTGCGGTCTTACATAGTGCTCAAAGTTATCTGTGACCGTAGTTTTGAAAAGTCCTATACGGCTTGCAAGGCATTTGTCCGAATAGCTTTCATACGGACCTTTTCCGAAATATTCCATGCGTTCATTGCCTTGGGGCATGACAAGTTCAAGTCCGAATCTCGGCAGAGGCTGTGCGCCGTCCTTGATTTTCACGCCGAAATCATACGTTATCTTTCCGCCGCGTTCAACGGTGATATACTGCTCGACTGCGGCGTGCGGCTCTTTTGAAAGCGCGCAGAGTACAAGCGTGCTCTTTACGGTGACATGGGTTTCGTCTGACTCGGTGATCTCGGTGCTTCTTGCGTACTGTTCGATTCTGTCAAGTCCCTCCGATTCCCACTTTGATCTTATGTATCTGTCGTTGTCGGTCGGCGCCCTCCAGAGATTTATGCGCACCGGCTCGCAGATCATGTTTTTGCCGTCGTTTATTATTTCGCATATTTTTGCGTTTGTCTTGTCTATCTTAACGCTTGTTTCGCCGGTGTTTATAACGATATATCTTTCCGACTCCTCCGCGCTTACGGGGCAAAGCATATTTTCGGCAATGCCGTCTGAAATCTCGTCCTCGTCCGCGCACAAAGCGCCGAGTTCAAGCTGTTCAAAGCCAAGCTCATAGCCTGCCTTGCAGAAAGCCGAGTCCGTATTGTAAAGGAATTTTATATTGAGGAAATATTCTCCGCCCTCTTCAAACTCATACATATTGAAAAGAGAATACTTTTTTTTTCTCTGCGGTGCGATGTTAAGAGCCGGTATTTTTCCCGTGAGTACGGTTCTGCCGTCGCACTCAACGCTCCATACAGCGTCAAGATCTGAAAGATCCGTAAAGTATCTTAAATTCTTTATCTCAACCGTACCCGATTCAAAATCCGTAAGCACTGCCGACACCGGCTGATATGCCTTTTTGACTTCGAGAAAACCCGTGTGCGGACGTCTGTCGGGATATACAAGTCCGTCAACGCAGAAACAGCCGTCGTTCGGGAAATCTCCGAAATCTCCGCCGTAGGTATATCCGTGTCTGCCGTCTGGGAGCGTTATCTCAACGCTGTGGTCGGTCATCTCCCATACGCAGCCGCCTAAGAATTTGTCATTGTTTCTTATGAGCTCGACGTACTCTTTTACACTTCCGGGACCGTTTCCCATTGCATGGACATATTCGCACAGATATAACGGTCTTGTCTGCTTTTTATCTTTAAGATAATCGCGGCAGAAATCGGGGTGAGAATACATTTCGCTGTATATGTCGGGCATATCTCTGTAAACATTTTGAGTAGCCGTCGCACGCTCATAATGAACAAGTGCATCCTTATCGCGGCTCTTTATGTACTTTTGCATTTCGGCATGGTTCTTGCCTACGCCGGACTCGTTTCCGAGAGACCACATAAATACGCACGCATGGTTCTTATCGCGCTCAAAAAGGCGCTTTGCACGGTCAACATAAACGTCAGTCCAGTCACCGCTGTCCGAAAGAAAGTCCCAGCCGGTCTTATGCGCGTCAATCGTCATTCCGTGGCATTCGATGTCAGCCTCGTCCACAACGAAAAAGCCGTATTCGTCGCAGAGCTGCAAAAATCTCGGATCGTTCGGATAGTGCGACGTTCTTATTGCATTGACGTTGTGGCGCTTTAATATCTTCAGGTCTTCAATGACGTGCTCTATCGGCGTTGTATGACCGAGAACAGGGTGCGAATCGTGGCGGTTTACGCCGAGTATCTTGACTTTTTTGCCGTTGAAATATACAACACTGTCCTTTATTTCGATTTTCTTGAATCCGACCTTGAAAAGTATAACTTCGTCGCCGCAGACGGTATAAAGCTCGTAGAGGTACGGTTCTTCGCTTGACCAGAGGTACGGATTTTCGACGGTGATCTCGCTGTCTTTCGAGTATTCGCCCTCAGCAACAGCCTCTCCGTCGGGTGAAACAAGCATATATGTAAAATCCGTCTTGCCCTTAAAGAGCGTTTCAAGCTTTATTCTGCCTTCTTCAAAGCCGTCCGAAAGAGAAGTCTTTATATATATATCCTTTATGTGCTGTTTTGCGCGTGCGAGAATATATACCTCTCTGAATATTCCCGACATTCTCCACATATCCTGGTCTTCTATATACGACTGCGGACACCACTTCACGACAAGCACCTGAACGGTGTTTTGTCCGGCACGGGCATACTTTGAAATGTCAAATTCGCTCACACAGTGGCTTACGGTTGAAAATCCAGCAAATTCGCCGTTTATCCAGAGATAAAAACAGGAGTCAACGCCCTCAAAATTGATATAAAGCTCTCTTTTTGCAAAGCTTTCGGAAAGATAAAATGTGCGCGTATAGAGCCCGCAGGGGTTGTCCTCCGGAATATGCGGCGGATCCTTGGGAAAAGGATAGTTTATGTTTGTATACTGCGGAACATCGTAGCCGCGGTCAAGATACATCTGCCAGTTTGACGGCACTTCGATTTTTTCGATATTTTCGCCGTCTGTCTGCTTTGTAAAATCGTAATCAATATCGTTAAAGCTCTTAAAATATCTGAAATCCCATTCTCCGCAGAGATTCTTGAAGTACGCGGACTTGTTTCTGTCCCCGTTTCTCGCAAGCTCGGCGCTCTGATAAGGAACAAAATATGCTCTCGGCTCTTCGCAGCCTATGTGCATATTGGAAAGATCTTTGTGTAATGTTTTAAAAAATGCCATTGTATTCCCTCCGTATTTTAATACAATCCTTTGTGGTTATTATAACAATTATACACCGTCAAGTCAATATCAAATACAGGCTTTTTTATCGCCTTTTTTAAGATTATGACGCCATATATTGACAAGAATGCCGTTTAAGGTTATACTTAGCGCATAAACTGATTTTTACGAAAGACGGTGCGAAAAAATGAAGATACTTTCAATCGGAAACAGCTTTTCCCAGGACGCGCAGAAATATTTGAAGGACGTCTGCAAAAGTTCGGGAATAAAAAACGTGCAGTGCGTAAATCTTTATATAGGCGGCTGTTCTCTCGAACACCATTATTTAAACATAAAGGGAGATATTGCAGCATACGGTTTTGAAATGAACGGTGAAAGCTCTGGGCTTTCCGTCTCGGTAAAGCAGGCGCTTCTGTGCGGAGGCTGGGACGTGATCACGCTTCAGCAGGCAAGCCATCTGTCGTACAGATACGACACATATGAGCCGTATCTTAAAGAGATCGCGGCATACGTAAGGGAGTTTTGCCCGAAATCAAAGCTTGCGATACATCAGACATGGGGCTACGCCGACGGCACGCAAAGACTTGAAAGCACCGGCTTTTCAAGCCATGGTGAAATGTTTGAACAGGTCAGAAAAGCATATGAAAAAGCCGCGTCCGATATAAACGCCGACCTTATCATACCCACGGGGGACGCGGTAAAGCTTTTGTGCAGCGAATATCACATGAGAGCGCACCGCGATTTTCACCTGTCCTACGGGCTCGGAAGATACACCGCATCTCTCGTCTGGCAATACGCGCTCACGGGAGTAAATCCCGATAACAACAGCTTTTGCGGCTTTGACGAACCGGTATCCGACGCCGAAATCTCCGCCGCCAAGGACTGCGCAAAAAGAGCCGTCGAAAACATAAAAAACTCATAAAAGCAGCAAAACTCCGCGCACGGTTTTCCAAAAAAGCATAATTAAAGCTCAGAACGAAATTTATCACTTCGCACTGAGCTTGTTTTTTACTGTGAACTTTAATTACGCAGTTTAAATTACTTTATGAAAGGCTTTAAGTAATCTGCGCTTGCCTTGAGGCTTGCGAACGGGTTGTTGCCGTTAAGGAAGAAGTTGTCCTGTTCAACGACATAGTGCTTAACGCCGGTTTCCTCGGCAGTCTTTAAGATTCTGTTCCATTCAAGATTGCCGTTTCCGATTTCGGTCATTCTGGGAGTTATTCTGCCGTTTTCGTTTACAACGGTAATGTCCTTGAGATGAAGAATATCTATTCTGCCTGCAAGCTTTTCGATCCATGCGCATACGTCTGCGCCGCCGGCTGCTACCCAGCAGGTATCGAGTACAAAGGAAATGGTATCGGGATTGAACTTCTCATACATAACGTCCATAAGAGTCTTGAAACCGTCTATGCGGACAAACTCAAAGTTGTGGTTATGATAGGTGAGCTTAAAGCCGTTCTTTGCATAGATTTCGGAAACCTTGTTGAACTTATCTATAAATTCATTGAGGTTTGCAAGATTTCCTCTTGCCTCGCCGGGCATACCGCCGATACCTACGTTTGTCGTGCCCCACATTCTGTGCACTTCCATGGTCTTTTCGGGATTGTTGATTATTTCGCCGTAGTCGTAATGCGTGCCGACTATCTTAATGCCGTGCTTTGTCAGAAGCTTTCCGAAAAGCTCTGCGTCAAATGCGTTTCCTGCGGTCTGAGCCTCCGTATAGCCCATCTTTGCAACTCTTTCAAATGCAAAATCCGCCATTTCGGGATCTTTCATGTAGTCTCTTATGGAATAAAGCTGAAGTCCGAGATTTTTAAACATAGCAATTACCTCGCTGTAATAATATTGTATGGTTATTATAATACCTGTGCGCGATATTTTCAAGTATCAAATCAAAAATATAGCCTATTTTTACAAAAATAATCAATAAGTGCAAAAAAGCTCCGCATTAAGCAGAGCTTTATATATATCAATTTTAAATTCCCGCGACGGTATCGGCATTCTGCTTTAAAATTCCGGCATATCTTTCGCCTATGCTTTTTGAGATGATCTCATAAGCCTCGGGAAGATTCTGCGGTCTGTTTCCGCCGTGGCAGTCCGACGCGGCAAGATCGACCTTGCCGTTTTTGATAAGATTTAAAATCTTTCTCTTTCTGAAAAACGACCTTTCGGTAAGCGCCTGCGCGTCTATCTGGATAAGACAGCCGATTTCCTTTAATCTGTCTATGTTCTTCGGGCAAGAAAGGAAAAACTTATACCTTTCTATATGCGCAATTATCGGAATTACGTTATAGTATGACACAATGCGTTCTATAATGCCGAAATACTTTTCAAAATCATTTGTTTCGTGCGGTATTTCAAGAAGTATGTATCTGCTGTTTCCGAAACAAAGCCCGGATATGTCGCCGAGATTCAGAAGTATATCCGAAATATTGACTTCCGCAGCCGGAACGATCTTTACGTCTGTATTTTTCTTTTCAAGTTCCGTTTCAAGCTCCGCTATGCGTCTTTTGCGCCTGTCGGTAAATTCCTCATACGGCATACGCGACGAATAGTAGTGGGAGGTCGAAACAATAACGTTTATTCCCTTATCCGCACAGCTTTTTACAAGCTCCGCACTTTCCTCAAGGCTATGCGGTCCGTCGTCAAACCGCGGCAGAATATGGGCGTGAATATCCGTCATTTTGTCTTTGCACCCGTGTAGTCAAATTCAACTTTATCGGGCAGAGTCTTATATTTGTACTTATAGCTGTAATCGCTGTTCTTGCCGTACTTTGACTTGGTCTTGGGAACGCGGTTAAGCACAATACCGAGAATGTTTGCGCCGGCAAATTTGAGCGACGCAACGGTCTGGTTTATATCGGGGTATCTTGTAACATTGTGCGACGCAACAACGACAACTCCGTCGGCAAGCTTTGAAATTGCAAGCGCGTCGGTAACGACGTTGATAGGCGGAGAGTCTATGATTATAAAATCAAAGGATTCGCTGAGCTTTTCAAGCATATATGTCATGCTGCGCGATGACAGAAGCTCTGACGGATTGGGCGGCAGAACGCCGGAGGTTATTACGTGAAGCGTCGGTATTTCGGGAACGCTCATAATACAGTCGTCAAGCTTGCTCATGCCGAGCAGCGCGTTTGTAAGACCTACTCTGCTTTCAAATCCGAAATAGCGGTGAATGGTAGGCTTTCTGAGGTCTGCGTCTATAAGCAGAACACGCAGATTTGTCTGCGCAAGGGTGATTGCCGTGTTTACGCAGGTAGTAGTCTTTCCCTCTCCGGGTTTAGAGCTTGAAAACAGCACCTTTCTGCAGCCGGATTCGTTTGACGGCAGCGAGAAAAGTATATTTGTCCTTAAAGATTTATATGATTCAACCAGACTGAAATTCTGGTTATCAAGTACGGAAATGCACTTTCCGAGACTGACTTTTGCGTCTTTATTCCTGTTATTCATAAAAGTACAATCTCCTTAACATCATGAACGGCGTGCTTTGCCGTTATTTTTTGCTTCCATAGGATCGTCGCGCTGCTGGTTTTCCGCGTAGAAAACATCGGGAATGGTTCCGATTACCGGCAGACCGCAGGCTTCCGAAAGGCTCTTTTCATCCTTTACTCTCGTATCCGCGCTGTCAAGGACAAATGCCGCGCCGAACATTACCGCAGCACCGAAAATAATTCCGACAAGCGTATAAATCACGGTTCTGTTGTTTATGGCGCCGTTCGACGGATATGCGTTGTCGATTATGCTTATAATTCCGGAACCGGGCGCAACGCTCTCTATATAGTCCATCATGACGGTTTCAATGCACTGTTCTATCTTCATTGCGTCGGACGCGTCGTCGCACACAACGTCGATGCTGAACACCGCAAGCTCTTCTTTTGGAGTATAGGTTATCATTTTTCTGAGCTGTTTTGCGGTATAGGATTTATCGGGAGTTCCTATGTCCTTCAGCTTGATAAGCTTATCGAGAGAATCACCTTCTCTTG
The DNA here is from genome assembly GCA_934446675.1 of uncultured Eubacteriales bacterium. Taxonomy (GTDB): domain Bacteria; phylum Bacillota; class Clostridia; order Oscillospirales; family CAG-382; genus UMGS1387. Next base: position 209,238 of record CAKSEL010000002.1, read on the forward strand.
TGTTTCCGCCGAGGTAGAACGAAACCTCTTTTGCAAAGTTGTTGGTATCAAGAATTTCTATGTAGTTTGCGACAACCATCTGAGAAAGTGCAATACCTCTCTGCTCGCCTATAAGAGCGTCCGAGCTTGATTGCTCGACAGACTGTCTGCTCGCCTGAACATAGCATTTCGTCGTAGCTTTATACATAGGTGTCACACAGAATTTTCCGTAATAGAATGCGCACGCTCCTGCCGCGATCATGCCTATAAGAAGCAGCCACCACCATTTGAGCGCGACTTTAAGCAGATCCGTAAGCGTAAGTTCTTGCTTTTCCATTATTTTACCGTCCCTTATTTAAATCTTGCTTTTTATAATACTGATTAATTATAACACATTGCAACGTACAATGCAACAGTTATTTTTCATAAAAACAAACATATTTTCACTTTTTATCGCACAAATATTACAATTCAGTTTTTTTGTTCAGGATTATTCAAAACCCTTCTGTTCAAGCGCCGCGGCAATTCTGTCGGCATTTTTCTCAGCCGAAAAACCGGTACATTCCACGGTAATATCCGCATATTTTCTGTAAAACGGAGTACGGTAGTTGTAAATATCAAGCAGAGTTTCGTTGTTTTCTGCGGCAATTCCGCGCGTGCCTCTGTTGTTTACGCGCTTGTTTATCTCGGTATACGGCGCATAGATGTATACGCAGATACCGTTCTGCTTTAAGTGCGTCATTGAGTCCTCGCGCAGTACGGCGCTGCCGCCCGTTGCAATTACGCGCGGAGTGCTCATGTCAAGAGAGAGTATCGCAAGCCTTTCTTCCTCAAGAAGTCCCGAAACGCCCTTTTTCTCAAGCGTCCTGTACAGCAGCTCGCCGGTTCTGTTCTGAATTACTATGTCGGTATCGAGAAAATCGAGTCCCAGTCTTTTTGCAAGCAGCACGCCGAGAGTGCTTTTTCCGCAGCCCGGCATACCTATAAGAATAATGCTTTTTTTCATGTTTTCACCGTCTGTATTCTTTGTGTTCTACCGTACTTTTTCAGATATTATGCTTTTTTGCGTGCATATGCGCCGCAGTAAGCGTATTTTTCATGAGCATGGTAATTGTCATGGGACCTACTCCTCCGGGAACGGGAGTAATATACGAAGCCTTTTGCGCGCAGGATTCAAAATCGGCGTCTCCGCAGAGCTTTCCGTTTTCGTCCCTGTCCATTCCTACGTCTATTACGACGGCTCCCTCTTTTATCATATCGCCTTTTAAGAACTTGGGCTTTCCTACCGCAACAACCACAATATCCGCGCGTTTTGTGTGCTGCGCAAGATCCGCCGTTTTTGAATGGCACACCGTAACGGTTCCGTTTGCGTGCAGAAGCAGCATTGCCATAGGCTTGCCTACGATATTGCTTCTGCCTATAACCACGCAGTCCTTGCCGGATATGTCAATCTTATACTGCGCCATAAGCTCCATAATGCCTGCCGGCGTGCAGGGCAGAAAACTGTATTCTCCTATAATTATTCTGCCGACGTTTTCCGGGTGGAACGCGTCAACGTCCTTTTCGGGAGAAATGTTGTTGACTATAAGAGCCTCGTCAAGGTGTTTCGGCAGCGGCGACTGAACAAGTATTCCGTGAATGAGGTTGTTATGGTTAAGGGAATGTACAAGATCGAGCAACGCTCTTTCCGTCGTATCTTCGGGCAGCTCGTAGACCTCGGAATAAAATCCGACTTCTTCGCACGCCTTTGCCTTGTTTCTTACGTAAATTTTCGACGCCGGATCTTCGCCCACGATAATGACCGCAAGTCCCGGCTTTATTCCCGTGCTTTTTTCAAATTCCGTGCTGTCTGCCTTTATCTGCGCGCGCACCTTTGCGCTTACCGCTTTTCCGTCAATTATTTCTGCCATAAATTTCACTCCAAATAAATCAAAAAATATAATTTACATTTTAACAAAAGTATTATATAATAGTATAATGTAAAATTTAAGTCTTTGCAACAGTATAAATGTTAAAAACACGGAGAAACAATGAAAAAACCGCTTTTACTTGCTCCCTGCGGAAGTTTTGAGGCACTGAACGCCGCGATAAGCGCCGGTGCGGACGAGGTATACTTCGGCTCTCACAGCTTTAACGCAAGATACGGCGCAAAAAACTTTGACAATGATGAAATGAAATCGGCGCTCGGTCTGTGCCGCATACACGGGGTAAAGTCCAATATAACCGTAAACACCTGTCTTACCGACAGAGAGTTAAAGGACGCGCTGGATCTTGTTTACAGCGCTTTGTGTATTGGTGCGGACTGCTTTATAGTGCAGGATCTTGGACTTGCCGCGGAAATAAAGCGCACAATGCCGGAGGCTGTTCTTCACGCAAGCACTCAATGCGCCTGCCACAGTCTTGAAGGCGCGAAAAAGCTGCATGAACTCGGCTTTGACAGAGTGGTGCTGGCGCGTGAAATGAGCTTTGAGGATATAAAGAGTATAAGCGATACCGGAATAGAAACTGAAATATTCGTACACGGTGCGCTGTGCGTGTGTCATTCGGGTATGTGCCTTATGAGCTCTGTAATCGGCAAAAGGAGCGGAAACCGCGGTATGTGCGCACAGCCCTGCAGACTGCCGTATACTCTTTCGGGCGCGAAAAACGCGTATCCTCTGAGCTTAAAGGATATGTCGCTCTCCAAAGACATCGACAAGGTGCTGAAATGCGGCGCGGCATCGCTCAAAATAGAGGGCAGAAGAAAATCCCCCGAATACGTCTACGGCGTCACAAGCATATGGAGAAAGCTCATAGACGAAGGCAAAAACGCGTCTGAGGAAGAATATGAGCGCCTTTGCGGACTGTTTTCGCGCGGAGGATTTACGGATTCGTACTTCACCTCGCATTATCTATCTGACAACAGAAATATGTACGGCGTGAGAAGCGAGGACGACAAGCAGAGTACGTCGCGGCTTTTGAACGGGTCGGACAAGGCGTTTCCCGAACGCAAAAGAGAAATAAACCTTGAATGTACGGCAACCCCCGACGAACCTCTTAAAGTTTGCGCGTCGTGCGGAGATGTAAGCGTAAATCACGTTTCGGATTTTATCTGCGGAAGGGCAAAAAACGCGCCCGTCACAAAGGACGAGATAGCATTAAACCTTTCAAAGCTCGGTTCAACGCCTTTTTCGGCACACGAAATCAAGGTAAACACAAGCGGCGATGTTTTTCTTCCGAAATCCGCGCTCAATGCCGCAAGAAGAAGCGCCGCAGACGCACTTTACGCAGCTCTCACTGAGCCGAAACACATATCAAGGCTTGAAGATGAGGGAATTTCAGGCTGTATTGCAAGAAAAAAAGTCTCACAGCCCGAAATTCATATATCTCTTGTAAATCTTTCGGATATTTCCGAAATAAGCGCATATAAAAATGTAAAGTACGTTTCCCTGCCGCTTGAATTTTTTGAGAATCCCGACGTCGGAGTGCTTGAAAAAATAAAGTCATGCGGCGCAATAACGGGCGTAAGGCTTTCAAGAGTTATATTCAATACTGAATATGACGGCTGTCTGCGTGCGCTCAAAAAAGCCGCAGAGCTTGGCGCAGAATATGCGCTTGTATCAAATATAGGTCACGTTGACATGGCGAAAAGCGCCGGGCTTTCTCTTTTCGGAGGAACAGGTCTTAACGTATTCAACAGCCGGAATATAAGCGTACTCGAAAATCTCGGATTTGACGCCGTAACACTCTCGCCCGAACTCAACAGCGCACAGATGCGCGACATAAAAACAAGCGGAAAAATCAAACTCTGCGCCTTTGCCAAAGGCAGACTGCCTCTCATGACGCTTGAAAGCTGCATTGTCCGCGCAAACGGAAAGTGCGAACATAAAAACAGCATCGGCTGCGCACTTCTTACCGACAGAAAAGGCTACAAATTCCCGGTGTACGGCGAAAAACGTTTCTGCGGCAGCGGTTATCCGTGCAGAAACATAATATACAACTCGGTAAGCGCCGATATTCTTTCAAAGAAAGACGAGATAAGCAAAATAAACGCCGATATTCTCACCGTAATAATTTAAGTACACGGAGTAAACATGAAAATAGGAAATCTGACGTTAAAAACAAATGTTTTCTGCGCACCCATGGCAGGAGTGACCGACGCGCCGTTCAGACTTGTCTGCCGCAAATATTTTTCGGGCGCGTGCGTTACCGAAATGGTGTCGGCAAAGGCTGTCTGCTTTGGCGACAAAAAGACAAAGACTCTTGCGGCGTTTTCAAAAGAGGAGCGCCCCATCGGTATTCAGATCTTCGGCAGCGAACCCGAAATAATGGCAAAAGCCGCAGCAATTCTGTACGGCGAATTCGCCCCCGATTTTATAGACATAAACATGGGCTGTCCCGCACCCAAAATCGTAAACAACGGCGAGGGCAGCGCGCTTATGAAAGATCCTGCACTTGCCGGAAAAATCGTATATGCCGTAAAAAACGCAATAGGACAAGTGCCGCTTACCGTAAAAATGCGCTTGGGCTTTGACAAGGCTCACATAACCGCGCCGGAACTTGCAAAAGTGTGCGAAAGCAGCGGCGCCGACGCTATCTTTATCCACGGCAGAACCAGAGAGCAGATGTATATGCCGTCCGCGGAATATGACGTCATACGTGAAATCAAAAGCAAGTCGCATATTCCGGTTATCGCAAACGGGGACATATGCTGTCCCGACGACGCTTTGCGCGTACTTGAATACACAGGCTGCGACGGAGTAATGATAGGCAGAGCGTCCTTGGGAAATCCGTATGTTCTCGCAGACACCGAGAGGGTCTTATCGGGAGGACAGCCGCTTAAAATAACACCCGAGCAGAAATGCCGCGACATGAAAGAGCATATGCACCTTTTAATATCGCAGAAAGGCGAATACGTCGGCGTAAGAGAGGCGCGCAAGCACATTGCATGGTACATAAAAGGCTATCCCGGCTCTGCCGAACTGCGAAACCGCGCAAACTGCGCCCGGAGCGTATCGGAGATAGACGGTATAATCGACTGTGCCCTGCTCTCATTTGAATCGGCTTTGTGACACAAATAAAAATTTAAATATATATATAAACAGAGGTAAAAATCAATGCAGCAGACCGCGCAACAGCAAACTTTACAGCAGCCTAAAAAACACCGTTCGGCAATACTCGATTTTCTTATAATGAACGCAGGAATATTGCTCTTAACCGTCGGCGTATACTTTTTCAAAATTCCGAACGGCTTTTCAACCGGCGGCGTCAGCGGTATCGGTACCGTAATAGGCAAGATCTCGCGCTTTACTCCGGCAACGCTGATCATGATAATAAACATAGCTCTGCTTTTTATCGGATTTATCTTTCTCGGACGCATGACGGGAATCAAGACCGTATATTGCAGCCTTATGTTCTCCGCCGAAACGTGGCTTTTTGAAAGATTTGTGCCCATGTCAAGCCCCATGTCCGATCAGCCGTTTCTTGAGCTTGTATATGCGATTCTTCTCACATCAATAGGCTCTGCCATGATGTTCAACTGCGGCGCGTCGTCGGGAGGAACCGACATAATCGCGCTTATACTCAAAAAATACACCAGTCTTGACGTCGGAAAAGCGCTTTTATGCACCGATTTTCTTATTGCGGCGTCCTCGTTCTTTGTTTTCGGCATAACGACGGGACTTTTCTCACTTCTCGGTCTTTTCGCAAAGGCGTTTCTCGTTGACAGCGTTCTCGAAAACTTAAACAGCTACAAATACTTTATAGTTATTACTTCGGAGCATGAAAAAATAGCAGATTACATAATCAAAACCCTGCACCACGGCGCAACGGTACACGTAGCACAGGGTGAATACACGCACGACAGCAAATTCATGATTCACACCGTATGCACACGTCTTGAGGCAATAAAACTGCGCGCATGGATCAAAAACACCGATCCCCATGCCTTTACCATAATCACCACAAGCAGCGAAATTATAGGCAGAGGATTCAGAGCAGTATAAAAGAAAATATGTAAAAAAAGGAGAGATTTTTATGAATTTGAAAACAGAACAGTTATGGGACTTCATCTGGGACAGCTTTTTCTGCGATAAAACAAATCTTATCTACGATTTCAGAATTCATAACGGCAAAAACGGCTGCACCGACGACCTCCCCACGCCTTACGAGGTTTCAAAGTCCTTTCCAAATCCGTCGGGGTACGGCACGGGCATGGAGGATTCCGTACTCAACGGAGGAGCTTTTCTTGAGGCGGTTATAGCAAAATACGAGGTAACGCATGACGAAATTCTGCGCGGACAATGCCAAAAGCTTGTAAAGGGACTTTTGCTCTGCGCATCCGTATCGTGCGAAAAAGGATTTGTGGCAAGGAGCGTGCTGCCGGCAGACTGCAAAAGCTACTACATAAATTCGTCGCGCGATCAGTACACTCACTGGATATACGGCTTGTACAGAGCATATTTTTCAGGTCTTTGTACAGAAGAATTAAAATCCGAAATAAGGCAGAAAATGAAAGAGGTTGCGTCTAAATTTGAGCGCGATATAATACCGCAGAACAACTACACCATTATCCGTGCGGACGGAACGCTCTCCGAGACCAATCAGATGTGGGGAAAGGAGATACTTCCCCACGAAGCTCTGAGACTGCCGATGTTCTATCTTGCGGCATACAGGGTCACGGGTGAGCAAAAGTGGTACGAATTATACAGAAAATATGTATACGACGCCATTGAGATTTCAAAAAGGCTCAAACCCGGCGCCTGCGCGGCATACGCATATCTGCAAATGCAGTATTCGCAGCGTCTTATCTACGAGGCGGACGACGATGCTGCCATAAAGAACGACATGAAAGAGCTTATGTACATGACTTTCGACTGCGTAAAGGACGTAGCACCCGGTCATGCAAAGGGACAGCCTGCACCGGAATACGCCAAAAAGCTCTGTGCAAAGAATACTCCGTGGAGAACGCGAAAGCTTACATACACTGACGGAGTACCGAAAAACGGATATTTCTGGTGCAATCCCGGACTTGATCCCGATTTTAAAAACGAGGCGTTCTATCCTATCCGCGAAGTCGGCGAATGTCTTATCGTTGCAGCACTCCGTCCCGACAAGCTTCCGGACAAAAATCAGCTTGACGCCCTGAAAAATATGATTCTCGCCGTCGATCCTCAAAACCACTATTCAAGTGCGCCGCTGCTCATGCTTGACGCATACTGGCTTATAAGAAAGCTCGGAATCGAGCTTTAAGCAGAAAATTCCAACAAACAAAAAATCACTCCGGATCAGTTACGAAACGGAGTGAAATTTTTTATGCTTTTTTCTCTTTATCCGGCTTGAAATTAACCTACTATACCGGAACGTTCGATACCTTCAACAAGCGATCTCTGAGCGAATAAGAAGATAATGAACAGCGGCAGAATTACTAAAAGTCCGCAGGTGTTTGTTATCGCAGATTCCCAAAGTGTGCTTGCCGCAAAGTCTACCTTTAAGCTTGTAGGAACCTTTACAATGTTGGTGAGCATTGTAGCTCCGCTTGTCGTAAAGAAAGGAGACGCGGTATAGAATGTATCTGTCCACTGCCACGAGAATGCGAACATAAAGATTGTCGTCATCATCTGGGTTGACAGAGGAAGAATTATCTGGAAGAAGGTTTTGAACACGCCCGTACCGTCTATGTACGCAGCTTCTTCGAGTTCGTCCGGAACGCCCTTATAGAACTGTCTGAAAATGAAGATATACAGACCGTTTTTGAATGCAAGACCGGTGATCGAGAGCAGGTACAGCGGAAATTCCGTGTTGATAAGGTTAAGCTGATTTCCCGTAAGAAGTTTGAATATGCCGAGCACATCAAAATATCTGAACTTCATGAACATTGCAAGAAGCAGTGTATCATGCGGGATAAGCATTGTAAGAATTACGCAGAAGAACAGAATGTTTCTGCCCTTGAATTTAAACTTTGCAAAACCGTATCCGATTATAGCGCAGATAAGCGTCTGGAACATTGCGCATAATATCGAAATTCTTGCTGTGTTGAAAAGTGCGATAAAATACTTGTTTTCAAGTATGATAAACTTCCACTGATCAAGGGTGGGGTGTCTCGGTATAAGCTTAACCGTAACGTCTACAAAGTCCTGCTGGCTCATAAACGAAGCCATGATCTTTGTAAAGAACGGGTAAAGTATGATGTACGAGATACCTATAAGCAGAACGAATCTGAAAATCTTATATATTATTTCTCCGACAAAGCTTGCGGAAAAGACCTTGAGCTTTAATCTTTCAGCCTTGCCGACCTTGCCGTCAAAATCGATTTTCATATCCTTGCGCGAAAGCGGCTTTTTTGTATTTGAATTATTCATGTCTGCACCCTCCTTCCTTAATCACGTCTCTGATAGAATACGAACGCCGAAATAATTGCGGTGACAAGACCTATCAGAACAAGAACTATGAGGAAGTACAGCCATGACATCGCGGAGCTGAGTTCTCGCGGATGCGGGCTTGTTCCTTCGTAAACCGTGCTTATGTAAGTCATAACGGCATTTGATTCCGAAGTAAACGAGTCGATAACCGTATAAATTGTATTAACGAGTATCATCGGGCTTATCATCGGGAATGTTATCTTCCAGAAGGTTTCCCAGCCGGAAGCGCCGTCCATCTTACAGGACTCGTAGATTGCGGGAGATATTGACTGAAGACCTGCAAGGAATATAAGCATCTGAACGCCGGAACGGTTTACTATGTTGAAGATGTTATTAACAACATTTACAACATAATCAACAAGCTCAGTACCTACTACCATGTTGCCGAGCAGGTTTGTGATATCCACTGCGTTTACTATATCGCCCGCATTCTGACCGGCACCCGTATCAATCGAACCGCTGCTCATGTAGCTCATTGCGGCGTTGCTCTGGTCGATAGAGTCTATAAGACCGGTTGTAAGTATAACGGGGATAAAGAATATTGCTCTGAATACTGCTCTGCCGAACATCTTTTGATTAAGGATTATCGCCATGAACAGCGAGAATATTACTATTGCAGGAACGTCGAGTACAAGCTGCTTTAAGCTTGATGTAAGAATTCTTAAGTAACTTGCGTCGGAGAACAGCGCCTCGTTGTAGTTATAAAATCCTACGTGAGTGAGTGTATATCCGCCGGTTCTGAGAATTGTGATCTCACTGAAACTGAATTCAATGGATCTGAAAAGCATCGGGAGATAAAGTACCACAAAACCTATTACAAAAGGCAGTACGAATATCCAGCCGGCTCTTGCCTTTTTCTTGTCAAGCGACGCAGGCTTTTTCTTTGCCGCGGGCTTTGATGCTGCTACTGTTTTATTCATTTGCTGAACACCCCTTTCCTTATCTGACTATGAAGCTCATTGCTTCAACAGTCGTTCCGTCGTCAAGTTCAACGTCGTGGGTGTTGTAGTTCAGAATAAACTCCGTGCCGTTGTCATATGCGACTCTTACCAATCTTGTACCGAGATATTCATGCTCGGAAATAAACGAATACTTGACCTTCTTCATTGCAGCGTTGAAAGTATTGTAGGTATCTATCATATCCTGTTTCCAGTTATCGTATCTGATAGCGTAATACTTGCTGAATTCGGGGAAGGTTTTAAGTTCGGAGGTGTTGTCCTTTGAAACAATGTAGTAGAGGTTTGCGCCGTTTTCAATAGCCTTGAGAACGCTGTATTCATAGTCGCCGTCGAGGTTGATAGCCGTACCTGCAAACTCTGTTGAACCGTGGAGCACCATGCCCATAAACGGAACAGACATACTGGTGTTTATGTTCTGGCTGCTGTCAAGCGGAACATTGAGAATATGATCGGCATACTTGAGTGCGTATGCGTTGCCGCCGTCGGTCATGATCTTGCCGGTATTGTTATCGAGAGTTTCAAGGAAGCTCTGGATTACCTCTTTGGAATCCTCGCGGTTGAGCATGAAATCGTCATTATGGTCTGAGTTCAGGTCATATCCGAGAGACGCTACCGAAATTGTATCTCCGTCAAGATCGCTGTACTTCTTTTCTATCTTATTATAGAATCTTTCCATAGCGTTCGGCGAGATAATAAGGTTTCCGTCCTCTTCAAAGCCCTGATAAAGCGCATTGTAGATACGGTGTGCGGCGCTTCTGTTATCAATGGTCTTTACGGAGTCTCTCTTATAGCTGAATCCGTCAAACGCTGAGAAGTAGCCGACATATGTAAAGTCAATATCGGGATAAATTCCTACATTGTTTTCTTTTGCGTATGCGATAAGTTCTTTAAGACCTTTTTTGCCGCCGAGTGCGCCGACAACTTTAAGCTTAGAGGGCGCTGTCTTCTGCAGACCGCCGTTATACCAACCCGTAAGTCTTACGTCGATGTTTCCTACTCCCTCAGCCTTGAGTTCGTCTATCATATCCTTTGTCTGTTCAAAGGTGGTAAGCGGAGACTGGAGATTTAGCGGGAATCCGGCAATCTTCTGCTGAGTCTTTATCGTGCCGAAGTTTTCGATATAAAGCGGAACGTCGTCGGTAGGCTCTTCATCGGGATTTATGGGCGTAAGAACGCCGGTATTGGTGAGATAATTTCTTATCTCTGCTGCCATATCGGTATAATCTGCGTTTTCCTTGCAGATCGGGAAAATCCTTAACGTATAGTTTCCGGTATAGCGTCTGTCGCTGTAAATGGTATAGGTTGCGCTGCCGGTAGATGAAATTCCGGTAAGTGCGTAGGTATCGGCAGGCTTGGGATAGAACGTCGGGTATACCGAGCTGAACTTATGAACCGAACCGCCGTGGTCGGCAGATATATCCGCCATAGCGTCGCCCTCGGAGAGGTATGCGACAAATCCCTTTGTTATTGTGGGAATCTCTGCGGTCTGCTCATCGGAAATATTTTCATCAGCAACATTCTCATCGGCAGGAGTTTCTGCATTTTCTGTGCCGTCAGCCGAATCGGTTTCATTTGCGGTCTCATCGGTGTTTTCCGCGGTCTGCTCTGCGTCTTTTGTATCTTCCGCAGCGGCAGTCTCATCAGCTGCACCGGCATTTTCCGCGTTTTCGTCAACTTCGGGTTCGGGAGTCCATTCAACCTGCGGCTGATTTTCGATAATACCGAACGCCGGAATTCTCATGGTCTCCTGAGTATAGCCGGAAATCGTGTGGAACGAGTAATCTCTGCCGTAAAGCTTACCCGAGAGGGTGAACGCACGGTCTTTGATGTCCTCAAAACGTGTGATAGTACCGGAACCGTCGGGTACAAAGGTAAAGCCCGTGTTATCATTGCAGCCTGCGCCGAAATACGGCAAGAACTTTACGCTTTCAAGGCGGTAGTTTGAGGTATCGTACTTGATACTGCTTGCAGGCATTCTTATCTGAATACCGTTTTCGTCAAGCGAGTACTCGATTGCAAATCTGAAAAGTGCGGGAGCCGCGGAGGTATCCACATATTCGATAAGCTCATAGTCCTCAGCCATCTTTTCATACGAATAATTCGTATTGTTCTCGATATAGCTTGCAAGAAGCTCAAGCTCACGGTTGGAAACACCGGGGTCAAGCACGTAAATTGCATACTTTTCGGTGATAGGCCATTTAACGGTCATCGACGAACGCATACTATCGGTAAGCGTCGGATCCGAAATATCCTGAAGTGTATAGTAAGCAGAAAGCATCTTGAATTCTCTCGAAGTTTTATCTTCAAAAGGTTCGAGAATGTTCTGTTCAAAGCTGTTCTTTTCTATCTGACGCGGAACAAGGTACTTTGCCTGCTCTTTACCGAGAGTATATTCGGTACGCAGACCTGTTCTTGTCTTGTTCATCTTGATCTGTCCGTTTACTGCGGCGTCGGAATAGCTGTTGAAGTTTACCTTAGTGCCGGAGGAATCGGAATAGGTCAATATGATCTGTGAAAGAAGATTAGCCTTGATTGCCTCGGAGGACTGTGAGGTAGATGCGTTATAAGGGTTTGTCAGAAGTATCTGACCGGTAGCCTTGACTTTTATGCCGACTTCTCCGGTCTCGGCAAGTCCCCATACCTCGTACTTATCGTCCTCGAAGTATTTTGTCATTGTCGAAAGCTTGTGTTCTTCGTTTACATATTCTTCTGTAAGATAATCGCGCGAAAGTTTGAACTCATCGTCCGTTTCGGCTGCCGTTACCGCAAAAGACGGTGCAAACGCCGATACGATCATAAGAAGCGAAAGTATGTAACATAAGGTATTCTTTAATTTCATTTCAATTACTCCTTTCATCTCTTACATTCGGTACGAAAGCTCGATGACGATACTGTATATAAAGGACACTATCTTTCCGAGCAAGCTTGAGAACAGCACTGCTATGAACATGATGAACGCCATTCCTACGATCGAGGCAAGCGTTGTAAGCAGGTTCTTGAACAGCGAATAATCGTGAATTACCATCATACCGAAGAACAGCAGGAATCCTACCCATGCAAAGGCAACGCCCATTGCAAGAGAAAGTATGGAAGCCTCGTTCAGAGTTACTACATTTGAAAGAAGCGTTGTGATTACAAAGAACGCCGGAAGCGGGAACAGCGAGTAGCAGGTTGCGATGTAAATATCACGCATACTTCCTTCACCGTCGAACAGCGTTGTCAGACACCAGTTAGCGATAACCCAGAGGAATACCGGAAGCAGTATCGAAACTATCATCATAAGCGGCTGAATTACCGTCGGGTGAGGATCGAGTATATAAGCCTTGCCTATAACGCTGTACATATAGGTAACAATTACAAGTGCGAGAATGAAGGTCGCGCCCTTTGTCGAGGCTCTGTACTCATGCTTGATATCCCAGTAGCCGTCGAACGGGTGACACATGGAGTAGAAACCGTACATAAACTCTTCTTTAAGCGAACGCTTCTTTCTGAGTTTAAGACCTGCGTCGTTGACTTTCTTTGCGTACTTGAATATCTTTGAGAGAATTACGAAGAACAGTACAACAACTACCGGAACAACGTATGCGAACTTTTCGATCCACTGTTTTCTTACCTGCTGATAAGCGTCGGAATAGTTTGTGGTGTCGTAAGCGTGTTCAAAGTAGTCCATCGCCTCTTTGTAATGTCCCTGACGCGAAAGGCTCTTGCCTATGCCGATATAGGACATATCAAAGTTGGAGTTTCTCTGAAGAATATCGTTCCAGTCGTTTGCGGCAAGGTCGAAGTTTCTGTCGCGCTGGTTTTTAAGAGCCTTTACAAGCACGTCGCCGTACTCTGTTCTCTTATAAACCGTTACGGTATCATTTTCCTTATCGAGAATCATGAGGTAATTGAACGCGTTTTCCTCATCTCTGTTATCGTAAGCGTAGTCGATAGCCTGAATAGCGGTGATGTTACCGAGCTGGCTGCCCTTATCGCCGAACGCAAACAGGAGGTTTCCGTCCTCATCGTATGTAAATACCTTTTGACGTTTTGAGTCGATAAGCGACCATGTGCCTTCCGGTCCGAGCGCAACGTCGGTAACGGTGGAAGTACCGGTGATGGAATAATCGGGAGTGATCGTTGTATTTACATTGATTTCACCTGCCGGAGGATAGAAGCCCGAACGCTTCATGACGTCCTCTCCGTTAGGGTTGAGCATTTTTACCGGAGCATAGTCGCTCGCGGTGCTCTTGGAGTTTATCGCCTTTAACATATCGTCCTCGGAAATTGAGGCGGTGGAGGCGAATATAAAGCCCTTTTCGTTGATATTGAGGTTATTGAACTCGGTAGATACGTTCTTTGTGGACTTATTCTTCTGTTCTGCGGTCTGGAAACGTCTCCAGATCATATCCATAAGAGTAAGCGACTGAGACTGAGTACCGATAAAGCCTGCAAACTCACCGTCGCTGTTCAGCGAGATGATACCCTGATATGTTGTCGAAGAAACAACGTAGGTATATCCGGAGGAGCTTACCGCAACTGCGATCGGCTTATAGATGTGGTCGTCCGGGAATACTTCGCTTTCGGGTTCTGCTATAATTCTTATAAAATCGCCCTCTGCATATTCTGTATTGCCTTCGGTTGCGAACACGAGAATTCTGTTGTTATCGGTATCGCACACATAAAGCTCGGTATCGGTTGCGTAAAGTCCGCGGGGAGACGAAATCGAGTCCGGAACGCCCCAGTCGTTTACGAAATCCTTGAGTTCGTATGCGAAATCGAAAGTATTTGTTTCGTCATTGAACTTTATTGCAATGACTCTTGCGTTATCTCCGTCGGAGATGTAGATCATTCTGTCCCAGTAGAAGGTCTTAACGCCGTTATACATATATGTAGAACGTCCGGTACACATATCGTAAGGATTTGCGATAGGCGTTTCAATTCCGAGCGTCTGGGAACTGATAACTTCGTACGGAACATATGCGTGAGGTGACTCTACGTAATTTCCGTCTATGTCGTAAGTGTAAGTCGAATAAGGTATAATTGCCTGTGCGGGAATTGCACTGAGTACAGTTACAAGACAAACCGCGAGGAGAAGTATACGCTTTAAACCTTTGAAATTCATCTTTGTTCTCCTCCCTTAGTCTTTCATACCGGAACTTGCCATTGTTTCAATGATGTTGCTCTGTGTTACGACGAATACCGCGATAGGAACGAGCATCATGATAACCGTGGAAGCTGCCGCAGCACCGGAACGTACTATACCGCCGGCAAGTATCTGCTGAATTGCGTAGTTGAAGGTTTTAAGCTGTTCGCTGTATATATATATTGAAGTACCGCTGTTCCAAAGTCCCTGGAAAGAGTAAACTATAAGTGTCAGCCATGCAGGCTTAACCATAGGCATTACTATCTTCATATATATTGTCCATTCCTTTGCGCCGTCAAGTCTTGCGGACTCAAGCACGGAGTCGGGAACGGTGGTTTCCATGAACTGTCTCATGAGGTAGAAACCGAGAGTATATCCGAACGCGGGGATTATAAGCGACCAGTATGTATCTATCCAGCCGAAAGCACTCATTATAATGAAGTTTGAAAGTGCGGAAACAGTGGAGTTGAACATCAGCGAGTAGTAAACAAGCTGGAACATTCCCTTTCTGCCGGGGAAGTTTATCTTGGTCATTGCGTAAGCCGCCATGGACGCGAGAATCAGGTGTCCGAGAGTACCGGCAACCGAAACGAACGCGGTGTTAAACACGTATCTTGAAAACGGAACCCACGACTCGCTCATGAGTCTGAACAGTTCGGAGAAGTTATCCGGGCTCGGGTTGCGCACGAAGAATCTCGGCGGGAACATCCACAGTTCGTCAAGAGGCTTTAACGACTGGGAGATCGCATATACCATAGGCAGGAACATGAATGCGCCGAACACGATTAACAGTATGTTTATTCCGAGGTCACCGCCGAAAGAACGGTTAAATGAACGTCTTTTGATCTTTGGAATTTTCATTATCATTTACCTACCTTCGACAGTAATTTATTTACAAGCAGGTTAGCTCCTATCATTATTGCAAACAGAATAGTCGCAATAGCCGAAGCATATCCTACCTCCCAACGCTGATTTCCGTAGTCCTCAAGGTGGTGCATGATAGTGTGTGCGCAATAGTCAACCGACGGGAATCCGCACAGCGCCGTAACAACGGCACCGAAACCGAACGAGCCGGTAATGGACATGATTGCCGCGAACATCATCTGGTTTTTCATAACCGGAAGAGTTACATACCAAAGCTCCTGCCATCTGTTCTTAACGCCGTCAACGCTTGCTGCTTCGTAGAGCGACTTATCGACAACCTGGAAGCCCGCGATGAACGAAAGGAACGATGTACCGAGTGAAGTCCAGAGTGCAACCACAATAACAAGCGTCATTATGTAGTCGGTGTCCTGGAACCAGAGTATCGGAGAATTGATAATACCGAGTTTCATAAGAGTACCGTTTACCCAGCCGTACTGGTCGCTGGAGAACAGCGTCTGCCAGATGAGGTAGACCTGGCCGGAGATACTCGGTGCGTAGAATATAAGGGTTACAACGGCTCTGATCTTAGGTGTAAGCTCGTTGATGAACCATGCGAACATAAGACAGAGCAGGTACGAAACAGGTCCGGTCATTGTCGCAAAAATAAGGGTATTCTTGCAGGCAAGAAGGAAGATGTCGTCGTCGAGAAGCAGTCTTATGTAGTTATCCGCGCCTATAAAGACGGGCATTTCAAGCATATTGAACTGTGTGAGGCTGAGAAGCAGCGACACAAATACGGGTATAATCGTAAAAGTAAAGAAAACCAGGTAATACGGCGCTACCATGAGGTAACCGACCTTGTTGACCTTCATTTCGCGCAGCGTCCATTCCCATTTTGTCATGTCTTTTCTGAGCTTGGGAGCGGACTGCGGTTTGGAAACAGTCTTTTCTGACATTTATTTCACTCCTTGAATAATTTAGTACGGTTATCAGTCAATCTCAATACCTTTTGCGGCAAGTTCTTCCTTATACTGATCTATTGTAAGGAAGCCGTACTCGTCACGCTTTCTGGTAAGCTCGTTGTTTATGTCGTCAACATATCCGAGCATTGCTTCGGAGGGCACTTCATCGTCGTTGATTACAGCATAGAACGCGAAGTTCGTGTATCTTGCAACAATGTAGTTACCGGGCGACATAGGCGTACCCTTGAGAGACTTAAACTGCTGTTCAAGGTTTCTCTTTTCCTGAGATGTCCAGGACTGTCCGGTCAACGCTTCAATATTTGCCGTGTTGTATTTTGCGGCGGTACCCATTATAGCAACCTGTTCCTTACCGAAACGTTCCTGTGTGGGAGTGCTTACCCACCACTTGAGGTACTGCCATGCTTTCTGTGCCTTGGGCGATTCGGTGAAGTCCTGTCCGTCGGAAATATCGTCGGCAACGTCCTTCATCATCATAACCGCGTGAGGCGTGATAGGAGAAGTATGATTTATCGTACCGTCCTCGCGTTCAACGCCGGGAAGCTGAACAAACTCCCACAGACCCGCGATTTCGGGAGCGAATACTCTGAGCTGGTTATAAAGTGTGTAGCTTGCTATCGCTATCGGCATTTCGCCGGTTCTGAAACGGTTTGCGAAGTCGTAGGTTACGGGTTCTCCGTAAAGCGTGAACCATTCGGTCATACGCTGGAACGCGTCAAGCGCGCCGTTGCTGTCGAGGTTTGATGCAACGCCGACGGTTCTGAGGTATTCTCTGTCGGTGTAGTTGCCGGTGTAGTTTTCGTAATCGTAACTCGATCTGAACCAGTCAACATCGGACTGATACATATATATCTGTGTAAGAGCCTGTGAGAAGCCCATTTCGAGCTGATTTTCGGAAAGCGCTCTTATTACGGATTCAACATCGTCCCATGTTTCGGGAACTTTAAGTCCGAGTTCTACGAATATATCCTTGCGGTAGAACAGCATGGGAAGATCGAGCGTTGACGGGATACCGTAAGTTACTACGCCGTTTCTCTCAACTCCGTTTACTGTCTTGTAAGGCTTGTCAACGTCTCCGACGTCTTTTCCGGTCGTGCCGTCCTCGTATTCGATTCTGTCCGGATCAAGCACGGTGAACGGAACAAACTGTTCTTCGTTGAAGAGCGGTTTTATTTCTTCTTCAAAGCCGTCGAAGTAGTTAAGCGGAATAACCGCGTTTCTTATACCGTATCCGACAGGGTCGCCGTCCATTGATACGTCGGGACCGACGCCTGCGAGGGTCGCGGGAAGCAGAGTACCTGCCGCGATAAGCTTTAAGTTGACGGAAATTCCGGTTTCAGCGGTAAAGCTGTCGTCAACCATCTGACGCATGATCTGCGCCTGGTCACGTCCGGTCGTAATCCATACTTCAACGACATTCGGATCTCCTTCGACGTGCTTTTCGGAAGCACCGAGAGAGTTATAATCCGTAAAGAAGGACATTATGAACGAACCGAATTCGTGCGCTATTGATTCAAGAGGACCGGTCTTTGCTTTGGGGAGCTTGCTGCCGGCAGGCTGAATCTTTATGTAGTCGAGCTGCAGCGGCTGAGCCTTTGTTGAGAGCAGCCATGTGCCGAGGCTGCCGATATAGCTCTTGTAGTTTGCAAGGTTTACGGCTATCTTATCCTGGTCGTTGCCCATTACGTCGAGAAGATAAGCAACTCTGTCGAGTATTACGGTGTTTGAACCCTTTGTGCCTATCTTTTCCTCAAGTCCGTCCGAAACGCCGTAGAGAAGCTTTGCCTCGTCTCTCATACCTCTGAGAACTTCCGGAACGAGCTTTGCAAACTCGTAGTCGGTGTACTCGTCGGGATCGGAACCGGTAATCATGAGCAGCTTTCTGTAATAAGCGTTGAGTCTTGTCTGGCTTTCGTCGATAGTGTTGAGAAGGTCAGCCATGTCGCCAAGGACTGCTCTAAGCTCTATTTTGTGATGTCCCTTAGATAAATAGAAGGAAAAATGAGTAGTTCCGTCGTTGAGAGTGTCAACCTGCCAGTCTCCGTCGTACTGGAACTGCAAGAACTTTGCTTCTTCAAAGGGATATTCGCCGTCGATCTTTATTGAACGCGAGGAGTAAAGTCCCTGGTTTACGGTCTGCTTGAAACGGGTTACGATATCGTACATACCGTCCTCTTCAACGTCAAACTCGTAGGTTATCCACTGACCTGCGCTCTTCCATTTGTCACCGCCGTTGCCGCCGATAGTGTTGAGCAGCGTTGCGGACGTGCTCTGAGGTTCGGTCGCGCCGCTTGTTCTGTCGTTCATGGCGTATACGACCTGTTCGCTGGTTTCAATCGGTATTTCGGCGTTTATGTATATAGCCTCTGCATTTTCCGGTGCGGTCTTGCCGGAATATGCTTTGAGATAATCTTCGTAGGAAATCAGTTTTTCTGAAGGATGCAGGGTAATTTCCGCAAGCTGGAGCGGTTCGCACGCCGCGTCGAAAGCTATTGTATGTGTACCCTCTTCAAAGTAAAATTCAAGCGGATCCGAGAAGAAGGTTTCCGAGTCGCAAACGTCCTCGGTTCTCCATTCGGGAGCCTCGTATTTTACGGGACGCATTTCGTTGCCGTTTACGTCCTTCTTGAAGGTGCGGTCTTTAATGCTGTAACCGTTTTCTTCCTTGTCGCGCCATACTCTCGTAAAGCTGAGATAACGAGCTTCCTTATAGGGAACCTTGTCGTCGATAAGGAGAATTCTCTCGATATTCGAGCCGTTGCCGTCGATCGGGAAGTATTTGATAGTCATGGCGTACATTCCGGTTGCGGGAATATCCACGGTGTAGACAGTCTTGCCCGAATCGGGAGTTATGAGCGTATCTTTTCCGAGAGTCTCGTCAAAAGCCACGGATACGGCAGCGGTCGTAAGCTCCCTGTCGTAGTCGCAGGCGTCTATTACGACGGTATCCGAAGCTTCGGGCGCACCTGCGTGCAGCTCCTTATATTCGGAATAGGTCGTCGAGACCATAAGATCCGCCATTTCGTCAAGAGAGTTGAGCGTTCTTGTAACGCCGTCGTTATCCGGTGTAAGACCGGCATCGGCAGCATTAAGACCATCGCCGTCGGCAAAAGCCGTAACTCCGAAGACAATCTGCATGAGCATACAAAGGACAAGCATTATTGCCGTAAGTCTGCTCTTGTTGGTTGCAATTTTCATTTTGCTGATTTCCTCCTACCTGATAGAGAATTGCCTGTTATTTCCGGCACCTTTTCCTTATTACTAATGCATGACGGACAAGGCCGAAATATACATGTGCCGCAAAAAAATCTACATATATATAATAAACGACCGTACATGCCAACTGCCGACGCAAAAAGGGCAGAAAGTGCCTATTTACATAGATATAGTATATCAATCCCGACAAAATTTGTCAATAGCCGATAAGTGATACAATGCATCCGCAAGTCTCGTCAAAAGAGGCTTGTACAAAAGACTTTTCCGCGGCGGACAATCGCCTGTGTAAATTTTGTTTCGGTGTCACATTGCACAAAAATTCACTTTTGTTTTTCACGTGAGTTTCCGGACACAAGAAAACTTGCAAAAACGCACCTTGACGGCTGATTACGGCATATACGCACGCACAAAAACCGCCGCCCGCGCACGGAATAAGTAAATTTTATAATTCATGTAAATTTATGTTAAAATTAACACGAAATGTATTCCGTCATGGAATTGTTAATTTTTTGTTGCCTTTTCAACACAATTTGTCAATATCATTTGTACATAATAAACAAAAACCAAGGCGTATTTTCTACGTCTTGGATATTTTGACTGCGGCGCATTTTTTGCCTTTTGTTTAAGTTTACGAATACAATAATTGACACTTTTAGTGTTTAAGTTCAGAAACAATTAATTGCCAAGTTCGCTCTGGAGCTGTTCCCACTTTTCGTACAGTTCTTCAAGCCTGCTCTTTGCCTGCTGTTCTTGTTCGTAAAGCTCTGAGGCGCGCTGATAGTCGCCGGAACATTCAAGCTGGAGCGCTGCGTTGGTTTTGAGTTCTTCTTCAAGCGCTGCAATGTCCTTTTCGGTCTGTTCAAGCTTTTTTTCGGCGTTTTTGCGGCGGTTGCGGTCCTCTTTGTTCTTTACATAGTCGCTTTTCGCGTCCGACACGGCAAAGTTTTCGTCTTTTGCACTTCCCTGCCCCGGTTTGTGCGAATCGCGGTAGGAAATATACGTTTCATATCCGCCCTTGAAATCAAATACTCCGTCGGTGCGCATCTCAAAAATACGGTTTGCAAGCTTGCTTATGAAATATCTGTCGTGCGAAACGCAGAGCAGCGTGCCGTCGTATCCCGAAAGAGCGCCCTCGAGCACTTCTCTCGACGGTGCGTCAAGATGGTTTGTAGGTTCGTCAAGTATAAGCAGATCGCTTTTTTCAAGCATGAGCTTTGCAAAAGTAAGTCTTGCCTTTTCTCCGCCGGACAAAACCCCGACTTTTTTGAATACGTCCTCGCTCGTAAAGAGAAATCCTGCAAGCACGCTTCTTATTTCTGTCTGAGTCTTATCGGGAAAGCAGTTCCACAGCTCGTCTATTACCGTGTTCGAGTTGTCAAGTCCCTGGTGCTCCTGGTCGTAATAGCCTATGGACAGCCCTTTGGCGTACTCGAATTTACCGAAATCCTGCCCGGTCTTTCCGCACAGAATTTTGAGCATTGTCGATTTTCCGACTCCGTTCTGCCCC
Source organism: uncultured Eubacteriales bacterium (assembly GCA_934446675.1). Taxonomy (GTDB): domain Bacteria; phylum Bacillota; class Clostridia; order Oscillospirales; family CAG-382; genus UMGS1387. Next base: position 230,270 of record CAKSEL010000002.1, read on the forward strand.
AGGACAAACATCTTGTCCTTGCCGTGAAGTATAAAGCTTACGTCGTGAAACAGCGGTTTCCCCGGAAACGACTTTGAAAGCGACATGACCTCAAGCACCTTATCGGGGCACTTGCCGTTTTCGCCCATCTGAAATTTGAAATTTATCGACGACGGCAGGGCTTTGGGCTTTTCGAGCTTGTCCATGCGCTCTATTGCCTTCATTCGGCTTTCCGCCGCGATTATGTTGCGTTCTCTGTTCCAGCGGCGCTGATTTTCGATAAAAGCCTCCATGCGCGCAATTTCTTTCTGCTGTTCACGGTAATGCTTTTCGTCAGCTTTGCGGTCTGCCTCCTTGCGCTTTACATATTCGGTGTATGCGCAGGTATAGAGTTTTCCGCATTTGTTTTCTATCTCAAAGGTCTTTGACGTTACCTTGTCGAGGAAATATCTGTCGTGGGATATAACTATAAGCGACTTTTTATAGCCCTTTAAGTAGTTTTCGAGCCATTCGACGGTTTCTATGTCAAGGTGGTTGGTAGGCTCGTCAAGCATAAGTATATCGGGTTCGGAAAGCAGCAATCTTGCTATTGCAAGACGTGTCTTCTGACCGCCCGACAGTGCGTGTATGCACATATCATGCGTGCTTTTGTCAAAACCGAGGCCGAGAAGCATGCCGGCAATGCGGCTTTTGTACTCGTATCCGCCCTCGCTTTTGAATTTTTCTTCAAGAGACGTATATTCTTTGGCAAGCGACATACGGCTGTCGCCGTCATGATCGTTCTGCATAAGCTCGGTAAGCTCATGAAGCCGTTTTTCGGCGCTTACGAGAAACGGAAACGCCATGCACATCTCGTCAAAAATACACTTTTCGGAATCAAGTCCCGTGTTCTGTTCGAGATAGCCTATGCGCTTGTCCTTTGCCAGAAATATCTGACCCTCCGACGGTTCGGCGGCACCGCACAGTATCTTCATAAACAGCGATTTTCCCGCGCCGTTTACTCCGACAATGCCTATCTTGTCGCCCTCGTTTACGCCGAGGTCTATACCTGAAAGAATAACGTCCGTGCCGAAGGACAGTGTCACTCCGGACGCGCTCAGTATTATCAATTCAATTCTCCTTATTTCTTATTTATTATCTTGTCGAGATACATTCCCGTATACGACTTTTTGCACTTTGCCACGGTTTCGGGAGTTCCGCATACCATGACGTTTCCTCCTGCGTCTCCGCCCTCGGGACCGAGATCTATAATGTAGTCCGCGGTTTTTATCATATCGAGATTGTGTTCAATTACGACTACCGTGTTTCCTGCGTCAACAAGCTTTTGCAGCACTTCGATAAGCTTTTCGACGTCGGCTGTGTGAAGTCCCGTCGTCGGCTCGTCGAGAATATACATGGTCTTTCCCGTGCCGCGCTTTGAAAGCTCTGTTGCAAGCTTTACTCTCTGCGCCTCTCCTCCGGACAGCGTTGTTGACGGCTGACCTATCTTGATATATCCGAGACCGACGTCCTCAAGCGTTTTGAGTTTGCGGTAAATCGACGGAATGTTGGAGAAAAACTCGCAGCCCTCCGAAACCGTCATTTCGAGAACGTCGGATATGCTCTTGCCCTTGTATTTTACTTCGAGCGTTTCCCTGTTGTAGCGCTTGCCCTTGCAGACATCGCAGGTAACATAAACGTCGGGAAGAAAATGCATTTCGATAAGCAGCGTTCCGCCGCCCTGACAGGACTCGCATCTGCCGCCCTTTAAATTAAAGGAAAATCTGTCCTGTCCGAATCCTCTCTGCTTTGCGCCCGGGGTTGACGCGAAAAGCGCCCTGACCTCGGTAAAAAGTCCTGTATACGTCGCAGGATTTGAACGCGGAGTTCTGCCTATCGGCGACTGGTCGATAGCTATTACCTTGTCGAGATTTTCGATACCCTCAATTCTGTCGTGAAGTCCCGAAACCGTATTTGCGCGGTTGAGCGTTCTTGCAAGACCCGGCAGAAGAATGGAGTTTATAAGAGAGCTTTTGCCCGAACCCGACACGCCCGTAACGCAGGTAAAGGTTCCGAGAGGAAATGCGACGTCAATATTTTTAAGATTGTGTTCTCTTGCGCCGATTACCTTTACAAACTGCCCGTTTCCCTTTCGTCTTTCGGCAGGAATTTCTATTTTCCGTCTGCCGGACAGGAAATCACCCGTAACCGAGCCTTTGCATGCCATGATTTGTTTCGGCGTTCCGCAAGCCACGACTTTTCCGCCGTTTACGCCGGCGCCCGGCCCTATATCGACAATGTAATCCGATTCAAGCATTGTTTCTTCGTCGTGCTCTACGACAATTACGGTGTTTCCGAGATCTCTCAGACTCTTTAACGTGTCTATAAGCTTTGAATTGTCGCGCTGGTGCAGTCCTATGCTCGGTTCGTCGAGTATATAAAGCACGCCCATGAGCGAAGAGCCGATCTGCGTCGCAAGTCTTATTCTCTGGCTCTCGCCTCCGGACAGCGTTCCGGATTTTCTCGACAGCGAGAGGTATCCGAGACCGACGTTTTCAAGAAATCCCAGACGCGCAAGTATCTCTTTGAGTATATCTTTTGCAATTTTTGCGTGAAGATCGTCAAATCTGATGTTTTTGAAAAATTCAAGCGACTTAGTAATTGGCATTGAGCAGACTTCGTCTATATTCATGCCGCCGACAGTTACCGCAAGAGCCTCTTTTTTCAGGCGTTTTCCGCCGCAGGTCTTGCACGGCACCGTTTCCATAAAACTCTCGTAATATGCGCGCATGGTAGGGTTGTCCATGTTCTGCTCGTATCTGCGCTGAATTTCCTTGATTATGCCTATGAAGTTGAGATTGTAGCCGCGGTATCCGTAGCGTATCTTTTCGTCGCCCTTTCCGTATAACAGCACGTCAAAAGCCTCTTTAGGCATATCGCAAAGCGGCGTATTCACCGAACAGCCGAATTCTTCAAGCGCGCTGTTTATTCCGGCACCTCCCCATGAATCGTCCTTCATGCTCTTGAAGCCGTTGCAGACGCACGCACCCTTTGCAAGCGAAAGACTCATGTCGGGAAACAGCTTTTCGGGCGACAGAACAAAGCTTTCGCCCAAACCGTCGCAGTCGGGACACGCGCCGAACGGACTGTTGAATGAGAACATTCTCGGTTCAAGCTCTCCGAGACTTATTCCGTGTTCGATACAGGCAAAATTCTGCGAGAACATCATCTCGCTCTTTCCTTCAAACTCTCCGTCATGCAGCGCTATTATGCAAAGTCCGCCCGAAAGCCTGAACGCCGTTTCGACGGAATCCGAAAGCCTTGTTCGCACGTCGGATTTCATTGCAAGCCTGTCCACGACAATTTCTATCGTGTGGCGCTTGTTTTTGTCAAGCTCTATGCTGTCGTCGAGACTTCTTATTTCTCCGTCTATCCTCGCCCTTACAAATCCGTTCTTTCTCGAATCGGAAATAAGCTTTTCATGCGTTCCCTTTTTGCCAGAAACGACGGGAGAAAGCACATAAAACTTTGTGCCTTCGGGAAGATTGAATATTTTATCGAGTATCTGGTCTATCGACTGTTTTTCTATCACTCTGCCGCACACGGGACAGTGGGGAGTACCTGCACGCGCATACAAAAGCCTTAAATAGTCGTAAATTTCCGTCACGGTTCCGACGGTGGAACGCGGATTCTTCGACGTTGTTTTCTGATCTATGGATATAGCCGGCGAAAGTCCGTCAATGCTGTCAACGTCGGGCTTGTCAAGCTGACCGAGAAACTGTCTTGCATACGACGAGAGGGATTCGACAAACCGTCTGTGTCCTTCAGCGTATATAGTATCAAACGCAAGCGAGCTTTTTCCCGAACCCGAAAGTCCCGTAAACACAACCAGCTTGTCTCTCGGTATCTCTACGTCTATATTTTTAAGATTGTGTACTCTCGCACCCGTTACCTTTAATGTTTTAGATCCCAATTTGCCCTATCTCCAATCCTTTATCCGACTTTGCCTTTTCCAGAGCAAGCTCCTTTGCGTATGCCGCAAGAGCCGTGTCCTTCACCGCGTCCGCCATTTTAAGGCACAGTTCTCCGTGCTGGCGCTGACCGAAAAACTCTCCCGGTCCGCGAAGCTCCAGATCCTTCGACGCAATCTCAAAGCCGTCGTTTGTTTTACACATTATATCCATTCTTTTTGAAAAATCGCTGTCTTTGTTTTTGCCGTAAAGCGCCGACATCAGTATGCAGTACGACTGATATTTTCCTCGTCCGACGCGCCCTCTGAGCTGATGCAGCTGCGACAGACCGAAGCGTTCCGCATTCTCTATAAGCATTACCGCGGCGTTCGGAACGTTTACGCCGACCTCTATTACGGTAGTGGATACCAGAACATCTGTCTCTCCGCGTGCAAATTTCTGCATTGCGGCGTCCTTTTCGGCTTGTTTCATGCGGCCGTGTATATATTCGGTGCGAAGTCCCGAAAGGTATCCGTTTTTCAGCTCCTCGCAGAGATTTTTAGCCGAACGCATTTCGTAGCCCGTGCTCTGTATATATTCTCCGTCCTTGTTCTTTTCCTCGGCAAGAGCGCACACGACATATGCCTGTCTGCCCTCTCTTACCCTGTCGTAAAGAAATTCGTATGCGCGCTTACGCTTGTTTTCGCCAAGCGCGCAGGTTTCGACTTTGAGCCTGCCTTTGGGCATTTCGCCGATAATGCTTATATCAAGATCGCAGTAGATTATCATTGCAAGCGTCCGCGGTATCGGCGTTGCCGACATGACTATGGTATGCGGTTTCAGAGCTTCGTTGTTTTTGTCCGCGCTCTTTTTTTCAAGCGCTTTTCTCTGTTCAACGCCGAAACGGTGCTGTTCGTCGGTTATCACAAGGCTTAAATTTTTAAACTTTACTTTATCTTCTATAAGCGCATGGGTTCCGATAAGAACGTCGGTATCTCCGTTTTCAAGGCTTTTCAAAAGCTCTTTTCTTTCTGACGCCGGAGTGTCTCCCGTAAGCAGCGCAACGCTTATACCGAATTTTCCGAGAGTTTCTTTCAGCGACTTATAGTGCTGCAAAGCAAGTATGCCCGTGGGAACCATGAGAGCCGACTGAAATCCGCTTTTTGCGCAAGCATATATCGCCGCGCACGCGACCGCAGTCTTTCCGCTGCCGACGTCTCCTTCGATAAGCCGCCTTGCAGGGCTTATAATGTTTTCTCCCTTATATTCTGCCTCCTGCGACGGATTTTTAACGCCGCTTATATCAACAAGTATATCCTGTATAGCCGATTTCTGGGCGTGCGTAAGCTCAAACGGCAGCAACGACACAAAGGCTTTCATATCGGGGTATTTTATGCGCCGCGAGCAACCGCTTTTGCCTTTGAGTCCCAAAAGAACCGTCTTTAGCTGAAGTCTGTACAGTTCGTCGAACGCAAGTCTGCGCTTTGCCGCCTCAAGCTCCTCCGAGTTTGACGGGAAATGTATATATTTCAGCGCGTCGCACTCGCGTATAAGCGAATATTTTTCTCTCTGCGCGCCGGAAAGATAATCGTCTATCTCATTAAAGCACAGTTCAAGCGCCTGCGAAACACACGACGAAACAAGCTTTGATGTAAGTCCCGCCGTCAGCGGATATTTGGGCACGAACGGCGGCAGCTTTACGTCCGGATAGTACGGTTCGTATTCGGGTGACGTCATTGAACAGCTCCCGGCAAGTCCCGTTATAATGCCGTAAAATCTGAATTTGCGTCCTACGGTGAACACCGTCTTTAAATATTCGCTGTTGAAAAAGGTCATGCGCACTCCGCCGGTTTCGTCGCTCGCTATAAACTTCTGAACCGTCATGGCGCGGCCGCTTTTGCCGGATCTTATGCGGACGCTCGTTATCTGCGTCGTGACCTCAAGCAAAAGGCTTGCATATTCGCCCGAAACTATGTCCTCGGTGAGAAGTATGTGCGATCTGTCCTCATGATGAGCCGGGAAATGATACAAAAGCTCGTAAAGCGTGTTTATTCCAAGCTTTGAAAACAGCTTTTTTCTCGCCTCGCTCACGCCGCGAAGAACCGTAAGAGGCATTGACAGCCTGTTTTCCAATACGCACACCTCCCCATGATATTTTCAGACAGTATATATTATACACTACAACTGTCAATGCATTTTTGTCCAAATTGTAAAAAGTTGCAAATATTTCACATAGGTTTCACATTCCGGTTGTACCCTATTAAAGTATCTGAGGCACCGGATAAGGTGTTATATTGAAAGGAACATTATCAAGATGAAAAAATTTGCACTCATACTCGCGGCTCTTCTTGCCGCATCATCGGTCATGCTTACCTCCTGCAACGGCGGTAAGGACGCAAACACCGACGGCAAAAACGACAACAAAGTTGTTGAAAACAACGGTTCCGACGTTAAAACTCCCGAAGGCACGGTAAGCTTTGCCGAAGCCGAAAAGAGACTTGAAGAGGCTCAGCCCAAAAACGACCTCGACAAGGAAATACTGCTTACCGTAAAAGGAGTTCCCGTAACCGCAACCGCTGTAAGATACGCAAACATTGCGTGCAGCGAATACTACGGCGCAGGAGATTCCGAACCCGACGCCGAAACCAAAGAAAAGATCGACAAGGAAATCACCGATTATTATAAGCTCAACGCCGCAATCGTAAACATTGCCAACAAGAACGGCATAGGCGTTTCGGACACAGAGCTTGAAGACAACATCATTTCCAAAATCGACGAGTTCAAGACTCAGTACGGCGACGATTACGATACTGTTTTTGAAACACACGCATATCAGTCACCCTATTGCTTCTTTGATTCCCAGCTTTACAACCTGTTCTACTCCGAACTTTACGATTATTTCTATGGGAAAGACGGCGTAGCCGAGGATAAGGCTCAGATCCACGACGACGCGCTTGCCGCAATGAACGACGGAGAGTATGTTCACGCAAAGCATATCCTCATAGCTTTCCCGGACGACATTGAAAAGGACGAAAACGGCAACATTCCCGAATCCGCAAAGGCTGAAACCCTTGCAAAGGCAAAGGAAGTTCTTGAAAAGGTAAACAACGGCGAAGATTTCGACGCTCTTATCAAAGAATACGGCGAAGATCCCGGAATGGAAGCTCAGCCCGACGGATATTACTTCACCAAGGGACGCATGGTTCAGGAATTTGAGGACGCGGCTTATGCGCTTGAAATCGGAGCAACCACAGGTCTTGTAGAAACCTCCTACGGCTACCACATAATCAAGAGACTTGACCTTGACGACGGCAGCGACGGATTCTACACCTCCGACGAATACCAGAACCTTGCATACGACGCTCTTGAAAAGATGCTCAACGACGAGATTGCAGACTATAAGCTCGATTACGCAGAAAACTATGACAGCAGAGTAAAAGAATTCCTCTCGGCATACAGAGAAGAAAAGGCTGCTCAGAACGCTGCCCAGAGTGACGCAAGCGACGACAGTGCAGACGGAGAAAACTGAGAAATGTCCGTGACCTTGAAGAAAAACGATACCGTAACGCTCAAAACCGAGGTTTTGCTGCAAAACGGAAACGCTCTCGCACATACTCCCGACGGATTTGTGGTGTTCGTTCCGGCAGCAGCTCCCGACGAAACGGTAGACGCAAAAATAATCAAGGTGACAAAAAGTTACGCAGTCGCAAAAATTACAAAAATTGTTCAGCCGTCCCCAAACAGAATAAAGGACGGCTGTCCTTATGCCGGAAAGTGCGGAGGCTGCGTATTTTGTCACATAGACTACAAAACCGAGTGCGGATATAAAAAAGACGCTATAAACGACGCCTTTCACAGAATCGGGGGACTTGATTTTTCGCTTTCCGAGTTCTTCCCGTCAAAGGACTGCACTCATTACCGCAACAAGGCAATTTTCCCTGTCGGCACTCTTTCCGACGGCAACGTTACCGCAGGATTTTACGCGCGCAACACCCACCGTATAGTGCCGCACGCGTCATGTCTTATAGGAAAACCCGAATTTGATCTGATAAAGGACTCCGCTGTTGAGTTCTTTAACAAAAACCGCATAAGCGCATATGACGAGATAAGCGGAAAAGGACTTGTAAGAAGCATATACCTTAGAAGTTCGCACACATACGGCGACATATCGCTGACTCTGATACTCAACGGAGAAAAGCTCGTAAACGACAAGTGCGAAAAATCTTTCTGCGAATTCATAATGCAGCTTTATCCGCACATAAAAACCGTGCTTATAAACACAAATACCGAAAATTCAAACGCCGTGCTCGGCAAAAAGTGGCGTACTCTCACAGGAGAAGGCTGCATATACGACGAGCTTTGCGGCAGACGTTTCCGCATAACTCCGGCGTCATTCTGGCAGGTAAACCACGACGGCACGGAAATTCTGTACTCAAAAGCCGCGGAATACGCCGCGCTTGAACCGGGACAAACGCTTATCGACCTTTATTGCGGTACCGGAACAGTCGGACTCTGCATTGCTGACAAGGACACGCGTCTTTACGGCGCCGAGATAGTGGAGCAAGCCGTTGCCGACGCAAAGATAAACGCAGAACTTAACGGTATAAAAGCCGAATTTCTGTGCCTTGACGCCGCAAGCGCGCTCGACGACCCGAAACTTAAAGCGCTCAAGCCCGACGTAATAACGATAGATCCGCCGAGAAAAGGCTGTGCCGACGCGGTTGAAAAAATCGCCTCTCTCGGAGCGCGCCGCATAGTGTACATTTCCTGCGATCCCGCAACGCTTGCAAGAGATCTTTCAAACTTCAAAAACTTCGGCTACTGCCCGATAAAGGCCGCGGGCGTCGATATGTTCCCGAGAACGGGGCATGTGGAGACGGTAGTACTGCTTTCCCACAAAAAGCCAGACGGACATATCAACGTAAAAGTTGAGTTTGGCGAGGG
>CAKSEL010000003.1 GCA_934446675.1 uncultured Eubacteriales bacterium
TTGGAGCGGATTACGGGGCTCGAACCCGCCACCTCGACCTTGGCAAGGTCGCGCTCTACCAAATGAGCTAAATCCGCGTAAATCTTTGAATTTTAAATGTCCGTTTTGTCTTTGGTGCTCTGTTTCAGAAACACGTCCGGCAAAGCCGTGGTGCCTCCGATCGGAATTGAACCAATGACACGGGGATTTTCAGTCCCCTGCTCTACCAACTGAGCTACAGAGGCATATTGCGCCTTTTTGGCAGGGCAATAAAAGAAGTGGCGACTCGAATGGGGCTCGAACCCATGACCTCCAGCGTGACAGGCTGGCGTTCTAACCAGCTGAACTACCGAGCCGTGTGGTTAGAATACATTTATATAATATGCATTTTTAACAAAAGTGGCAGGGGAAGAAGGGCTCGAACCCTCGGCACGCGGTTTTGGAGACCGCTGCTCTACCAACTGAGCTATTCCCCTGTATATACCGCGTCGTACAAGGCTTTTTCCTTTAAAAAAACAACCCTCAGCGACGATTGCTTGAATAGTATATCACGTCTTTATCCGTTTGTCAAGAGTTTTTTTCAATTTTCAAGCAATTTTTTTAATTCAAAAACGCTGGACTTTCCGTTTATACAACGCCGCGGCAAAGACAAGCGTTATCTTTTATTCCGATATTCTGCCGCTAAGAACAAAATTACAATTATCGCAGAATTTTCCGGTTCTCGAAACATTGACCTCTCCGCCGTCAAATACAAGTGCGATATGCGAATTGTTGGGACAGTTTTTGCCGAGAAGTGTTATGTCAATGCGGTTTTCGCCGACATCTGCGCACGCGTAAAACTCATACGGCTCGTCATGAGTCGCCGTGTAGTACGCAAGAGTAGGTTTTACATTTTCTCCGCGCATTATTCCGGGCGTCCACGCGCCGTTCTGAATTTTCACCGTGTTTTCGCCAAAATTTATGTCAAATCCGCCGTCGGTTTTGTTTACGCAAAGCGTATCTGCGTCGGAGCCGTTTTTGTCAAGCAGATATTTTTCGCCGTAATGCAAAAATACATCTGTATCCGATATAACAGGCTCATATTTATAGCAAAAACTGTTTTCGGTGTTGTTATCCGCGCACTTTTCTATGTTGTCTGACAAAACGAAAGCCGCGTCGAGTAGCCCCTGAAAATCGCTGCCCTCGGAAAAGAACGCTATCACCGTGTCTCTTTCGGGAAGCACCAGCACCGCCTGACCGAACGCGCCGTCGGCTCTGTATCCGCCCCTGTAATTTCTCCAGAACTGATAGCCGTAGCCTGCGCACCAGTCGGGATTTCCGTTGCCGCCGTTATCCGACACGGCAGAAGTCGCAAGACCGATATACTTTTCCGAAAGCAGTCTTTTGCCGCCGTATATGCCGTTTTGCAGATACAGAAGTCCGAGCTTCGCCGCGTCCTTGCAGCTTACAGAAAAGCCCACGCCGCCCTCGGATATTCCGTGACATTCTTTCCAAAACGTATTTTCGATTCCGAGCGACGGAAACAGATATTTTTGCAGAACCTCATGCGCGGTAAGTCCCGTTCTTTTTGTTATGCACGCCGAAACAAGGAAGGTCGCGCCCGTGTTGTAGGTAAAATGAGTGCCGGGAGCATATTCGGGTTCATGGCGCAGAAAAGCCGCGGCAGGATCGTCCGACGTCACCATTTCATGCATCACGCATTTTTCGTGCCCCGTGTTCATTGACAGCGCGTGAGAAACAGTCATCTGTGACATTTTTTCGCCTATGCCGCCTTTCGGGAGCTTTTCGGGAAATATATCGGCAATTCTTTCGTTTACGTCTATTATTCCTCTGTCGTAAAGCAGACCGAACGCCGTCGAACAAAAGGATTTGCTGAGCGAATAGACGTGCTTTGCGTCATCAAGACGATACGGTAAATTCTGCGCCGAAATTATGTTTCTGCCGTTTTTATATACGGTAAATCCTTCAAGCGATATTCCGAGTTCAAGCACACGGTTTACAAATATATCCGATGCCTCTTTTAAATTCATCTTTTTACTCTCCCGAAAAAATAAAATTACGTTATCTTGTTCAATTATACACAAAGCGAAACAAAATTGCAACGGGTGCGCGCAAAGTTTTGCATACGGTTGCATAAAATACTGTTGCAAAAGACGGGCGGTTGTGGTAAAATTAGTATGTTTAAAGTGCGGTTTTATGCCGCATTGCGGAAAATTTCAAAGAAGGAGTGCTTTTTACGGAGATAAAGAGCCTTGACAGGCAGAAATACGACTATTTCGTGCTTGAATACAATTACGACGCGGATTATATATACGACGTGACCGAACAAAGCTCGAAAGAGTGCATGGGCGTAAGATTTGAGCGCAGAAAGCTTGACGAAACACGACATTTTTCAAATTCCGACACGCTTTTTCAGGAATACTGGCAGGCGCCCGAAGCCTACGGCATTTTTGACGGCGAGGACAGGCTCTGCGCCGTTATCGAGCTTGATTTTGAGGAATGGAACAACCGCATGAGAATAACCCAGCTTCTCGTATACGAAGACCACCGCGGCAAAGGACTCGGCAAGGCGCTCATGGAATTTGCAAAAAACACCGCGTGCGTGCGCGATTACCGCATGATAGTCGTCGAAACGCAGAGCAACAACACGCGAGCCGTCGATTTCTATATGTCGCAGGGCTTTGTGTTCTCCGGCACAAACATTCACTTTTATTCAAACGGCGATATTTCCGAAAACGAGGTAATGCTTGAGCTTGCGTATCTGTTCTGATACGCGACAAATGTATACCTGTATACAATCAGACGTCAATTACAGAAAGGATATAAAACAATCATGGACAATCAGAAATTATCCGAGCTTTCAAAGCTTATATTTCCCGATCTTGCGGACGGCGACACGGTGGAGAGCCTTGAAGAAATATTCCCTCCGAGAGATCTTCCCGAAGGCGCAAAAGTAACGAGAATGGCGCCCAGCCCCACGGGATTTATGCACATAGGCAACCTCTACGGCGCGCTTGCGGACGAGAGAATCGCGCATACGGGCGACGGCGTGTTCTACTTGCGCATCGAGGACACGGACGACAAGAGAGAAGTTCCGGGCGCTGTCGAAAAGATAATAAAGTATCTGTCGAAATTCGGCGTTGAGTTTGACGAAGGCGCGTCTTTTGAAGGCGACCGCGGAAACTACGGCCCGTACAGACAGAGAGCCAGAGCAAAATACTATCACATAGTCGCAAGAAAGCTTTTGCTTGACGGACGCGCATACCCCTGTTTCTGCACGGAAGAGGAACTTGCGGAGATACGCGAAAAGCAGGAGGAGTTAAAGGAAAACTTCGGCTACTACGGAAAGTGGGCAAAGTACCGCGATTACGACATTGACAAGGCAATAGAGCGCATTAAGAACGGAGAAAGCTACGTTCTGAGATTCCGTTCGCAGGGAGATCCGTCAAAAAAGGTGGAATTCAAGGATTCCATAAGAGGAAAGCTTACGTTCCCCGAAAACGACCAGGATTTTGTACTCTTAAAGTCAGACGGCATTCCGACATATCACTTTGCGCACGTTGTGGACGACCATTTCATGAGAACCACCGACGTCGTTCGCGGCGAAGAATGGCTTTCTACGCTGCCGTGGCACCTTGAGCTGTGGAGAGCCTGCGGATTCAGGACACCGAGATTTTCGCACACGGCTCAGGTCATGAAGCTTGATGAGGAAACCGGCGCAAAGCGCAAGATGTCAAAGAGAAAAGACCCCGAAAGCTCGCTTGAATTTTACTTTGAAAAGGGTTATCCCGCAAAGAGCGTTATAGAATATCTCATGACGCTGTTAAATTCAAACTACGAGCAGTGGAGAATGGCGAACAAGGACGCCTCCTACCGCGATTTTGAATTCAAAGCCTCCAAAATGGGCATAAGCGGTGCTATGTTCGACCTTGCAAAGTTCAACGACGTTTCCAAAAACATGATCTCGACAATGACCGCAGCCGAAGTGCTTGACGGCGTTCTTGACTGGGCGCAGGAATATGACGGCGAGCTTGCCGGACTTCTTTCGCGCGATAAGGAATATGCCGAAAAATTCTTCTCGATAGGACGCGGCGGCAAAAAGCCGAGAAAAGATTTCGCGTGCTGGAGCGAGGTGAAGGGCTTTATATCGTATTTCTACGACGAGCTTTTCAAGATCGAGGAGGATTTCCCGGAATGTATGGAAAAGTCCGATCTTAAAGCAATTCTTTCGGATTACGCCGAAATGTATGACGAAAACGACGACCAGAACGCATGGTTTGAAAAGCTCAAAAACCTCTCGGACAAGTACGGCTATGCTTCGGACATGAAAGCATACAAGGAAAATCCGCAGAACTTCAAGGGCAGCGTAACCGACATAAGCACAGCCGTAAGAGTTGCGCTCACCGGACGCCGCAATTCTCCCGATATGTTTGAGATAATGCACACCTTGGGCAAAGACCGCACGGTAAGCAGAATAAAAAGCGCAGCACAAAGCCTATAATAATAAAAGCACGAAAGGGTGCGAAAAAAAGAAAATGGGTCATCTTATCACAATAGAGGCTCCCGACGCGTCGGGCAAAGCTACTCAGACGGCGCTGTTATGCGAGGCGCTGAAAAACGCAGGGTACGAATGTTTCAAGTTTTCGTTCCCGAATTACGGAAAGCCTGCCTGCAAGCCCGCCGAGCTTTATCTTTCGGGCGTTCTCGGTTCAAAGCCGGAGGACACGGGCGCATATGCGGCGTCTGCGTTTTTCGCGGTTGACAGATATTTTTCCTACCGCACGGAGTGGAAAGAGCTTTATCTTAAACCCAACACCGTAATCGTGCTTGACAGATACACGACGTCAAACGCCGTACATCAGATAGAAAAGCTGCCGAAGGACGAATGGGACGCATATCTGTCATGGCTTTACGACTTTGAATTTGTAAAGCTCGGACTTCCCGTGCCGGATATTACGATTTCTCTCGACGTACCGCCTGAGGTTTCCGAAAAGCTGCTCAAAAAGCGCGCCGCCGAACAGAACAGACCTGCCGACATTCACGAAGCTGACAAGCCATATCTTGAAAAGTGCTACGCAGCTGCAAAGTACGCGGCGGACAAGTGGGGCTGGGTGCGCATAGAATGCTGCACGCCCGACGGCAATATGAAAAGCAGAGAGGAAATACATTCTCTCATTTATAAGCAAGTCACCGAAAAATGCCTGAATAAAACAAAAGAGGTAAAGTAAAAATGGTATATTTATTTCTTGCCGACGGATTTGAAGAAGTTGAGGCGCTGACGCAGGTCGACTATTTAAGACGCGCCGGAGTTTACGTTACAACCGTCGGAGTTACGGGAGAATACGTCACGGGAACACGCGGAATTACCGTCAAAACGGACGCTCTGCTCGAAAACACGGCTTTCTGCGGCGACGTTGAAATGATAATACTTCCGGGAGGTCTCGGCGGCGTCAACAACATGAAAGCAAGCGCGAAAGTCATAGAAACCATAAAATGCGCGGCAAGCAACGGCAAATACATCGCGGCGATATGCGCGGCTCCCACAATTCTTGCGGAGCTCGGGCTGCTTCGCGGCAAAAAGTGTATCTGCTATCCCGATATGACGGATATTCTTGTCGAACACGGCGGTCTGTGCGAAGATAAAGCGGTAGTCCGCGACGGAAACTTCATTACGTCAAAATCCGCCGGCACTGCCGAACAGTTTGCACTTTCGCTCATAGAAATTCTCTGCGGAAAAGACGCGTCGGAAAAGGTGCGTCATTCGATCTACGCAAGAAACCCGAAAGAATAATGACAAGCGAACAGTTAAGAGCCGAAAAAAACAAATTCCGCGCAAAGGCAAAGCAGTTCAGAGCCGCACTGACAGAGGAACAATCGGCGGAGCTTGAAAAAAAGATCGCCGAAAACGTAATATCCCTGCGTACATTCGGCTGGGCAAAAGACGTTTTGCTGTACTATTCTTTCAAAGGCGAGCCAGGAACCAAAATATTGTTTGACGAATGTATAAAGCGCGGCAAAAACGTGTATTTTCCAAAGAGCTACGACGGCGGTATCGTGAAATTCTTTCGCGTATACAGTCTTTCGGAAATGACGAGCGGAAAATACGGCATCTGCGAACCCGAAGAAAGCGCGGACGCTCTCGAATATAACGAAAACGTCCCGACACTATGCGTTGTGCCGTCGCTGTGCCTTGACGGGCGCGGATACAGAATCGGATACGGCAAAGGCTACTACGACAGATTTATAAAGGCGCGTCCCGAATATGTTTTCTGCGGACTGCAATACTCGGCTCTTGTGCTTGATGAAGTCGTATTTGACAAAAGGCACGACAAAAAGCTCGACATAATAGTAACGGAGGGGGGAAAATACGTTCTTGGGCAAGAAGAATAAATTTGAAAAGCTCGGCATAAACGAGAGATATTTTGAAGATGCCGAAGAAAAGCAAAACGACGAAAAAAAGCCGTCGGACAAATATTTCCCCGACGCTCCGAAAAGAGAAAAGTTCAAATTCAGAAGATCCGAAAACAAGCCCGAAATCAAACAAAAGCCCGAAAAACAGCCTGTTCCGCACGGCATTATAAAGGCGCACATTCCTGCGCTGTGCGCGGCGGTACTGTCTTTCTGCGTTCTTATGGCGTCGGATTCGGGATTTCTTTCGGAATTTGCCGCGGACAAGCGTTTTGCACTGTATGCGCTTATAAGCGCGCTTGTATATCTTGTTCCGTGTGCGGTATACTGTCTTGCACGCAAGCTGAAGCCGAAAAACATAAATGTGCGCGGATTTTCTCCGTCGGCAATTCCGGTTACGGTCGTAAGCCTTTTGCTGCTTGTGGCTCTTGCGGCACTCGAAAAATACTACATAGCCTACAACTTCGCCTACCGCGTGTCAGACGCCGTTCCTTACGGTACGGGAGTGCTTGAAACAGTGCTGTCGGCGGCTCTTTTGCCGGCGGTATTTGAAACGCTGTTTGTAAACGGTCTTTTGCAGAGCGAATATTCGCGCTACGGCGGAGGAATTACCGGCATTTTTGCCTCCTCGCTGATTTTTGCCGCGCTTCACTTTGACATAAAGCTGTTTGTCATATATTTTACCGCCGGACTTGTTCTCGGCACTCTTACGCACGTGTCGCACTCGGTATTCCCGGCAATGTTCGTTCACTTTTTAAACAACCTTGCCGCAATATATCTTGCCGACGGCATGACCTTTATCGCAAGCGAAAGAATAGGCGGCACATTCCTTATGACGGTTATCGCGGTCATTTGCTTTTCGCTGTTTCTCATACAGTTACAGATGATTGAAAAGCTGTGCCTTTCAAAAAGCGCGAAAAGCACTGCAAAAGGCAGCATGAGCGGCGAAAAAAGCGATGTCGAAGATACTCCGGACGGGGAACCGTCTGCGGCTTTGAATTACGGCGACGAAATTTACTTTTTCTCGCCTCACGGACACACTCCGGTGCGTTTCTTGCGGCTCTGCGCCATTCCCGTTATACTTGCGCTTATCTCGGCGTTTGTAAAATAACACGCGTATACCTGTATACACAAATCCGATATTTGAGAAAGACGGCGGAACATGAATTATAATGCGCAAAAGCTTATATATACGAAAAGCGGCAGCCGTCACACGGCGCACAACGCGATAGATATTGTAAAATTCATATGCGCGGCTCTTGTTGTGACCATACACGTTCCGCCGTTTTCGGACGTAAACTGGGTGCTGAATTTTGCCGCAGTCAACTTTGCGGCGCGCGTTGCAGTGCCGTTTTTCTTTGTTTCGTCGGCATATTTTGTCTTTCTGAAGGCATTTGACGAAAGCTCCGGAACTTTCGGAATAAACACCGGGGTGCTTTTAAAGAACGCGGCGAGAGTATTCAGGCTGTACGCGGTGTGGTCGCTCATTTATCTGCCGTTTTCGTATCTAAATATGCGCGCCGTTTCGGAAAGCATGAGCATAGCCGGATTTATAAAGTATTACCTCAAAGATTTTATTTTCAGCACAGGCTACGGGCATCTGTGGTATCTGTGCGCCGTCGTATGGTCGTATCTTGCGCTTGCGCTTTTGTTAAAAGCAAAGATAAAGCCGTCCGTCATTGCGGTTTTTGCGTTTATTATGTATCTTTTGGGACTTACGACGCAGAGCTGGTACGGGCTGTTCGCGCCGATTCTGAGTACGGATCCGGTACAAGCCGTGATAATTCCGTTAAAAGTAATTTTCAAAACGGCACGCGGCGCATTATGCGAAGGACTGCTGTTTACGCTTATCGGGATGTTTTTCGCAAAGTACGAAATGCGCATAAGCCAAAAATGCGCGTACATCTGTCTTGCTGTATCGTCGGTACTGTATGCGGCGGAGGTATTTACTTTTGCAAAGCTCGGATACAGCAGAGAATACGATATGTACCTCGGTCTTATCCCGACGGTGTTCTTTATGTTTTACATATGCATAAACACAGAGCTTCCCGAAAGTCCGGTCTATAAAAAATTCCGCACGTCCTCGGCTCTTGTATACTTTTCGCATATGATTTTTGCCGAGTGTCTTATGCGCATACCGCGGCTTGAAAAGATTTTTTCAACTTCACTTTCGCAGTATCTGTTTACGTACATATGCTCGCTGTGCCTGTCGCTCATAATAATAAAGCTTTCGGAAAAATTACCGCTGCTCAAAAGGCTTTACAGATAGGCATACCTAAAAATGCGCAAAAAACTCCGGGACGATATGTTTATACATCAATCCCGGAATTTAAAATTCAATTTGTTTTATTTTTACGGCGTTCCGTCATGCGGAGCGTCTTTTGTTTTATATCAGTCTGCGAACATGGGAGTCGAGAGGTATCTGTCGCCGGTATCGGGAAGAAGTACGACTATTACCTTGCCCTTGTTTTCGGGACGCTGTGCGAGAACCTTTGCGGCGTGTACCGCAGCGCCGGAGGATATACCTACAAGCAGTCCTTCCTTGCGCGCAAGTTCTCTGCCGGTTGCGAATGCGTCGTCGTTTTCAACGGGGATTATCTCGTCGTAAACCTTTGTGTTGAGCGTATCCGGAACAAATCCTGCGCCGATACCCTGTATCTTATGAGGACCTGCAACGCCCTTTGAAAGAACGGGAGAGCTTGCCGGTTCAACGGCTACGACCTTTACGTCCGGGTTCTTTGACTTTAAGTATTCGCCGACACCCGTAAGAGTTCCGCCCGTACCTACGCCGGCTACGAATATATCTACCTTGCCGTCGGTATCGTTCCAGATTTCGGGACCTGTGGACGCACGGTGTGCGGCAGGGTTTGCGGGATTGGAGAACTGGCTCGGAATAAAGCTGTTAGGAGTCTGTGCCGCAAGCTCGTTTGCCTTTTCGATCGCGCCCTTCATGCCCTTTGCGCCTTCGGTAAGTACGATCTCCGCGCCGTATGCCTTGAGCAGGTTTCTTCTTTCAACGCTCATTGTTTCGGGCATTGTAAGAATTATCTTATAACCCTTTGACGCTGCGACTGCGGAAAGTCCGATACCTGTGTTTCCGCTTGTGGGTTCGATTATTACGGAGCCTTCTTTAAGTGCGCCGGACTTTTCTGCGTCGGCTATCATTGTTGCCGCGATTCTGTCCTTAACGCTTCCTGCGGGATTGAAATATTCTACTTTTGCAAGCACTGTTGCGCCGAGACCGTTGTTCTTTTCAAAGTTAGACAGCTCAAGAAGAGGTGTGTTTCCTATAAGTTCTGTTATTGTACGATATGTTTTCATGATAATTTCTCCTTTATTGTATAAAATATATTATGTAAGCCGATATTTTTGTCCGAAATTCTTTGCGCCGTCAACATCGTCTGCCGGGAAGTATTGCTTTCATAATAATCTCTCCTTTTGTAAAGGGGTAATTCATATATTACCTATATCTTTCATAGGTATTATAGCACCGGTGTTTTTATTTGTCAATAGGTTTTTGGAAAAAAACAAAAAAATTTCGCAATTTAACTTTAAAGACAAAAAACAAGACGGCAAATCTGTGCTTCAAGCAAATCCGCCGCCTTTTAGAGATGATTTATACGGCATATAATCAGCCGTCATAGCGGTACTAATATTTTAGTACCATACACATTATATCACGAATTTCTTAGTATGTCAACAGAATTTACTAATATTTTTCTATAATTACATTAATAGAATGTTAGGAGATATAGTCATGAACAGAATAAGAGATTTGCGTGAGGACAGAGATCTTCGTCAGACGGACGTCGCGGCAGCCACGGGAATAGATCAGAAAACGCTGTCGAATTATGAAACCGGAAAGACAAACCCGGACAGCTTTGCAATAATCGCGCTTGCAAAATTTTTCGGTGTGACGACGGATTACCTGCTCGGTGAAACGCGTCTTAACCTTAAGGACAAGAGAGCTGTTATAAAATATATTGAAGAAACCGAACGCGACCTTGCAGAGATAAAACGGCTTATCGAAACAGTCTGACTGGCAGCGCAGGAGTACGTGAAGAATACGCGCTTTCTTTTTAAAAAGAAAGCTGCAAAGAAAACGGCAGCCCTTAATTTAGAATAGAACTGTGGAATACTCTCTGCCGCCAGCTTGTGCCGTCAGCCACCAAAAGGCAGGCGGCTGACTCAGATGTAAGCAAGTGCCGAAGCAAGCTATAGCAACCAAGAATAAAGGGTAATTTAATAAAAGATAACTCTGTGCGTTGAATTAAACTTCGCACAGAGTTTTTCACTATACATAAAAGTAGAATTTGAACCAAGTTTCTTGCCGATAGGCAAGCTGGGCAGAAAAGCGAGTCCTGTTGACTGTGAAGTAACAGTAAAAATCAACACTTTTGCACCAAAAACAAAGTTTACGCAGACCACAGCGTGACATGGCATAAGAGTTGAATTGAGTCAACCAAAACATTTACTTAGAAACCAGCCCCATCCGCGCGCTTGTCGCGCGGCGATTTTGCCGTAAGCTACATGGACGTACCGTAGTAGCAAGGCGGTCACTTTGGTAAAGGCTGTGGAGGAGAAAAATATCTTACTTAGGGCATTTACGCTCTTTAGAGTGAAATCCTCCACGTAGCCACGCTTTCGCGGCGGCGTTTGAGCCGCGAAAATCTTTTGTTTACACTCTTTAGAGCGCCCGTCTTTTCGATTCCGAAAAGCGGAGATACAAAGTTGCACTTTGAAGAAAGTAACCC
This sequence comes from uncultured Eubacteriales bacterium, assembly GCA_934446675.1. GTDB lineage: Bacteria > Bacillota > Clostridia > Oscillospirales > CAG-382 > UMGS1387. Next base: position 11,142 of record CAKSEL010000003.1, read on the forward strand.
GTTCCCGCCCCATATAGGCGCCGCTCAAGAGCTTTATCTCTCGTTCAGTGTAATTGCGGCTCCGAGAGGACTCAGCGTGCTTTCGTCCGAGAACATAAACACCTTGCAGACTGCAGCCTTTGACGTTATGGGAATGTCGGCGCGGAATATGCCGTTTTCCGAGCCGGACGGCTTTATTTTCTTTAGTCCGCAAAGCCTTGAATTTTCGTCGTAGCAGGCGGCGAGCGCAAAGGCTTTATCCGAAGTGCCGGAGGTGTTCCCTAAGTCGGCGGAGAATACTGCTTTGCATATGCCGTCGGAATTTTCAAATGTGCCGAGCGCATAGGTGTTCTTTCCGTCGTAATACGAGTTTGCCGGAAAAATGTACGGCTTTTCATCAACAAGCATTGTAATATCGACATCTGTCGGATTATACAGCGCGTCCGCCGTCTTTACAAGCTTTCGTGAGGCGTTTATATACTTTACGTACTCCGAAACCGTCGGGTTCCAGATATTCTGCGCGCTCATTTTTATGTCGGAAATCATGTTGTCCACGACGTACCACCTGTCCGCGCCGTCAACGTTCCACGGGTGTCCCCAGATAGAGAGCAGCGTGAGTTCGGAAGAATCGAGGGACAGATATTTGTCTATGTACGGCACGCAGTAGTCAACGCCGTCATGATAGTCTACCGCCGTAAAGTCCCACGACGGGCTGAAAGATTCGGGAACGGAAAATTCCTTTAAACTTCCGACAGTCGGCGCGTTTCTCGCATACAGATAATTCTGCTTTGCCGCCGTGTTTGTACATTCGCGGCTGGGATTTGTTATCGACCAGGCAAGTCCCGTTATTTCGGTGCCGAAAATTTCTTCGAGCACCTTTTTGCTCTGCGACAGCTCATAAACGCAGTCCTCGTCGCTTACGGGATTTGAGGAGCCTGCTCTCATATCAAAATGCGAATACGTGTGGCTTGCTATCTCGTGTCCTGCGTAGACGGACTTCAGTTTTTCGGGATCTGCGCTCAGCACGTTCTTTGCGATAAGATTGAACGCAGCCTTGAAACCAGCGGCGTTAAGCCGCTTTATAAGCTTTTCGTCGGAGGACAGCGTTCCGTCGTCATAGCTGAGAATAAGCGCTTTTTTTGCATATCCCGGATAGAATATTTCACATTTTGCGTCAAGTCCGCCCAAAGAGCGCCATTTTGCATACAGCGTTACGGGAACGGCGGTAACAAATGCGTCTCCGGGATAATACTCATTTACGCCGTCGGTATAGCAGACAAACTCAAACCCGTCTTTTTTGTATGTACATTCGGGAAGTGTGTAGCCTTCCGACGCGGTCTGCGGACTCATATATCCGTCTGCGCCGTTTGCGTTGAAATATACGGCATCAGACGCGCTTTGCACGTAAATTCTGCTTACGGTAACTTTTGCTCCGGCAATCTCGGTCGGATCAAAGCGCAGCAGCGTGCAGAGGTCTGCATTGTTCCAGAAATCCTTTGCGGAAAAGTCGAATACGTACTCGTTCATGCCGTCAACCGCCGTAACTCTCTGTATTGTCGAGGCAGTGGGACTCTTTCCGTCAAGCCCGACATACACCGAAAGCCCGGCGCTCTGAATTCCGTCAGGGAGAACCACATCGCATACGACGTTTACTTTTTTGTTTACCGACGTCGGTATGCTTACGCCGCTTATCTGAAACTGCGGATCGTTTGTTGTCGAGGTTATCTCAAGACCGTTTTCGGTGAAAGTACTTTGCGCATTGTACGGTTTTGTCCAGCCGCAGAGACTTCCGCCGGTAAAGTCCCACATATATCCGCCGCCTGTTTTCCAGCACGCGTAAAGCGTTGTGTCGGAATCTATCGTAAAACCGTCCGTCACCTTCTGCGAGCCGTCGGGCGTCCTGCTCCAGCCGTCAAATTCAAATCCGTCTCTTTCGGGACTTTTTTCGGGCAGCGTTACCTTGTCTCCGGCGTTATATTTTACGTTTCTGAACTTCGGAAGATACGTCACCGTCTGTCCCATGGCATTGGGTTCGTAATTCAGCGTTACTCTTTCGTCCTTTTTCCATACCGCGTACAGAACCGTGTCTTCGGTTACGTTTTTGAGCACGCTTACGGTGTCGGTACTTTGCTTGTCAAGGCTCCAGCCGGCAATGTACCAGCCTTCGCGCTCAATAAAATCCGTTTTTTCTGGCGTATAGTCCGAACCTATGAGAACCTTTGCGCTTTCCGGCATTCCCGTTACGGTGTCCGTAGTGTTTTTATCGTAGCTTACCGTTTTGTACAGCGCGTTTTCGGGGTACAGCGCTATAAAATCCACATATGTTTTGTTCCCGGTGCAGTAAAGTCCGACGCCGAGCTTGATTATCTGAAGATAGCTGTTTTGCGCGCCGTCAAGCTCGTATATGTCGAAAATATGCGTCTTGTATCCGTCCTTGCTCATGCTCTGATCCGTAAGACCGCAGCTCCATACATCGCCGATCTTGTTTCCGTCCTTATCGGCAAGCTGTATATAAGGCTTGACGACAGGCGTTCCCGACGCAGTCTGAGTTTTTGCGCGGACGGCGATATATCTGTAATCGCAGAGTGCGACAGCGCCGTTTGCAAAGTATTTTCCCATAACCGGGTTTGTCGCAGCCGCGGTAAAGCTTATGCTTTCGCCGTCAAATGCCGTATCCGACGCGTTTACAAGACTCCAGCCGAGATTTGTGTCCGTAAAATCGTACATTATGACCTCTGCCGCAAAACAAAGCGTGTTTGCGAAAACAGCAAGAATCATTGCCGTGACAAACATCTTGACAATTCTTTTCATATTTTTCCTCTCCGTTAACAGAATGTATTGTTTTTGTTAATTGTATATCATATATTAGAGAAAAGCAATGTATAAATGGCTTTTTTATATGTATAAATCGAACTATTTTCCGCATACCCGGCGTTTTTTCTTTAAATGCATAAAATTAATCAAATCCGCTATAATCGGGAAAAAATATGTGGTAAAATACCCGTATATTATTTTTCCGAAAGGGTGACACACAAATGGGACTTAACGACACACCGAGGGTAAACCGTCCTCACATAGGATTTTTCGGCAGACGAAACGCCGGCAAATCGAGCTTATTAAACGCCGTGACAAATCAGGACATAAGCGTTGTTTCGGAATACGCCGGAACTACGACGGATCCGGTATCTAAAGCAATGGAAATGCTGCCGGCAGGTCCCGTTGTGGTCATAGACACGCCAGGCTTTGACGACGTGGGAGAGCTCGGAGAGCTGAGAGTAAAAAAGACAAAGCAGGTGCTCAACAAGACCGACGCCGCAATTCTCGTCTGTGACGCGCTTACGGGTCTTACCGACTGCGACAGGCAGCTTATATCGCTTTTCAAGAGCAAGGACATTCCGTACATAGCCGCGTACACAAAGTGCGACCTTGCAGGAAACATTCCGCAGCCGAAAGAAAACGAAATATACGTAAGCTCGAAAACGGGACAAGGCATAAAGGAGCTTAAAGACAAAATTGCCTCTCTTATAAGCGTAAACGCAAAAAAGCAGGTGCTTGTAAGCGATCTTGTAAACACGGGCGATCTTATAATTCTCGTCGTGCCGATAGACTCCTCCGCACCCTTGGGCAGACTTATTCTTCCGCAGCAGCAGACAATACGCGACGGACTTGACAGCGGCGCACAGGTGCTTGTCGTAAGAGACACCGAGCTTGAAGGCGCGCTCTCCGACTGCGGCAAAAAGCCCTCTCTCGTAATCACCGACAGCCAGGCTTTCGGCAAGGTCATGAAGATCGTGCCCCGGGATATTCCGCTCACCTCATTTTCAATACTTATGGCTAGAAACAAAGGATTTCTCAAAAACGCGCTTGAAGGCGCTCAAAAGCTTGACAGTCTTTGCGACGGCGACAGGGTGCTTATCTGCGAGGGCTGCACGCACCACCGCCAGTGCGAGGATATAGGCACGGTAAAGCTGCCGAAATGGATAAGCGCATATTCCGGCAAAAAGCTTGAATTTGAATTTACCTCCGGCACGGGATTTCCCGAAGATCTTTCGGGGTACGCCCTTATCGTCCACTGCGGCGGCTGTATGCTCACCGAACGCGATGTCAGACACAGAATGTTATGCGCGTCCGACGCCGGTATTCCGTTTACCAACTACGGCACAGCCATTGCCAAAATAAACGGCATTCTCGAGCGTTCCGTCGAGCCTCTGCACGGCAAACTGACTTTGCTGCGGTAAAATACATTTACATTAACAGCTCTGTTTTTTGCCGTGCGGCTGATTTTTTCACCATGCGGCTTTGTTTTTTGTGAAAACAGACCGATTTTGCAGCATTTTGTCGAAAAAGCACTTGCAATTCTTAAAAACAGCTCTGTATTGACGGTATTTTCGGTTTTGCGGTTGAAAATTAAAAAACTACGTGTTATAATGTAAAAGATAAAGTGCCGCTTTCGGCAGATTTACTATTGCTTTATCTTAATAAGGATATAAAAATGAAAAACAATTCAAAAAACGGCGCAGATTCCGAACAGATTTTTATTCCACCGGCAATGACAAAAAGATACTCGGTATTTATGGAAGCGGTATCTGTATTATCCGCAGCCGGATTCAGTTTCGGTATGTTCGCAAACATTCCGGTTTTTGCAAAGCTCGTTATCGCGGCAATCTGTTCGGGTATGTACATGACGGTGCTTATAGGCAAGGGAACGGGGCTTGTACGCTTTGTTCCGCTTATAGTTTCGCTCTGCACGGCGCTTCTCAACATTCCGTTCGGAGATGCCGGTGCACAGGAAAAAAACGTATACTTAACCGGCGCTTTTATACTCATAGGAAGTCTTTTGGCAAGCAATGCCGCCGCCTTTGCCGTGGTTCGCAAGTTTTCCAAATCCATGACTCTTGCGGCAGGAAGTGCGTCTGCGGTCATATATGCCGGAATATGCGCCTGTATAAAAATATTTGCGCAAGAGGGCTCCGTTTCGGCAAGTATTATTGTTTCGCGTATAAATTCCCTGTTTGACGCTCTTTGCGGCGGCATGATACAGGTTTTCAAAATCGCGTCCGAAACCGACGGCTTTATTGCTCAGATGAGAATTGCAACGGGAAACACCTCGCTTACGGCAGAGGAGTTTATGAAAAACGCGTCGGGATATGCAAAGCTCGCCGTAACCGGGCTTAAGGCAATATCTCCGGCACTCGTGATAATTTCCGCAATGATTTTCATGTTCGCGGCGCTGTTTGTGCTGACGGCACTGTTATGTATAGCAAACAGGCAGGGATTTTTCGGCAGAAAACTTTGGGAATATGACATAAGCGGTTTCGGCGCAAGGGTTTTCAACGCGTGCGTGCTTATCGCGCTTCTCGGAACCTTTATAGGTATGCCGAGACTTCTGCTCACGGTATGCGTAAATCTGCTGCTGATACTGCTGCCGCTTATGTCCCATATAGGCTTGCGCGGATTTTACAGAATATTCGTTTTAAAGGGAATCCACCCCGTCGCGGCTGTCGTGCTTCTGGCGGCGGCAGTCGGAATGCTCTTTGCGCTCACGGGCGGATTTGTAATGATGATCGCGGCTTTTGCGGGAGTGTTCTTTTCGCTCAGCGCGGATACTTTCGCAAAGCTCAGCCAAAGATACGGCTCGGACGGGGATATGCCGTATTACACGGACAGCTCCGATAATGACGGCGGCGGGGGCGGCAATAACGATGACAATAATAACGGCGGCAGTTCCGATAACGGTAACGGCTCTGACAGTACCGGCGGCAGCGGCTCGGATAACGGCGGCGGAAATACAGGCGGAAAATAAACGCAGATAAAAGCTCTACATATAAATAACAAAAAATAAGGCGGTGATGTCGCTCTTGAAGATAATAAAGGAAATATGGCAGAAATTTACCGGCAAGAAAGCTGTTTTTGCCGCGTCTTTAACGCTTTTCGCACTTTCCGGAATATGCGCTTTTCGCGACAGACCCATGGCGCTTATCATACTTGTCTGCGCGCTCGGATATACCGGAACGGTGTTTGCACTGCTGATCTACGGCAGAAAGAAAATGACGTTCAGCGCGGAAAGCCCCATGCTTTCGGGACTTACTCTGGATTTTGTAATGTCAATGTCGCTGCCGGTGGTAATAGTAAACTATCTCGGCGAGATAGCATGGTACAACAAGGCGTTTTTAACCACCTCCGGCACCAAAGGCACGCTTTACGGAAAAAACATTGCCGAAAAAATAAACCATTCTCTCGTGCCCGCACGTCTTTTCAGAACCGACAGTGCGCCGATATACGTCCCCATGAACGGCATTGACTATGAGGTAAGCTGTTTTAAAGTGACGTCTTCGGGCAAAAATTACTGTATAACCCTTTGGGAAAACAAGACAAACGAAATATATCTCAAGAAAGAATTAAAACTCAGAAACACGCTTGTTGCGTTTCTAGTAATAGACAACTTCTCCGAGGCTATGCAGTTCGTACAGGACAAATCGCGCACCGCAAGCGCCGTTATCGGCAGCGAGATAGACAAGTGGAGCGCGTCCTTGGGCGGAATAATGAAGGAATACGACAAGGAAAAGTACGTTATTCTGTTTGAAGAACGGCATCTTGAAGATTTAAAGGAAAACAAATTTGAAATTTTAGACAGGGTGAGAAACATCACCATAGACGGCGTTGTAATGCAGTTTACGGCGTCGATAGGAATTGCCTGCGTTTCGGGAACGCTTGCCGAAAAAGAGGCAGCGAGCCGCGTATGCCTTGACCTTGCTTTGCAGCGCGGAGGAGATCAGGCGGTACTCAAAAACGAGACCTCCGTCGAATACTACGGCGGACGTTCAAAGAGCGTGCAGAAAAAGACAAAGGTGCGCGCAAGAGTCGTGGCAAACGAAATATGCGCCGCAATGCGCGAGTGCTCAAATGTCATGGTTATGGGACACAAATATGCGGATCACGACTCCATTGCCTCGTGCGTCGCCGTTTCACGCCTTGCAAAGCACATGGGCAAACCCGTAAACATTGTCGTAAACATTCACGACTTTAACTTAAAAGCCATATTCAACAGCTTACGCGGAATAAAGGAATACACTTCTCTTTTCGTTGACCGCGAATCGGCGCAGGAGCTTATGCGTTCAGACACATTGCTTGTGGTGTGCGACGTAAACAACCCCGGGCTTTTTGAAATGCCCGAACTATACGAGGCAGCCGGAAACTTTATAGTAATAGACCACCACAGAAAGATAGGCGAATTCAAAAATCAGCCGAGGCTGTCGCACATAGAACCTGCTGCGTCAAGCGCGTCCGAGCTTATGAGCGAAATTCTCGAACAGGTCACCCTCCCCGGTACACTTCCGGCAGTCGAGGCAAATCTGCTGTTTGCCGGAATCATACTCGACACCAAGCAGTTTACCAAAAATACGGGAGTGCGCACTTTCGGCGCGGCGCTGTATCTGAGGAGCGAGGGCGCAAGTCCGCATGAGGCTCAAAAGCTTTTCAGAACCAACATTCACGACTTTATGCGCGAAAGCGTCTTTGAAAACAACATTCAGATCTACCGCGACAGCATAGCTTTTTCGGTATACGACGGACAAGCCGACGGACGCGACAGAATAGCCGCCGCAAAGGCTGCCGACAGGCTGCTCACGGTTGAGGGCGTTACCGCTGCGTTTGTCATATGCGTTATAGACGGCGTTGTAAACGTTTCGGCGCGTTCGGACGGCAGCATAAACGTTCAGCTCGTACTTGAAAAGCTCGGCGGCGGAGGTCATTTTGACGCTGCCGGCGCTCAGATAAAAAACACCGACGTTTTAAGCACGCTTGAACTTTTAAAGAAAGCCATTGACGAATATCTGGAATAAAAATTATTCTTCGGAGAGTTTTATATAATGAAAATACTCTATCTCATCAACTACGCCGGAGGCGGCGGAACCGAAAAATACGTTCTCGACCTCTTGGACGGCTTTACGGCTGCCGGCGAAAAGTGCTATCTTGCCTACAACATACCGGGGCTTTTGTCCGAACAGGCGGCAAAGAGAAAAATAAGCAGCTTTCAGTTTGAAATGAAGAACTCCTATGACATAAAGGCTGCCAAAACGCTTGCGCGCATATGCTCGCAGAACAAGATAGACATTGTACATGCACAGCACACGCGCGAGTTATATGTTGCCTGCCTTTCAAAGCTTTTCGGCAACAAGGCAAAGGTAATATTTACAAATCATCTGCTCAGCGAATGCGGCAAGGCAAGAAAGCTCACAAACTCGGTTCTTGCGCGTCCTCTTTGCTCAAAATTCATCACGGTCTGTGAAAAAGGACGCGAGCTGATGAACAGCAACGGCTTCGGCACGTCAAAAACCGTGACAATATTCAACGGCATAAACACGCAGAGGAAAGCCTCTTACAACAACGTAAGAGAGCAGCTCGGCATTGCAGAAGATGTGTTTGTCATAACGGCTCTGACCCGTTACAGCCCCGAAAAAGGCGTCGGCTTTTTAATAGACAGCGTAAACGAGCTGAAAAAGACGGCAAAGAGAAAATTTGTGCTGCTTATCGCGGGTACAGGCGATATGTACGACGAAATGGGGCAAAAGATAGAAAATCTCGGACTTAACGACGTCATAATGCGCTTAGGTTACAGAAACGACACGGCAGATCTTCTTGAAAGCTCGGATATGTTTGTAAATCTTTCAAGCACCGAGGCGCTGAGCTTTGCGATTATAGAGGCGCTATCCCACGGGCTTCCCGTCGTTGTGACAAACGTCGGCGGAACGTGCGATATTGTAAACGCGCAGACCGACTGCGGAATTGCCGTAAGCTACGGCGACACGTCCATGACCGCAAAGGCGATAAACACGGTTATGTCCGACGGCGCGCTGTATGAAAAATACTCGGCAAACGCGCTTAAAACAGCGTCGGAAAAGTTTTCGGTTTCGCAGATGCTTGAAAAGACATATGCCGTCTACACATCTTTGTTAAAAAAGTAATCAGGACAAATACAATATACTGACTTTGAAAGGACGATTTTAAGAAAATGGCAGAAAAGAACAAAAAGCTGTTCGGTAAGATCAACGTTATCGACTTTATCGTAATTATCGTGCTGATACTCGCGGTATGCGTAATAGGAGTATCAAAGCTGCGCGACAAAAACGCCTCCGGCAGGCAGACGCTCATAATAAAGTATTATGCAGAGGAAGTCCGCGACAACGTAGCCTCGCGCGTAAAGCCCGGCGACAATCTCTACGACTACACCGACAAGGGACAGCTCGGAACCGTAACCGACGTACAGATAGGAGAAGCCGTTTCATACGCCGTCAAGTCCGACGGAACATTTACCGCCGTTCCCAAAGCCGGTTACAGCTCAATTATCATCACCGGAGAGGTCGAGGGTCTCAAAACCGATCTCGGCGCGACGGTAAACTCGCACAAGTACGGCGTAGGACATTCGTTTACGCTTTATGCGGGCGACGCGCGCATTTATCTTCGCGTTTACGACATACAGGTTAAGGAATGAGGGAAAAGAGCATGGACAACAACAACGCTAAAAAATACAGAATATTCGGCATAAACGTAATCGACCTGCTTGTAATTCTCGTAATAATTGCGGCTGTGATTTTCGCCGCGTACAAGTTTCTCGGTCTTGGAAAAGACAGCTCATTACAGAACATTGAAATTGTTTTCAAGTCCGACGAAGTGAGCGATTTTGTAATAGACAAGCTCAAAGAGGGCTGCCGTCTTTACGACGACGAAGAATCCATAGATCTCGGAACCTGTATTTCATTTGAAACAGGTCCGTCCGAATCCTACGGAACAAACCTTGAGGGTGAATTTGTACTCTCGCCAAAGCCCTACTGCCAGTCGTTGTATTTAAACGGCAAGGTAAAGGCAAAAATGGGCGCAAACGGCGTAATTGTCGGCGGTCACGAATACTGCATAGGCGACTTTATAATACTCCGTGCCGGCGACGCAAAGCTCTATATAAGCGTATACGACATAGTTCCGGAAACGGCTTCCGGCACAGACAAGTAAGGCGGTTTTGAAAAATGCTTGAATCAAGTGTTACTGCCGGCGTTTTTAAATGGCTGTGGAATGAGCTTAAACAGAGCAAATTTTTCGGAGTGCTTATGGCTGTTACGTCATATTTTGCATATGCGTACAAGTACAGCACGTTAAGAAAGATCATTCTCGGCGTCGGAAACGTCGAAAACTATACGGAAACATCTGTTTTTTACAGGATTTTATCCTCCGTATGCAATTTTTTTGTAAACCTGTTTACCAAAATCGCGTCATTCTTTATAAATGCCGCGAAAGGCAGTCTTATTGCAAAGTTTTATGCAAGCGCCGTTAAGGGTTCGTTTATATTTGACACAAACAACTTCTTTGCGCTCTGCATAATGTTTATATTCCTTGTTCCGCACGACTACTGGAACAATATGTACGCTCTGGATGCGGCGCTCATGCTGTGCGGAGTATATGTATTCTGTCTTGCGCTCGGCAAGGATTTCGGAAAAGACATAAAAGGCGTGCCGTTTCAGCTTTTGCTGTTTCTGTTCTCGCTGTTTCTCTCGGCGGCAATATCCTTTGACAGAGCCGACAGCATAAGAGTACTCGTGTTCTTTGTGACGTCGTACCTGCTTTGCCTTGCGGTATACGGCACTATACGCGATGAGAACAGATTTGAAAGCTTTTGCAGAATAATCTACTTTACGCTGCTTGCCGCGGCGCTCTTCGGAATAGCTCAGAGAATAATGGGCGTCGAAGCCGATGCGTCGTTTACCGACCTTACGCTCAACAAGGATATGCCGGGACGCGTTTTCGGCACAATGGGCAACCCGAACAACTATGCGGAATATCTCATGGCATTTCTGCCGTATGCGTTCTCGTTTGCAATGACAAGAAAGACGTCCGACAACAAGATGTTCTGCCTTATAGGACTTATACTTCCCCTTGCGGCAATGCTGACGACATACTCGCGTTCAAGCTGGATAGCGCTCGCGTGCTCATGCGTGCTGTATGTGTTTATATTCAATTTCAGACTTGTGCCGGTGTTTGCGGCGGGCGTTATATGTATGCTGCCGTTCATTCCGCAGAGTATCTATAACAGAATTCTCACTATCGGTAATGTTAAGGACTCCTCAAGTTCGTACCGTATTACCATCTGGACGGGCGCGCTGAAAATGCTGAAAGAATATTGGTTTACCGGAATCGGTCTCGGCCCCGGCGCGTTTGCGACGATATTCCCGAAATATGCTCTCGGCGATACCGCCGTTGCAAGACATTCTCATATGCAGTTTATGGAAATGCTCGTTGAGGGCGGCGTTCTCAGCTTCTTCGCGTATATCTGGATGCTCATTTCTCTCGTTAAACGCTGCTGCCATAAGGCTGTTACCGCTAAAAATATTAATGTTAAATACTATGCCTGCGCCGCCGCCTCCAGCGTTACCGGTATCGCTCTTATCGGTATGTTCGAGTATTGCTGGTTCTATCCCAGAGTTATGTTCGCTTTCTTTATAAGCGTCGGTCTCTGCCTCGCTGTCTTACGGGAAAAATAAGAGTACGAAAAGGACGAGGGATACGCGCTTTCTTTTTAAAAAGAAAGCTGCAAAGAAAACAGCAGCCCTTAATTTAGAAAAGGGCTATGGGATACTCTGTGCCGCCAGCTTGTACCGTCCGCAGTCAAACAGCAGGACTGCGGACTAAGATATATGCAGGTGCCGAAGCAAGCTATGGAAACTGTGTACAAGTGGTAACTTTGGAAAGTGAAATAATTACGCACCAACGAAATAAAAAAGAATTTCCACTTTGCACCGGCGAAACATTAACTAACATTTGAAAAAGTCATCTTGCCGTAGGCAAGCTGGTCGGAAAAGTATGTCCTGTTGACTGCATGACTATATAAAGAATAATACTTGTGCCGAAATGGTTTGATTTCGTACAAAACCCCGTATCCGCGCGCCTGTCGCGCGGCGATTTCGCCGTAAGTTACACGGACGTACCATAGTAGCAGTGCGGTCACGTCTGTAGGGATAATAGAGGCAAGAAAAGATGGGTTTAGGGCGAAATCCTCCACGTAGCCACGCTTTCGCGGCGGCGTTTGAGCCGCGAACGGCTTTTCGACAGTTTATCCTCGCAGTAGGACTTTTCTCCGTAGAAAAGCGTCAGCACAAAGCTGCACTTTGAAAAAAGTAACCCGTTTCCACCCAAGCAAAGCAAAAATAATAAAAAAAGAATATAAAAGGAGTCACCCCCGGTGAAAGTACTTCATATGATAAGCGGCGGAGACAGCGGCGGAGCAAAAACCCATGTCTTTGCACTCATGCGCGCATTGCCGAAATACTGCGACGTAAAAATCGTCTGCTTTATAAAAGGACAGTTCTTCGATGAACTTCAGGATATAGACGTGCCGAGTATGTTGCTTGAACAGAAAAATCGGTTTGATCTGTCTGTCATAGATAAAATTGTCGAAATTTGTAAAAACGACGGTGTTCAGATAATCCACGCACACGGCGCAAGGGCTAATTTCATCGCGGCTAACCTGAAACGTAAAATAAAAATTCCCGTCGTTTCAACCGTCCATAGTGACTATTTGCTCGACTTCGACTCGCTGTATAAAAAAATCGTGTTCACAACGCTTAATACTCTGGCGCTGAAAAAACTCGATTATCATATAGGCGTGTCCTCAAATTTCAAGGATATGCTTATTTCGCGCGGATTTAATCCCAACCGCGTGTTTACCGTATATAACGGCATGGACTATTCTTCGCCCATGCCTTTCTGCGCAAAAGAGGAATTTGCAAAACGCGTCGGTATCGAATATAATCCGGATATTACATACGTCGGTCTTATCGGACGGCATGACTATGTAAAGGGACATGATGTGTTTGTAGACGCCGCGGCAAAGGTTCTCGAACGCAGAAAGAACGTCGTTTTCCTTATCGCAGGCGACGGCGACGGCAGAGACGACCTTGTAAAAAGAGTAAATGAGCTTAGAATTTCGGATAATTTCATCTTCGCAGGCTTTGTAAAGGATATTTACAGCTTTTTGAATTTTGTCGATATAAATACGCTCTCGTCACGCTGTGAAAGCTTCCCGTATGTTCTGCTCGAGGGCGCAAGAATGAAAAAACCGACGGTAAGCTCGGCTGTCGGCGGTATTCCCGACCTTATCAGAAACGGCGTTACGGGACTTACCTTTGAAAGTCAGAACAGCAGCGATTTTGCCGATAAACTCTGCACGCTTATCGACGATAAGGCGCTCGCCGAAAAATACGGAAACGCACTGTATGAGCTTGCGACCGGCAATTTCTCAAACGACAGCCTTGCAAGAACTCATGCCGAAATTTACAGCTCAATTCTGCGCTATGAATCGGATAAAAAGAACTCCGACGCCGTTATCTCAGGCTACTATGGATATAATAACAGCGGCGACGACGCTCTGCTTTACGGCATTATAAAAAGTCTGCGCACTCTTATGCCCGATATACGCCTGACAGTCCTCAGCAAAAATCCCGAGCAGACAAAGCGCCGTTACAGGGTAGACGCGGTAAAGCGTTTCAATCCGTTTGCCGTCTCGCACGCTCTGTCGGATTCACATATGCTCATAAACGGCGGCGGAAGCCTTATTCAGGACGCTACAAGCTTCAAGAGCCTTATGTACTACCTTTCCGTAATCAAGGCGGCAAAAAAACGGGGACTTCATGTGTTTGTATATGCAAACGGTATAGGCCCTCTCAAAGATTCAAGCCTTAAATATGCGTCAAAAATACTCTCCGTCGCGGACATAATAACGCTGCGCGAAAAGGAATCTCAGGCGCAGGTTGACCGTCTCGGAATTAAAGGTGTACCTGTATACCTAAGTGCAGATCCCGCGCTTTTGCTTGACGCGCCCGACGAAAAACAGGCTGACGAGATATTGGCAAAGTATTCGCTGCCCGAAAGAAATTCGTATATCGCGGTATCTGTCCGTCCGTGGGATAAAAACGACGCGGAATTTGAGCAAAAGATTGCGGAGCTTTGCGATTATATGTACGAAAAACACGCGCTGAACACGGTTCTGCTGCCCATGAAGCCGCAGTCGGATCTTGCGCTGTGCGAGAGCATAGGCAGACGCGCAAAATGCAAGACATATACGGTTTCCGGAATCCCGGAGGTGTCGGAGATCATGGCAATAATCTCGGCGGCGCGCGCCGTTGTCGGCATGCGACTGCACACGCTTTGCTATGCGTTGGTTTCGTGCGTGCCGTGCGTGGGAATAAAGTATGATCCCAAAATCGACGGATTTCTGAATTATATCGGCATAGACAGCCTTGTAAACGCGTCGGACATAGACCTTCAGAAGCTCATAAGCCTTGCCGAAAACGCCGTCTGCGGTCATGACGCAATATTTGAAAAAATGAAAGACAAGCGCACCGAACTCAGAGATCTTGCAAATCTCAGCGCACGTCTTGCGGTTGAAATGATAAAATCCGACTTTTCAAATAAAGAGGACTGAGAAAAATGAACATAAAGGCATATGCTAAAATAAATCTCACGCTTGAAATAACCGGAAAAATACTTGAGGGCGGTTTTCATGAGCTGCGCACCGTAATGCACAAAATTCCGCTTTGCGACGAGCTTGAAGTCGAGATTTTTAACAGCCCGTCCGGGAAAATTCATTTTGAATGCGACGTACAGCTCTGCGAAAAGGAGCAAAACCTCGCATACAAGGCGGCGGCCGCATATATTGACGCTTTTACGCAAAAGACAAACCGTACTCCCGGCGCAAAAATCAGCCTTGAAAAGCATATACCGTCTGGCGCGGGACTCGGAGGAGGAAGTGCCGACGCTGCGGCTGTTCTTCGCGCAATGAATACGCTTTGCGAAGATATACTTTCGGAAAACGAGCTTATGCAGCTTGCCGAAAGTCTCGGCAGCGACGTTCCGTTCTGCCTTTATCCCGAAAAATGCGCTTTCTGCACAGGGCGCGGAGAAATAATCACTCCGTCTGAAAGTCTGCCCGGCTGTTTTGCCGTTATTTCAAAGCCGTCCGACAGCATTTCCACAAAAGGCATTTACGCCGAGTATGACAGAACCATAAAATATCTGCCCGACCGCGGCGAAAAGAAAAATTCCTTTGAGGCGGTTTCTCTGCTTGAATCGGGAAAGCTTTTGCAGAATCCGCGTATCTTTGTAAACGACTTTGAAAGAATATGCATACCCAAATGCCCGGAAATTGAGCTTTTCAAGATCATAATGAAAAAGCACGGGGCGTTCGCGTCAATGATGTCTGGCAGCGGCTCGGCGGTCTTCGGACTTTTTCCCGACCATGACGGCGCATTTGAGGCATACGCCGAGCTGAAACGCGAAAACGCTGAGTTTGTACAGGTCTGCGAAATAAAAAAATAATACATATATGCATATAATTTCCTCCGTGCGTCAATAATCCGAAACGTAAAAGGAGATTAAAGACACATGAGGAATATTACATTAAAGCTTAAGCCCTTCAAAAACGACATACTTTGCGCGCTTTGCTTTTTCACGGTTTTTTTATACTCCATGTCAGGCGCATTTTACGTAAAAGGACAGGACAAAACCGTGCTTGACAAGGTAGTGCGGCTGCACGTCATCGCAAACTCGGACTCCGACGCCGATCAGCGTGTAAAGCTCATTGTGCGCGACGGGATAACGAGCGTTACAAGCGAACTTTTTGCGGACTGCCGCGATATTGACTCGGCTAAAGAAGCAGCCGAACGCAGCCGCGAAAAAATACTGTCCGCAGCGCGAAAAGCATTGTCCGAAAACGGCATGGACTACGGCGCAGAACTCAAAACAGGCATTGAAACATATCCCGTGCGGACATACGGAGATTTTGTATTTCCGGCAGGCGACTACTTTTCGGTACGCGTAATTCTCGGCGAAGGCAAGGGAAAAAACTGGTGGTGCGTGCTGTTTCCGCCGTTATGCACATCGGGCGCGGTCATGGATACGGACGAGGGTAAGGAGCTGTTTCGTTCTTTCGGCTTTACCGAGAACGAGGTAGACGAGCTTGTCCCCGACGGCAACATTGAGGATAAGACCGAAGTAAAATTCAGACTGGCGGAATTATTCAGGGATTTGTGCGGCGCGGACTGATTAATCACAAAACAGAGGTTTAAAAGAGTGACTGAAATTTCAAGAGGCTGCGGAATAGTATGCGAATACAATCCGTTTCACACGGGACACGCATACCAGATAGAAAAAGTAAAAGATCTGACCGGAAAACCCGTCGTCTGCGTTATGAGCGGCGGCTTTACCCAACGCGCAGAACCCGCGTGCAGAAACAAGCTTCTCCGTGCCGGCGACGCCGTGAAAAACGGCGCGGACATTGTGCTTGAGCTGCCGTTTCCATACTCTTGCATGGGTGCGCGCGATTTTGCGTACAGCGCGGTATCGGTGCTTATAAAAAGCGCTCTGTGCGACAGCATCGCTTTCGGCTCGGAATGTGCAGACATAGTTCTGCTTACCGAAATCGCAGGGCTTATTGCAGCTCCGTCATTCAATAAAAGCATATCCGAAATACAGAGATCCGACAAAACTTTAAGCTATGCGCGCGCAAGAATACTTGCAGCCGAAAAGGCACTTGGGGAAACCGCGGCGCAGGTATTGGCAAATCCAAACGACATTCTTGCCGCCGAATATCTCCGTGCAAACATACTGTACGGAAGTCCGCTGAAGCCTGTCCCGATAAAACGCGAAACGCCGAGAGGCGGCAAGGACAACAATTTCGCATCAAGCTCTTACATAAGAGCCGCAATCGACGGCGCGAAAAAAGCAGGACTCTCCGAAATTTCCGATGAAATCAAAGGCTTTATGCCATATGACGCGGATATAGAACAGTTTGAAACAGATTTTTCGCTTTTTGAAACGGTAATGCACCTGTCGATATGCGCGCAAAGCCCGGAACGCCTTGAAAACATTGCCGAAGTTCCGCGCGGCGCAGGCTATCTTATATTTGAAAATGCATTGAAATCTAAAACATACGGTGAATTTTTGAAAAATCTCTCGACAAAATGCTTTACAAATGCTAAAATAAGACGAATGATATTGTTTTGTTTCTTCGGCATAACCAAGCAACAGGCAAAAGAGGACCTTGACTATACATTTCTTCTCGCATCTACCAAGACCGGACGAATGCTTCTGTCCGAAACCCGCGGCAAAAGAGATATACTCCTTGCATCAAAGGCGGCGAACCTTAAAGGCTCTCCCGGAGCAATGCGCCGCCGTCAATGCGCAAAATACGCTGAAGAGGTAGTGGAAAAATGCCATCAAAATCAAACCGGTCTTACAGAGACAGAAACGCCGACAATACACTGATCTACGCATATTCCCGAAAGCTTATCCCGGAATTTGCGGGACTTCTTATCGACGGCAGCGGTTCTATACTTTACTGCTCGGAAAACGCAAAAGAGCTTTGCTCGTACCGCAGCAACGGCAGTCTTATAAACCTTGTTGCCGGCGAGGACAGGGACATTTTAAAGCGCTGTCTTGAGGCAAGATCCGACTGCTGCATAAGGCTTCATTTCAGGAAAAAAGCGTGTGCTGCCGTGTCATACTGCGGAAACGGGATATTTACGGCGTACATCTTTGTCGCATTTGAAAAAATAGACGGAGATATTGCATCGGAATTGAAACGCATTTCCATGTCTCTCGACTACATCAAGAGTTTTGCCGAAAAACACGATGTTCCGTTTGTTTCGGAAATTACCGACGCCTTTACGTTCTGTGCGAAAAAGCTTGAGGAATACAACCGTCTGTATAACGACGCGCGCAGCAACCCCGGCGGAATTGTCACGGATATGGCGGAATTTATAAAAGCCTACATTGACTTTCTCAAAAAGGGCGGCTACATCAAGCCAAGCTCGGCAGAATTCGTCTGCGTGGGAAACAGCGCGTATGCAAGCATAAACCCCGGAATTTTTACGCGCTTTATATCGGCGTGCGTGTACTATATTTACAATCAGTCGGAAAACGCAAGGCTTAAACTTCACGTCAAGAGCACTGACGGCAAGGTGCGCATTATTCTGTCGGCGCAGAGAAGCGCGGAACCCGACTACGGCACGTTTGTAAACTTTCTTTCGGAGGTTTCGGGCCTTCTCGGCTGGGAAACCGAGCTTTCAAAAGATCCCGAATTCGGCGGCGTTTCACTCATTATCACACTTCCTGCAACCGACGCGCCCAAGCACGGCGAGTTCAGAAATTCCGGCATTTTTGGCTATGAATTTGACTTTAAACCGTACTGTGCAATGTTTCTGTTCTCTCTCTGAAATTCTGCAAGAAATAAACCGTCCTCCGGCGTCTTTCCGTACAAATTCGGACTGCCGGAGGTTTTTGTATACAGGTGTACATTGATCGGCACTTGCAAAATGCTTTTATATGTGGTAAAATATACTTTGAATAAGGCTTTTTGCAAAAGGAGGCGCGAAGTATGCCGAAAATGCCCAATCAGAAACAGAAACTGCTTATTCTGAGAAGGTATCTTTACGAAAATACCGACGAAAATCATAAAGTATCGGTAAACGACATGGTAAACTATCTTGAAGCGTGCGGAGTAAGCGCCGAAAGAAAAAGCCTTTACGACGATATAGAACAACTCCGCGCATTCGGCGACGACATTCTGCTTGACAAAAGCGAGCGCAAAACGGGATATTACGTCGCAAGCCGCGAATTTGAGCTTTCCGAGCTTAAACTGCTTGTTGACGCGGTGCAGGGATCAAAGTTCATAACGCGAAAAAAATCCGCGCAGCTTATCAAAAAGCTCGAAGGGCTTTGCAGCAGAAGTCAGGGTGCGGAGCTTTCGCGCCAGGTACTCATAAGCCGCAGAATAAAGAACATGAACGAGAGTATATATTACAGCGTTGACGCGCTGCACGCTGCGATAAACTCGGACAGTAGCATAAAATTTCAATATTTCGACTACGATCTGAAATTTGAGCGCGTACTGCGGCACGACGGAAAATTCTACACCGTAAGCCCGTTCGCGCTTACATGGGACGACGAAAACTACTATCTTATTGCCTACGACCACGAATCGCGCATGATACGCCACTACCGCGTTGACCGCATGGTTTCGATAAAGCCGACGGGAGAACGCAGGCTCGGACGCGATGAGTTTGAAAAGACCGATATAGAAAGCTATTCCGGCAAAGTCTTTTCTATGTTCGGCGGCACGGAACAGCGAATAGGCATGGAATTTGACAACAGCCTTACAAACGCCGTCATAGACCGTTTCGGCAAAGACATAATGATACGCGAAAGCGAAAACAAAGGAAAATTCTACATAAGCGCAGACGTTATCGTAAGCCCGCATTTCTACGGCTGGCTGTTTTCGTTCGGCGAAAAGGTAAGGCTTGTGTCGCCCGAAAGCGCGGTTGCTCAGTTTAAAGAATATGCAGACTCCGTCCGCGCGCTTTACGAAAGCAAGTAATATTTTTTCAGATACAATTTTTATACAGAGGTAAAAAACGTTATGCCGATCTGCGATATGCATATACACACGCGCCTTTCCTCCGACGCCGACCAAAGAGAGGACAACTGCGTTTTGACATACTGCAAAAACGCGCAAAAAGCCGGTATTAAATATCTTGCCTTTACAGAGCACCGCGACATAATAACGGGTGACGACGGCAAGATAAACGCCGACCTTTACGAGTCCGAAAGACAGTGCAATGAGGCAAAAAACAAGTTCGGTTCATGCCCGGAGGTGCTTTTCGGCGTCGAGCTTGCGCACGCGCATATATATATAAAAGAGGCGGCGCAAATACTGTCCGCGCAAAATTTCGACTTTGTTCTCGGCTCGCTGCACGTTCTCTCCGACGATACGGATTTTTACCGCATGGATTTTTCGGAATATACCGACGGCGAACTGAGAAACAAGTTCTCGGACTATCTTTCGGAACTGTGCGATATTGCCGAAAACTGCGACTTTGATTCTCTTGCGCACGCGTCGTACCCTTTAAGATATTTCAGAAGATCCGGACGCAGAAACGCGATAAAGCTTTCGGATTATTATAAAGACTACGACAGGATCTTCGGCGCGCTTATAGAACGCGGCAAGGCGCTTGAAATAAACTGCAAGTCGTTTTTCGAGAGCGGATACAACGCGCCCGTGCCGGAATATGAGCTTATTGACAGATATATCTCGCTCGGCGGAAGGCTGTTTACTCTCGGTTCGGACACGCATGACTGCAGCGACGTCGGAATAGGCATAAGCGAGGCTCAGAAGTATCTGAAAAGCAAGAATATCGGCAGGCTCTGCGCTTTTCGCGGCAGAAAAATGTTTTTTATACCAAACGATACGGAGTGAAACAAAAATCAATGATAAAACTTGCTGTATTTGACATAGACGGCACGGTTCTTTCTCACGGAGAACATAAAATTGAAAGCAGCCTTGCAGAAAAACTTTACTCGCTGAAAAGCAAAGGTATACAGCTTGCCTTTGCGTCGGGACGGGCATACAAAAGCCAGCTCGCAATACTCGGCGATCTTGCAGACGGCGCGTATCTTATCTGCACCGAAGGAGCTGCAATGTTCTTTGGCGGAAAGAATTTGTATACACGTATACTTTCATCCTCCGACGTACTCAAAATAACGCGCGCGGACGAATACAAAAACTGCGTTATATCGGTGTCGGTCCCGGACTGCTGTTATGTGCTTTCGGGAGACGCGGAACGTGTGCCCGAATACAAAAGCGGAGTTCATTCGGACGAGATAAAGACCGCGTCCACGCTTTACGACATACAGGAGTCTGTGCTTAAAGTATCGGTATATTCTCCCGACTTTACGCCGAAGCCGCTGCTTTATGCGCCGAAATCGGTGCGCGTATGCTACAACGCAAACGGCTGGTGCGAATATGTGAGCGCGATTGCTTCAAAAGGACTTGCGGTGTCGGATCTTCAGATGCGCCTGTATCTTTCAAAGTACGACACGGCTTGTTTCGGCGACGGCGCAAACGACGAGGATATGATGAAAAAAGCAAAGCTTGCCGTAAGCGTAAACGACGCCGCAAAGTCGCTTGAGGGCGTGTGCAATGTCCACACCGACAATCTGCCGCAGTTTCTGGAAGAAAATCTATGAAAAAAGCAGTCATCTATGTACACGGCAAGGGCGGAAACGCAGAAGAATCGGAATTTTACAGGAATCTGTGCAATGGATACGGCGTTTTCGGACTTGATTACGTTTCGGATACGCCATGGGACGCGAAAACAGAATTTCCGCCGCTGTTTGAAGAAATCTGCAAAGATTATAACGACGTCACGCTCATTGCAAACAGCATAGGCGCGTTTTTTTCAATGAACGCTCTTGCAGATGAAAAGAAAATATCAAAAGCGCTGTTTATTTCGCCGATAGTCAACATGGAAAAGCTGATATGCGACATGATGACGTGGGCAAACGTCACGGAAGAACAACTTAAAAGCAAAGGCGAGATACCGACAGACTTCGGCGAAACGCTCTCATGGAAATATCTCTGCTATGTAAGACAAAATCCGCTTTTGTGGAATATTCCGACAAAAATTCTCTACGGCGAAAAGGATAACCTTACAAGCCTTGACACCGTGACGGAATTTGCAAGATCGCATAACGCGCCGCTTACCGTCATGAAAGACGGAGAACACTGGTTTCATACGAAAGAACAGCTTGAATTTCTCGCGGATTGGATAAAAAGCAGCATTTAAAATACGTATATAAAAAACAAACCCGACGCAGAGCCTTTTTACAGGTGCGCCGGGATATTTTTATGCGTTTATAAGCTTTTTGTCAAAATCAGAATACGAGTTTTTCCTCGATGTAGCTCTTGACGTCCTCAAGCTTAATTCTTACCTGCTGCATGGAGTCGCGCTCTCTTACCGTTACGCAGCCGTCGGTTTCGGTATCAAAGTCGTAGGTAATGCAGAACGGAGTTCCGATCTCGTCCTCTCTGCGGTAACGCTTGCCGATAGAGCCTGCGTCGTCAAAGTCAACCATAAAGGACTTGGAAAGCTCGTTGTAAAGCTCGGTTGCCTTTGCGGAAAGCTTCTTTGAAAGAGGAAGTACGGCAGCCTTCATAGGCGCAAGCGCCGGATGCAGACGGAGTACGGTTCTGACATCTCCGCCTTCAAGCTCTTCTTCGTCATATGCGTCGCAGAGGAAGCTGAGGAAGCATCTTTCTACGCCGAGAGACGGCTCGACAACATACGGAACGTATCTCTCGTTGGTTTCGGGATCGAAATACGAAAGATCCTTGTTCGAGGTCTTGATGTGCTGATTGAGGTCGTAGTCGGTTCTGTCGGCAATTCCCCAAAGCTCGCCCCAGCCGAACGGGAACAGAAATTCAAAGTCTGTGGTTGCCTTGGAATAGAACGAAAGCTCTTCGGGCTCATGGTCGCGCAGTCTGAGGTTTTCCTCTTTCATGCCGAGGCTGAGAAGGAAGTTCTTGCAGTATTCTCTCCAATAGCTGAACCATTCGAGGTCTGTATCGGGCTTGCAGAAGAATTCAAGCTCCATCTGCTCAAACTCTCTTACACGGAAGATAAAGTTGCCGGGAGTTATCTCGTTTCTGAACGACTTGCCTATCTGAGCGATACCGAACGGAACTTTCTTTCTCGTGGTTCTCTGAACGTTGGCAAAGTTTACGAAAATACCCTGTGCGGTTTCGGGACGGAGATAAACGGTGTTCTTTGCGTCCTCGGTTACGCCCTGGAAAGTTTTGAACATAAGGTTGAACTGGCGTATGTCGGTAAAGTTGTGCTTGCCGCAGGTGGGACAGGGAATGTTGTGGTCGTCGATAAACTTCTTCATGTCCTCCTGGCTCATTGCGTCGGCGCTTGTTTCAAGCTTGTAATCGTTCTCGGCGCACCAGTCCTCTATTATCTTGTCGGCACGGAATCTCTCGTGGCACTCGCGGCAGTCCATAAGAGGATCGGAAAATCCGCCGAGATGTCCCGAAGCCACCCATGTCTGAGGATTCATAAGTATTGCGGCGTCAAGTCCGACGTTGTAAGGGTTCTCCTGAACGAACTTTCTCCACCATGCTTTTTTGACGTTGTTCTTCATCTCAACGCCGAGAGGGCCGTAGTCCCATGTGTTGGCAAGACCGCCGTAGATTTCGCTGCCTGCGAATACGAAGCCTCTGTTTTTACAGAACGCTACGATTTTTTCCATTGACTTTTCTGTGTTTTTCACTTTCGTCATTCCTTTACTGTTTGTATATAAATTTAAATTTTTCGCTTTTTGTATCCGGCTGCACTTTTTGTGCGCGCAGCCGGTAAATTTTTCGCTTTGCTTTACTGCAAGCTCTTCGTTTGGGGCAATATATTGCAATGTTTATCCGCGAAGCTAGTAAAAGTTCTTTGCCTACTTTCTTACAAGAAAGTAGGGGGAATCAAAGGTCATTGCGAATCAAATCTTCAAGAGTTTCGCGCTTTATGCCGAGCCTTGCACCGTCCTTTGAAACAATAACAAGCGCGGGCTTTTCAAGACGGTTGTAGTTTGATGACATTGAGTAGTTGTACGCGCCGGTGACGCAGACGGCAAGAATGTCGCCGTAGGAGCAGTGCTGAATTGTCACTCCCGGCTGGATTATGTCGCCGCTTTCGCAGCAGCGTCCGGCAATGTCGGCTTTGAAATCCATATCCTTGTCGGCTTTGTTTGCTATAAGACAATAATACGGTGCTTCGTAAAGCGCGTATCTCGGATTGTCAGCCATGCCGCCGTCGATAGAGATGTAACTCTTGTAACCCGGAATGGTTTTGATGTTTCCGATGGTGTAAAGCGTAATTCCGGCAGCCGCAACAAGCGAACGTCCCGGCTCAAAGAGCATTTCCGGCTCGCAAAGTCCGTATTTGCGACAGTTTTTCTTTACATTTTCGCCGATATGGCAAAGCATATAGTCAACGTCGAGATTTTTCTGCTCAGGTACGTATCTTACGCCGAATCCTCCGCCGAGATTGAGTACGGACGCCTCAAATCCCGTTTCTTTTTTGACGTCGGATATGAATTTAAACATAATGTCCGCAGCGTCGAGAAAAGGTTTCGGATCAAAACTCTGCGAACCCACATGGCAGTGATAGCCCAAAAGCTCTATGTGAGTTTTTTCAAGCGCCGCCTTTACAAATTCAAGTGCCTGCCCCGTTTCAACCGATTCGCCGAACTTTGAATCGACGTTTCCCGTCGCAATTTTTACATGGGTGTGCGGATCTATTCCGGGAGTAATTCTTAAAAGTACCTTTATTTTGCCTTTGCCGAGCCTTTGCGCGGTCTCTTGTATTATTTCAAGCTCTTTTACGTTGTCCGCAACAAAACAGCCGACGCCGTTCTTTATCGCATATTCAACGTCAAAGGGAGTTTTGTTGTTGCCGTGAAAATATATCTTTTCCGCAGGAAATCCGGCGCTTAACGCAGTAAATATCTCGCCCGACGAAACGGTGTCGGCACATAAGCCCTCGCTGTCGGCTATTCTGTACGCGCCCTTAAAGGACAAAGCTTTGCTTGCGTAAAGAATTTTTGCGCTTTTAAAATATTTCTTAGCGCCGTCGGTGTATTTGCGGCACATTTCACGCACCTTTTGCTCATCGAGCACGTACAGCGGAGTTCCGTATTCCTTTGCGAGCTCTGCCGTGTCGCAGCCGCCTATCGTAAAATGTCCGTCCTTGTTAATGGAATAATTGTCATGCAGAAGTACAGTTTTCATTGTTTTCTTTTCCCTTGATATTGCCGGATATGCCGTTGTTTGTTTATATTACTGATTTTCCTCAGACGGTTCGGTCTGTTCCTCGCCGCCGATAAATTCGCTTATTATACGCCAGACTTCGTCCGCGCCTTCGCCGGTCTGCGACGAAAATGCAATTACCTCCGCGTCGTCGGGAATGAGTCTGTGGTTTCTCACCTTTTCAAGGCACGCCGCCCTGTTTGTCTTGTTGAGCTTGTCCGCCTTTGTCGCAACGACGGCAAACGGAAGTCCGCAGGACATTAAGTATTCCACCATAGCCTCGTCGTCCTTGGTAAGTCCGACCTTCAGATCCACAAGCTGTAAGTACAGCCGTCTTCCGGGTGTGGAAAAATACTTGTCAATAAGCCCTTTCCACTTTTCGCGCTCCGAAAAAGAACGCCGTGCATATCCGTATCCCGGAAGATCCACAAGATACAGCGAAGAATCGACGTCGTAGCAGTTGACGGTTATCGTCTTTCCCGGCTCGGAGCTTACGCGCGCAAGCTTTTTGCGTCTGAGAAGCCTATTTATAAGCGACGATTTGCCCACATTCGAGCGTCCGCACATTGCTATCTGCGGAATTTCGTCGCGCATTATACCCGGAAGCTGGGACGGCAGTCCCGCGGTGAGTATAAGATTTGCATTGTTGAGATTGAGTTTCATATACGTTCCTCTCAGACTGCGGAAATCCCGGCAGATACGGCAGATGCGCCGTCCGCACCGTTTTCGGGGATATTATATCCGTCAAAATCGTCACCGCTTTTATTTTCCGGCGCCCTGTCGAGAATGACGTCAAGCACCTCCGACACTTTCTTTACCGGAACAAAGGTTATTCTTTCCTTTACAAGCGGATCGACTTCTTCAAGGTCGCTTATGTTATCATAAGGAATTATAACCGTGTTCATGCCGTATTTATATGCCGCCATGGTCTTTTCGCGAAGTCCGCCTATCGGGAGAACCCTGCCGGTAAGCGTTATCTCGCCTGTCATTGCAACGTCGCGCCTTGCGGGTATTGCACAAAGCTCGGATACCATTGCGCTTATCATTGTAACGCCTGCGGACGGACCGTCTTTAGGCACTGCGCCTTCGGGAACATGTACGTGAACGTCAAGCTTTTTATAAAATTCCGGCTCTTTTACACCGAGTTCCGCCGCGTGTTTTCTTATATAGCTGTACGCCGCATGAGCCGATTCTTTCATTACGTCGCCGAGTTTGCCGGTAAGCTCGAATTTGCCCGTACCCGGCATTGAAACCGCCTCTACCTGGAGCATTTCTCCTCCGACGGACGTCCATGCAAGTCCGTTTACCACGCCGACGGTATTTTCGTCAAGCATTGCGTCGGGCTTGCATTTTCTTGCGCCCAGAAGCGCATTTACCGCGGCTGCGTCGATCTTAAAGCTCTTTTTTTCGCCCTCTGCTATCTTTACGGCGATCTTTCGTATAAGCGATGCGGTCTGTCTTTCGAGATTACGCACGCCGGCTTCCTTTGTATAGTAATCTATAAGCTCGAAAACGGCGGAATCCTCAAGTTTTACGTTGCGCTTTGAGAGTCCGTGGCGCTTTAACTGTTTGGGCAGCAGATGGTCGCGGAGTATCGCCGCCTTTTCGTTTCGGGTATAGGACGGAAGTTCTATTACCTCCATTCTGTCGTAAAGCGCGTCGGGTATGGTTTGCGCGTCGTTTGCGGTAGCTATGAAAATGCAGTCCGAAACGTCAAGAGGTATTTCGAGAAAATGATCTCTGAAGGTCTTATTCTGGTCCGAATCCAGCACTTCAAGCAGCGCCGACGCCGGATCTCCGTGGGAATCTCTTGTAAGCTTATCTATTTCGTCAAGCAGCACGACGGGATTCATAGTGCCTGCGCGCGTTACGGCTTCGGCGATACGTCCCGGCATTGCGCCTATGTACGTCTTTCTGTGACCGCGTATATCAGCCTCGTCTCTTATACCGCCAAGAGATATACGCACGAATTTTCTGTTTACGGCTCTTGCAATGGATTTTGCAATGGACGATTTACCTACGCCGGGAGGTCCGACAAGGCAGATTATCTGTCCCGAAAGTTCGGGGTTGAGCTGTTTTACGGCTATATACTCGATTATTCTCTGCTTTACCTTTTCCATGCCGTTATGGTCGTCATCAAGCACTTTTCTCGCCTTTTCAACGTTATAGCAATCTTTTGTCTTTGTGCCGACGGGAAGTTCGAGCACGGTATCGAGATAATTGCGTATAACGGTGCTTTCCGACGAGCCGAATGCCATTTTTGTAAGCTTTACAGCCTCTTTATTAAGCTTTTCCTTAGTTTCGTCGTCGAACTTTGAATCTGCGATCTTTGCGAAATATCCGTCCTCGTCCTCTGCTTCTTCGTCAAGACCGAGTTCGTTTTTGACTATTTTAAGCTGTTCGCGCAGGAAATATTCTCTCTGATTATCCTCAAGCTGAGCCTTTACCTTATCGCGCAGCTCTTTCTGCATGGACATAACGTCCTTTTCTCTTTCGAGAATCGAGATAAGTTTTTCAAGGCGTCTGCACGGATCGAATTCTTCAAGAACCGCCTGTTTATCCTCATAGCGGTACAGCACGTTTGCCGCGATAAAATCCGCAAGCACGCCGGGATCGTTTATTGCCTGCACGCTTACGACGACCTCTGTCGAGATCTTAGGCATATGCTTTATATATTCCTGAAATTCATCGCGTGCCTCTTTGACGAGCGCCTCGACCTTTACGCTTGAAAGGTCGGAAATGGATATTTTCTGTGTAAGCACGTTTACGACGGTATATTCATCGTCCGAAACGATACTCATAATATCCGCTCTGTCGAAAGCCTCGACAAGTATTCTGTAATTACCGTCGGGGAGTTTCAGCGACTGTTTGACTTTAGCTACGACGCCGGTTTTATACATTTCGGGTTTAACGGACTGCTGTTCCGCGTTTTTGACTGCCGACAGGAACACTTTTCCGCCGTACAGCGACGACGCAGCTTTCATTGCCGCGACAGAGCGCTTACTGCTTATTTCAAAGCTTGTCGGAATACCGGGAAACAGCACAAGGCATCTCAACGGTATTGCCGGAAGCATAAGGTTTTCTACTTTTTCTATATAATTTGACATTTTCTTTTTCTCCGATTTTGCACCATGCGGCAATTCCGCCGCGAAAAAACAATATTATTTTTAATTATATCACGGTATTGTGCGGTTCGGGGAAAAACAAAAGAAAATTTTAATATTATTTACATATAACATTTTCTGAGGCGAGAGCGGTGCATATTTTGGGCGGAAAAGGATAATTCACTGCCATGTGCACCCCTATTCACCCTCTTTTCGGAATCGAAAAAGAGGCAAAAGATTTTCGCCGCTCAGACGCCGCGGCGAAAGCGCGGCTTCCTCTCCACACATCAGACTATCGTCGTTAAGACTTTTCCGCACCTTCGAAATTCTCTATCTTCGCTCGCAGATGCTCCGCACTGCTCGATGGGGCTGGTATCTAAATTATAGTTTTGGATAACACAGCTTAACTTTTTTACCATGTCACGTTGCGGTCTGCGTAAATTTTATTTTGGGTGCGAAAAGTACAATTTTTATGCGTTATTATGCAGTCAACAGGACTCACTTTTGCGCCCAGCTTGCCTATCGGCAAGAAACTTGGTTTCAAATTCTACTTTTATGTATAGAAAAACTCTGTGCAAAGCATAAACACCATGCACAGAGTATATTTTTGTATTAAATTAAAGCCAAATTGCACTAATTAAGCCAACCAAACATAAAAGTAACATTCAGCCGTAGTCATCTCGCGCAAGCGAGCTGGTCGTAAAAGTATGTCCTGTTGAGTGTTTGAGTATATGAAAAGTAACATTTTTACCAAAATGGCTTTACTTTGTACAAAACCCCATATCCGCGCGCCTGTCGCGCGGCGATTTTGCCGTAAGTTACACGGACGTACCGTAGTAGCAAGGCGGTCACGCTTGTAAAGGTAATTGAGGTGTGAAGTCCATGTTTAGGGCATTTACGCTCTTTAGAGTGAAATCCTCCCGTAGCCACGCTTTCGCTGCGGCGTTTGAGCGGCGAAAATCTTTTGCCCCATTTATCCTCGCAGGGGACTCTTTCGATTCCGAAAAGTGGGTGTATAGGGCTGCACATGGCAGTAAATTATCGTTACTCGCCCAAATAATCACCACTCATCACCCAAACAAAACTCACCTGAATAAAACGTATAAAAAGTGCGAGTCCTCGGTAAGCATAAGTAGTAACGGAGCAACTGCCATTACACTGTCAAACCTGTCAAGCACACCGCCGTGACCGGGGAATATAACCCCGTAGTCTTTTACGCCGTAGCTGCGCTTTATTGCCGACGCAAGCAGATCTCCCAACTGCGATACGACAGATAACGCAAGTCCAACAACCGCAAGTCCGGGATAGTTCGGGGTAAATCCGGTGATTTTTGAAAGAATAATTCCGTAAATTTCAAAAGCTATAACGCAGAATATCATTCCGCCGACTGAGCCTTCAACCGTCTTTTTGGGACTTACTTTCGGTATAAGCTTGTGCTTTCCGAAAAATACACCCGTAAAGTACGCAAATGTGTCAGTGATCCATGCTGCGATAAATACAAGCACAAATACGTATTTTCCGACGTTCTCTCCGTTGTCGAGCGTTATATATCTGAGCTTTAACAGCGACGAAAAGCAGGTAAATACATATACCGTCGTTGTAAATACAACGCAGACCGACTGTGTTTTAACGCGTTCGCCCGTAAATACCGAAACAAACAGCATAAAGAACAGAAACAGCACCGTAAGCGTTGTTATAACTCCGTACCTGAAAAAGTACATAAGCAGAGGAGCCGCGACGGATACCGCAAGAGCCGGAACCGACAGTACAAGGTTTCCCCGTTCGCCGACGCAGCCGAGCATTTCCCATACTCCGATAAGCGACAGCAGCGTTGCAAACGCCGCATATACCCACGTGCCGGAAAGCGCAAATACAAATCCCATTGCAGCGGCGAGTGCTGCACCCGTTATTATTCTCTGTTTCATAAAGTCATTTCCGACAGATCAAACTGTCATTATTTCCTTCTTTTTGTTTTCGACAGCGGCGTCAACGAGCTTTGCATATTTGTCGGTAAGATCCTGAACCAGTTTTTCCGAAGCCTTCTGTTCGTCCTCGGTCATCTCGCCGTTCTTCTTCATGTCCTTGCACTTGTCGTTAGCTTCGCGGCGGACGTTTCTTACAGCAACCTTGCACTCTTCGCCGAATTTCTCGACTTTCTTTGCAAGTTCTTTTCTTCTTTCTTCGGTCGGCTGCGGGAATACAAGACGTATAACCTTACCGTCGTTCTGGGGAGTAATGCCTATATCCGACGCAAGTA
This sequence comes from uncultured Eubacteriales bacterium, assembly GCA_934446675.1. Taxonomy (GTDB): domain Bacteria; phylum Bacillota; class Clostridia; order Oscillospirales; family CAG-382; genus UMGS1387. The sequence continues at coordinate 41,158 of CAKSEL010000003.1, forward strand.
TTGCCTTTTCGATATTCTTGAGTATGCTTGAATCCCAAGGCGAGATAACGAGCGTTCTCGGATCGGGCATTTTAACGCCTGCAACCTGGTTTACGGGCATATTGCTGCCGCAGTATTCAACGAGAACTCTGTCAAGGACTGCTGCGCTTGCACGTCCGGCGCTTACAGAGCCGAATTCGTTTTCAAGTCCGGCAAGGGATTTTTTCATTTTTTCCTCATAGGGCTTTGTATCGATTTTCATTATATGTTCCTCCGTATATAAATAATATTTTTAATTAAAGTGAAACCATTGTGCCGATTTTTTCGCCGTTTACCGCGCGGCAGATGTTTTCCGGATCGTTAAGTCCGAACAGCAGCAGCGGAAGATGATTGTCGCGTCCGAACGCGCTTGCTGTGCTGTCTATAACGGCAAGGTCATTATGGATAATTTCGTCATATGTGATATTATCAAGTTTCTTTGCGTTGGGATCGAGTTTGGGATCGGCGGTATAAACACCGTCGATATTCTTTGCAAAGAGCACTATTTCCGCGCCGAGTTCCGCAGCTCTGAGCACAGCCGCCGTATCGGTTGAGAAATACGGGTTGCCCGAACCGCAGGCAATTATTACTACTCTGCCTTTCTGCATATGCGAAACGGCTTTATTTCTGATATACGGCTCTGCTATCTGATTCATCTGGAGAGCGGTCATGGTTCTTGTTTCAATTCCGTTTTCTTCAAATACGGACTGAACCGCAAGGGAATTTATGACTGTTGCAAGCATTCCCATATGGTCGGCTCTTGTGCGGTTGATTTTTTTACCGGCACCGCGCCAGATATTGCCTCCGCCGATAACTATACCGAACGAAACGCCCTCTTCGGTGCATTTTTTTACCTGTTTTGCAACGGTATCCACAAAGTCAAAATCTATTATTCCCTTTGAACCGTCTTTCATGAGCGCTTCACCCGAAAGTTTAAGCACTACCTTCTTATACTTTGGCATTTTTGGTTACACTCCTTCGCTGTTATGTGGATTTACACATTTTTCCGCTAAGATTATAACACACGGAAAGGATAATTTCAACAGCAAAATGAAAATAGTTTTATGTTGAGGAGATTATGCTTTATTTTTGGTGAAAACGGGAAATTTTCTTCAAAGTGCAACTTTATACTGACGCTTTTCTACGGAGAAAAGCGGTCGAAAAGCCGTTCAAGGGACTACTCGCCCCTTGACAATCCCCCGACGGGAGGATTTTGCCCTGAATATAACATTCTTCCCTTCCAAAACCTTTACCCAAAGTGACCGCCTTGCTACTACGGTACGTCCATGTAACTTACGGCAAAATCGCCGCGCGACTGGCGCGCGGATATGGGGTTCTGTACGAAGTCGAACATTTTCGGCACAAGTGTTATTTTCTATATAGTCATGCAGTCAACAGGACACACTTTTCCGACCAGCTTGCCTACGGCAAGATGACTTTTACAAATGTTAGTTTTTTGTTTCGTTGGTGCAAAGGTGTTTCACTTTCCAAAGCAACCAATAGTACACAATTTCCATAGTTTACTTTGGCACTTGTTCAGATTTGAGTCAGCCGCCTGCCTTTTGGTGGCTGACGGCACAAGCTGGCGGCAGAGAGTATCCCACAATTCTGTTCTTATTTAAGGGCTATGAAAGTCTTTTGCAGCTTTTCTTCAGAAAAGCGCGTATTCCCGTACCCCTTCGTACTTCTTATTTCGGCAAAGAGGAGAGTCCGCCGAGTTTGGAGGCAGAAAAAGCGAAAGAGGAGTTTGCATGAGAGCAAGCCTTGTAGATATCACCGCCGTTTTGGAGAAAATCGGCGCAGAGAGATGAGCAGAAAGCCTCATGAGACGCGGCGCGGTCAACGATTTGAACTTCAACGGGATCAATAATACGCGAATAAGTACCGTCATACACAAAGCTGCCGCGGTTTTCGAGATTTATAACGCAGAATTTAACATCAAGCTTTGAGGAAAGCGAAATACACGCGCCGAGACAGCCGTTCACATCATTTGTATACATACCGCAGAGCGAATATACCGACTTTTCATCAAGTATAAGCGTATGCGCCTTTGCAATTCTTTCCAAGGGAAAGGCATTGTCGGCACCGCAGAGATCGAGAAACAGCTTTACGCCGTCGCGCTTTGCAAATTCCGCCGCGGCGAGTACATTGTCGGTTTTTACGTCGCAGCTTATGAGAAGTGCGTCGGGATAGCACGAAAAAGCGTCGTCAATCTCTCCGGGAGTAAGCGCCGCATTTGCGCCGGGATATATTATCACCCTGTCGCGCCCGGTATTTTCGCAGACCGTCACGCAAAGTCCCGTCTGCGACGACTTGTGTACGCCCACAAAGCGCGTATCGACGTTTTCTGCCGCAAACTTCTTTTTAAGCTGCGAGGCATACGCGTCGTTTCCGAGTTTCGTGCATAAAACAACGTCCGCGCCCTGTCTTGACGCCCCGACAGCCTCAAACGCGCCGCCGCCCGACGTCACAAACGCGTAGCCGAGTTCCGATATAAGCACCTGTCCGCGTTCGGGCATGGTTTCGGCTCTGCACACAAAATCTATATAGGTATTTCCGACAACAAGTATTCTCGGCTTCAAAATATCACCTCAAAAAGTAAGTTTTCCGCGTGCCCGTCAGATTATCGCGTCCGCGTCGGACGGCATTCTCCAGTCGCCTCGCGGAGAAAGACATATGCTTCCGACCTTTACTCCGTCCGGCAGACAGCTGCGCTTGAACTGCTGCGTTCTGAACCTTCGCATAAATACGTCAAGCCATTTTATCACGGTCTGTTCGTCAAAATCTTTTTCAAAAGCCTTTTTTGCAAGGAAAAGTATCTTGTCCTTGTCCATGCCGAACCTTACGGTATAATATAAGAAAAAGTCATGCAGTGCATACGGCCCGACAACGTCCTCGGTTTTCTGCGCGATCTTGCCGTTTTCGTCCGGCGGCAAAAGTTCGGGGCTTATCGGCGTGTCCATTACGTCGCGCAGCACTTCGGTGGCTTCGGGGAAAAGATTGTTTTCGCATACACTGTCTATGAGCCAGCGTATAAGCGTCTTGGGTATGCTCGCGTTTACGCCGTACATGCTCATGTGATCTGCATTGTAGGTGCACCAGCCCAGCGCAAGCTCGCTCAGATCTCCCGTGCCGACAACAAGTCCGCCGACCTCTCCCGCAACGTCCATAAGCACCTGTGTTCTCTCGCGTGCCTGTGAGTTTTCATATGTCAGATCGTGTACGCTCTCGTCGTGCCCGATGTCCGAAAAGTGCTGTCTTACGGCGTCCTTTATGGGTATGACTTTAAGCGTGACGCCGAGCGCTTTCATGAGCTTTACCGAGTTGTCGTAGGTTCTGTCCGTCGTGCCGAAGCAGGGCATTGTAACGCCAACAACGTCGCTTGCCGGTTTGCCGGCTTTTTTTACAGCCATTGCGCATACAAGCAGCGCGAGCGTGGAATCAAGTCCTCCCGAAACGCCGATAACCGGCTTTGAATGTGTTATTTCAAGGCGCTTAAGCAGTCCGTAAACCTGCATATCGAATATATTCGCGCATCTTTCGCGTCTTTCGGTCTTTACGTCCGGCACAAACGGAAGCTTGTTTACCTTTGCAAACGACGCGTCGGAAAGAAATTCGTGAGAATCGCAAGCCGCTATTATTTCGTGAGCATATGCGCCCTGGATTTTTGCGCAGTCCTTGAAGGTTTTGAGCTTTGCACGCTCGTGTCTTAACATGTCGAGGTCAATATCCGAATATATCACATATCCGCTGTCAATATAGTCTTGATTTTCGCACAGCACGTTTCCGTTTGACGCAATTACCGAATGTCCCGAAAAGATAAGGTCTGTCGTGGATTCGCGCCTTCCGGCACTTGCGTATGCATACGCGCAGAGGCACGCCGCCGACTGATGAGCGACAATGGAACGGCGGTACGAACGCTTTGCTATGGTTTCGTTGCTCGCCGAGAGGTTTGCGATAAGAAGCGCGCCCGAAAGTGCAAGAGCCGACGACGGCGGAACCGGCGCCCAGAGATCTTCGCATATCTCAACGCCGAATTTTACGTTTTGTCCCATATCGAACACGAATCCCGTTCCGACGGGGACGTTTGCGCCGTTTATGTTTACATATACCGTCTTTCCGCCGTTATCGGGAAGATCGAATGATGAGGAAAACCAGCGTTTTTCATAAAATTCGTTATAAGTAGGAATATATGTTTTCGGCACGAGTGCGCGGATTTTGCCCTGAGAAACGACGGCGGCGCAGTTATAGAGCTGTTCGTCAACGCGCACGGGAAGTCCGACGAGGCAGACGGTATTGATATTTTCCGTTGCCTTTGCAATCTTTGCAAGTCCGTCATATGCCGCGTTTACGAGCGACGGTCTGAAAAACAGATCCGCGCAGGTATAGCCCGTAAGACAAAGTTCGGGAAAAACGGCAAGATCAGCCTTATTTTCCGCCGCTTTTTTCAAATATTCCGTTATCTGAGCCGTATTTTTTTCCACGTCCGAAACATACGCGTCCGGCACGGCACACGCAACTCTTAAAAAACCGTACATACCTTTCCTCCGAAAGAGACTTTTTTGCAGCTGTTATTTTTATAAAGTTTATTACATTTTATAATAGCACATTTTTTTGCTTACGTCAACACAGGGGAAACGGTTATTTTTTTGCCTGTCTTGGGCGGAAACGGATTATCCACTTCCACTTGCAGTTTTATACACCGACTTTTCGGAATCGAAAAAGTCGCGCTCTAAAGAGTGTAAACAAAAGATTTTCGCCGCTCAGACGCCGCCGCGAAAGCGTGGCTACGTGGAGGATTTCGCCTGATAAAACTTATTTTCGCCTCCGAAATTTCAAAAATCCTTGTTCCGCATTGTCCACGAAACTTTGCCGCGAAATCGCTCGCAGATGCTGCGCACTGCTCGATGGGGTTGGTATCTAAGTAAAATTGTTTATCTCAGCTTTAACTCTTATGCCATATCACGTTACGGTCTGCGTAAACTTTATTTTGTGTGCAAAAAAAGTAATTTTCTCAAGTTATTTCGCAGTCAGCAGGACACGCTTTTTCGCCCAGCTCGCTTGCGCGAGATGACTTTTACAAATGTTACTTTTATGTTTAGCAAAAAACTCCGTGCAAAGTTTAATCTAACGCACAGAGTTATCTTTTTTTATTACCCTTTATTCTTGGTTTCCATAGCTTGCTCACGCACCCGTTTATATCTCTGAGTTCGCAGTCCTGCTGTTCGACTGCGAACGGTATAAGCTGGCGGCACAGAATATCCCACAATTCTTTTCTAAATTAAGGACTGCCGTTTTCTTTGCAGCTTTCTTTTTAAAAAGAAAGCGCGTATCCCTGCGTATCCCTGCGTTCCCCTCGTTCTCAGCTTAGGAATTCTTCGATTTCGGCGGTGGTCATGTCGTTGTGGAGAGCGAGATTTACTGAAAAAGCGACGAGTTTGGCGGCGTCGCGGACGATATGATCGGTGTCTTTGGGTGTGACGAAAAAAGCGGACGGATTTTCCGCAAGCAGCTTTTCTGCGTCGGCAAAGCTTTCTGGAGCTTCGCTTTTTTGAGCGGCGTCGGAGAGAATATCCAGAGCAAGCGTCTGCGCGTCAACGACGGTAGGCACGCCTATCGCAATTACGGGTATTCCGAGACTTTCGCGGCTCAGCGCACTTCTTGCATTGTTTACGCCCGAACCGGGACTTATTCCGCTGTCGCATATCTGTACCGTCGTTCCGAGACGCGAGAGTTTCCGCGAGGCAAGTGCGTCTGCGATTATCGCAAAATCGGGACGCGCTCTTTTAATTATGCCCTCAATTATTTTTGCACCCTCTATTCCCGTCTTTGCAAGCACGCCCGGAACCGCGCACATTGTCTGCCGCAGTCCGAGTGAAGAAAATAAGTCGGGATCGCTTGATTTTATGTGATTTGTCACAATAAAGTTTTCCGCTGCAAGGGGGCCGAATGCGTCGGCAGTGATACCGGCGTTTCCCATGCCGCAGAAAAGACATGAACCGCGTTCTGGTATGAACGAACGTATTATCCCTGCCGTAACTTCGGCTGCATTGTCAAAGGCTTGGCGGTCGTAACTCCATATTTTTCCGGCGTTTACCGTGACGTATCGCCCGCAGGGCTTTGAAAGAGTACGCGAACCTGTTTCGTTTGTTATAATCAGCTCTTCAATAATAAGACCGCTTTTTTCATAACTTGCGGTTATAATTCCGTCGGAAGTGTCGCCTTTTTCTGCGGAATACGCCCGTGCTTCGACGGCAAGATCGGTGCGGACTGTGTATTTTGTACGAAATTCTTTCATTTTTATCTCCTTGCAGGCGCAAATATTGAAAAAGTTGTTAAAAATGCGCATAGGGTATTGTATTTTGGATAAAACCGTGGTAAAATACATAAAAGTAAATGTATCAGTATGTCTTTAGGACGTGCTAAAATAACAGGGAGGTGAACACTTTGCCGAATATCAAGTCAGCTAAGAAGAGAGTTAAGGTTACAGAAGCAAAGACTCTTCAGAATCAGATGTTCAAGACAAGTCTCAAAACAGCTTTGAAGAAGTTTGAAAAGGCTGTTGAGGCAGGCGATAAGGCAGCAGCCGAGGTTAGCTACAAAGAAGCAGTAAGCAAACTCGATAAGGCAGTTGCAAAGGGCACTCTGCATATCAATGCAGCAGCAAGAAAAAAAGGCCAGTTTACAGTTAAGCTCAACGCTATGAAGTAATAAGGCAAAAAGCAAATTTCGGATCGGTAATGCCGGTCCTTTTTTGCGCCCTTTTTCCCGTACTGCGCACACATATCAGAACAGTGTGCCGAACGAAACGCCCTCGTTGTGGCGTATTTGTTTCAGAACGTCCTTGGCTTCCGCAAGGCTTGCAAGATATGAGGAATAGTCCTCGGAGTCAAAGTATTCTATCGTGGGTAAAAGATTGTCGGTAAACTCCGCGGAAACGTCGTGGCTGAGAGTGATGTAGATATACTGCTCCCATGAAAACCAGCGGTCTTTGATTTTGTCAAGATCTTCGGAATATTCCTTTCTTTCGGAGACGCTCATTCCGGAAAGCTTTTTTTCGGAGTCGGGCAGCTTGTCAAGACGAGAGTCTATGTCGGAAAATAAATTTGAAAGAAGAACCGAGTTTACAATTACAAACGCGACAACAATAAAGAAAAGCACGGCGGATTTAATTAAAGTTTTCATGAGGATTTTTTCTCCTTTTGTACAAGAGTTACCTTGTTTAAGTCGTCAACACCGAGATAGAATACGTCGGATACGCTTTTGCAGCCGTTTTTAGAAAGTTGGGAGTTCAGCCACTTGAAATCGAGTCCCAGACGGTTCATTGCCGCGGCGTTTAACACTCCGTCCGAGATTATAATGTGCTCCGCACCCGATTCCTCCACCGCGACGCACAGCTCTTTTGCCGTGGGCGGACGTTCGGTGCATTTCGGAATTACGCTTATGTTTCCGCTCGGTTCGAGTATCGCATAGTATACCGATGAAATGTCGGAATATCCGAGAACGCGCAGAGACGACAGCAGTTCTTCAAGCGTAAGACGCGATTCGCACAGCTCTTTTTGGTTTAACTTGCCCTTGTCGATAAGCACAGCCGGTACCCCCGAAAACGCACGGCGCACTTTCCGCGATTTTAAGCATAAAAGCGATAAAAATACCTCAAGACATATCAGCGTTACCGTCGGAATAATGCCGTATAACAAGGGAATGTTGTTGTTTGTAATGGGAATAGACGCAAGCTCGGAGATCATGAACGTCGTTACAAGCTCGGTCAGTTCAAGCTGTCCGACTTCGCGTTTTCCCGAAACTCTCATCAGCAGTACGATAAGAATGTACAGCACAAGCGTGCGTATAAATACGTTTGCCAAAGTTTTTTTCCTCCTGCGGTTTGCTTTTTGCTTAGTATTTGCCAAAGCGCCGCGATTATTCCGTTCCGCGCATAAATAAAAAAGCCGGCGTAAAGCCGGCAAAATGTTTGTGTAAATTTTTATTCAATGTTTTCGGTAATGTGCGGCGTAAATTTCCCTTCAAGCAGACCCTTGTCGGAGTACGCTTTTATGCTTTTGGCGATTATCGGCAGACAGGAACGCGTGTAGATCTTGGTTCTCGACGGAAAGTCCGCGCAGTCGAACAGCGTGTACATGGCGCTCTCAAGCGTTTCGTAAATCTGGACTGCCGTCGCGCCGTCAAAGGTCACGCAGAGCGTTTCAGCCTCGTCGGAAGTAAGCGTTGTTTTGTCAAACGGATTTCCCAACAGCGACTGGCAAAGGCTCATAAACAGAACGTCGGTGTATATGTTCACCGGGACTGCCGCATACATAGGATCCGTGCGCAGCATGTATTCGTGTACCTCTCTGTGGTCAAACCGCGTGAGAAAAGCGTTTTCGGCTTCGGCATAAGTAAGGTATTTTTCAATGAATTCTATTCCGTAAAGCGACGGCCGTTCAAAGCATAGCGGATAGTCGGCGGTTATGTGTATCTCGTGTGCCGAAAATACAGGCTCGTACAGCCTGAAAAAGCCGTTTATACCGTCCTTTAAGGTCGAATAGTAAAAGTCGTTGGGCGTTTTGAACATATTATCCGTGATGCTCTTGTGCAATATGCGGCATACGCCGAGTTTGCGCTTTATTCTGGCAAGACCTCTGTCGAAAAGCTCTCTCGCATTGGTGCTTTTTAACAGCTCTACGGCGTTTTCCGGAGACGGGCACGCCTTTAATGTCAGAGAGATAACGTACATTGCCGATTCAAGCAGTTCTTTTGCCTTTTCGGTTCTGACCGAGCTGCTTCTGCCGCGCGTGTATCTGTCGGTTATTTCGGCAAGCAGATTCATGAGATCGTTTTGAAAATCCGAAAGAAACTCGTCGGAAATAAGTCCGCATTCGTATGCGGAATATAGCAGAGAGGGCAGATATTTCCGCTTGTCGAGAGAGTCCGGATCAATGCTGTGAAGAATGTCTGGCGAGTTGTTCATGCTTACATTTCCTCCGTGTCCGGCTTAAATGACGAAAGTCTGCCGCCGTTGTTTAAGTGCATGGCAAGCTGCGTAAGCTCGCGCGTTTCGAGAAGCTCGGTGCTGCCGGCACAGGTGGAGTCGAAATACTTTTTCATAAAGTTTATAAGCTGTCTGTCGGAGAGCAGCTCGCTTGTTTCGTTTTTGAAATCGTAGAAAATGCGTATAAGCTCGTGCAGCGTCTGTTCATAGTTCTCCTGTATTATGTACGGAGAGTCGGAAAACGCCGAAATGAGATCCGACGTGCTTTTTGAACCGAATTCTATGCGTCCGGAATCCTTTAAGCTTTCGGTGCGCGTTTCGGCAAGCCTAAGAGCCTGTTCTTCGGTCAGGACAAGTCCGTGCTCGCGCGTTTTTTTGTTGCATTTGAGTATGTCTGCGGCAACGCGCCTGTTTGCCGTCTGCAAGGAGCTGTGATAAAACGGTAAGATTGAAAAGTCACTCACGGGAAATCACCTCTGCATTTGTATGATATGAAAAAACGTATCTTTTATCAGTATACCACTCTTTTAAAATATATACAAGAGGGAAATTTTTATTATAAATGTATAAAAAACAAATATGTGAACGCAGAACGTTTTTTCGTACACAGAAAATAATTTTTGCGTAACAAAAATATGTTGAATACGCACGTTCCGGCGTGATAAACTAAAGTCAAAGCAAACGGCGGAATAAATGTAAAAGGAGAATTTGAAATGTATACAGCGTCACCTGAAAGATACGGCTCCATGAACTACCGCAGAACCGGACAGAGCGGACTGAAACTTCCCGAAGTGTCGCTCGGTCTGTGGCATAATTTCGGAGATACGTCGAACTACGAAAACATGAAACAGCTTTGCTTTACGGCGTTTGACAACGGCATTACGCATTTTGACCTTGCCAATAACTACGGTCCGCAGCCGGGAAGTGCGGAAAAGAATTTCGGCAAGATTTTACGCGAAGAGCTTTATCCTTACCGCGACGAAATGATAATAAGCACAAAGGCGGGCTATGAGATGTGGGACGGCCCTTACGGAAACTGGGGCAGCCGCAAATATCTGCTTTCAAGCCTTGATCAGAGCCTGAAACGCATGGGTTTGGAATATGTAGATATATTCTACCATCACAGAATGGACCCCGAAACTCCGCTTGAGGAGACAATGGGCGCGCTCGCGTCGGCTGTAAACAGCGGAAAGGCGCTGTACGCCGGGCTTTCAAATTACGACGGAGAAACGCTTGAAAGAGCCTGCGCGATTCTCAGAGAATTAAAGTGCCCGTTTATAATAAATCAGAACAGATACTCGATATTCGACAGAACCGTTGAGAATAACGGACTGAAAGATACCGCGTCAAAGCTCGGACTCGGACTTATAACCTTCAGCCCTCTTGCGCAGGGACTTCTTACCGACAGATATCTGCACGGAATTCCCGAGGACAGCCGCATAAATACCGACGGAAGATTCTTAAAGGAATCTGTGCTTACGGATAAAAAGCTTTCCCAGATAAAGGCGCTCAACGAGATTGCAGCAAATCGCGGACAGACGCTTGCGGAAATGGCCCTTGCATGGCTGCTGCGCGACGATTCGGTTACGAGCGTGCTTATCGGCGCGTCAAAACCGTCGCAGATACTGGATAATATAAAGGCGACGGAGAATACGCATTTTGATGATGCAGAAATTGAAGAAATCGACAGAATTTCAATGTAAATAAAATTACTTTTTCCCGGCAAACGGCAATACGCACGCGCCGGGATATTCTTTTATGCGCGTATCAGGCTTTATTTGTACGTATGCTATTGAAAATAGAAACAAAGTATGTTAAAATAAATACATATTTCGCATGACTTGACCGAGAACGAAAGGGAAAGACAAAAATGACTTCAACGGTAAAATCGGCAGGCGTTTACGGCATAGACGGCTTTGAGGTGGACGTGGAATGCTTTGCGTCGGGAAATACTCCGAATTTCAATATCGTCGGACTGCCGGACGCGGCGGTAAAAGAGGCATATTCGAGAATACGCGCGGCGATAAAAGCGTCGGAGCTTGATTTTCCGTATATGTCCGTGACGGTAAACCTTGCGCCTGCGGACAGAATAAAGCAGGGTACGGCGTTTGACCTTGCGATACTTGTCGCCATGCTTAAATGCACGACTCTCGTGGACGCGGATACCGACGGAAAATGCTTTGTCGGCGAGGTTTCTCTCGGCGGAACGCTCAGAAGTACGCGCGGAATACTGTCAATGTGCCTTGCGGCAAAAAATGCGGGACTGAAAGAAGTGTTTGTTCCCGAATGCAACGCGGTTGAGGCTGCCGTGGTAGACGGGATAGATGTCTACGGCGTAAAGAGCATACCGCAGCTTATGGCACATCTGCTCGGCGGAGAAAAAATAGAGAAAAGCCGCGTCGATATGCGCAAGCTGTTTGAAGAAAACATTGAGAACGTAAGCGATATGTGCGACGTAAAGGGACAGGAGGGCGCAAAGCTCGCGCTTGAAACGGCGGCAGCCGGTATGCATAACGTGCTTATGATAGGACCGCCCGGAACCGGAAAAAGCATGCTTGCCAAAAGACTTCCCGGCATACTTCCGCCCATGAGCTTTGAGGAGGCTGTCGAAACTACGCGCATACATTCCGTAAGCGGAATGTTACCCGACGGCAAAAGCCTTGTTACGTCAAGACCGTTCCGCTCGCCGCATCATACAATGTCAACCGTTTCTCTTGTCGGCGGAGGAAAGATACCAATGCCGGGAGAAATTTCTCTTGCGCATAACGGAGTGCTGTTTCTCGACGAACTGCCCGAATTCGGCAAGGACGCGGCAGACGCGCTCAGACAGCCGCTTGAGGACGGTAAGGTTACTGTAACGCGCGTCAGCGGAAGATATGAATTTCCCAGTAAGTTTATGCTTGTCTGCGCCATGAATCCGTGTAAATGCGGCTATTTCGGACACCCAACTAAAAAATGCACCTGTTCGGCTGCGGCGCGTGAAAATTACCTTGCGAAAATTTCGGGTCCCATGCTTGACAGAATAGATATTCAGATAGAGGTCGGCTCGCTTACCTTTGAGCAGCTTTCGGATAATTCAAAGTCGGAAAGCTCCGACAGTATAAGACGCCGTGTTATCGCGGCAAGAGAGATAATGTTGAAAAGATACCGCGGAACCGGAATTTTTGCTAATTCCCAGCTCACTCCCGCAATGATACGCGAATACTGCGCACTCGACGACGACGCGTCGGCAGTCATGAAAAGCGCGTTTGACAGGCTCGGACTCTCGGCTCGCGGCTATGACAGGATCTTAAAGCTTGCGCGCACCGTCGCCGATATGGAAAAGAGCGAGAGAATACAGAAACAGCACATTGCAAGAGCCGTGCAGCTGAGAAGCCTCGACAGAAAATACTGGGCGGTGTAATTTTGATGAAATTTCTCCGTTCCGACGCGTAAAAACCGCTTAAAACCGTGCTTTTGGTACAGTTTGCATAAATTTTATAAAAATATTTTCACATGTGGTATTTGCCACAAAAATGCTGTGTCCGCTGTATATTTCCGATAATTTGATTAACATAATACCTGCGGAAAACTCCGGTGGAAAAGCATTATGAATTGTGGAAAACCCTGTGGATAATGTGTAAAAACCCTGCCGAAAAGTACCGTAAAACCGAGTTTTCAACCTGCCTGACAGTTTTCGACATTTTTCACGCCGAAAATCCACAATCGGAATTATGTAAATTCAATTATTTGAATTATGATAGAATAAATATGCAGTTTAATGAATAATATACATAAAAATAATTATAATTTTTCAAAGGAGAGCCGAATATGCTTACAGACGCACAGATAGCCAAAAATTCGCAGATGCTGCCCATAAAAGAGGTGGCGAAAAACGCCGGACTCGATCCCGAAAAGCTCGAATTCTACGGAAAGTACAAAGCAAAGCTTTCCGATGAGCTTATGCGCGAGATAGAATCCGGAAAAGGCAAAAACGGAAAGCTCGTGCTTGTCACGGCGGTAAACCCGACGCCTGCCGGAGAGGGCAAGACCACAATGTCCATAAGCATAGCACAGGCGCTCGGAAAACTCGGCAAAAAGGGAATGCTTGCGCTGCGCGAGCCGTCTCTCGGACCGGTGTTCGGAATAAAGGGCGGAGCTGCCGGAGGAGGATACTCGCAGGTTCTTCCGATGGACGAGATAAATCTGCATTTTACGGGAGATTTTCACGCCATAACCACGGCTAACAATCTTCTTTCCGCGGTAATAGACAATTCGCTGCATCAGGGAAATCCTCTCGGACTCGATCCCAAGCGCATAAGTTTTAAAAGAGTTCTGGATATGAACGACAGGGCGCTGCGCAAGGTCATAATCGGCTGCGGCTCAAAGGCTGACGGCGTGATGAGAGAGGAAAGCTTTTCAATAACGGCGGCGTCTGAAATAATGGCGGTGCTCTGCCTTGCGGACGGAATTGAAAACTTAAAGGAAATGCTCGGAAATATACTTGTCGGCTACACCTATGACGGCAAAGCCGTATTTGCAAGACAGCTCGGCTGTATCGGAGCCATGGCGGCAGTGCTCAAAGACGCGATAAAGCCTAATCTTGTGCAGACCATAGAACACACGCCCTGTCTTATACACGGCGGTCCGTTTGCAAATATTGCGCACGGCTGCAACTCGGTAAGCGCGACAAAGGCGGCGCTGAAACTTGCGGACTACGTAATTACCGAAGCCGGATTCGGAGCCGATCTCGGCGCCGAAAAGTTCCTTGACATCAAATGCCCGAAAGCCGGCATTGCGCCGGACGCCATTGTGCTTGTCGCAACCGTAAGAGCGCTCAAATACAACGGCGGAGTTGCGAAAGAGGAACTTAAAGAACCGAATACCGAGGCACTTCTGCGCGGTATATGCAATCTTGAGGCGCATATAGACAATCTTAAAAAATATAACGTTCCGCTTGTAGTTGCGATAAACCATTTCTATGCCGATACCGACGAGGAAATAGAGATAATCAGGCAGACGGCGGCTCAAAAGGGCGTAAAGGCTGTTGTGTGCAAGGGCTTTGAGAAAGGCGGAGAGGGCGCACTTGAGCTTGCAAAAGAGGTCGCAGAGCTTGCGGACAGCGGCAAGAGCGGATATAAGCCTCTGTACGACGCAAAGGCGCTCACCATAAAGCAGAAGATAGAAACCGTCGCAAAGGAGATCTACGGCGCAAAAGACGTAAACTTTGACGCCGCGGCATTAAAGACCATAAAAGAGGCGGAAGAACTCGGATTCGGGGATTATCCCGTATGTATGGCAAAGACGCAGTATTCGCTGTCCGACGACGCAAAGAAGCTCGGACGCCCGAACGGTTTTACGCTTAACGTAAGAGAAGTCAGAATAAGCTCCGGCGCGGGATTTATCGTAGCTCTCACGGGTTCCATAATGACAATGCCGGGACTTCCAAAGCACCCTGCGGCGCTCGATATTGACGTTGGCTGCGACGGAGTTATAGACGGACTGTTTTGATTTTGAATTTGTAAGGACGGAGATTTTCACACATGGAAGAAAAGGCTGTATATATATCGAAAAGCGAAGCGGATACCGAGAAAATAGCTGCGGACTTCGCGGACAGACTGAATAAGGGCGATTTTATAGCGTTTTTCGGCGATCTGGGTTCGGGAAAGACGGCTTTTGTCAGAGGACTTGCGTCAAAGCTCTGTCCCGGCGCGAGAGTGGCAAGCCCGACGTTTGCGATAGTCAACGAATACCGCGGAAAAACCGACATATATCACTTTGATATGTACCGCATAACAGACGACGACAGCCTGTATTCCACGGGATTTTACGATTATTTTGACCGCGGAGGAATAATTGCCGCCGAGTGGAGCGAGAACATACCGTTCGGACTTCCCGACGAGCGTTACGACGTGATTTTCTCCAAAATATCCGAAAACGAAAGAAAGATCGAGATAGTTAAGAAAAACGCCTGAAAAAAGGTAAAATAAGCATAAAAACAAGGCTCTGTCCGTAGAAAGACAGAGCTTTTTGATTTGTGTTTTGTGTGTTCTCAGCTGTTTTTATCCACCGTCTTGAACTGCTTTTTGTTGTTGGTTTTAAGCGAGCGCTTTTCAAGCTCGGAAAGAATATCGTCCACCGTAAGACCGACGTCCGAGAGCATTACCTCAAGGTGATAAACAAGATCCGCGACCTCGCCGATAAGCTCCTCTCTGGTGCCTGCGCCGAGCTTTAAATTCTTTGCGGCAATAACCGTTTCGGTACATTCCTCTCCGACTTTTTTGAGTATCTTGTCAATTCCGCTTGAAAAGAGATAGTATGTGTATGAACCTTCTTCGTGCGCGCTCTTGCGTGATTCTATTACGTCAAAGGTTTCCTTTAATACGCTGTCGTTCATTGTTTTATCCTCCGTCATTTATGAAAATCAAAGCTTATTGTTCGTACATCTTGTTGAAAAAGCAGCTTCTTTTGCCTGTGTGGCAGGCGGCGCCGGTCTGTATTACCTTTACAAGAAAGGTGTCGTCGTCGCAGTCCGAATACATTTCGGTTATTTTCTGCGTGTGGCCGCTTGTCGCGCCCTTGTTCCAAAGCTCTTTTCTCGAACGGCTGTAAAACCATGTATATCCCGTTTCAAGCGTCTTTTGCAGCGACTCCTTGTTCATGTAGGCAAGCATAAGCACGTCTCCGTCATGCGCGTCCTGAACCACCGTCGGCACAAGAGGGGATTTTGCAAAATACTTGTCCGTGTCGTTAATGTCGATTAAAGTCTTACCCATATTCCATCGTCCTTTAAATATTGTTTTACTTCGCCCACCGAAAGCTCGCGGAAGTGAAAGAGAGATGCCGCAAGGGCGGCGTCTGCGCCGGTTTCTTTGAAAACGTCGGCAAAATCTTTGCAGCACCCTGCGCCGCCCGACGCTATTACCGGAATGTTAACGCTGTCGGATATGAGCTTTGTAAGCGGAATATCAAAGCCGTTTTTTGTCCCGTCCGCGTCCATTGACGTAAGCAGTATCTCGCCTGCGCCGAGTTTCTGTACGGTCTTTGCCCATTCGAGCGCGTCAAGTCCGGTGTCGGTTCTTCCGCCGTGGATAAATACATGATAGCCGCCGTCGGTTTTTTTTGCGTCTATTGCGACCACGACGCACTGAGAGCCGAATCTGTCCGCAGCGCGCGAAATAAGCTCCTTGTCCTTTACTGCCGCAGAGTTTACCGCAACCTTGTCAGCGCCTGCGCCGAGTATTGTTCTGAAATCCTCGACCGATGAAATGCCTCCGCCGACTGTGAGCGGCATAAATACGCACTTTGCCGTTCTTTCAACAACGTCGGCTATGGTCTTTCTCTTTTCGCACGACGCCGTAATGTCGAGAAACACAAGCTCGTCCGCGCCCTGCGTGTTGTAGAACTTTGCCGCCTCGACGGGATCTCCCGCGTCCCTTAAACCGACGAAATTCACGCCCTTTACCACGCGTCCGTCCTTTACGTCAAGACATGGTATAATTCTTTTTGCAAGCATATCCGTTACCTCTCGCTTTTTGTAAGCTTTACCGCTTTTTCAAGGTCAAGCGTTCCGTCGTATACGGCTCTGCCGGTTATTGCGCCGTAAAGGTTCATGCCGCAGAGCGTTTTTATATTGTCTATGGTCTTTATTCCGCCTGACGCCGTAATGTCGCAGTCCGTTTCGTCCGAAAGCCGCTGTAACATATCCACACTCGGACCTTCGAGAGTGCCGTCCTTTGAAATATCTGTAAAGATTATGTTTTTAATGCCCAAAGCTTCTACTTCTTTTGCAAAGTCAATGTAATCGGCGCCGGAATTTTCCGTCCAGCCCGATACGGCGACCTTGCCGTCCTTTGCGTCAATGCCTACCGCTATTCTGTCGGCGTAAAGGTCAGCCGCACGCTTTAAAAACTCTCTGTCGGTCACTGCCGCCGAACCCAGAATGACGCGCGAAATGCCGTGTTCAAGATAGTCCTTTACGGTTTCGATGTTACGTATTCCTCCGCCGAGTTCGATTGGTACAGATGAAATCTCCGCAAGCCTGTAAAAAAGCTCTCTGTTTACACATTCTCCGCTTTTTGCGCCGTCGAGATCGACCGTGTGAATGTATTCCGCGCCCTTTGAGCAGAATTCCTTTACCGTTTCTTCAGCCGACACCGCAACGCGGCGCGCCGTATTGTATTCGCCTTTGTACAGCCTTACGCAGTTTCCGCCGAGTATATCTATTGCGGGTAGTAGTATCATTTTCAAATCTCCTTTATGGGAATATCCGCGTATCTGCAGAACGCCGAAAGTATTTTCAGTCCTGCTCTTTCGCTCTTTTCGGGGTGAAACTGCGTTCCGAATACGTTGTCCTTGAATATTGCGGCAGGAATGTCCTCGCCGTAGAAGGTGTGGCAGGCAAGAGCCGAACTGTCGGACAGGACTGCCTTGTAGGAATGTACAAAGTATACGTATTCGCCGTTCTTTGTACCGCCGAGAATCGGGCAGTCGGGCGAGTCTATCGTTAAGTCGTTCCAGCCTATGTGCGGAATTTTAAGACCGGTGTCGCGTATTTTTTCGCAGCGCCCTTTTATAAGTCCCAGTCCGCGCGACGGTCTTACCTCGTCGCTTTCTTCGAGTAAAAGCTGCATGCCCAAGCATATTCCGAGTATCGGCATGCCGTCCTTTGCAAGCTTTGTCAGCTTTTGCGCGTAACCCGAATCAAAGAGAGTGTCCGACGCGTCGGGAAAAGCTCCTACGCCCGGAAGAATTACCGCGTCCGCACTTTCAAGGTCTCCGGGACACGCCGACAGCGCGCACGGTGCGCCTATATACTCAAACGCGTTTTTTACAGAGTGAAGATTTCCCATGCCGTAGTCGGTTATGATTATCTTTTTGCTCATTTTTTACTTTTTGCACCGCCTTTGACTTTTACAGACAGCCTTTAGCCGACATAATTTCGTCAGAATGTATTTCAAGCGCCTTTCCTATGCACTTTCCGACGGCTTTGTATATGCTTTCGGTAATGTGGTGGTCGTTTTCGCCGTACAGCGACTTTATGTGAAGCGTAATTCCGGCGTTGAAAGCAAGCGCGCGCATGAATTCTACGGTGAGCTGTGTGTCGTACTGCCCGATAAGGCCGGATTTGAAATGTGCGTCAAACGCGAGAAACGCACGTCCCGAAAAATCCAGCGCACACATTGTAAGCGCCTCGTCCATGGGTAAGAGTATGTCGGCAAAGCGCGCTATTCCTGCCATGTCGCCGGCAGCCTTTTTCAGCGCCGTTCCGAGAACTATTCCGACGTCCTCTGCGGTGTGGTGCCCGTCAACTTCAAGGTCGCCCTTTACTTTTATTAAGTCTATTTCAAAACCGCCGTGAGCGGCAAAGGAGTTAAGCATATGGTCAAAAAAGCCTATGCCCGTGCTTCCCGTGAGCTTTCCCTTTGAGTACGGCTCAAGCACGGTCAGCTTTAAGGATATGTCGGTCTCGTTTGTCTTTCTTGAAATTTCCGCTGTTCTCACTGTTTTGCAGCCTCCTCTTTAAGAGCGTTTATCAAGGCCTTGTTTTCTTCGTCTGTTCCTGCGCATATTCTTAAAGAACCGCCCTGTATGTCAAAGTATCTTACGAGTATGCTTTTTTGTTTCAGATTTTCAAATATCTCTTTTGCACGCGGATTCTGCGCAAATACAAAGTTTGTGTATGTGATACCGGTTTTGAAGATATTGATGTCCGAAATACCTTTTTCCAGATTTTCGGTCGAATTTATAATGTCCGAGGTGCTCTGTCTTAAAAGCTGCTTTTCGGAAAAGATTATCTCGCCGAATTTCTGAGATATGCCGTTTACGTTGTACGGGCTTTTTGCCGCCTTGAACATACGCGTAAAGGTGCCGTCGGAAATTATAAATCCGAGCCTTAACGACGCGCAGCCCAGAGCCTTTGACATGGTTTTAAGCACGATTATGTTGGGATATTTTTCCGTTTCGGATAAAAAGCTTTCGTCTTTTTTTGAAAAGTCCATATAAGCCTCGTCCGATACAAACAGCGTTTCGGGACAGCTTTGCGCAAGCCTTGTTATATCGGCTTTGGATTCTATCTTTCCCGTGGGATTGCAGGGATTTGAGAATATGCAGAGCTTTATGCCGTTTTGCTTTATTGTCTTTTGCGCAAGGTCAAAATCAATTTGAAGATCCGCACTTTTGGGGCATTTTATAACGCGGCAGCCTGCAAGCGACGCATAAAAAGCGTACATTGAAAAGTCGGCGTCAAAAACCATGACGGCACTGCCGAAATCCGCAAAGCAGTTCATGAGTATAGAGATTATCTCGTCCGAGCCGTTTCCGACGGCAACGCAGTCGCAGCCGAGTCCGTAATATTCGCAGAACGCCGACGTAAGCGCCGACGCGTCGGGATCGGGATAACGGTTGAATTCAAAGTCCGACAGCGCGTTTTTAAGTTTTTCGCGAAGCTTCTCCGGCACTTGTATAAAGCTTTCGTTTGCGTCAAGACGCACCTTGTATTTTTGCGTGTCAACGTTGTACGGCGTAATGCCCGAAAGACGCGACGCAAAGAGTTTTGTATCAAACATTTTACTTTTCCTCGAATCTTATTTTTACGGAATTTGCGTGAGCCGTAAGACCTTCGGCGTCTGCAAAGCGGATAATGTCGTCTTTGTATTCGTCAAGTCCCTCTTTGGTGTAGTAGATGACGCCGGATTTTTTGATAAAGGTGTCAACCGAGAGAGGGGACGAAAAACGCGCCGTTCCGTTCGTGGGAAGAACGTGGTTCGGACCAGCAAAGTAGTCGCCGAGAGGTTCGGGAGAGTATTCTCCCAAGAAGATTGAACCGGCATTGCGTACCTTTGAAAGGTCGGAAAAGGGATTTTCCGTGAGTATTTCCATGTGTTCCGGAGCAATTTCGTTTGCCAGCGAAAAAGCCTCGTCCATGTTTTCACAGATTACCGCGGCGCCGTAGTTTTCGACGGATTTTCCGGCAATGTTCTGCCTTTCGAGCTTTGAAAGCTGAAGTGAAAGCTCTTTTGACGTTTCCTTTGCAAGCTTTTCGCTGTCGGTTATAAGCACGCTTGAGGCAAGCGCGTCGTGTTCTGCCTGCGAGAGAAGGTCGGCGGCAACATATTTCGGATTTGCGCTTTTGTCTGCTACCGTCATGACCTCGCTCGGTCCCGCTATCATGTCGATGTTTACGGTTCCGTATACAAGTCTTTTCGCGGTTGCGACATATATGTTTCCGGGGCCTGCTATAACGTCGACCTGCGGAATTGTCTGCGTTCCGTAAGCAAGCGCCGCTATTGCCTGAGCGCCGCCGCAGAGAAATACCCTGTCAACTCCCGAAATAAGTGCAGCCGCGGCGACTGCCGGAGGAATTTTGCCGTCTCTTAAAGGCGTGGTCATGATAATTTCGGGAACGCCTGCGACTTTTGCCGGTATGCAGTTCATCAGAACGCTTGACGGATATGCCGCGCTTCCTCCCGGAACGTAAATTCCGGTGCGCTTTACGGGACGTATCTTCATGCCGACGGTCTTGTTTGTGTCGTCGGTGTCGAAAAAGGACTGACGGAGCTGTTTTTCGTGGTACTTTTTTATGTTTTCCGCAGCTCTCTGCATTGTAAGATACAGCTTTTCGTCAACGTCTGCGGCATACTTTTCAAGGTCTGATTTTTTAAGTTCGAGCGTGTCGGCGCCAAGGCTTACGCCGTCGAATTTTTCCGTGTATTTCAAAACCGCCTCGTCGCCGTTTCGCTCAACGTCGGAGAGTATGTCCGTCACGGTCTTTATTATTTCGGGAGAGGGACTCTGCGCGCGTTTTTTGAGCTTTGCGAGAAATCCGTCACATTCGGCTGTCTTGTATCTGTAAATGTTAAGCATTGTCTGTTTACCTCCGTCAGATAAGATTTTCGGACTTGCATATGAGCGAAACCGCGTCGATTACCGCGTCTGTCTCGCTCTTTTTGAGCTTTATGCTCGCGGTGTTTACTATGAGCCGCGCGCTTATGGGCGCTACGTCGCGTATGACCTCAAGTCCGTTTTCTTTAAGCGTCGAGCCTGTTTCGACAATGTCCACAATTCCGTCGGAAAGTCCGAGCAGCGGCGCAAGCTCAACCGAACCGTCTATTTTGACTACCTCTACGTCAAGTCCGAGACTTCTGAAATATTCTTTTGTCACGTTCGGGTACTTCGACGCGATTATCTTGTGGGAATATCCCGAAAAGAAGTCCGTGCCTTTTTTGCAGGCAAGCGCAAATCTGCATTTTCCGAAACCCAGGTCCATGACCTCGTAGACGTGCGCGTCCATTTCCATTATCGTGTCTTTTCCGACAACGCCCATGTCGCATACGCCGTGTTCGGCGTAGGTAATTACGTCGTTTGCCTTTGCGAGAACAACCTCAACTCCGTCGGAGATCTTGAAGAAAAGCTTTCGTCCTTTATTTTCAAGCTCGGTGCAGTCGTAGCCTGCCTTTTTGAAGATGTCAACGGCTTTCTGTTCTATTCTTCCCTTTGTCAGAGCTATTCTTATCATAACGCAGTCACCTCTCTTATGCCGCCGGACGTTATCTCGACGGTTTTCTCTATTCCTGCGCTCTTTGCGTATTCCAGCGCTGCCTCAAGGCTTTCAAAGCAGGACAGCGTGCATATGTCGCCGCAGTTTTCAATGTAGTTTACGGCGCGCGATAAGAGTTTTGCATCGGAATAGTGTACAAGCACCGTCTTTTGTTTCTTTTCGGAAGTGCCGACGGCTCTCGTAAGCTTGTCCGCAATAACGCTTAAATTTACGCCAAAGCCTGTGGCAGGCGCGTTCATGTCGAAGTTCGAGAGCAGATTGTCGTATCTTCCTCCGCCGAGTACAGGCTCTCCGGCATATTCGATATATCCGCGGAAAACAAGTCCCGTGTAGTATTCCATGTCGTTCACTATTGCCATATCGACCGAAACGTTCTCGCTAAGCCCGTTGATTTCGAGTATGTCGAGTATTTCTGAAATGTAGTTTGCCGCGTCAAGTGCCTTTTCATTATTTTGGCTTATTTCTCTCGCTTTGTCAAGTACCTCTTTTGAACCGTACAGCCTCGGGAGCTGGCGTATCTTTTCGAGAGCCGCTTTTTTTGCGCCGTCTGTTTCATCAAAACCGAAATCAAGTGACGAAAAACTCTTTGCGCCGACGTAACGCCTTACCGTTTCAAGCTCGCTGCGTTCGAGATCCATGCTGTCAAGCAGCGCCTTGCAGAAACCGGCATGACCTATTTCGAGATTGTATTTTATGTTTCCTCCGAAAAACGCGCTTATTTCTCTGAGCGTTCTTATCGCCGTTATAAGCGCCTCTATGTCGGTCTTTTTTCTGTCGCCGCCGATTATCTCTATTCCGGTCTGCGTAAATTCGCATCTTTTTCCCGAATATCCGTGCGAAACCCTGTATACGTTCTGATTGTAGTACAGCTTTATCGGCAGCGGCGCGTTTTTCAGCCTTGTCGCGGCAATTCTTGCCATGGGCGTTGTGTTGTCGGGGCGCAGCACTACAAGACGACCGCTTTTGTCGGTGAGCTTGAACATATTTTCTTCGGGTATGGTCTGGCTTTTGAAGTTGAACACGTCGTAGTATTCAAGTGCCGGCGTCTGTGCCTTTTCAAAACCGCGTTTTGCATACAGTCCGCACAGCTTTTGTCCGAGCTTTGCCGCAGGTTCGGTCTCTTTTCCTATCATATCCCTCATTCCGTCGGGTATGTTTTTTCTCTTTATATCCACTTTTATTGTGCACCTCCGAAACCGGTTGCTTTATCACTTTAGTTTGATAACGTAATAAATTATATTGCAATTGCCGCAAATAAACAACAGCACAGTGAAAACATATTATTAATTTTTTGTAAAGAGCGGAAAATCGGCGCAAAAAAGGGCGGTGAACATACACACCGCCGAGAGTATAAAGAATATTTCGCGTTTAATCAAGGGTAATGCAGTTCGGCTTGCCGAAGTCGATCGCATAAGCTAAGAATGTCATTTTGTCAACCGCGGCGAAATAGCCCGAAAGTTCATACTGCTTTGAATATGTTTTTTCGATTTCCTTTAAAATTTCGCGCAGAGCAAGCATTGCAGCGTATTCGTGCTTGCATTTGCCGCTGCAGTAACAGGAGCATACAAGTCCGCTTATCTGTCCGCGCGCGTATTCAAATTCCACGTCGTACATTTTGCTGCCCTCGATAAGAGCGTAGCCGTGAGTGCCGTCAAGGCATATGTATTTTACTTTGTGCTCTGCGTAGTAATCAATGCCGCGGTCTGCGGCGGCGCAGTCTATGTCGGTTTTTTCAAGTTTTTCGAGAGCAAAGGACGTGCCGTCTGAGCTGCATATTATCTCATCGCCGGCAGCGTCAGATTCGGGAGCTTTGAACCAGCTTGTGACCTTGTTTTTGGGAAGCGCGTTTCTGTCGAAAGCCATAAATACTGACGGACCCGTATAAAATCTGCCCTTTATATTTGTGTCCGCGACGGAAATTACACGCTTGTAGTCCGAAAGCTTTATTTTGAAGTTGCAGCTTACATACGTGACTATTCCGCGCAGTCCTTCAAGTTTTCCGTCCACATATACTATGTCGCCCTCGTGAAGATCGAATTTGTCGTTGTAGTAGGGAAGATTCATGCCTCGTTTTTCAAAATATACCTGAACGATGGACTTTCTTGCCGTGCTTTGCGTCTGCACTTCGGCACATTCTGCGCTCTGCTGAATTTTTTGCGTGTTTTTTGCAGTAAATCCTATTCCGAATGACATTTTTATCACCGTATCTTTCCTTGTTGTATGAGCATTGACGGTTTTGCTCCTGCTCTCTGATTATATTCTACATCAATATGTGTCCAAAAAACAGGACTGTCAGTGTTTTGCGCAAAAATAACCGGCAGAATTAAAAAATCCGCCGGAAAGTTTATATTTGATTTTGGTTTTCTCAGTCGAACTTTTTGTAAAGTCCGTTTTTGCACATATCGGCTATCGCGTCAACGACCGTCTGCTTGTCCTCTTTGTATGTAACGCCGTACCACTTGTCCTTTGCGTACAGCACCTTTACTTTTTCTCCGCAGTGCTT
Organism: uncultured Eubacteriales bacterium; assembly: GCA_934446675.1. GTDB lineage: Bacteria > Bacillota > Clostridia > Oscillospirales > CAG-382 > UMGS1387. The sequence continues at coordinate 65,206 of CAKSEL010000003.1, forward strand.
TATCTGATCGTCGATTACGAACGGAAGCAGGAACTCGCTCTTCATTTCGGTTCCCTTTTGGGTAAGGAACGATACGAATTCTTTGTCAAGCACGTCGAACAGCGTCTTTTCAAAGCCCCACATATTCATTGAAACTATTGTGGATTCGGGAAGATCAGTGTCGAACGGAATGTCGTATGTTTCGGTAACGCCGGCAAGATAGCCGTCTTTAATGTCGCATACGCCTCTTGAAACGGTGCCGTTTTCGGAAAGGGTGTTTCTGAGATTGTAGCCTACCATGCAGGTGCCGCCTGCCGTGTCAAAGTGTTTCTTCAGTTCGGCATAACCGCTTTTTCCGTAGAAGTCGTCGGAGTTGATAACGGCGAACGGTCCGTCTATCTTGTCTTTTGCGCAGAGAACCGCCTGACCGGTACCCCAGGGCTTTACTCTGCCTTCGGGCACGGAAAATCCTTCGGGAATTTCGTCCAGCTCCTGAAAAGCGTAATCGACGTCTATCATTTTCTCTATTCTCTTGCCGATTATGTCGCGGAAATCCTTTTCTATGGACTTTTTGATCACGAATACCGCCTTGTCAAATCCGGCTTCGAGTGCGTCGTAAACCGAATATTCGAGAATTACCTCTCCGTGCGGTCCGACAGGCTCTATCTGCTTTAAACCGCCGAAACGGCTGCCCATACCTGCCGCCATTACCAAAAGTGTAAGCTTTGACATTTTTATTCTCCTTTAACTTTAGCCGAATACGGCTTTTTTTGATATTCAAACGCGTTATGCGGTCAATTTTCCGCAGTTTTTCTTACAATTACCTGTATTTCTCCGTTTTCCTCGCAGGCGTCTATTTCCTCGACCTTGCTGTCGTAGCTTGAGATTATAAGCTCTGCCGCTTTGTCCTCGACCTCGGTCTGAATAAGACGTCTGAGGTTTCTTGCGCCGAATTTTACGGAATATGCCTTTTTTGCAAGCGTATCGGCCGCACTGTCGGTATACTTGAAGGCTATCTTCTTTTCGGACAGCGATGCTGCCAGTTCATCGAGCATAATTTTTGATATTTTTCCGAAATCTTCGGGAGTAAGCTGGTTGAATGTAATTATCTCGTCAATGCGGTTGATAAATTCGGGACGCAGAAATTCGCCGAGAGCTTTGTTTGTCTTGTCCTCGTTTGCGCCGTCAAGCGTTTTGGAGAAACCTGCGGGAGATGAAGTTCCGGCAGAACCTGCGTTTGTAGTCATTATTATAATGGTGTTGCAGAAATCTACCTTTACGCCGTGGGAGTCGGTTATCTTGCCGTCGTCGAGAATCTGGAGAAGGACGTTGAGTACGTCGGGGTGCGCCTTTTCAATTTCGTCGAACAGAACCACGCAGTACGGTCTGCGGCGTATTTTCTCGGTGAGCTGTCCTGCCTCGTCGTAGCCGACATATCCGGGAGGAGAGCCTATTATTTTTGAAACCGAGTGCTTTTCCATATATTCCGACATATCGAGCCTTATAAGCGCTTCGGGCGAGTCGAACAGATCAGCCGAAAGAGTTTTTACAAGCTCGGTTTTTCCGACGCCCGTCGGACCTGCAAATATGAACGAAACGGGCTTGCGCTTGGTATATATTCCTGCGCGCGAACGCTTTATTGCACGCGCGACGGCGCTTACCGCCCTGTCCTGACCGATTATGCGCTTTTTCAGGCGTTCTTCAAGACGGTCTATGCGGATAAATTCGTTTTCGTTGATGTTGCTTGCCGGAACGCCCGTCCATATCTCGACCACCTTCGCGAGATGTTCGGGGGTAAGGATAACGTTTTTGCGCTTTTCTTCAAGCTCGCTGTACTGCTTTTCAAGGCGCAGTTCTTCGGTGCGCTTTGCGGCAAGATCCTTGTAAAACTGCTCGGTTTTATCGGATTCGTCGGGCGCGGGAGTGTCGGCTTCAAGCTTTTCTATTTCGGCTTTTATATTATCAAGCTCTTTTTTTGCCTTTTCGCAGTCCGAAACCGTGCTGTCGTTGAGCGCAAGATAGCTTGCGGATTCGTCGAGAAGATCTATTGCCTTGTCGGGTAAAAATCTGTCCGTGATGTACCTTTCCGCAAAGGTAACAGCCTTGCTTACCGTCTCGTCGGGAATTGTAACGCCGTGGAAGTCCTCGTAATAACCCTTTATGCCGCGCAGAATTTCAACAGTGTCCTTTACGGAGGGTTCTGCGATGACTACGGGCTGGAATCTGCGTTCGAGAGCAGCGTCCTTTTCGATGTATTTTCTGTATTCGGCAAGCGTGGTCGCGCCGATGACCTGAATTTCGCCTCTTGAAAGCGCAGGCTTTAAGATGTTTGCGGCATTCATTCCGCCTTCGGCGTCGCCTGCTGCGGCTATGCTGTGAACCTCGTCGATCACAAGTATAATGTTTCCGAGCCTCTTTACCTCTTCGATTAGCGACTTCATGCGGTTTTCAAACTGACCGCGGAACTGCGTGCCGGCAACCATGGCGGTCATGTCGAGAAGCTCGACTTTGTGATTTTTGAGCTTTTCCGGAACGTTTCCGTCGGCGATTTTCTGCGCAAGAGCCTCCGCAACGGCGGTTTTTCCGACGCCCGGCTCGCCTATAAGACAGGGATTGTTCTTCTGTCTGCGGCACAGTATCTGAATAACGCGGTCAAGCTCGCGGTCGCGTCCTATAACGCGGTCGATTTTGCCGTCGCGCGCTTTCTGCGTAAGATCCATGCAGAACATATCTATATTCTTGTGCTTTTTGTCGTTCTTTTTCTTGGCGTCGGCAGTGTTTTTGGAATCGGGAGAGCCCTGGGAATTCTGCGGCTTTCTGAAATTGCCGAGATTGCCGAAAATAGAGCCTAAATTTATCGACGGAGCACGGCTTTCGGTGTCGTCGCCGTCATCGGAATCGCCGTTTTCGTTTTCGTCGGGATTTCCGAGACCTGCCGCGTCCATAAGACCTGCCATTTCTTCTCCCATGGCGTCCATCTGATCTTCGTCTATTCCGAGATTGTCTATCATGTCGGATATTGGCTTTATGCCGAGTTCCTTGGCACATTTAAAGCAGTATCCTTCGTTTATAACATTCTGCGCGCCGTCTATTCTCTGTACGAATATAACGGCAGGGCGTATTTTACATTTGCTGCAAAGAGTTGGCATGAAATTTTCCTTTCGTAAATACAGGGGTTTTGCTTGCTTTGTGCAGGAGCCGTCTGATTATTGTGCTCCGCGCCGTTTTTTCGATACCGGTCTTACGTCTCTGTACGCGTACATAAGGCAGGAGAACACAAAGTAAACGCATACGAACGCGCATATCGTGTTTACCGTCCATGACGGTATCGCCTTTCCGAATACCATTATAACGCATACCGCGGCAAAGACAAGCACCGTTGCCGCTTTTCCGAATATGTTTGATTTTACCACAAATCTGCTCTTTTTAAACACGAACGCCGCGCCTATAACGGTGAGCAGTTCTTTTATAAAGTATATTACCGGCATCCAGACCGGGATAAGCCCCGAAAGATACAGGCAGATAAAGGCGCTCAGCTGCATGAGTTTGTCTGCAAGAGGGTCGAGCACCTTCCCGGCAACCGACGTACAGTCGTATTTTCTCGCAAGGTATCCGTCAAGCACGTCGGTAATTCCTGCTGCGACAAATACGATTACCGCGGCTATATTGTGTTCCGTGATATACAGCGCAATAAATACCGGCACGAGAAACAGCCGTATGATTGAGAGTATGTTTGGTATATGTTTCATAGTTCCTCCGTAGAAGTCCTTGGAATAAGCCATAGATCAGTACAGAAATGACAGCGGATTAAATTTCAAAAACTCGCTGAATATAACGGTCTTTCCGTCAATTCCGGCTACAAAGCCTATGTCGGGAAGCTGTACGTAGAGCAAGAGTATCTCTATGACTGTGCAGAAAATAAACACCTTTATAATTCCCGAAACTGCTCCTGCTGCAGCTCCCATGGCGCGGTTCATGCTCTTGAGAACGGGAAGCCTGAAGATGAGGTCGAGAAGCAGCATAAGCAGATTGAGCGCAATGACCGAAACTATAAACAGCGCGATAAAGCATAACGACTTGCAGATAAATTCCGCAGCCGGAGTGACAATAAGCTCGTCTATTGCCTCGGACGTGCTCTGCGCCGCATTTTGCGCGCCGTTCTGAACCGAATCTTTATATTTCTGTGCTATCTCGTCGGTGTCAACGCCTGCGACCGAGAGTATGCGCGTGAGAAAATCGCCGTTTCCGTCCTTTGCGTCTTTTTCAACAGAGGCGGAAATGTCCGCGTTCTGCGCACCGGTATCGGTGTCCTGTGCGCCGGAAGAAACCTGACCGTCAGAATTTTGCTCTGAATTCTGCTGCGAATTTTGCACGCCGGTTGCATTGTCCGTACTGTCCGCAACCGACGCCGAAAACTTCTCGTATATGCTGTCGGTCACGTTTTTGCGCAATGTTTCGGTGACGGTTATGTATTTCTCGGTGCTTTTAACATAGTTTGCAAGAGGCGTGCAGAATCTGTTTGCGATCACAAGAGCCGCTATTACCAATAACAGCTTGAACGCCGTCTTTACAAAGCCGCGTCTGTATCCGCGTATTACCGCAAATATCATTATTATAATGCAAACTGCGTCAAGAAACATCTGCATATGTACTGCCTCTCCTTTGCCTTTCAGCTTTTGTGCCGTTTTATACGTTCCGACACATATACATACTGCATTATATCACTTTTCAAACACAAAATCAATAGCGATTTTTGACGATATGTGCCTTTTCGCAAAAAAGTGCCTTTTTGTACTGGCGGCGGCTTTTTGTATTACCGTACAGAGGCGTTTTTCTGCGCTTTTGTGGCATTGTTATGCTTTGAGTGGTTTGCAGCGGTGTTTGTGCAATGAATACAACAAAATCAGAAATTTGATAATTTTTTTGTGAAAAATACAGAAAAACTCTTGACAAAATTAAAAACGCGTGCTACAATAAAGGTGCAAAAGAGATAAGACATAAGTCAAGGAAAAAAGGTAAGATAAAATAATAAGGAGGGGATTCCGTTGGGCAGCTTCATAATGAGAAAGATTTTAAACGGCATCGGTTACGTTTTTAAAACCGGTAGCGGAGAGATTATGGCATCTATGTCCGGTGCGGCGAAATCCCGCTGCGAAGATTAGCCGCCTTGCAGAAAAGGACAATTATTTTACGCTGACTTACTTGGCAAAACTTTACGCATTGCCCGCAAAATCAAGTGCCGTAAAGCAAAGGATAGATTTATGCGAAAAACGGCGAAGCGGAAACGGCATGACCTTAAAATATGTATTACCGGCAGTATTAAAAAGCAAAGTACACGTCAAATGCAAAAAGCACGTTACGTTTGACCGGTTTGGGCACGCCGAGGCAGAATGCAAAAGTTTTCTGCGGTATAAATTAATCACGGCATTAATATATATAATAATAGGTAAGAAGTAAATCAATAAAAACGACGGGGACTGTCATGCACAGTCCCTTTTTTGTGCGCAAATCACGGATTTTTTGCAAAAACCTCTTGAAAACCTACTAAATCTATGGTATTATTATGTTATCGGAGATGATGTAATAGTGAAAATATCAACCAAGGGCAGATATGCTCTCAGAATGATGCTTGACCTTGCCGAACATGAAGGCGAGGGCTTTGTGGCGCTCAAGGATATTGCGGCGCGTCAGGGAATATCAAAGAAATACCTCGAACAGATAGTGCCGATGCTGAATAAATCCGACATTCTGCTTACAAACCGCGGATTTCAGGGAGGATACAGGCTTGCCAAAAGTGCGGATAAATATACCGTCGGCGACATTCTCAGAATAACCGAGGGAAGTATCGCGCCGGTTGCCTGCCTTGATCATGAACCCAATCAGTGCGAGAGAAGCGCGTCCTGCGCAACGCTGCCCCTATGGAAAGGTCTTAATAAGGTCATAAGCGACTATCTCGATTCCGTGACGCTTGAAGACCTGCTCGACCGTCAGAAACAGTCCTACGGCAACGATTACAGCATATAAAAAACAAAATTTTACAAATCTGCGCGCTTTGTTGCACGATTTGCCCCGTGTGCAGCGCCGGAATGTCAAAAAAATACACATATGCACCGTGTTTTGTGCGGTTTGCATAGCTTTTGAACCGTCAAATCGTGCGTTTTGCCGAAAAATGGAGCTTCGGGGAATGAATTTAATGCCGGAAGCCGAATTTAAAACTATATATTGTAACAGAATTGTTGTTTCGCCGATATGTTGTGCTTTGAATTCCAAAGTGAAATATGCACAAAATACGGCGATTTTTCATTAACGCTATTGACAATTTGCCGAGTTGAGTATATAATATAACCGTGTTCCCATATGCGCTTTTTGAAAAAACAGCAGCGTTCAGGAAAGTACAAAACATTACAAAAGGAGTGCAGACCCTATGAAAAAAACTTTAAGCATTCTGTTGTGCTTATCGTTCCTCATGTCATCATTCTCGTTCGCATTGCAGGCGGCGGCTGATATGATGCCGATCGACACGGAATCCGCAGAAGAAATCTCTGCCGATCTGCCGAAAGATGCGGATGAAGAGGAAGCAGAGCTTGCAGATGACAAAACCTATGTGTCTCCGTCAAAGCTTGTGCCGGAATTCGACGTGGCAGACATTGACCCGAGATACCCGGTAGCGTATTATACTTTCGAGAAAGATATAGACGCTGCGACAGTAACTCTCGAAAACCTTAACAATTCCAAGGCGGACGGCGTTTACTACGACGCCGACAATAACGCGGTCTGGGTATTCCCCGTTGCAAGAACCGCAACTGCCGGAAGTGTTATTTCTTATAACGCGTGGAAGTCGAACATAAAGACGACAGACGGCGATTATCTTGAGTTCCCTGCTGCAAAGTTTACTCTTGCAAAGCAGATTCCTCAGGACGGTAAGAACCTTACTCCGTTCGCAAACATGGAGTACGGCTGGAGCCCGTTCTTTAGCGAGGAGAGCGACGGCAAGGTAATTATCGGCGAAGAGGAAAACGGCAACCACTATGCGACCGCAGTCCTCAGCAATATGGGTTCGGGCAGGAGATGGATATACACCGAACACAACATTGTTTACCGTCCGAATACTACATATAAGATAAAGGCAAGAGTAAAGCTTGCAAAGTTTACTCACCCCGACATTGCCGCTACTACCGCTGCCGACATCGTATTCAATACAAGATACGACTCCGGCGATACTATCGACCATACAAATTCTTTTGAGCACAATGTAACGGACGAAGGTACTGTCAGAGGCAACACTCTTACCTCCGGCTGGAAGAGAAACGGCGGATCAAAGGGATATTCCGAGCAGACTATCAGAAATATCACAAGAGATCAGATGAAAATGTCGTTCTATTCCAATCCTCCGGCAAAGGGCGGCGCGTTCTACTATGTAGATGACCTTGAAGTTTACGAAAAGGTCGGCGTTTCGTTTGCCGCTGCATACGGCACGGCTCTTGACGGAACCGTTCCCGAAACTCTTTACGGATATAACGGCGACGTTGTAACGCTTCCTTCAACCTGCCCCTACGTTCCGGATGATTCGAGATGGACGGTTGCAGGCTGGACCGACGGCGAAAACGTTTATGACCTCGGTGCGTCCTACACCGTAGACGGCGCGGCTATTCTTACTCCTGCGCTCACAACAAGCGAAGAAGTAAACACCGTTACCTTTGATACTCTCGGAAAAGGAACATCGGATACAAAATCGACAAAGGTATTCAAGGGCGACAAGCTTGACCTTTCCGCGGATATATTCGACGTTGTTCCGAATGATAAAACCATGCGCTTTGTCGGCTGGTCTCTCGACGGCGAAAACGTTATCGACGAGCTTACTCCCGACAGCGACGCAGAACTTAAGGCAGTCTACGCACTCCTTGACAAGATCGTTTTCAATAAGCAGTCCTCTTTCAACAGAGTAGGTCTTAACGGCGGTATCCCCACATACGATGCCGACAGAAAGGTATTCCTTGCAACCCCCAAAACCGAAACTGAGGATATATTTATTTCTCTTACAAATATCGCTCTTCCGGCAAGCGTATACAAGAAAGGCTATGTTGCATTTGATACGACCTTCAGCGGAAGCGCAAATAAGCTCACCGAATCCAACGGTTCGACCGAACTGTTCTTCTATACGAACACAGCCCCCGGCTGGCATTGGCAGAGATGCGCAAAGGGCAAGTTCGCAGGATATGCAGACGACGCTCATGAAGTAATCATATACGAGTATGACTTCTCGAACGTTTCTTCTTGGGATGGCATTATCAACGGCGTTCGTGTTGACCCGTATAACGGAACTCCCGCATGGGCTGTAAAGTACATTGAATTTGAACGCAGCGAAATAATAGATAACGTAGAAATCACAAATGTTGCAGAACCTGTTCTCAGAGAAGTTCCTTCGGCAACAGTCGGACTTCCCGCAGACGCAGGATATACCGTTGACAGTGTTACCTGGACTCCCGAAACCGAACGTTTCGCAGGCAAGACCGAATACACTCTTAACGTTGTTCTTTCCGCAAATGCAAACGGCGCCGTATTCTACGATACCACCACGGCAACCGTAAACGGCAAGGACGCAGCCGCTGAATTTGATTCCTCAACCGGTAAGCTCAGCGTTACATATACATTCCCGGCAACCGCCGACTATGTTCCCGTTAACGTTGCAATCTCCGGTCCCGACGCAATTACCAAGGCTGACGGCAAAATTAAGCTTTCCGCAAAGGTAACTCCCGTAAATGCCGGCGATAAGATTGATACGACCGACGTTACCTGGTCTATCGACAACACCGAAATTGCAGAGATCTCCGAGGACGGAACCCTTACTGCTTACTATGACGGTACCGTAGTTGTAACCGCGACCGCAGTATATAATCCTGCTGTAACCGGAACATATACCGTTACAATTACAAATCAGGCACCTGCAAAGACCATAACGTTTGATAAGGGTACCAATGCAACCGTTACAAATATGCCCGACGTGCTCAAAGGCAAGAGGACTGTTTCTCTCGCAGACGTTCAGACTCCTGTCAGAAACGGCTACAACTTCAAGGGCTGGAAAACTTCTCTCACCGCAAACGAAACCGTTACCGAGGTAAACCTTACCGAAGATACGACGGTATATGCGGCATGGATGAAGGGTAAGGCATATGAATTCAATACCGACGGCAACTTTGAAGGCTGGGGCTCGTTTGCAAACTCCACTTCAAGAGAAGTAAAGAACGGCTATCTCCGTCTTGTTGCAACAAACAGAGACCCGAACTTTGCAATCAGCAATCCCGGTTTCTCTGCTGACGAATTCAAGACCTTTGAAATCAGAATGAGAAGCAACTGTAAAACGGCTCTCGACGTATTCTTCGTAACAGATAACAGTTCTCAGCAGGGCTTTAACGAGACCGATAAGCTTAGCGTTGCAAAGGCTTCCGATACCGACTGGCACGTATACAGAATTGATATGAGCCGCAAGGGTTCCTACTGGACCGGTAATGTTAAGCAGCTCAGAATCGACCCCGGTGCAACCAACGGCTGTTACTACGAAATTGATTATATCAGATTTGTAAACGACAGTGCGGAAGTAATCGACGTAACCGACCTTGCAGCTCCCGTTGCAAAGAAAGTTGCGCCCACGACCACAAATACCGCGGATTCCGCAAAGTATACCGTATCGAATATAACCTGGTCCCCGGCACTTCTTTACGATTATTACTTCAACGGCAATACCGAATATACCGCAAAGATCGAAATAGCTCCGGCTAACGGCTGGTCGATTTCCGACGCTCCCGTTTCTGCAACAGTAAACGGCGAAACGGCTGCAACAAGCTATGAAAACGGCAAGCTTTACCTCAGCTATACATTCCCTGCAACAGGCGACGCAGGAAATACCGATGTTACAAACGTAACTCTCGTTTCTAGCAACGGTAACGACACAAAGAATGATGTAAGAAAGGTATTCGTAGGCGATGAATTCGACCTTTCCGAAATAACTCCCGAACTTATACCCGAATACAGACGTTTCGCAGGCTGGTCTCTTACCGAGGACGGCTCGACCGGAACAATCACAAGCGTTACTCCCGAAAGCGATACCACAGTATACGCGACCTACGAAAAACTCGATAACTTTGACTTTAGCAATCCTCTTCATGTAAATGGTATGAGAACAAATGAGGGCAGCTTTGAGTACAGAGACGGTGAGGTCGTAGTTATCCCCACAAGCGCAACACAGGATATTTACCTTACCACACCTATTCTCGGTCTGACAGCATCGGATTACGGTTATGTAGAAGTTGTTTACGACGCAGAACTTGACGGAACTTATGACGGCGTTCATTATGACAATAAGATAACCGCAAGCACAAGCTCCGCACCTGTTCTCTACTATACATATCCCGATGCAGTAAACACCTTTACATGGGAAAAGCGCGCACTCAAGGTTGACAGTGCGGAAGCTGTTACCGTAAACGGTAAGAAGTGTGTCAAGTTTGTTTATAACATGACCGCAAAACCGGCTACCGGCGAGTATCTCTGGAAGGGTACACTCGGAAAGCTCCGTCTTGATCCTTACAACGGATATCCCGAATGGGGCGTAATGTCCATTAAACTTATCGAAAATAAGGAACTTACCGGAAATGTTGCAATTACCGGTCTTACCGCACCTGCAACATGGGCAGTTCCCGCAACAACGGCAAAGGTTTCCTCAAACTGCACCGTAAGCTCCGTAACATGGATAGGCGAATTCTTCGACGGCGGTCAGTTCAAGCCCGAAAGCTCCTACACCGCACAGATTCATGTAGAAGCACCTGCAGGATATAAGTTTACCGAGGCAAATACCGCAACAGTAAACGGAAACGAAGCAGACGCAGTATATGACGAATCCGCAGGCGAACTTGTAATAACTTACACATTCGAGGATACACTTCCTCTTACCGAAACTTACGTTCAGATCTCCGGCGCAACCGAAATCAGAAGAAACGGACGTTATGAGCAGCTTACTGCCAAGACCGTAGCTGTTGACGGTTCCAAGATACCCATGACAGACGTAACATGGTCTGTCAGAAACGCAGATCCGACCGTAACCGACGAACTTGCAATAATTTCCGATACCGGAAGAGTTTCTCCCATACTTAACGGCGATGTAATCGTTACAGCAACCTCCGTATACGATCCGTCCAAGTTTGCAGAGCATACAATCACCATTGCAATGGACGAAGAGTACAATAAGAAGTTTGTAGTAACCTACGATAAGAATACTCAGGCAGATGTTACCGGCATGCCGGCAGCAGATTCCGCAAAGGGTAACTTCACCGTTTCCGATGCCGTTCCTTCGAGAGCAAACTTCGTATTCCTCGGCTGGGCGACTTCTCCCGAATCCCAGACGACCGTAACAACGCTTAATGTCAAGGCTGATACAACGCTTTACGCAGTATGGGTTAAGGGCGTGTTCTTTGAAATGGACTCCAAGCCGTCGGAAATTTCCTATAACGGTCAGATGTCCGAAATCAAGTATGAAGACGGTCTGCTTAAGTTCAAGATGACCGGCAACGACCCTCAGTTCAATTTAAATTTTGCAAACGGCATAATGGATGCATCTAAGTATAAGAGAATTGAAATTAGATTCTCTGCAGAGCAAAGTGCGGCATTCAGCATTTATTACACAACAAAAGATGCCGATGGAAACTATATTATTCATCCTTGGGATGCTAACCCGGTGCATCAGCGCGAATTTGCAGGTACATATTATCCTGTCCAATATTCAGCCAATGGTCTTGATAATTTCATTGTAATAAATTATACAGCAAAAGACTCACATGCAACCGGAAAATGGCAAGACTTTTTTAGCACAATGCGTTTTGACCCTGCTGAAGTTAAGCCAAATTGCGCAATGTATATAGATTATGTGAGATATTACGATGACAGCAGAAATGTAACCTTCGACGCAAACGGCGGTACAATGCTTATCGAATCCCCGACGGGCGATATGCTTACCGAAACCACCGTTACCAACACATACAATCTCGGTAAAGTCAAGGTTCCGCTTACTCCCGAAAGAGACGGCTACAAGTTCATGGGCTGGTCCGATAAGGCAGACGGAACAGGCACGCTTTACAGCGGCGAGATCGTTGTAAAAGATGATGATACACTCTACGCAGTATGGAATCCCACTGTTGACTTCTCCGGTCTTACCGATGAAGAAGTTGCAGAGACGGTTTCAGTACTCGAAGAAAATGCAGACGGTGTACTCAGCGCCGAAAGCGACGGCACAGGTCTTGCCATCAAGGGCGACTCCTCTACCGTTATCACTCCCGTTGTCAAGATTGCGGATTCTATGACCGTCACCGACGCGACAAAGACGCTGCTTCTCAAGTACAGCTACTCGCTTAAATCTGTAAATACCAATATCATATCTCTCAGATTCAAGAAAGCCGGCGCAAGCGAATATTCATATGTAGACGTCGCAACAAAGCTTCCCAAGAGCTCCGGCGGCACGGATATAATCGCAACCGACCTTTCATCTGTGGCAGACTTTGACGGCACTATCACAGACGTAAGCCTTGTTCTCCAGACCGGCGTTTACGGCACATATAAGATCATGGACGTAACCTTTACAAATAACGATACGGCTCAGAACGTTCTTGATGACTTCTACGAGTCCACCGTTAAGAAGGTCGGCGAAAGCAAGAGTGAAAACACAAACAGAAAACAGTATGAGACTAAGCCGCAGCCGACAACCGGTTCAAATGCAGGAACCGTATCGGGCGGAAACAGCGGAAATACAGGCACGGCTGATCCTGCCGATATTACCGCAAGAACTGCAAGCAAGGATACAATTACCATTGACTTTACAGGCGAAGATGATCTTAAGCTCATCGGCTCGTACAGACAGATGGAAAAGGTTTCCATGGCAAACAGCGTGATTACGCTCAAGTCCAACGGTCTTGCAGCCGGCAGCAATGACTCACCTGCATTCTTCACTTCCGCAAAACTTGCTATTGACGCAGCAACTCACAGATATGTTGTAATCAGAGCTAAGATGAATATGTCCGCAGGACAGGATCTCAGACTGTACTTCCATAACTCTGAAAACGGATTTGCAGAAGCAAGAGCCGTGTCCATGCCGATAGATAAGTCCAAGTACACCGTAGTTGCTTACGATATGAGCAAGTTTGCAGACTGGACAGGAACCATAACCGCTCTGTTCTTCTCACTCAAGGGTGACTCCACCGGAACGCTTGATATTGACTATATCATGTTCAGCAACACAGTTCCCGAGGATAAGGGTGACGATATAACCAAGTTCCCGTTCACTAAGGAATTCAGCGCTTCGACCTTTACCGACGTTAAGTCCTCCGACTGGTTCTACGGCGACGTTGAAACCTCCTATAAGCTCGGACTTATGAACGGCAGAAGCGAAACCGAATTTGTACCTGCAGGCAGCATGACTGTTGCAGAGGCAATTACTATCGCAGCAAGACTCAACGCAACTTACAATAAGAAAGAGATATCCGCAGCCGCAGACGGCGAAGCATGGTATACTCCTTATGTAAATTACGCAAGATCCAACGGCATCATAATTAATAACCAGTTCAGCGACTATACAAAGGTTGCTACAAGACGCGAGGTTGCTCAGATATTTGCATACTCCGTTTCCAATGAATGGCTTACAGCAATCAACGTATTCAACAATATCCCCGATGTACCCACAAGCGATAAGGCATTCAGGGATATCCAGAGGCTTTACAACGCAGGTATAATCGTAGGTGTGGACGAAGCTTATAACTTCAATCCCGACGCTGATATCAAGAGAAGCGAGATTTCCGCAATAATCAACCGTATAGCTCTTACCGAGAACAGAAAGAGAGTTGTAACTCAGGACGAGTTAGACGCTATCAAGATCCGCATAGAGCCCGTACAGCTTGTAAAAGCAGGACTTTCAAACTGCGAAAACAAAAACCTTGTCCTCAAGGACGGTCTTGCTTACGGTAAGGCTGTTGCAAACGACAGCGGAAGATCCGACCCGGTTCTGGGTGTAAGCTCAATTACCGGAACCGTTGACGCCTCGATCTATAAGACGATCAAGGTAGGTATGAAGTGGGATCAGACCGCAGTACCGAAACCCGACGCAAAGATCTACTTCACGACTCCTACCGGCTCGTGGGCAGAGGCAAGAAAGGTAAATGCAACGATTTCCGAAAAGCCCGATGAAAACGGAATCTATACTTTCACCATGGATTGCAAGTCTAACGGCGAGTGGAAAGACACTATCACAAACTGGCGCTTTGACCCGTTTGAGGCTCCCGGTGAGTTCTACATTGCATATATAGAGCTTCTCCCGTAATTGACGGCGTCAAAATAACTGAATAATTAAGATAACCCGGTTCGGTGTAAAAGCCGTTCCGGGTTGTTTTGCGTCCGCAAAGCATAAAAAAGATCCGGTATAAGTTCGGCGTTAAATGTGCTGCCGAATATACCGGATAAGAATTTAAATTTTGAAGGGAATTGCAGCGTCTGTAAGGAAAAGGCGCAGATTACTGATTTTTCGCACCGCGCTTTGCATGGGCAATAAATTCGCGGAAGATCGGGTGAGCCTTGTTGGGACGGCTCTTGAATTCGGGGTGGAACTGAACTGCGAGGAAGAAATCGTTTTGCGGCAGCTCAATTTCCTCTACAAGACGCGCGTCGGGAGATAAACCGCCGAAAACAAGTCCGGCTGCGGCAAAATCGTCGCGGTAGGTGTTGTTGAACTCGTATCTGTGTCTGTGGCGTTCGGAAATGGTGTTTCTGCCGTAGCATTTTTCCAGCAGAGAGCCGGTTTTTACGGTGCAGGGATATGCGCCGAGTCTCATTGTGCCGCCGAGAGGAATATTGCCGTGCTGGTCGGGCATAAGATCTATAACCGCAGGGTTTTCCGAGTCGAATTCGCTTGAATTTGCATTTTTCAGCCCTAGTACGTTTCTCGCATACTCAATTACGGCAACCTGCATGCCGAGACAGATGCCAAGGAACGGAACATTGTTCTCTCTTGCATATTTGACTGCCGAGATCTTGCCTTCGACGCCTCTTGAACCGAATCCGCCGGGAACAAGCACGCCGACACAGTCGCCTAAAAGCTCTGCTGCGTTTTCATCGGTAACGTCCTCCGAATCAACCCACTTTATATCGACGTTGCACGCGTTTTCGTAACCTGCATGGTGAAGCGCCTCGGCTACCGAAAGATATGCGTCGTGCAGTTTTACGTATTTTCCCACAAGAGCAATCTTTATGCTGCCGTCGCGAGATGCTACACGTTCGAGCATTGCGTTCCATTCGGTAAGGTCGGGTGTCGGAGCGTTGATTTTGAGCTTTGAAACAACAAGGTCGGAAAAGTTTTGCTCTTCAAGCATTATCGGAGCCTTGTAAATGTTGTCGAGCGTGAGGTTCTGCAAAACGTATTCCTTTTTTACGTTGCAGAAAAGTGCAATCTTGCCGCGTATGCTGTCGTCGATAGGCATATCGCTTCTTGCAACTATCATGTCGGGCATTATGCCTATCTCGCGCATTTCCTTTACGGAGTGCTGAGTCGGCTTTGATTTAAGCTCGTTTGAACCCGAAAGATACGGAACGTATGTTACGTGTATAAACATACTGTTGTCTGCACCGACTTCAAGCGATACCTGGCGTATTGCTTCTAAAAAAGGCTGGCTCTCGATGTCGCCGACCGTACCGCCTATTTCGGTGATTATGACGTCCGCATCGGTTTTTTTGCCTACGTTGTAGATAAATTCCTTTATCTCGTTTGTGATATGCGGAATTACCTGTACGGTTTCGCCGAGATATTCTCCGCGGCGTTCCTTGTTGAGAACGTTCCAGTAGACTTTTCCGGTTGTGAGGTTGGAATACTTGTTGAGATTTTCGTCAATAAAGCGCTCGTAGTGGCCGAGATCAAGGTCGGTTTCCGCGCCGTCCTCGGTGACAAATACTTCGCCGTGCTGATACGGGCTCATCGTGCCGGGGTCAATGTTTACATACGGGTCAAGCTTCTGAGCCGCAACCTTGAGTCCTCTTGCTTTGAGCAGACGTCCGAGCGACGCTGCCGTGATTCCCTTTCCCAGACCGGAAACAACTCCGCCTGTGACAAATACATACTTTGCCGTAACAATTCCCTCTTTCTTAAAAGAAAACTCGTGCTTTCCCTGAATTTCATGTTTTTTGCAAAATAAAAAACCACGTCGGACGTGGCGGTAAAAATCGGCAATACGACACGGACTTTGTGCCCCGTTGCACTCATCTATTCTGTAAAAAACACTTCTGTCTTTTAAATACATTATATAATATCATAACGGCGCGAGCTTGTCAAGCACAAATTGGGGAGATTTTTGACAAATCTGGAACAAAAAGTGCATTTCGGCGTTTTTTACAAAAGATATATTGACACAGAGACACCGATATTGTATAATTAATAATGCATAAAATGTGATATAATGCTCTTTTGTCAAAAACACACCTTTTATACGATATAACGAAAGTCACGGAGGACAGAATGACGGTGAAAATTATAAGAAAAGCATTTTTCTTTGCCGCTGTGCTTGCAATGCTATGCATATGCGTTTTTGCAGCGGATACACTTTCCGGCAGCGGGACCAAACAGGAGCCGTACAGTATTTCGTCGCCCGACGATCTGTATACTTTGGCAAGGCTCAGCGCGTCGGACAGTTTTGAAGGAAAATATTTTGTGCTCGCGAATGACATAGATTTTGAAAATGACGGATATTTTACGTATGATACCGACGGAAGTATCGCATATGTAGATTCTGCAGTATTGACATTCAAGCCGATAGGCAGCGCAGATGTGCCGTTCAAAGGCTCGTTCGACGGAAACGGATACTCATTGCGCGGTCTTTGTCTTGAAGAAAAGAACGGTCTTTGCGCGCTTTTCGGATATACCGACGGCGCACAGATAAGCAACCTTGTAATTTTCGATTCTTATGCGTCTGGCTCTTCCAAGACCGCACTGCTCTGCGCCGACGCGTCGGGCGGAACGGTAATAGACGGCGTGAACGTTTCGGGAACCGTTGCGGGAACCGGCGAAGGACTTAACTCGTACACCGGAGGAATATGCGCGTCAAACGGAAAGAGCGCAAGCATAATCAACTCCGTAAGCTATGCAAATGTTTCGGGTTCGCGCGCGTTCAGCTCGTATGCCGGAGGAATTGCCGGAATTAATTTCGGAAGCATTGACGACAGCGCGTTCGGCGGTAAAGTGAAGGGAAAAAGCGCATATTTTTCGTCCTGTACCGGAGGAATTGCCGGAGGAAATCACGGATTAATAGGATCCTGTCTTTCAAACGGTTCGGTTGAGGCGCAGTCGCTCTCGATCATAACCGACAGCCATGCAGGCGGCATTGCCGGCGAGAACGCGTTTGGCGCAAGCATTTTTGCCTGTGCAAACTATTCGGCTGTGAGCAACAGCTGTTACAGCTCGTCCGACAGTATCTGCTCTGCCGGAGGAATTGCGGGATATAACCATGAATCAAACATCTCGGCTTGCGTAAACTACGGAAAAGTAAGCGCGCAGTCGGTTTATTGCGGCGGTATTGCAGGAATTATACTTGCCGATGAAGGCAGTCTGAAGATCGAGGACTGCTATAACGCGGCGGATATAAGTTCTGCCGGAGGTGCGGCAGGAGGAATTTCGGGTATGATAGGCGCGTCGGATAACAGAACCGCGCAGATAAACACGTCGCTGAATACCGGAGCTGTTTCGGGCGGTAAAAACGGCGGAGTTGCGGCAAACTATGAGGGTGAAAACGTAATTTCCGACTATACCTATTTCGCCGATAACGGCACGGCAGACGAATATGCCATTAAAGCGCCGGTCTCGAGAATTCAGAGTAATACCGTTCTCCCCGGTTTTGACGACTCGGTGTGGATCTTTGAAAATGGCAGCTTTCCGAGAATCGCATATGAGGATATTTTGAGAAATGTATCCGAAGCAGTGTCGCAGCAGGTGTTCGCGGTATCTGACGGTACGTCAGGACTTGTTCCCGAAGTTGACGGATATGCGGCAAGCAGGGTTTCGGGAGCACGGAATAAGACGGGACTTTACGACTGCATACTGTTCTTTGAAAATTCGGACGGCGCGTTCGCACCTGTTCCCGCAAAGATAAGCCTTGCGGTCGTGGACGATATAAACAAAGCGCAGATAGTAAGCACGGAAAATAACCTTGTCAACGACGGCGGCATTGTTTCGGGAAATGTTAAAGTAAGCATATATTTTCCCGACGGAACAAAGAGCGCGTTTGTCGTAGGCGCGGTTTACAACAGCGAGGAAAGAATGTGCTCGGCAGGCACAGCCACGGCAAATTCGGACGGCACGGTAAGCACGGCAAATATAAACTTTTCCGCCTCCTTTACCGATGAAACCGGAGAAAATAAGCTTAAACTCTTTATATTCGGTTCGGAAAAGACGCTTTCTCCGACTGCCGGCGTGACCGAATAATATGATTTTTGTAATGTTACCGAAAGGACGTATGCAGATTTGAAAATTACCGTTGCCGGCTGCGGAAGATGGGGCTCTTTTATAGCGTGGTACCTGAATAAGATCGGGCACGACGTAACGCTTTACGGACGTCCCGGCTCAAAGTCTATGGAAAGTTTTATAAAAACGCGAAAGAGCGAGCTGTTAGAGCTTCCCGGATCGGTAAAACTTACGCAGGAACTGAAAGACGCGATAAATTCCGACGTGCTTGTAATTTCCATTGCCTCCCAGGCGCTTGACGGATTTTCAAAACAGCTTGCACAGAACGGTTTTTCGCATGGAGATGTTGTGCTCTGCATGAAAGGAATAGAAATTTCGACGGGCAGACGGCTATCTCAGATAATCTCCGACAATCTTCCGGACAGCAGGTGCGCCGTGTGGCTCGGTCCCGGACACGTGCAGGAATTTCTTTCGGGAATACCCAACTGCATGGTAATAGACAGCCTCGATGACGAGCTTAAGCATATGCTTGTGGACGGATTTTCCGGAAATCTCATACGCTTTTATTACGGCACCGACCTTATAGGAAACGAAATAGGCGCCGCCGCAAAGAACGTAATAGGAATTGCCGCAGGTATGCTTGACGCGCTGAAACTCGGAACGCTCAAAGGCGCGCTTATGTCCAGAGGAACGCGTGAGATCGCGCGATTTATAAAGGCGTCGGGCGGAAACGAGCTTTCGGCATACGGTCTGTGCCACCTCGGCGATTATGAGGCGACGGTATTCTCTCCGTACAGCCATAACAGAATGTTCGGGGAAAAATTCGTAAGAAAAGAGCCTTACGACAGCCTTGCCGAAGGATATTACACCGTAAAGGCGCTTGTGAACATGGCGGAAAAACTCGGAGTCGAGCTTCCCATATGCCGCGCCGTGTACGATACGCTCTATCTCGGAAAAGATACCGCACAGTCGCTCGACGCACTGTTCTCGCGTTCCATAAAAAAGGAATTCTGAACGTATTTTTTTGCCGAAGTGCGCAAATACGGCAAAATTAATGTCGAGTTTATCAAAAATGACTTGACAATTCACAAATTTCGCTTATAATGTAATAGATATACTTTGAATATAATTTTTTTCTGTCAAAAGTAAGACGGAAAACACCCGGAGGAAACAAAATGAGTTTAAAAAACTTCAAGGAAACCGAAACCAATAAGGTTGAGATGGACATCGTAATTTCAAAGGAGACCTTTGAAAACGCAGTAAACGCGGTATTTAAGAGAAACGCAAAGAGCATCTCTATTCCCGGTTTCAGAAAAGGCAAGGCTACAAGAGGACTGGTTGAAAAGTTCTACGGTTCTCAGGTATTCTATGAAGACGCAATAAACGATCTTCTCCCGTCCGAAATAAACGCCGCAGTCAAGGAAACACCCTACAAGATAGCAGGTATGCCCGAAGTGACCGACGTTGATTTCGAGGCAGAGGACGGCATAAACGCCAAAGTTACCTTTATACGCGTTCCCGACGTAAAGCTCGGCGAATATAAGGGACTTAAGGTTGATAAGGTTGTCGTAAAGACAGAGGATTCCGAGGTTGACGCAGAGCTTGAAAGAACAAGAGAGCGTTACAGCAGAACCATAAACGTTACCGACAGAGCAGCCAAGGAAGGCGACATTGCAGACATCAACTACGAAGGCTTCTGCGACGGCAAGGCTTTTGAAGGCGGCAAGGCAGAGAACCATAAGTTAAAGCTCGGTTCGGGTTCGTTCATTCCCGGATTTGAAGATCAGATCGTAGGCAAGAACGCAGGCGACGAATTTGACGTTAACGTAACCTTCCCGAAGGAATACCATGCAGCAGAACTTGCAGGCAAGGACGCAACCTTCAAGTGCAAGCTCAACGGCATTGAATTTGAGGAACTTCCCACTCTCGACGACGAGTTTGCAAAGGACGCTTCCGAATTTGATACTCTTGCTGAATACAAGGCAGACATTAAGGCTAAAATAGAAAAGAGACATGACGCAGAGGCTGAAGTAAGACTTGCAGAAGATCTTACAAAGGCGCTCACCGCAAAGGTTGAGGCAGAAGTTCCGGACGTTATGATCGAAAAGGAACAGGATCTTCTCGTAAGAGAGTATGACTACAACCTCAGAAGCCAGGGACTCAGCCTTGATATGCTTGTAAAGTATACCGGCATGAAGGTTGAAGATATACGCGCACGTTATGCAGAACCTGCAAAGGTAAACGTACTTAAGCAGCTCGCACTCGAAGAGATCATCAAGGCTGAAAAGATCGAGGCAAGCGATGAGGAAATCGAGAATAAGTACGAGGAAATGGCAAAGCAGTTCAGTATGAAAGCCGACGACGTCAAGGCAAGAATTTCCAAAGAGGATCTCGCTGAGGACGTTAAGTCCATAAAGGCGTTTGAGTTCGTAAAGGATAAGGCAAAGATTACCGAAAAGACCGTCACCGCCGAGGAATTCGCAAAGATGAACGCTCCCGAAGAGGCAAAGACCGAGGACGGCGAAGAAAAGCCCAAGAAAAAGACGGCAAGAAAGACTGCAAAGAAAACCGACGCTGAGGCTGATACGGCAAAGGAAGAAAAGACTGAAACCGTAAAGAAGCTCCGTAAGACCGCAGCAAAGAAAACCGCCGAGAAAAAGGACGAAGAATAAATTTCTTCCCACGCCCGGCAGCAAAATACATTAAAAGCTTTAGTGTGCGTGCAGTTTATATTGTACGCACATTCTTGCCTTAAAGGCAAAAAGACAAAATACGACATTTTACACGTGAAAGGACGATAATTATGGCACTTGTACCAATGGTCATTGAGCAGACAAACCACGGCGAACGTTCATTTGACATCTATTCAAGACTTCTCAATGACAGAATCATATTTTTGGGAGAAGAAGTAAACGACACCACAGCCTCCCTTGTCGTAGCGCAGCTGCTCTATCTTGAGGCACAGGATCCCGATAAGGATATAAGCCTTTATATAAACAGCCCCGGCGGTTCAATTTCCTCCGGTATGGCGATTTACGACACCATGAACTTTATCAAATGCGACGTTTCAACAATATGCGTCGGCATGGCTGCGAGCATGGGAGCGTTTCTGCTCTCGTCGGGCGCAAAGGGAAAGAGACTTGCGCTTCCCAACAGCGAGATTATGATACATCAGCCTCTCGGCGGTATGCAGGGACAGGCAACCGATATAAAGATACACGCCGATCATATCATAAGAATTAAAAGCAAGCTCAATAGGCTGCTTTCCGAGCAGACCGGCAAACCTCTCGAAACCATTGAAAAGGATACCGAGAGAGATAACTTCATGACCGCCGAAGAGGCGTGCGCATACGGTCTTGTCGATAAGGTCATTGACAAAAGACTCTGATTAAAGGCATTTTACGAAAGGTTATAACCGAACATGGCTAATGAAAATAAAAGAGGCGAACGCTTCTGTTCTTTCTGCGGAAAATCCGAACGTCAGACGGGACGTCTCATATACGGCCCCGAGGGCGTGAATATATGCAGCAACTGCGTAATGCTGTGCGAAAGCCTGCTTGACGAGATGAACGAAGAGGATAACAAAAAGAACGGAATGCCGAAACTCAGCCTCGATAAGCTGCCTAAGCCCTCCGCGATAAAGACCGAGCTTGATAAATACGTCATAGGTCAGGACGAGGCAAAGAAAACTCTCGCCGTTGCGGTGTACAATCACTATAAAAGAATACTTCAGAAGGATAATTCAGACGAGGTTGAGATACAGAAAAGCAACGTAATGCTTCTTGGTCCCACCGGCGTCGGAAAGACTCTGCTTGCCCAGACGCTTGCAAAGTTTCTGAAAGTCCCGTTTGCCATTGCGGACGCAACCACGCTTACCGAGGCGGGATATGTCGGCGAGGACGTCGAAAATATACTGCTTCGCCTTATACAGGCTGCCGACTATAATATCGCGCTTGCCGAAAAGGGAATTATCTATATCGACGAGATAGACAAGATCTCGCGCAGAAGCGAAAACCGTTCAATAACGCGCGACGTTTCGGGCGAGGGCGTTCAGCAGGCTCTGCTTAAAATCCTTGAAGGCACCGTTTCAAACGTTCCTCCGCAGGGCGGAAGAAAACACCCGAACCAGGAGTTTATTCAGATAAACACAAAGAATATACTGTTTATCTGCGGCGGCGCTTTTGACGGAATCGAGTCGATAATCGAACAGCGCATGGGCAATCGTACCATGGGTTACGGCGCGACCATACAGACCAAGGAAGAAAAGAAAAAGACCAATGTGTTAAAGTCCATCGAGGCGCATGACCTTGTAAAGTTCGGCATAATTCCGGAGCTTGTCGGAAGAATTCCGCTTATAGTTTCGCTGTCCGCGCTTGACGAGGACGCACTTGTGCGCATACTCAAAGAACCCAAGAACGCGCTTACCAAGCAGTATAAAAAATTGTTTGCAATGGACGGCGTTGAGCTTGAATTTGACGACGACGCGCTGCGCGCCATAGCTGAGCTTGCCGAAAAGCGTTCGACCGGCGCACGCGGACTCAGAGCCATTACCGAGGGTATCATGACGGGACTTATGTACGATATTCCCGATATAAAGAACTTAAAGACCGTAAGAATTACGCGCGGCGTAATAGAAAACGGCGCACAGCCGGTAAAGGAGTACGCCGAAGTATCCGAAGGCGCCGGGGACAACGAAGGTCAGTCCGGCAAAAAGATTAAAGAAAAGAGTCTTTAAAGGTGAAAAAGCTGTTTGAATCGGTCGAAAGACTGCTGCAAACCGATGATGAGCCGAGCTTTGATTCAAAGGACAGACAGTATGCTTTCGAGTGCTTTTTCGGCGAGGCTGCGGACGACGGTTATTGCGGAGATAATTCCGCAGGAGATTCCGGCGATAACGCTTTCATGATACGCGCAAGGCTCATAGAAGATACCGTAAGGCGTTCCGAACGCGAATCGGCGTTTAGAGAAATATATGCGGCGCTGTCAAAGCTCGGGCTTGACCGCAGAAAGTGCGGCACACGGCTCATTGCACAGGCTGTTTATATCAAAGCGGAAAATCCGCAGATGAATATGTCGTCTATCTACGATAAACTTTCGGAGGACAGCGGAAAGAGCATAAAGAATGTGCAGAATCTTTGCAGATATGCGTGCGAATCCGCGATAGAAAAGGGTTTTCTTCTGGATTTTGCGGTTACGGACACAAAAAGACGCGGCGTAACGTCAAAGAGCGGACTTGCTTACGGCGAAACCGTGCGTATGTTGGTTTTTGATACGGCACTGAGTGTTTTCGGCGAATTTTCCGAACTCGAAGAATCTGCCGGAAACGTATATGATACCGGAGATATTTTCTTCTGAAAATCTGCATTTCAAATCGGCGCGGTATGGTTGACCGGGGCGTTTTTTAAAGAACAGAAAAGGCTCAGCGTAAGACTGCTTTGACAATCCGCTGAGCTTTGATTTTGCATATGAGTTTAGATCCGCATTTTGCAGGCTTACGGTTTTTTGCCTATGGTTACGTATTTGTTGAGTACGACGGCAACCGGCGGAATGAATATAAGCTGAATTGCAATGCCGATAAGACCTGCCGGAACCGACATAAACGCGGCTTTCATGCTGACTGCCGGGTTTCTGAGACCGAGAACGTATACGCCGAACGCAGTGCAGAGTATGTTCGCGGCTCTTCCGCAGATCTGCGCGGTTATAAGGCTTGCATATATGCGCGCGGTGTAGTTTTTGATACGTCCCGAAAATAATTTCATGGCAAATCCCGATACAAGACCGTATACGAAAAGCTCAACGCACATGAACGGCATTTTTACCGGCGACGGCATTGACGTTATAATGCAGCTGAGCATGGGAGAGAAAATTCCCGAAACCGCACCGCATAAAGGCGATACGCAAAGTCCCGCTATAAGCACGGGTATGTGCATGGGAAGAAACGTTTGTCCCGCGGCGGCTCCGAAAAGGTGGAATATCTGCGGAGTAAGTACGCCGAGAGCTATAAAAAGTCCGCAGAGTACGATAGTCTGTACGGCGTTTTCCTTTTTGTTCATTTTCTTTGCACTTCCTTTTATTGTATGATTAAATTATAATCTTTGCAAAGCGCTTTTTCAATGCGGATTTTGTAAATCATACCGTTGTTTGTTAATAAAAATTTGCCTTAACGTAAAGAAAAGAACATGAATACGTGATATAATTACATTGAGCAGTTATACTGTAATTTGCGTCATAAGAAAGAGGGTTAAATTTATGAAAGATCAGCTTAAAGACAAGGTGCTCACGCTTATAGCCGGAGACGCAAGACTTACGGCGCAGAAAATAGCGGTTATGCTCGACGCAGACGTCGGGCACGTTAAGGAAATAATAGAGGAACTTGAAGAAAAAGGCGTTGTTGTAGGATATAAGGCGCTTGTAGACTGGGATAAGACAGACAGAGAGTATGTCACGGCGCTTATAGAGCTTAAAGTAACTCCGCAGAGAGACAGAGGATTTGAAAGAGTTGCGGAGAGAATATATAATTTCCCCGAAGTCAGAAATATGTACCTTATGTCGGGTGCGTATGACCTCTGCGTCATGATAGAGGGAAAGACCATGAAAGAGGTCGCGCTGTTTGTGGCGGAAAAGCTTGCGCCGATAGACGGAGTAATCTCCACGAGTACTCACTTTGTGCTCAGAAAATATAAGGACATGGGCGTTGTTTACGGTCACGGAACAGAAATGACTCATGACGAGAGAGGAAACATGAATTAATGATAGATTACAGCAAAGTGCTTTCAAAGAAAGCAGTGGATTTAAAGCCGTCGGGCATAAGAAAATTCTTTGACATTCTCGACGAAATGCAGGGCGTTATATCGCTTACCGTCGGACAGCCCGACTTTGTAACTCCGTGGAATATCAGAGAAGCCGCAATAGAGTCGCTTGAAAAGGGCAAGACCTACTATACCTCAAACAGCGGACTTATGGAATTCAGAAAAGAGATAGCGGCATATCTCGAAAGACGTTTTTCGGTATCGTACGATCCGTCAAAGGAAATGATAGTAACCGTCGGCGGCAGCGAGGCGATAGACCTTGCCATAAGAGCCATAGTGGAACCCGGCGACGAGGTGCTTGTCGTTGAGCCGTCTTATGTCTGCTATACGCCCATAACCGAGCTTGCCGGAGGCGTTCCGATAAGTATTCCCACGCGCGAAGAGGATAAATTCAAGCTCACGCCCGAGCTTCTCAAAAAATATATCACGCCAAAGACCAAGATGCTCATTCTTCCCTACCCGAACAATCCTACCGGCGCGATAATGACAAAAGAAGATCTGCGCAAGATCGCGGACGTTGTAAAGGATACAAATATCGTAGTGCTCACGGACGAGATATACGGCGAGCTTACCTACGGAAGAAAGCATTTCTCCTTTGCGGCGTTTGAAGATATGCGCGACAGAACCATATATGTCGGCGGATTTTCAAAATCGTATGCAATGACGGGCTGGAGACTCGGATATGTCTGCGCACCGCGCGAGATAACAAAGCAGATGCTTAAAATACATCAGTACGCCATAATGTGCGCGCCTACCGCAAGCCAGTACGCCGGAATAATCGCGGCGCGCGACGGCGACGAAGAAATAGAATATATGAAGGACTGCTACAATCAGAGAAGAAGAATGCTGCTGTCCGGACTTAACGAAATAGGACTTACCTGCTTTGAACCCGAAGGAGCTTTCTATGTGTTCCCGAATATATCGGGCTACGGACTGACGTCGGAACAGTTCTGCGAAAAACTGCTGTATGACGAAAAGTGCGCGATAGTTCCTGGTTCCGCGTTCGGCGAATCCGGAGAGGGCTTTGCGAGAGTGTCTTATGCGTACTCGGTAGAGCATATAAGCCGCGCAATCGACAGACTTGACAGATTCTTAAAGAAACTGAAGTAATATGGAAAGAAAAATTAAGCTTACAAACAGAGTTTATCTTTCGGAACTGCATGATTACGAATATGAGAACGTAAAACCGGTCATATACGATCTGCTTGAAAAGGTCTGTCTTGACAACGGCTGGGAAAAGGATTTTTTTGACGGCAAAAAAGTAACCGTAAAACCCAATCTTCTCTCAAGAGCCGACGCAGATAAGTGCATAACGTCGCATCCGAGCTTTGTAAAGGCTGCGTGCGAATATTTTTCAGGTCTCGGCGCACACGTCACGGTTGCCGACAGTCCGGGAGGAACGTATAATCATGCGTCGTTTTCCGCGGTAGTCAGAGAAACAGGCGTGCTTGACGCGGCGCAGGACGGCGGAGCGCAGGTCAACGACGATTACGGCTTTGAGCTTATGAGCAATCATGATGTAAGCAAATTCAATTTCAATATTATCAATCCGCTTGTAAATGCGGACGTTGTGGTAAATCTCAACAGGCTGAAAACTCATGCGCTTTGCGAGATGACGGCGGCGGTAAAAAATATGTTCGGCTCAATTCCCGGACTTCAGAAAGCCGAACAGCACGCAAGATTTCCGTCGAGGATTTCTTTTGCGGATATGCTGTGCGATCTTTGCCTTATAACCGCGCCGTGCATTAATATAACCGACGCAGTCGTCTGTATGGAGGGCAACGGTCCGTCCGGCGGAACGCTTAAAAAAGTGGGCTGCGTTACGGCGAGTGCAAACCCGTTTGCGGCAGATGTGCTTAATTCCTATATTATGGGATATAAGCCGGAGGAGGTCGGAACGGTCGAATGTTCGGTAAAGCGCGGACTTTGCCCGGAAAACACCGGCGGACTTGAAATAATCGGCTGTGAAAAGGAAAAGTTTGCGTCGGAGTTTGTGCGCCCCGATTCGCGAGCAGGCGGAATAGTAAAGCAGATACCGTCGATTTTCGGCGGAGGACTGAGAACCGCACTCGAACCGCGTCCGACGGTCAAAAAGAACCTTTGCGTGGGCTGCGGAATATGCGCAAGGAACTGTCCTGTCGCGGCAATAACGATAAAGGATAAAAAGGCGCATATAAATAATAAGAAGTGTATAAAATGCTACTGCTGTCAGGAATTCTGTCCGCAAAAGGCAGTAAAGGCAAAACCGCTGCTCGGTATTTTTACACGGTAACGCATGAAAATCCGCGCAAAATCAACAAAGTAAAAGAGGTTTTCAAATGCCTATAAAAATTCCCGGCGCGCTTCCGGCTTTCGGTACGCTTGAGAGCGAAAACATATTTGTAATGACAAAAGAGCGTGCGGAAACACAGGATATACGTCCTCTGCGCATTGCTATACTCAATCTCATGCCGACAAAGATAGTCACCGAAACGCAGCTTTTAAGACTGCTGTCGAATACGCCTATTCAGGTCGAGATAACTCTGCTCAAAACCAAGACGTACAAATCAAAAAACACGCCCGACGAGCATTTAGAGGCTTTTTACAAAAACTTTGACGACGTAAAACACGAAAAATTCGACGGACTTATAATAACCGGAGCGCCGATAGAGGATAAGCCTTATGAGGAGGTAGCGTACTGGAAAGAGCTTGAAGAAATTTTCGGCTGGTCTGACAAGAACGTGTATTCCTGCTTTTATATCTGCTGGGCGTCGTTTGCGGCAATGTATCATTACTACGGCATAGAAAAGATAAGACTTCCGGAAAAGCTTTCGGGTGTGTTCAGACACAAGGTTCTCATACCGTCGCACCCGATAGTCAGAGGCTTTGACCAGTTCTTTTACGCGCCGCATTCAAGGCATTGCGGAGTGGATACCGAGGACGTAAAGAAGTGCGCCGAACTTGATATAGAGGCTTATTCCGAAAAAACCGGCGTTTATATCGCAAGCTCAAAGGATATGAGAAAGATTTTTGTTACGGGACACGCGGAGTACGACTTTGACACCCTGAAAAAAGAGTATCAGAGAGATGTCAAAAAGGGACTTTGTCCGCACGTGCCGGAAAACTATTTCCCGTATGACGATCCCGAACGCAAGCCCGTGAATATGTGGAGAGCACATGCTCATCTGCTGTTCTCGAACTGGCTAAACTATGTTGTATACCAGACGACGCCGTATGATCTTTCCAAGATAGAAAAGTAAAAATGTTTTCATGAAAAACATTTGGGACACACACAAATTTCACGCAGATTTCTCTTTTGCACTTTAAAATTGTTTATGCAGAACGGCAAACGACGCCGCATTTTGACTTAAACTCTGAAAAAAGGAGCTGAGCCTTGCATGAAATTCAGATTTGATACCGAGCTTTCGGGACGGCTGCTGCCGGAAAAGTGCCAAAGCCTTGCACAAAACGAGACGGCACATAATCCGCGCCAAAAGAAAGGATTTATGGAAATGAACAATATATACAGAAATTCGCTTGCGTTTGCAGCAAGCATATCGCTGCTGCTTGCATTGTCGGCGTGCTCTCCCGACAGCGTTCCGGACAATTCCGGTTCGTCGGTTGCGGAGGATTCACAGAACAGCGCACAGGACGGCGACAATATAACGGCTGCGTTTGATATTCCCGATTATCCCGAAGGATACCCGACGGAGCAGAATATCATAGACGCATACAAGAGCGCCGCAGATGCTGTGGGCTGGTTTTCGATCACTACCGCGCCTCCGCTTGATACGGATAAGTCCATGGATGTTGACGGTATAACTTATTATAAGGTAAAGTCCGAGCAGGTTAACAGCCTTGAAACGCTTAAAATGTATCTTGAAACGCTGTTCGACTCCGATATGGCGGATCTTCTCACTGACCTTAATGACGAAAATCAACGCTTTATAGAGGGCGACGACGGGCTTTACTGTACCTCGTTTGCATTTGAACCGAGCTATTATTCCGATGAGGAAACTTATGAAGTTACCAAAGTCTCCGATGATGAGTATAAACTCGCTGTTTCTTATCAGCTCCTTGATGACGACGGCTCCGTTAAGGCTGACAGAACTCAAAACTGTACCTTTAAGAAAATCAACGGCCGCTGGGTGTTCTATAATTTTATCCTTTACCGCCAGTAGATACTTGGCGTTACGAAGGAATACGCGCTTTCTTTTTAAAAAGAAAGCTGCAAAGAAAACGGTAGCCCCTAAATTAGAAAAAGGCTGCGGGATACTCTGTGCCGCCAGCCTGTACCGTCAGCCACCAAAGGTCGGGTGGCTGACTCAATTCTGAACAGGTGCCGAAGCAAGCTATGGAAATTCAGTACAAAGGGTAACTTTGGAAAGTGAAACCCATTTGCAACAATGAAATAAAGAAAAAATTTCACTTTGCACCAACCAAACAAAAAACTATAATTCAGCAAAGTCATCTTGCGTAAGCGAGCTGGTCGGAAAAACGAGTCCTGTTGACTGTTTGAGTATGTGAAAAATAACACTTTTGTCGAAAATAGTTTAACTTTGTACAAACCCCATTATCGAGCAGTGCGGAGCATCTGCGAGCGAAGATAGAAAATTTCGGAGGTAAGGAAAATTTTTACCGACGATAGTTTGATGTGTGGAGAAGTAGCCACGCTTTCGCGGCGGCGTTTGAGCCGCGAACGGCTTTTGTTTACGCTCTTTAGAGTGCAATCTTTTTGCCGTCGAAAAGTTGTAGAATAGGGCTGCAAGTGGAAGTGAGTAATCCGTTTTCACCCAAACCAAGTAAAAAATAAGCAAAATTCTCTACGTCACAGAATATTTACAATTAAATTCCTAAAACCTATTGCAAAAACATAACATATATGGTACACTAATCAAGCTTGATGTGCGATGAAGCGGGAGGTTGCGGTCAAAAGACCGGTAATTTCCGTGGAGTATGTCCGATAAACGGGCGACAGCAAATATAACCGCGTCTCAAAAAGGGTTTTTGCGTTCGTTTGCTCCTTCAAGCGGGAGCTGTGCGGCGAATGCAGACTTTGACTCTCCGAAAAAGAACGGTTTACAATCTTTGCTCTTTCACAGTAAAGGAACGAGCGGCAGTTATTGCCGAAACGCCTTGTGTGTGCCGTCGTGTGCGGTTGCAAAGCTTTGAACGCTGCCCGAAGTCATTTCGGTTTACCCCCGATTTGACAGCGGGTTTTTAATTCGGAAAGACCTCGAAACACCCGGTAGCGTGTACAATATTTACTGTGCCGCATTTAAAAAACTCTTCCGTTTATATAATATAAGCACGAAAGAGACGGAGGACAAAAATTTTAAAGGAGGCAGAAAAAATGGCATCTAAGGAGAAAATCAGAATCAGACTCAAGGCTTACGATCATACCCTTATCGACCAGGCGGCTGAAAAGATCGTAGAAGCGGCAAAGAGAAACGGCGCAAAGGTGTCCGGTCCCATACCGCTCCCGACCGATAAGGAAATCGTTACCATTCTCCGCGCTGTTCATAAGTATAAGGACAGCCGCGAACAGTTTGAGTTCAGAACTCATAAGAGACTTATCGATATCCTCAAGCCCTCTCAGAAGGCAATAGAGGCTCTCGTAGATCTCGAACTTCCCGCAGGCGTCGAATCCGAAATAATCACATTCTGATTCGTGCGGTAAAAACGCAATACATTCCGCAAAGCGGCATACACCCGTCTGACGCAGAACGGAATATATTAAATAGCTTTTGTCCGTCTATACCGCGGATAAAGGCAAGGCAAAAAATCCAGTCATGTTGACCGTGTCGGACGGACGGTGTAAAAGCTTTCCGGTTTCGATAATTCCAAAACGGCCAACCAATAACTAAGGAGGAAAAAACATGAAGAAAGGTATAATCGGCAAGAAACTCGGCATGACTCAGATCTTTGACGAAGTCGGAAACGTTATTCCGGTAACCGTCATCGAAGCAGGTCCCTGCGTTGTCACTCAGAAGAAAACCGTTGAAAACGACGGATACAGCGCAGTACAGCTCGGCTTTGAAAACGTTGAGGAAAGAAAACTCACAAAGCCGATGAAAGGTCATCTGGCAAAGTCCGGAACCTTAAAGAAGCACCTCAAGGAATTCAGACTTGATGATGCTGAAAACTTCAATGTCGGCGACGAAATCAAAGCTGACACCTTCGCACAGGGTGAATGTGTGGACGTAACCGGTCTTACAAAAGGTCACGGATATACCGGCGCGATCAAGCGTTGGAATCATCATCGCCTGAGAATGACTCACGGTACAGGTCCCGTACATCGCCAGGTGGGTTCAATGGGCGCTTGTTCTACTCCTTCGAGAGTATATAAGAACAAGAAGATGGCCGGTCAGTACGGTCACGAGCAGGTTACCATGCTGAACCTCGATGTAGTAAAAATTGACGTTGAGAAGAACATTATCGCCGTAAAGGGTGCCGTTCCCGGACCTAAGGGCGGAATCGTGTTCCTGCGCTCAACAGTAAAGTAAGCGAAGGAGGAGTTTAAATGCCAAACGTAGCAGTATTTGATATGGCAGGCAACAAGCAGGGCGATATGGAGCTTAAAGCCGAGGTTTTCGGCTGCGAGATTAATAAACCCGTCCTCCACAGCGTTGTCAGAGCATATCTCTTAAATCAGAGACAGGGCACCCAGAGCACCAAGACTCGCTCCGAGGTTTCCGGCGGCGGTATCAAGCCGTGGAGACAGAAGGGTACAGGCCGTGCAAGACAGGGTTCGACCCGTTCACCTCAGTGGACACACGGCGGCGTGGCACTCGGCCCGAAGCCCCGTTCATGGAAGGTAAGCATCAATAAGAAGGTAAAGAGAATCGCAATGCAGTCCGCACTCAGCGCAAAGGTTGCAGAGAACGAACTCGTTGTTGTTGATTCCATAGCAACCGGCGAATATAAGACAAAGAAGATCACCGCAATGCTTAAGGCTCTCGGAGCTGAAAAGAAGGCGCTCATCGTTCTTCCTACCGTCGATAAGTTCGTCGTAGAATCGGCTTCCAATATCCAGGGCGTTAAAACAGCAACTCCCGGAACTCTCAACGTGTACGATATACTCAAGTATGATATGTTCATCGTTGCCAAGGACGCCGTTTCAATAATCGAGGAGGTATACGCGTAATGAAAAATATGCATGACGTAATCGTCCGTCCGATTATCACTGAAGACAGCATGGCAAGACTTGCCGATAAGAAGTACACCTTCGAAGTTGCGGCAGGCGCAAATAAGATCGAAATTAAAAAGGCCGTTGAGGAGATTTTCAAGGTAGAAGTTCTCAAGGTCAACACCATCAGCGTAAAGTCCAAGAACAAGAGAGTCGGCTACCACCTCGGTAAGACCTCCGAATGGAAAAAGGCAATCGTTACTCTTAAGTCCGATTCCAAGACCATCGAGTTCTTCGACAGCATGATGTAATCAGACCAAACAGAGTTTTCAACACGGCAGACCGTAAGATAAAAACTTCACGGTAAGCCGGGAAATGGAGTAATTATGGCAGTAAAGACATTTAAACCTACTACTCCGGCAAGACGACAGATGACAGTTCCGAGCTTCGAGGAAATCACCAAGAAGACTCCGGAAAGAAGCCTCGTTACGGTTCTTAAGAAACACGCCGGACGTAATAACACAGGTAAGATAACCGTCCGTCATCAGGGCGGCGGCAACAGGATCAAGTACAGAATCATAGATTTCAAGAAGAACATTGTCAACGTACCCGCAAAGGTGCTTGCAATCGAATACGATCCTAACAGAACAGCTTATATCGCACTTCTTCAGTACGAGACAGGCGAAAAGACATACAGCATAGCACCCGTAGGCCTTAAGGTCGGCGATACCGTTATCAACGGCGAAAACGCAGATATAAAGCCCGGTAACGTGCTCTGCATCAAGGACATTCCCGTAGGTACACTTATCCACAATATCGAGATATATCCCGGTAAGGGCGCGCAGCTCGTAAGAAGCGCAGGAACCTGTGCACAGCTTATGGCTAAGGAAAACGGCGTAGCTCAGATAAGACTTCCTTCGGGCGAAGTAAGAATAATCCGTCTCGACTGCAAGGCAACTATCGGTCAGGTAGGCAACCTTGAGCACGAGAACATCAATATCGGTAAGGCCGGTAAAAAGAGACACATGGGTATCCGTCCTACCGTCCGCGGTTCTGTCATGAACCCCTGCGATCACCCGCACGGCGGTGGTGAAGGAAGAGCGCCTGTCGGCCGTCCTTCTCCTGTAACTCCTTGGGGTAAGCCTGCAATGGGTTATAAGACACGTAATAAGAAGAACCGTACAAACAAGTTCATCGTAAAGAGAAGAAACGATAAGTAATTTCGTTTGAAACTCAGATGGACAAGTAAGGAGGAATAAGTTTGAGCAGAAGCATTAAGAAGGGACCTTTCGTCGAAGCTAAACTCTACAAGAGAATAAGCGAAATGAACGAAAAAGGCGAAAAGAGAGTCCTCAAGACCTGGTCAAGAGCTTCGACAATATTCCCTGAGTTCGTGGGACACACAATCGCCGTTCATGACGGAAGAAAGCACGTGCCGGTATATGTAACCGAAGATATGGTCGGACATAAGCTCGGTGAGTTCGCTCCCACAAGAACCTTTAAGGGACACGCAGGCTCCAAGACAACCAACAGCTAATTAAGTACACGAAAGAACGCATGAATATACAGAGGTAAAACCTCTCACATTCGGTGCGAAAGGAGGCAATACTCAAGGTGGAAGCAAAAGCATATTTGAAGGACCTGAGAATTTCTCCCCGCAAGGTGAAGATAGTTCTCGACCTTATCAGAAATAAAGACGTTGCTACCGCAGCAGGTATACTTGCAAACACCCCTAAGGCAGCAAGCGAACCCGTTGCAAAGCTTCTCAAGTCGGCAGTTGCCAACGCGGAAAATAACTTCAGCATGGATACTTCCAAGCTCTACGTTTCCGAGTGTTTCGTAACTCCCGCAAGAACAGCAAAGAGAATACAGCCCAGAGCACAGGGAAGAGCATTCAGAATACTCAAGAGAAGCTCTCATATAACCCTTGCCGTTGCTGAAAAGGAATAATAAATCCTTAAAGGGCAAAACAAAAACATTTTTTCGGCGTTGATTATAACGCAAAAACCAACAAAGGAGGCTTATTACGGAGTATGGGTCAGAAAGTTAATCCGCACGGTCTGCGTGTAGGCGTAATTAAAGACTGGGATTCCAGATGGTTCGTAAAAGACGAAGTATTCGGAGATACTCTTGTAGCAGACTACAAGCTCAGAAACTGGCTTAAGAAGAAGCTGCAGGGTGCCGGCGTTCCCAAAATAGAAATCGAACGCGAAGGCAAAAGAATAAAGGTGTTTATCCACTGCGCAAAGCCCGGTATAATAATCGGAAAGCAGGGCGCGGAAATAGATAAGCTTAAGGGCGAAATCGAAGCATTCACAGGTATGCCCTGTGCAGTAAATGTAGTAGAAGTAAAGCAGCCCGATCTCAACGCACAGCTCGTTGCAGAGTCGATAGCAGCACAGCTCGAAAGAAGAATCGCATTCAGAAGAGCAATGAAGGGCGCAATCGGAAGAACAATGAAGCTCGGCGCAAAGGGTATAAAGGTTCAGCTTTCCGGACGTCTTAACGGCGCGGAAATCGCAAGAACCGAACATTATCATGAGGGTACTATACCGCTTCAGACACTCAGAGCCGATATAGACTACGGATTCTGGGAAGCAAACACCACCTACGGTAAGGTAGGCGTAAAGGTTTGGATTTACAGAGGCGAGGTCCTTGCAAACGCTGCAAAAAGACAGCAGAAGAAGGCGCCCTCCAAGGCTGAAGGGGGAGAAAGATAACCATGTTGATGCCAAAGAGAGTTAAGTACAGAAGAGTACAGAGAGGCAGAATGACCGGCAAGGCTACCAGAGGAAACACGGTTTCTAACGGCGAATTCGGTCTTCAGGCAGTCGAACCCGCTTGGATCACAAGCAACCAGATAGAAGCAGCCCGTATCGCCATGACAAGATATATCAAGCGTGGCGGACAGGTTTGGATAAAAATATTCCCCGACAAGCCCGTTACCGAAAAACCCGCTGAAACCCGTATGGGTTCCGGTAAAGGTTCGCCCGAATATTGGGTAGCTGTTGTAAAGCCCGGCAGAGTAATGTTTGAAATGGGCGGCGTAACAGAGGAACAGGCAAGAGAGGCTATGCGTCTTGCTTCGCACAAACTGCCTATCAAGTGCAAGTTCGTTAAAAAAGAAGCAGACGGAATGGAGGCATAAGCAATGAAAATAACAGAAATAAGAGAGAGAACCTCCGAACAGCTTACCGAACTCCTCAAGGAGCAGAAGGCAGAACTCTTTAATCTGCGTTTCCAGCATGCGATCCATCAGCTCGATAATCCGCAGAAGATCGTTGAAACCAAGAAGAACATCGCAAAGATCCTTACTGTTCTCACTGAAAAACAGGCGTAAGCGGGAAAGGAGTTTTAAACAATGGAAAGAAACCTCAGAAAAACCAGAGTCGGCATCGTGTCCAGCGATAAAATGGACAAGACAATAGTCGTTTCCATTAAGGACAGCGTTAAGCACCCGCTTTATAAAAAGGTCATCAAGAGAACAGTTAAGTTCAAGGCTCATGACGAGAACAACGAGTGCAATATCGGAGATAAGGTTGAAATCATGGAGACCAGACCTCTCTCCAAGGACAAGAGATGGCGCCTTGTAAGAATAATCGAAAAGGCAAAATAAGATATTGTATCTATAAGGTCGATACAATCTACTAAGGAGGACACTAAACATGATACAACAGCAGACGTTCATGAAAGTAGCCGATAACACCGGCGCTAAGGAACTCATGTGCATACGTGTGCTCGGCGGTACAGGCAGAAGATATGCCCGTATCGGTGACGTTGTGGTATGTGCCGTTAAAAAGGCAACACCCGGCGGCGTTGTTAAGAAGGGCGAAGTAGTTAAGGCAGTCGTTGTCAGAACAGTACAGAGCCTCAGACGCGCAGACGGAAGTTATATCAGATTCGATGAAAATGCGGCTGTTATAATAAATGCAGATAAAAACCCCAAAGGTACACGTATTTTTGGTCCGGTAGCAAGAGAGCTGCGTGAGAAGGAATATCTCAAGATTCTCTCGCTTGCACCTGAAGTACTTTAAGGGAGGATATGAAAATGGCTCAGACTAAATATCAGAAGAAGCTCGCAGTGCGCAAGGGCGACACCGTAGTCATCAACTCCGGCGACGACAAGGGCAAAAAGGGCAAGGTTCTCGAAGTTTCTCCCGGAGAAGGCAAGATAATTGTCGAGGGTATAAACACCGTAACCAAGCACGTAAAACCCAGACGTCAGGGCGAAGAAGGCGGTCTTGTAAAGACCGAAGGCGCGTTCTATGCAAGCAAGGCGAACGTATACTGCGCAAAGTGCGATAAGGGCGTAAGAGTCGGCTACAAGACACTTGAAGACGGCAAGAAAGTCCGCGTTTGCACAAAGTGCGGAGAAATTCTTTAATTTGTGAGGGAGGAAACAGAAAATGGCAGCAAGACTTAAAGAAACATATAAAAACGAAGTCGCTCCCGCACTCATGAAGAAATTCGAGTATAAAAGCCCGATGCAGATCCCGAAACTCGAAAAGGTTGTTCTGAACATCGGCGCGGGCGACGCTAAAGATAACGCAAAGGTTATCGACAATATAATCGCAGACCTCGAAACCATCACCGGTCAGAAGGCAGTACCTACTTTCGCAAGAAAGTCCGTCGCAAACTTCAAGATCCGTCAGGGTATGAAGATAGGTGCAAAGGTAACGCTCAGAAGCGACAAGATGTATGAGTTTGTAGACAGACTCTTCAACCTCGCTCTTCCCCGTGTGCGTGACTTCAAGGGTATCAACCCCGATTCCTTCGACGGCAGAGGCAACTACTCCCTCGGTCTTAAGGAACAGCTCATATTCCCTGAAATCGAGTACGATAAAATCGAAAAGATCAGAGGTATGGACATAGTATTCGTAACCACAGCAAACGATGACGAACAGGCAAGAGAGCTTCTCAGACTTCTCGGCGCCCCGTTCGCTAAATAAGAGGGGTAGGTAGTAAGAATGGCAAAGAAGTCAATGATATTAAAGCAGCAGAAGACACAGAAGTTTTCTACTCGCGAATATAACAGATGTAAAATTTGCGGACGCCCCCATGCTTATATGAGAAAGTACGGTATCTGCCGTATCTGCTTCAGAGAACTCGCGTATAAGGGCGAGATTCCGGGAGTTAAAAAGGCAAGCTGGTAATCACAATCTCATTTAAATTAACAAGGAGGTCAATAATAATGCAGATAACAGATGTTATAGCAGATATGCTTACGCGTATTCGTAATGCAAATTCTTCAAAGCACGCAACTGTTGATGTCCCCGCTTCCGGCGTTAAAAAGGCAATCGCCGATATACTCGTTGAAGAGGGCTATATAAGCTCCTACGAGATAGTGGACAACGGTCCTCAGGGAATCATCAGAATAACGCTCAAGTACGGCGCAAACAAGTCCAAGGTCATTCAGGGTCTCAGACGCGTTTCAAAGCCCGGACTCAGAATATATACGAGCTGTGAGGATATGCCCAAGGTCATGAAGGGTCTCGGCATAGCAATCATCTCAACATCAAAGGGCATCATGACCGACAAGCAGGCTAAGAAGCTTCATGTCGGCGGAGAAGTTCTCGCATTCGTCTGGTAAGACGATACGAATTGACTCTGTAAGGCAAAAAACGCATACAGAGAAAGAAAATCGTAATTAACGCAAAGGAGAAACATTATGTCAAGAATAGGTAGACAGCCTGTTACTGTTCCTGCCGGCGTTGAAGTAAAAATCGACGAGGGCAACTGCGTGACTGTCAAGGGCCCTAAGGGTACGCTTACTCAGACTTTCAGTCCCGATATGACAATAAAGCTTGATAACGGCGCACTTACCGTAGAACGTCACAGCGAAGACAAGCAGTACAGAGCACTCCACGGTTTAACCCGCTCGCTCCTTCATAACATGGTCGAGGGTGTAACCAACGGATATCAGAAGACACTTGAGGTTAACGGCGTAGGTTACCGTGCAGCCAAAGAGGGCAAGACTCTCGTGCTTACCATCGGTTACTCGCATCTCGTAAAGATCGACGAAGAACCCGGTATCACATTTGAAGTACCCGACGCAAACAAGGTCGTAATAAGCGGCATTGACAAGCAGAAGGTCGGAGCAGTCGCAGCGGTAATCAGAAGCAAGAGACCGCCCGAACCCTACCACGGCAAGGGCATCAAATATGCTGATGAACACATCAGACGTAAGTCCGGTAAGGCCGGTAAGTAATAAAGAAGGGAGTGCAGATAAATGGTTACAAGAAAAGACAGTAACATTCAGCGTAAAAAGAGACACACAAGAGTACGTGCTAAGATCAGCGGAACTGCATCCCGTCCTCGTCTGTGCGTATATCGTTCACTCAGCAATATCTATGCACAGATAATAGACGATACCTGCGGAAAGACTCTTGCAAGCGCATCTTCCAACGAAAAGGATTTCGCAATTTACGGCGGAAACAAGGAAGCTGCTAAAAAGGTCGGCGAAGCTATTGCAAAGCGCGCAGCTGAAAAGGGTATTACCGAAGTCGTATTCGACAGAGGCGGATATATCTTCCACGGACGCGTAAAAGAGCTTGCTGAAGGCGCGCGTGAAGGCGGATTAAAATTCTAAGGAGGGTTAACATGGCTAGAAATATAGACCCTGCAACACTCGGCGAACTTACCGAAACAGTTGTTGAAACAAGAAGAGTTTCAAAGACCGTTAAGGGCGGACGTATCATGAGATTTGCCGCAGTTGTAGTAGTTGGAGACCAGAACGGTCATGTTGGCTACGGTATCGGTAAATCTGCCGAAGTACCCGAAGCCATCAGAAAAGCGATCGAGGACGCAAAGAAAAACATCATAGAGGTATCCTTGAAGAATACATCTATTCCTCATGATATTATAGGCGAGTTCGGTGCGGCAAGAGTTCTCTTGAAGCCCGCCGCAGAAGGTACCGGTATAATCGCCGGCGGTACGGTCCGTGCCGTTGTCGAAGCAGCCGGAATCAAGAATATCAGAGCAAAGTGCTTGCGCAGCAATAATAAGATAAATGTTGTCAAGGCAACATTTGAAGGTCTCAGAGCCATCAGAAGCGCTGAAGAAGTAGCTAAGATGCGCGGCAAGACCGTAGAAGAAATCAGAGGCTAAGGAGGAAGATTGCAATGTCAAAGGTAAAGATTACTCTCACTAAAAGCCTGATCGGACGTAAGTCAAATCAGATTGCAACCGCCAACTCCCTTGGTTTACGTAAGATCAACGACACCACAGTACAGGAAGCTAACGCAGTAACCGAAGGAAAGATCCGCGTTATCAGCCACTTGGTAACCGTTGAACAGGAGGGCTGATTATGAAACTTCATGAATTGACACCCGCTGCAGGTTCTTCCAAGAAGGCTTGGAGAAAAGGCCGCGGACCCGGTTCCGGTAACGGTAAGACAGCCGGCCGCGGACATAAAGGTCAGAACGCGCGCACAGGCGGCGGCGTAAGACCCGGATTTGAAGGCGGTCAGATACCGCTTTACAGAAGACTCCCCAAGAGAGGCTTCACAAATGACATCTTCAAGAAGGAATACGCTGTAATCAACGTAGACGCACTTGACAGATTCAACGACGGCGATACCGTATCTATCGAAACTCTTATCGAACAGGGAATCGTAAAGAAAGAGCTTTGCGGTCTTAAGGTTCTCGGAAGAGGCGAAATAACCAAAAAGCTTACCGTTAAAGCGACAATCTTCTCCGCAGGCGCGAAGGAGAAAATAGAAGCCGCAGGCGGAAAGGCTGAGGTGATCTGAAGTGCTGCAGACAATTAAGAACGCATGGAAGATCACTGATCTCAGAAAAAAGATGCTCTTCACGATTCTTATCGTGGTGCTTTACAGACTTGGCTCGGTAATCCCCGTTCCCTTTATAAACTCCGCAATGCTTCAGACTGCATTCGGCGAAACCCAGAGCCTGTTTGCATACTTCAATATCCTCTCGGGTGACGCGTTCTCAAGAGCCACGCTGTTTGCACTCTCAATTTCACCGTATATTACCGCATCCATAGTTATCCAGCTTCTCACCATCGCAATTCCGGCACTCGAAAGAATGTCCAAAGAGGGCGAAGCAGGCAGAAAGAAGCTCACTCAGATAACAAGATACGCAACCGTAGCTCTTGCACTTATAACAAGTATCGGCTACTACACCTACCTCAGATCCTATCAGATGCTCACCGCAGGCGCATACACCGCATTCCATGCAGTCGTAATAATCGCTTGCTACTGCGCAGGCGCCGCAATAATCATGTGGCTCGCTGAAAAGATCAATGAGAAGGGCGTCGGAAACGGTATCTCAATCATACTTTTTGCAAATATAGTTGCCAGCCTTCCCAATATGCTCTATGCAGCATTCGTAAGAGCCGGCACTAACGGAACTCTCGGCATACTCATTCCCGTAATCACGGTAGTAATTCTCGTTGCAATGGTAATCTTCATTGTATACGTTACAAATGCCGAGCGCAGACTTCCCGTCCAGTACGCAAAGCGTCAGGTCGGCAGAAGAATGTACGGCGGTCAGAGCACTTACCTTCCCATGAAGCTCAATATGTCCGGCGTTATGCCGATAATCTTTGCAAGCTCCATCGCGGCTATCCCCACGACTCTTGCTCTGATTATCAAACCGAGATCCGGTTCCGTATGGGATCACATCGTAAGATTTTTCTCTTCGACTTCGTGGTTCTACATGGTAATCTACTTCCTGCTTATCATCGGATTCTCGTACTTCTACCTTGCAATTTCCTTTAATCCTATCGAGATTGCAAACAATCTCAAGAATAACGGCGGCTTTATCCCCGGTATTCGTCCCGGTAAGCCTACTACCGATTATATTTCAAAGATTCTTTCGAGAGTAACTCTCATCGGTGCAATCTTCCTCGGTCTCGTAGCTACGCTTCCGCTTATCATAGGTATGATAAACACCAACCTTTCCGGTCTTGCATTCGGAGGTTCGTCGCTTCTCATTCTCGTAAGCGTTGCACTTGAAACCGTTAAGGAAATCGAAGCTCAGATGACCATGCGTCATTATAAAGGCTTCCTGGAATAAACCGACGCACGAAAGGAATAAGAATGAATATAATCTTTTTGGGCGCACCCGGCGCAGGAAAAGGAACCCAGGCTGAAATAGTCAGCAAAAAGCTTAATATACCGACAATCTCTACCGGTAACATCATAAGAGCCGCTATAAAAGGCGGCACCGAGATGGGCAAAGCCGCAAAGAGCTATATCGATAACGGTGCGCTTGTGCCGGACGAGGTTGTTATAGGTATTATAAAGGACAGACTTGCTGAGGACGACTGCAAAAACGGATTTATACTCGACGGTTTTCCGCGTACAATCCCGCAGGCAGAGGCTCTCGACAAGATGGGCGTTAAGATTGACGCCGTTGTTGAAATTGACGTGCCGGACGAGGAAATCGTCACCCGTATGGGCGGCAGACGCGTTTGCCTGAAGTGCGGTGCGACATATCACACAAAATATAATCCCCCGAAAACCGAAAATGTTTGCGATAACTGCAGCGAGGCACTCACAATCCGTAAGGACGACGATCCCGCAGTAGTAAAGAGCAGACTTGAGGTTTATCATAAGGAAACCGAACCGTTGAAGAGTTTTTACGGTGCAAAGGGACTTGTCAAGACCGTAGTCGGTCAGGAAAAGCTCGATGATACCACGGCTCTTACACTCGCGGCACTCGGTATTTAAGCAGTCGAGGACTGATATTAATGATCAAACTTAAAAATAACGCAGAGCTTGAACTTATGCGTAAGGCAGGAGAGATCACAGCCGGCGCGCTTATGACAGCCGAAGGGCTGATCAAACCCGGTGTGACCTTGAAGCACATAGATTCGGAAATCCGCCGCTTTATAGAAAGCCATAACTGTACTCCGTCTTTTCTCGGATACAGCGGATTCCCGGCAAGTGCCTGCATAAGTATTAACGAACAGGTAATTCACGGAATTCCCGGTGAAAGACGTCTTGAAGAAGGAGATATTGTAAAGGTCGACGTCGGTGCGGTCTATAAAGGCTATAACGGCGACGCCGCAAGAACCTTCTTCTGCGGAAAAGTAAGCGACGAGGCAGTGAAACTCGAAAAGATAACACGGGAAAGTTTCTTTGAAGGAATCAAAAATGCGCGTCCCGGAAACCGCATAGGAGATATTTCGCACGCGGTTGAGGAATATGTGGTATCAAACGGATTTTCCGTCGTAAAGAGCTTCGTCGGCCACGGCGTCGGCGCAGAACTTCACGAAGATCCCGAAGTTCCCAATTTCGGCAGAGCCGGCAGAGGCCCGAGAATTTACGAGGGTATGACGATCGCAGTCGAACCTATGGTAAACGCCGGAACCGAAGAGGTCGAGGTGCAGAGCAACGGCTGGACTGTGGTAACAATCGACGGCAAGCTTTCGGCGCACTATGAAAATACCATAGCCGTAACCGAAAACGGAACCGAAATACTCACGCTTTATTAAGCAGGCTGCAAATAATGTTAAGTGGAGGAAAATGTTTTGTCAAAGGACGACGTTATCGAATTTGAGGGCGTTGTAACGGAGGCTCTTCCGAACGCAACGTTTCTTGTAAAGCTGCCTAACGATCATGTGGTAACGGCACATATCTCCGGCAAGCTGAGAATGAATTTT
Organism: uncultured Eubacteriales bacterium; assembly: GCA_934446675.1. Lineage (GTDB taxonomy): Bacteria > Bacillota > Clostridia > Oscillospirales > CAG-382 > UMGS1387. The sequence goes on from CAKSEL010000003.1 coordinate 108,203, forward strand.
ATAAGAATTCTGCCCGGAGATAAAGTTACGGTCGAGGTTTCAAGCTACGACTTAACCAAGGGCAGGATCACTTGGCGGGCAAAGTAATAAAATATTTTGTTATGGTGCTCTCCCAATTAACAGGAGGATTTCAAAATGAAAGTTAAACCTTCGGTAAAGAAAATATGCGAAAAGTGCAAGATAATCAAGAGACACGGCGTCGTAATGGTTATCTGCGAAAATCCGAAGCATAAGCAAAGACAGGGCTAAGCCCAAAGTTGCGTCATCAGACGAGAAAACGAGGTGTAAATAAATGGCACGTATTGCAGGTGTTGACCTTCCTAGAGAAAAGAGAGTCGAATACGGACTCACCTATATCTACGGTATCGGTTTAACAAGCTCAAAAGAAATACTTGCAAAAACAGGTATCAATCCCGATACAAGAGTTAAGGACCTTACAGAGGACGACGTTGCTAAGCTCCGTGAAGCAATCGAGCACGGCTACACTGTTGAAGGTGACCTTCGCAGAAATATCGCAATGAACATTAAGCGTCTTATAGAAATCGACGCTTACAGAGGACAGAGACATCGCAAGGGACTCCCCGTTCGCGGACAGAGAACCAAGACCAATGCGAGAACCCGTAAGGGACCGGCTAAGACCATAGCCAACAAGAAGAAGTAATTGAGAAAGGAGTGACGATCAAAACATGGCAACTACAAAGAAAACCGTAAGCAAAAAGCGCCGTGAACGCAAGAATATAGATAAGGGCTGTGCTCATATCCGTTCGTCGTTCAATAACACCATCGTTACAATTTCAGATACAAACGGCAACGCAATTTCGTGGGCTTCCGCAGGCGAAATGGGCTTCAAAGGCTCAAGAAAGTCAACTCCGTTTGCTGCTCAGACCGCGGCAGAAACCGCTGCAAAGGCTGCAATGGAACACGGACTCAAGACTGTTGAAGTATTCGTAAAGGGACCCGGACAGGGACGTGAATCCGCAATCCGCGCACTCCAGACAGCAGGTCTTGAAATAGTATCCATCAAAGACGTAACACCTATTCCGCACAACGGATGCCGTCCTCCCAAGAGAAGACGCGTCTGATCAGGATTTATAAAAGGCTTGACGCGATTACTAAAAAATATACACACCGCGCCGCACAGCCTTAAAATTTATTCAAGGAGGATAAAACAATGGCAAAATATACAGGCCCGGCTTGCAGACAGTGCCGCAGAGAAGGCGTAAAGCTGTTTGGCAAGGGCGAACGCTGCTATACCGATAAGTGCGCGCTCAACAGACGTACCGGTGTTCCCGGTCAGCATGGAGCAGCCCGCAAGAAGATCGGCGAATACGGCAAGCAGCTTCGTGAAAAGCAGAAGGCAAAGAGATATTACGGTATCCCCGAAAAGCAGTTCAGAACATACTTCGAGAAGGCAGATAAGAAGGAAGGCATGACAGGCGAAAACCTGCTTACCCTCATCGAGCGCAGACTTGACAACGTAGTGTTCAGAATGGGCATGGGTGAGAGCCGCAGAGACGCAAGACAGCTCGTCGTTCACGGACATTTCCTCGTAAACGGCAAGAAGGCAGACATTCCCTCGATAATCCTTAAAGAGGGCGACGTTGTTTCCGTTAAGGAGACCAGCAAGAAGTCTGCTAAGTTCAAGTCCCTTGTAGAAAATATCGACAACAGAACCGCTCCCGCATGGATCGAAGTCGATAAGGAGAACCTCACAGCAAAAGTCGCAGCTCTTCCCAAGAGAGAAGACATCGAATTTCCGTTTGAGGAACATCTCATCGTCGAGTTGTACTCCAAGTAATCCTGCCGAAAAAATACCGGCATAGGGTATAATTAACAAGGGAGGTTTTGGCAATGATCGAAATAGAAAGACCGAATATCACCACAGTCGAACTTAAATCCGACGGCTCTTACGGAAAGTTTTGTATAGAGCCTCTGGAAAGAGGATATGGCACAACACTCGGCAACTCCTTGCGCAGAGTTCTTCTCAGCTCGCTTCCCGGCGTTGCTGCAACCCGCGTAAAGATTGACGGCGTGTTACACGAAATCTCCACTATTCCCGGCGTTAAAGAAGACGTTCCCGAAATAATCCTCAACATCAAATCAGTTACCGCAAAGCTTTATACAGACGGTCCCAAGACCGTTTTCCTCGAGGTTAACCAAGAGGGCGAGGTAACTGCCGGCGACATCAAGTGCGATGCCGATATAGAGATCCTCAACAAGGATCAGCATATCTGCTACCTTGAAGACGGCGGAGTGCTCAGAATGGAGATAACCTTTGAGCACGGCAGAGGATACGTTTCCGGCGAGAAGAACAAGCTTGCCATGCAGGAACAGATAATCGGCGTAATCTGCGTTGATTCAATCTATACACCTGTATATAACGTAAATTATAAGGTCGAGAACACACGTGTCGGCAACGTAACAGATTACGACAAGCTGACTCTTGAAGTTCTCACCGACGGAACAATATCAGCCAAAGAGGCCATATCTCTGGCTGCCAAGATTCTCAATGAGCACCTCAGTCTGTTTATAGACTTGTCGGACGACGCCAAGAAGGCGGAAATTATGGTTGACCGTCAGGAAACCATAAAGGAAAAGGTTCTGGAGATGACTATTGAGGAGCTTGACATGTCTGTACGATCCTTCAACTGCTTGAAGCGTGCGGGCATTGACACGGTAGAAGACCTGGTGAACAAGACAGAAGACGACATGATCAAGGTAAGAAACCTTGGCAAGAAGTCGCTTGAGGAAGTTATCCAGAAGCTTCACTCACTCGGTTTGTCTTTAAAGAAGGACGAAGACTGATTTTCGCACAACGTGCGTACTACTCAAGAAGGAGGAATTAAACAATGCCCGGAACAAGAAAGCTCGGACGTACTACCGACATAAGAATGTCCATGCTCAGAGGACTTGTAACATATCTGCTTGAAAACGGCAGACTTGAAACTACTGTTTACAGAGCAAAGGAAGTTCGTTCGCTTACCGATAAAATGATAACTCTCGGCAAGAAGAACACTCTTGCTTCTAAGAGACAGGCTCTTGCATTTATTACAAAGGAAGAGGTTGTAGTTAAGCTCTTTAACGAGATAGCTCCCTCCTACGCGGACAGAAACGGCGGCTACACAAGAGTCCTCAAGATAGGACCCAGACGCGGTGACGGTGCCGAAATGGCAATCATCGAACTGGTTAAGTAATCACCGGTTTTTATTCCGAATAAGAGCGATTATCCGCCGTGGACTCAGATATGTCTGCGGCGGTTTTTGCGTGTGACTGCGATGCAGGAGTTTTGCTTATTTTGGGCGGAAATGGGAAATTCTCTTCAAAGTGCGACTTTATACGTCCTCTTTTCGGAATCGAAAAGTGGAAAAATACATTTTTGTTTGGCTGATTGTTGCTTATTTTAGGTGGAAACGGGTTATTCACTGCCATTTGCAAGTCTATACACCCTCTTTTCGGAATCGAAAAAGAGGCGCTCTAAAGAGTGTAAACAAAAGATTTTCGCGGCTCAAACGCCGCCGCGAAAGCGTGGCTTCTTCTCCACACAGCATACTATCGTCGGTAAAGCTTTTTCCGCGCTTCCGAAGTTTGCTATCTTCGCTCGCAAATGCTCCGCACTGCTCGATATGGGGTTCTGTACGAAGTCAAACCGTTCGGCGCAAGTGTTATTTTTTATATAGTCATGCAGTCAACAGGACACACTTTTTCAACCAGCTTGCCTACGGCAAGATGACTTTGCTGAATTTTAGTTTTTTGTTTGGTTGGTGCAAAGTGAAATTTTTTCTTTACTTCATTTTTGCAAATGGGTTTCACTTTCCAAAGTTACCCTTTGTACTGAATTTCCATAGCTTGCTTCGGCACCTGTTTATATTTGAGTTCGCAGTCCTGCTGTTTGACTGCGAACGGTACAAGCCGGCGGCAGAGAGTTCCCAACAGCTTTATTTTTATTTAAGGGCTACGAAAGTCTTTTGCAGCTTTTCTTCAGAAAAGCGCGTTCCCCTCGCGTTCTGTTTTCTTTGCAGCTTTCTTTTTAAAAAGAAAGCGCGTAACTTCACGTCCTTTTTGTATAAAATCATAAATCTTTTGAACATAAATCAAATCACTTGTATAACTTTTATAAATGGCTTGTAAATTAAAGGCAAAATGCGTTGACAAATGAAAACTAGACTATATAATATATAAAGTAAAAAGCTTACAGGGCTTTTTAAGACTATTAAAGACGGCGGCAGATACAGAGCCGCTTAATTTTTTGAAAAGGGATAATGTTTATGCAAAAAACATTGAACAAGAAAATAGTTTCGCTGCTTATATTTGCGGCGGCTGCATCGATTTTGCTTACAATTTTCCGCACATATCTTCTCATAAACTGCGTTGAACCGGACACCGGCTTTTACATGGTCGGCACATCAGCCGGAAAATACTTCAACATAGCTGTCGGAGTGCTCTCGGCGGTACTTTTGGCAGGCGCCGTAATGCTTGCAAAGACAAAAGCGCCCGCAGAGCTTAAATCCGAAAGCACAATGGTGGTTTTTGCGTCGTCGCTGTGCGGATTTCTTTTTGCGACCGTGTTCCTGTACGGTCTGTACACCATAATATCCGGCAGTATGGGAGACACTTCTTCGGTAACGCTGAAAAATATGTTTTCTGCGCAAAATGCGTTTTTGTGGATTGAAATACTGCTTTGTATTCCCTGTATGTTCAATTTCTTCTGCATATGTTCCAAAGAACGCCGCGACAGAAATGTACTTCAGACTGTTCTTTCGCTGTCGCCTGCGGTTTTCTTTGCCGTAAGAACCGTGCAGACCTTTACTAACGTAAAATCTCAGATAAATGTTTCCCAGCGTTCTCTGATGCTTATTCTTCTCTGTGCCGCAATGCTCTTTTTTGTGTGCGAAACAAGATTTATTATCCCCGGATATGTTTCCGAAAATCCCAAGAAGAATGACACCGCGCTCAGCCTTTCAAAATATTTTGTAACCGGCGCGTTTACCTTCGCGTTTACCCTTTTTACGGTGCTGCCGTATCTCGCAGTTTCTGCATTCTGGGTATATGAGGCAAATTTCCTTATCATGGACGTGCTCGACGCCTGCGTCGGTCTTTACGCACTTACAAGAATGATCTCGGTTGCAAGATGTAACTGATTATTTGAACTGAATATTAATTTTTCCCGGTTCGGGCTTGTGTTCGTGCCGGGTTTTGTTTTGCCGCAAAACCGTTTTTGTGTTTAAATACTGTGACCGAACCCGGTGTTTTGGAATATTCTACAAATTTCCGATATATTTCGGCGTTCTTCTGTCACTGTATACAGTTAGGTTTATTATATCAAACTATTGTGTTCACCTAACTATAAACCACAATATGTTGTGTCAAAATGCCGTTTTGCTATTGACAAGACTGTGCCTGTGTGATAAAATAATTGCTGTTAAGACACAAATCGACATCGCGGAGGTACAGTAGTAATGGATTTTAAACAGTGGGACGGCTTTGAACGCGGAGACTGGTGCGACGGCATAGACGTCAGAAACTTCATACAGAAGAACTATACGCCCTATACAGGCGACGAGAGCTTTTTGTCCGGGGCAACACAGCGCACGCAAAAGGTAAACGCAGAGTTTAAGGAGCTGCTTAAAAAGGAGCAGCAAAACGGCGGAGTTCTGGATATAGATACCGAAACAGTTTCGGTAATCAACGCATATAAGCCGGGTTATCTCGATAAGGAAAACGATATTATCGTCGGACTTCAGACCGACGCGCCTTTGAAGAGAGGAGTAAATCCTTTCGGCGGCATGAGAATGGCAAGAGAGGCTTGCAAGGCATACGGCAGAGAGGTATCTCCCGAAATAGAGAAAGCGTTTAAGTACCGTACCACACATAACGACGGCGTTTTCAGCGCATATACCGACGAGATGAAAGCCGCACGCCACTGCGCGCTTCTTACAGGACTTCCCGACGCATACGGCAGAGGCAGAATAATAGGCGATTACAGACGTATTGCGCTTTACGGCGTGGATAAGCTTATAGAGTTCAAAAAAGCGGATAAGGCGCTTTACGGCAAGCGTGATATGACCGAGAGCAATATCCGCACGCTTGAAGAGCTTAGTTTTCAGATAAAGGCGCTGAATGAGCTTAAAGAAATGGCAGCCGGATACGGATATGATATTTCACTTCCGGCACAGAGCGCTAAAGAGGCGGTTCAGTGGACATATTTCGGCTATCTTGCCGCAAATAAGGATCAGAACGGCGCGGCAATGTCGTTCGGCAGAACAAGCACATTCTTTGATATTTATATAGAACGCGACCTTGCGGCAGGCGTCATTACCGAAACAGAAGCGCAGGAGCTTATGGACGACCTTGTGCTCAAGCTCAGAGCCGCACGTCACCTCAGAACGCCCGAATATAACGAGCTTTTCGGCGGAGATCCCATGTGGATAACCGAGAGCATAGGCGGAACCGGCGACGATAACCGCACGCTCGTAACCAAAAATTCTTACAGAATACTCAATACGCTGCGCACGCTCGGTCCCTCGCCCGAACCAAACCTTACCGTGCTCTGGAGCTGTCATCTCCCCGAAAGCTTTAAGCGTTTCTGCGCAAGACTTTCCATTGAAACCGACGCGATCCAGTACGAAAACGACGATCTTATGCGCAATTTCTTCGGCGACGATTATGCAATAGCCTGCTGCGTTTCCGCAATGAAAGTCGGAAAGCAGATGCAGTTCTTCGGCGCGCGTACAAACCTTGCAAAACTGCTGCTGCTCGCAATCAACGGCGGAACGGATAATGTGTTCGGTACAAAGATAGGCCCGCAGATGCCTGTAATTGAGGGAGATGTGCTTGATTTCGACGAGGTAATGTCGAGATACCGTATATATCTCGAGTGGCTGTGCAGACTGTACGTAAATACAATGAATACAATTCATTTCATGCATGATAAGTACGCGTATGAAAAGATACAGCTTGCGCTGCATGATACGGACGTAAAGCACCTTATGGCATTCGGAGTTGCAGGATTTTCGGTAGCTGCGGATTCGCTGTCTGCAATAAAGTACGCGAAAGTAAAGCCGGTCAGAAACGACGAGGGACTTATCGTTGACTTCGTGACCGAGGGTGATTTTCCCAAGTTCGGAAATGATGACGACAGAGTTGACAGTATCGCGCATGATTTGCTGCATGATGTAAGACTTGAGCTTAAAAAGACGCCTGCTTACAGAAATGCCGTTCATACGCTTTCCGTGCTTACAATAACTTCAAATGTTATGTACGGTAAAAAGACAGGCTCAACGCCCGACGGAAGAAAAGCCGGCGAACCTTTCGCGCCCGGCGCAAATCCCATGCATAACCGTGAGATCAACGGCGCACTCGCTTCTCTTAATTCCGTTTCCAAACTTACTTATATGGACGCACGCGACGGTATTTCAAATACCTTCTCCATAGTGCCCGATGCACTGGGTAAAACCGAGGAGGAACGCGTGGATAACCTCGTTTCCGTCCTTCAGGGATATTTCCTTAATAATGCTCATCACCTTAATGTTAATGTCCTTAACCGTGAAACTCTCATTAAGGCTTATGAAAACCCCGAAGAATATCCTAACCTTACTATCAGAGTCTCCGGCTATGCCGTTAATTTCTGTAAACTCTCGCGCGAACAGCAAAGAGAAGTTATCTCCCGTACTTTCCATCAGTCAATGTAAAGGGTACGCGAAAGGGTACGCGAAAGGGTACGCGAAAGGGTACGCGCTTTCTTTTCAAAAAGAAAGCTGCAAAGAAAACGGGGGAACGCGCTTTTCTGAAGAAAAGCTGCAAAAGACTTTCGTAGCCCTTAAATAAAAATAAAGCTATTGGCAACTCTCTGCCGCCAGCTTGTACCGTCCGCAGTCGAACAGCAAGACTGCGGACTAAGATTTAAATATGGGTGCCAAAGCAAGCTATGGAAATTCAGTACAAAGGGTAACTTTGGAAAGTGAAACCCCTTTGCAACAATGAAACAAAGAAAAAATTTCACATTGCACCCACGAAACACAAAACTAAAATTCAGCAAAGGCATCTTGCCGTAGGCAAGCTGGGCAGAAAAGCAAGTCCTGTTGACTGCATGACTATATAAAAAATAACACTTGTGCCGAACCGGATTTGACTTCGTACAGAACCACATATCCGCGCGCCTGTCGCGCGGCGATTTTGCCTTAAGTTACATGGACGTACCGTAGTAGCAATGCGGTCACTTTGGTAAAGGTTGTGGAGAAGAAAAATGTGTGTTTAGGGCATTTACACTCTTTAGAGTGAAATCCTCCACGTAACCACGCTTTCGCGGCGGCGTTTGAGCCGCGAAAATCTTTTGTTTACACTCTTTAGAGCGCCTCTTTTTCGATTCCGAAAAGAGGGCGTATAGACTTGCAAGTGGAAGTGAATGAGCTTTTTCCGCCCAAAATAATCTAAAGTCAGCCAAGTAAATAACAGCCCGCCAATAATAAATTTAAAGGTAAAAAGAGAGGGAGGAAAGCCTGTGTATGGAAATATCCACTCGTTTCAGAGCCTCGGAACGGTAGACGGACCGGGAGTGCGCTCAGTCGTGTTCTTTCAGGGCTGCCCTTTGCGCTGCGCCTGCTGCCATAATCCCGATACTTGGAAACTCTCCGAAGGTACCCGGTGTACGGTAGAACAGCTCAGAGAAAAAATCAATCGCTTTAAACTGTATTACGGAGAAAAAGGCGGAGTTACACTGTCCGGCGGAGAAGTCCTGCTGCAAAGCGAATTTGCGGCACAGCTGCTTGCAGCGCTTAAATCCGACGGTATAAATACCTGTATAGATACAAGCGGCTGTATGCTTGATGAAAATGTGAAAAAGCTGCTTGATGTTACGGATCTTGTGCTGCTTGATGTAAAGTATACCGACGCGGATAAGCATAAAAAATATACCGGCTGGGAACTCGAAAAGGTTTATGAGTTTCTTAGGTATTGTAATCAAATAAATAAACCGGCGTGGATACGCCATGTGGTAATTCCTGGTATCAGCGATGATGAAAAAAGTATAAAAGAACTGTATGCGCTCAAACTTGAATATTCCTGTATACAGAAGTTCGAGCTGCTGCCGTTCAGAAAACTGTGTATAGAAAAGTATAAAACTCTCGGAATACCTTTTCCGCTTGAAAATGTGCCCGAAGCCGATAAAGACGCCGTGCAGCACCTTGAAAACGTCGGCAAAGCGTATCTTAAAAGCTAAAAAGTATAAAATTTAAGCCCGGTATAAGGTTAAATTTCCCTGCGCCGGGCTTTTTTGCAGTTAAAAATTGACTTTATCAGTCAAAAAGCTTTAATGTTTCTCCGGGAGCAACCGTAAATTCCGTGGTATTCAAGCCGGCGGGAGCTGCCGCAAAGTAAATTGGAACGGCTGACGGATTGTAGACAGTCTTTGCGTCAAATGAGAATATCAGACGCTTGTAAGCCTGAACATAGTCGTAAATTTCAATGTTTGTCGCATACCAGACTGTGTCCTCGTGTCCGGAAACGGCTGCCGCGACCTTTTCTGCGTGCTCCCAGCTGTTAAGCTCGACGCCTGCATCAAATTCGTATGCATGTCCCCAAAGATAGAACATCTGCGGTCTTGTGTAGCGGTCGTTGTTGTTTAAAAATCTGTCGATAAGCTCAAAAATCTTTGCATCTCTGTGATGACAGGTAGGATTGAGAGTGAGCCAGTTTTCGGGAATTCCGAAAGCATGAGTCGAAATCGTTGTGCGCGAGAAAGCAATTCCGCAGTTCTTTAATATTTCGACTACCTGATTGCTGAATGTGCCGTAGGGATAAGCCATGCCGCGGACAATGTGACCGAACATTTTTTCAAGGTTTTCACGGTCTTTTGCAACCTCGTAAGTTGCCTGCGGCGCGGAAAGCTGTTCGAGAAACGGGTGGGTGAGCGCGTGGAGAGCAACCTCGTGACCGACATATGTTTCTTTCATTTCCTTAAGCGACATTCTGCCGTTGGGTAAATTCTCGTTCTTTTCGTCGCCCATCATTCCGGTGTTTACATTGAATGTGCATTTAAGTCCGTACTTGTTAAAGATTGCGGCAAGCCTTTTGTCCTGTCTTACGCCGTCGTCGTAACTGAGAGTAAAGGCTTTCTGACGTCCGCCGGGAAATCTCATATAGATATGCATGATTTTTTCTCCTTTTTCTGCACAAAGAATTTGTATAAAAACAGTATATCACAAAACGCGGACTTGTCAATAAAAATTAATGCCGTTCGTCAAAATTTGAGTATACCTCGCAGAACCGCGCCGCAAATGCGGGAGGCTCGCCGCCTGCATATAAATGCGACAGATCGCCGAAACCGCTGCATCTGAAATGAGCAATGCCATGTTCGCGTTCCTCCGTTGCAAGAGTTGTGACCGATGACGGCAGCGCGACAAAACCCTGCCAGAACGTTACTGGCGTCGAATAAAGCAAGTGCGACAGCAGCACACATTCAACCCCGAAGTGGCAGAACAGTGCGATAGTGTCCGTACACTCTTTTTCAACACGGAAAATGTTTTTGTCGTGAATGTAGCCGTATTTTGCAAGAAGCGCGTCAAGACCGCGGCAGACTTCATCATATTTTTCCTTTACGTCGCCGCTTGTATAAAGCGCGGTGTCAAGCCATTTGCTGCGGTCGTAGTAATCGTTTTCGCTGTATAATGACGCAGGAAGCCTGTCCCATGCTCCGCGCTTTTCGCCGGTTTTCGGATCGGTAATGCGTCCGTCAAACTCTCTCAGCCAGTCGCATATTTCGGCAGTGCGTCCGAAAGCATTTAGCGTGGGCGCGGCAGTATCCTTTGCACGTCCGAGGGGCGAGCAGTAAAAATCGCGTATGTTAAGCTTTGTAAGACGGTCTTTAAGCAACTGCGCCTCGCGTCTGCCCTTTTCTGTTAAGGAATCTATCGAATAGTCCGGATCTCCGTGTCTGATTATAAGTATCTTCATTGCATTGCCTCCAAATTTGTTCTGTGTACATTTTATCATGTAAGCGCCGCCTTTTCAAGGCGTGTAAAAATGATTTACGTTAATATTACATTCTTGTTGAAATAAAGGCATATTTGTGTTAGAATCTAACAGAGGTGGGTATTGATGAATTATATATATAAATATAAAACGCCGGACGGATTTTCCGATTTGATAATGAACAGCGACGGTGAATATCTCACAGCACTCTGTTTTGAAGGCTCGCGCGATATTTCAAAGCTGTGTTTTGAAGGACAGGAAACAGGACTTCCGGTATTTGAAAAGACGGCAAAGTGGCTCGACGCATATTTTTCGGGAAAAGTACCGGATTTTACGCCGCAATACAGAGTGCCGGGAATAACTCCGTTCAGAGAACGCGTGTATGATATTATGAAAGATATTCCGTACGGCAAGACCGTGACTTACGGATATATTGCCTCGCTCATTGCCGCGCAAAAGGGAACCGGACGAATGTCGTCACAGGCAGTCGGCGGCGCGGTAGGCTCAAACCCGATATGTATAATCATACCATGCCATAGGGTCGTCGGAAGAGATAAGAGCCTTACCGGATACGGCGGAGGAATAGCCAATAAATATGAACTGCTTAAACTCGAAGGGCATGATATGACGGAGTTTACGGTTCCGAAAAGAGGTACTGCGCTGTGATTGAAAGATGTTCGTGGTGCAATATGAAAAATCCGCTGTACGTTGAATATCATGACAGCGAGTGGGGCGTTTTGTGTACAGATGACAGAAAGCTTTTTGAAATGCTTGTGCTTGAGGGCTTTCAGGCAGGATTGTCGTGGGAGTGTGTTCTCAATAAGAGAAAAGCTTTTGAGACGGCTTTTGACGGGTTCGGCGCCGAAAAGGTTGCAATGTACGGCGAGGATAAGATCGCAGAGCTTATGCAGAATGAGGGTATTATAAGAAATAAGCTTAAGATCCGTGCGAGTGTATCAAATGCCGCAGTGTTTATAGACATATGCCGCGAATTCGGCTCGTTTTACGAATATCTGTGTACGTTTTCGGGCAAAGATACGGTCTGTGAGTGCGGCAGGGCAAATTCTCCTCTTTCGGACGCAATTTCAAAGGATCTCAAAAAGCGCGGAATGAAATTTGTCGGAACCACCGTGATCTATTCGTTTCTGCAAGCCGTCGGCATAATAAATTCTCACGAAAAACAGTGCTTTAAATACGCCGGAACAAAGGTGCATATAAAAAAATCGCAGCAGCCGTAAAACGGCTGCTTTTCCGCACCTGAATATTGTTTTATCTGCTCCGGCAGCTTTCCGAAACAATGTATTTCGGACGTCCTTTTATTTCCTCGTAAATTCTTGCAACGTAATAGCCGATTATTCCGAGACTTATCATCATAATGCTGCCTATGAATATCGTTATTATGATAACGGTTGTAATGCCTTCGAGCGCGCGTCCCTGAATTTTGTCTATAAGCGCCCATACGCCGAAGATAAGAGAAATAGAAAGCATTATAACTCCGAGAAACGTGACTATCTGCATTGGTGCCGCGGAATATGCGCAGATGTTGGATACCGCGTACTTTATAAGGCTTGCCGTACTCCATTTGGACGTACCCTGTTCGCGCTCTTTGACGTCAAATTCCACCGACGTCTTTTTAAAGCCTACCCAAAAGGATATTGCACGGAAAAATCCGCGTCTTTCGGGAATTTTGTTCAGAATGTCGATTACCTTTCTGTCAAGCAGTTTGAAGTCCGAGGAGTTTGACATATCAAAGCCGACAAGTTTGCTTATTACCGAATAGAATAACTTTGCAAAAAGCCCGTGAAGTGCGCTTTCTTCGCCGCGGCTTTTCTTTATTCCCTCGACAATTTCGTATCCGTCCTGCCAGAGTCTGTACATTTCTGCTATATTTTCCGGAGGGTGCTGCAAGTCGCAGTCCATTACCACCGCACAGTCGCCGCGCGACGCCGCAAGCCCCGCGGATATTGCCGCCTCCTTGCCGAAGTTTCTCGAAAAGTGCAGACCGCATATGTTTTCGTGAGTTTTTGCAAGGTCTGATATTTTTTTGTATGTCGAATCCTTTGAACCGTCGTCAACAAAGATTATTTCAAAGTCTATGCCGGCACCGGACAGTATTCCCGATACGGTGCGGTACGTGTTTTCGATAAGAGCCTCTTCGTTGAAAGACGGTATTATAACTGACAGCATTTGTTTTGCAGCTCCTTTTTGGTCCCAGGTTTTATTGCGGAAAGCTTTGCTTTTCGAGCAGCTCCTCTAAAGATGACGCAGACATGGGACGGTAGTAAAAAAATCCCTGAAGCCTGTCGCAGCCGGCATTTTCCGCTATGCGTTCCTGCTCTTCGGTTTCTATGCCTTCGCAGACTACGGTAAGACCGAGATCCTTTGCGGTTTTTACAAAGTTGTTGAAGATTACAAGCCCCGTTTCTCCGGTGCTTGCGTTGCCGATTATGGTGCGGTCGATTTTTACAATGTCTATCGGGAAGTTCTGGAGATCGTCAAAGGAGGTGTAACCGCTGCCGAAATCGTCGAGCAGAACGTTAAAGCCCTGACTTCTCAGCTTTTTGAGGTTTGTGACTATGAGCCGCTTTTCATTTTCGGTTATTTCGCGGTTTTCAAGCACTTCGACGGATAAATTCGAGCTTTTGAGCGCGTATCTGTTTGTTATGTCGGCTATTTTCTCGGCAAATTCCTCGTCGCACAGGGTTTTTCGCGAAAAGTTTACGGTGTAGCTGTATTTTCCGCGCTGAGGAAGATTGTTTGAGATCCACTTGCAGTTTTTTTCAAAGATGTAATAGTCGAATTTTCCCGAAAGACCGACGGAACCGAGAGCCGAAATGAACTTTCCGGGAGATACGATGCCGCTGTCCTCGGAGTTGAGCCTTGAAAGAACCTCCGCGCCGGTAACTTTTTTTGTTTTTGCGTCCACTACCGGCTGATATTCGAGGAAGAAACGGTTGTTGTCTATTTCATTTTCAATGTTGTTTTCTATTTTGATTTTGTTTTCAAGGCTTTTTCCGTCTGTGCTGTTCCATTTTGCGTAGTTGAGATTTTCGTTTTCCGCCATGGTGCAGGCTTGCTTTGCACGGCTTATTGCCTCGTCAAAGCCTATTTTCGACGACGCGCAGGAATAGCAGCCAAGGCGTATGTCAACGACGTTGAGAGCGTTGTGACCGAGTAAGCACTGATTTATTTCGTATATACATTTCTCGGCGTTTTTCTCAGCCGTTTCTGCGCCCGTTTTGCTTACGGCAACAAAATTTTTCTTGTCGTAATATGCAATCATGCTGTTTTCGGACTCGGCAAAGTTTTTGAGAAGTATCGGCTTTATATCCGAAAATATTTTCAGCGCCTTTGCGTCGGAATACAGACTGCGCGCGTTTTCGAGCGAAATGTTTATGTAGATTATGTTTCTCAGAACGCCGAGCTTTCCGCACTTTGCAAAGAAACTTTCAAGACTTCCTATTGATGAAAAGTCTGCCGATACGTCCTCACGGGCAGCCCTGAAACCTTTTGAGGCAAAATACACGGCTGCCGAAAGCAGAATTATAACTATAAGAACAAATGCAGTGACCGTTAAGAATAAATGCATTGCGAATCTCCTTTTTCGCGGGCAGTTTATTTTGAAAACGACGGGAATTCGCCGCTTCCGCCCGATTTTGAGTAACCTATGCTCTGTGCTGCGGTTATACACTTTTTTCCGTCAAGCCTTGCGCGCTTTTTTCTTTTGCAAAGCTCCGACGCGCAGAACAGCGGACCGAGATACAATATGCCCTTTAAAATATCGCCCTTTGACACTCCGCATCTCTTGTATTCCGCAAGTATTTCGAGTGCGGCATATCTGATGTCCGTATCGCTTAAAGATTTTGTCTTTGAATTGCATGATCTTACAAAATCGAAGTATTTGCGGAATTTGTCTGTATCGGGCTGTTCGCGAAAGTAAATTCCGCTTATGTAAAATGCTTCCTGTTCTTTTGTCATGGGTTCAAGCAGTGCCGAAAAGTATTTTTTCTGTATTTCGAGAACCTCAGTGTGCTGACGGGAGAGGGTTGTCTGAGTTATCTGCTTTTCGTGCAGACGGTATATAAGTAAATATTCGTCCTGTATTTTGATTTTGTAACCCAGAGCCGCCGCTCTTGTCCAAAGTTCAAGATCCTCCGTGCAGGTGCGTGTTGTGTCGTACAGCAGTTTTTTCATGACCTCGCTTTTTGCGATAACTCCGGGGTGCAGAACGGGGTTTGTTACAAGTAACAGCGCACGCACCGAATCCGGATCGCACTTTCCTCCGCCTCCGCCGGAACAGACTTTGCCGTCCTTTAAGGTCATGTACCGCGGTGAGGATATGTCAGCGTCCGGATTGCGTTCCATAAAGTCAAACTGTTTTGAGAGCCTGTCGGGAAGGCAGATGTCGTCTGCGTCCATACGAACCGCGTATTTTCCGCTTGAGGCAAGCAGAGCCTTGTTCAGTGACGCCGGAAGCTTTAAGTTTTGCTCATTGTTGAGCACCTTTATCCTGCCGTCTTTTTTTGCGTATTCTTCGAGAATGTCCCCTGTCGAATCCGCCGAACAGTCGTTTACCGCAATAAGCTCCCAGTCGGGAAAATCCTGCGCCAGAATACTGTCAAGCGTTTCGGATAAGTATTCCTCGCCGTTGTATACGCTCATTATCAGAGATATTGATGGTGTATTGTTCAAGGTGTTCACTCTTTTCTTCCCGAAATGTTTTTGATTATTCTGCAAAGGTAAAGAAACGCAAATGCCGTGCGGAAAAGACCGTTTTTTATAAGAAATACCGAAATGCGGCTCTTTTTGGTAACAAGCCGGAATTTTGCCTTTTTGATCTCGTCTTTGAGCTGACTTTGCATGACAAGACGTTTAATTTGCGCGCATGATCCGAAATATTTTCTTTCCGCGGCGTCGGCGATTATTGCAAAGCACATGAAAAGCGCGTAGCGTGAGATCTGTTCGGGAAAATCGTCCTGCAGAGGTTCTTTCATGTTTTTCAGCTCGTCTATGACGCGGCACAGCTTTTTTATCTGATCTGTCTTAAAGCTTGTAGTCATTGAATCCGAACGGATATTGTATATGTATAGCGCCTTTTTGCTCATGTAGACGCTTTGCGCGCGCATAAAACAGGGTATGACTGTGCATATGTCCTCGCCCATGGTTACGGCGTCGTTTACGGCAAGCTGCGGCTTTTCGAGAATGTTCCGTTTTATTGTCTTGCCGCTGAGAAAGTAGAACAGATGGTGCATATTTTCGTCAAGCAAAAGCTTGGGAAACAGCTCTTTTTCGGCCTGCTCTCTGTCATAGAGCTTTTCGGGAACAATGTCCTCTCTTATGCTGCTGCAACCGCCGTTTGTGCGGTAGATGTATGAAAAACAGATGATGTCGGCACCGGTACTGTGAGCAATGTTGTACAGCGTCCGGAGTGCTCCGGGTGCAAGTTCATCGTCGCCGTCGAGATTTAAGACGTATTCTCCCGACGTTGCTTTGAACCCTGCTTTTCTCGCGCTTACAAGACCTCCGTTTTGCTTGTGTATGACCTTTATGCGGCTGTCTTTTTTCGCATATCCGTCGCATATGTCCGGGCAGCCGTCGGGAGAGCCGTCGTCGACTAAGATAAGCTCAAAATCCTCAAAGCTTTGCGACAGCACGCTTTCAATACAGCCCTTTATGTACTTTTCAACCTTGTAGATCGGTACCACAACCGAGATGAACATTGTAAATTCTCCTTGTTTTGCGCAAAATTTTATCCTGCGCGCATACACGCCGCAGTTTTTTGAAGAAGATAAAGCCTGTGCTTTATGAGAAAGGCGAATACGGCTTGCTTTTTCGGAAGCCTGTACCACGGATAAGTTTTCAGCGAAGATGATATTATTTCCGACGTGCATATCTTTTTCAGATTTGCCCTCGTTTTTCGGTACGGTATTTTGTTCTGAACGCCGTACATTATTTCCTGAGAGCATAAAACCCTGCCGTATGCCTGAGAGAGCCTGTCGAGATATATCTTGTACTCGTCTTTAGGTATTTTTGCGCTCAGCCTGTTTTCGAGCTCACTCATAAATCTTTCAAACAGCAAAAGCCTTTTTGCGTCGTATGCCTTGGATACCGACTCTGCGTTTCTGCAATATCTGTAAAACGCGCCCGGAATACCGGCGGCTTTTGATATGTGCGATGCAAAATCCACCGTAAACAGCGTGTCCTCCGACATTATTTCGCGTTCCGACATGAATTTTATGCCGTATTTTTCGATTACGCCGCGTCTGTAAAGGTTTTTCCATATACCCGTGCCGTATCTGCTGTCAAGCGTTTCGTGCGGCAGCGAGCCGGATATGCCGAGAATCAGGTCTTTTATATCTTCTTTTGTTTCAAACAGCGTGTCTTTTTCAAAGTAAAGGTTTTCCGAATATTCTCCGTCTTTTTCAAAGATGTTTCCGCCGACCACGGCGAAACCCGACATAACAAGCTCCGCACCGTATTTTTCCGCCGCGCCGTACAGCGTCTCAAACATATTTTCCGCGGCATAATCGTCGGAATCCGCAAAGCCTATGTATTTACCGAGTGCCGTTTCAAGTCCCAGGTTGCGTGAAAGTCCGGCGCCGCTGTTTTTCTTGTGTATGACTTTTATACGGCTGTCTTTTTTGGCATATTCGTCGCACATATTTCCGCTGCCGTCGGGTGAGCCGTCGTCAACGAGGATTATTTCAATATCGCGCAGCGTCTGCGACATGAGAGAGTTTACGCAGCGATCGAGATATTTTTCCGCACGGTATACCGGGACTATAATGCTTACGGCAGGGCATGATGTTTGTTTTGTCATTTTGCCCTCCGTATAAGCTCGCCGTATTTTTGAATCAGAATATTTGCATATTGCTCTGCCGACATTATTTCGTCTTTGCGCGCTATGCAGTTTTGCTTTATTTTTTCGTATTTCTCACTGTTTCCGACAAGCTCCTTTACGGCGTCCGCGAGCGCTTTGGGAGACGCCTCTTTTGCGAGTATACCCGTAACGCCGTCCTCGACAAGCTCTGCCATTCCGCCGTAGTTCATGGTAATTACAGGAACTCCCATCGAATGAGCCTCAAGTATTGACAGCGGACAGTTTTCAAAGCATACCGACGGCGCTATAAGCGCTTTTGCACCGGCAACTGTATTTGAAAGTTTTTCTTTCGTAAGAAACCCCGTAAGCTTTATGTTTTCCATGCCGCGCAGCTTTTCTTCGTCCGGACCGCTTCCGGCAGCGTAAAATTTGTATTCCGGCAGCAGCTTTGCTGTCTCTGCCAAGAGCGAAATGCCCTTTTCTTCGGAAAAACGCCCGACGAAAATAATGTACGGTTGGTCTGCCTTTAAAGGTTCCTTCGGCTCCGTCACGGTAATGAAGTTGTGCAGAGTGCATACTTTTCCGTCAAAGCGCCTGTCGGCGCAAAGCAGCTTGTTTTCGAGAAAACGGCTCGGACATATGTAGAGATCCGGCAAGCCGTATGTTCCGAGAGAGGTGTACAGCCGCGATTCGATAATTCCGATAAGGCTCTTTACGGCAGAGGAATGAATACACTTATATTTAAGACAGCCGAGCTTGTTTCTGCCGACGCAGATAGTGCAGGGGCGGTTTTGCCTGAAGTTGTACAAAAGGTGGTTTGGACATATCATCTGATAGTCGTGTACAGTCTGTACAAGGGGAATGTTTTTCTTTTTTACGGCATATATGATCGACGGCGTGAGCTGGAAATTTATGTTGTTCATATGAACAACGTCGGGTTTAAAGCTGTCTATGACGCGGCTTATCTTTTTGTACGCCTCTGCCGAATAAATTATCTTGAAAGGATAGAGAAAACGCGAGAGCTTTCCCGAATGAAAATCCATGTTCTGCGTGTAAAGCCCGGCAGAGTTTCCGACGGTGTTCTTTTCGTCGTACATGCCGAAATATTCTACCGTATGCCCGGAGTTTTCGAGCTGCTGCCCGAGCTTTAACATATAGCTTTCCGCACCGCCTCTCGGATACAGAAACTTGTTTACCATTAAAATTCTCATAATAACCTGCCGCCGTTTTGAATTTTGTTCTGTTCGGAAACATATCCGAATATTCTAATCTCGGTGTCCTTTACCTTTTCGTCAAATTCCTGTCCCGTCATGAGTATCGCAAGCACAAGAGTAAGCAGAGGATAGTTCATGGTGTTGTCGGTAAGGGATACCACAATAAGATATAACATTAAGCAGAACGCCGTAATTGCATTGCCGGTTCTTCCGTGAGAGCCGAAGTAGCGCACTCTTAAAACCGTCATTGAGATAAGCCAGATAAGGTATCCGAAAAATCCGAGGTCAATGAAATATTGCAGAAAATCGTTGTGAACCGCGGCAACGCCTATGTGCATAGAGGAGTTGAGCTGAAAGGTCAGAAAGCCTATGCCGTTTCCCAAAAAGTCGGGAGAAAATTCGTAGAACTTGTCCACCGCACTGTAAATTACCGAACGTCCGTTGGTATCGACGCCTGCCTTTTCGAGATATTCAAACGCGCCGAGCTTTATTGCCGCAATGTACGCCGTGAGAAGAAAGATGAGAAGCACCGATAAAAACGTAAGTATGCGCATTGTCTTTTTTTCGCTTAAACGCGCCGCAAGTTTTAAAAGCACGCCGAAGAAAAGAGAAATTGCAACGGCAATTATGCCTATACGCTTGAAAGCCGCGGCAAAGCAGAAGAGCGTGAGAATGAAAAGCACAAAGAATACGGCGTTTTTCTGCGGTTTGAGTAACATGTATATAAGGTACGCGCCGAGGCAAAACGCAAGCTCGTGTATTTCCGCCTGTACTATGACCTCTCCGGTGTTTCCGGCAAAGGTAACTATAAGCGTTATAAGCTCGGAGATGAATGTGCCTATGCCGTTCTGCAAAATAATGGTCAAGATCATTACAAGGTTCGACGCGAGGATCGCGATAAGGTTGTACCATATGCCTTTTTCGCCGAATATGTACAGAAACGCGCCTGCGGCAAGCGCAAACGACAGCATATTCATGTATACTATCGAGCTTGAAAGCCCTCTTGAGATTACCGATACGTCAACCTGCTTTGCAAACCATATGAAAAGCGAGACGACGATAGTTACAAACATTGGAACGCTGTAAACAAGAGCGGATTTTGCCGCCGTTACTCCGCGCGCTATGTTCGGCTTGTAAAGAAAGCTTAAAACTGCGCTGCCGG
The DNA here is from genome assembly GCA_934446675.1 of uncultured Eubacteriales bacterium. Taxonomy (GTDB): domain Bacteria; phylum Bacillota; class Clostridia; order Oscillospirales; family CAG-382; genus UMGS1387. The sequence continues at coordinate 128,364 of CAKSEL010000003.1, forward strand.
CTATTATGAGGGCAAACACATGGCGGTATGTGATAAAAAGCCCGACGTTTAGATCCTGCGTTATAAAGTAGTACATCAAAAACGCCGCCGCAAGAAAATATAACGTCACCGCAGTCTTTTTTACTCTGTTTTCCATATGTTTGCCCTCCTTTCTTTAACTTGACGGGCCGTTTTTCCGCAGTGTTTTAATTATCGGTTTCGCGCGGTTCGCAGACGTAGTCTTTTTTGTTTTGTATTGCTTTGGCAAACAGCTTTCTTGCCGTTTTGTGCTCCTTGAATGTTTCGGCAATGCCTATCTTGTATTCTATTTTAAGTTCGGGATATTCTTCTCTGCCTTCAAGTCTTAGTCTGAACAGATTTATAATATCTTCGACGGTGATATAATCCGAACCCGAAACAAGAATTATAAAGCTTCCGTTGCCGTTGTAGATGAATACGGCGTCGGTGCGTCCGAAGGTCTCCTTTAAGAAACGCGTGAACAGCTTTATTATTTCGTCGCCCGTCTGGTGCGAATAGTCGGTGTTTATCGAAACAAGGTTGGATATGTCAACCGTGCAGTAAACAGTGCCGTCGTCAAGCAGCTTTTTGTCCATGGACTTTAAGTATCTGTCAAAGTATGCGCGGTTGTAAAGACCGGTCATGTGGTCGGTGTAGAATACGTAGCTTATAATGTCGCCTATTCTGCCGAGTATTACGGCGCTGCCGCAGCAGAGAACAACGAGGAATATAAAGGCGATAGCCGTGTAGAGGTTTACGTTTACGCTTTCTCTTACCGACGAGGACGAAAGAACCGAAATGTAGCTTGCGCCGAGATATTCGTTGTATTCGTCGTTGGTTTTCATTGTGAGATCGTAAAGTTCGTTAAGAGCGTCTATAAGCGCGTTTATCTCGTCGTCAACCTCTTGCTTTATTGCGGCATAGTTCTTGTTGTTAAGCTCGGTGCAGGTCTTGTCGGAGTGGGTACACTGCGCGTCAGTGCAGGCTCCCGTGCAGGAGGCAAAGGTGTTTATGACATAGCTGCAGTAAGCCGAGTCGATAATGGCGTGTTCCTTTGTTTCGTTGTGATCGCGCCAGCTGTATATAAGCTCGTCGTAAGTTACCGTCTGGTCGCCCGAGATTATTATGTTGCCGTTTCCGTCAACAAGATCGCGGTCATGGAGATTGTCGAGAATGTACTCGTAGGTTATGTCGGTGTTGCCCGACTCGCGCATCTTTTCAACATAGGTGTCTATGACGTTTACAATGTCGTTTACTATGCTTATTTCCTTGGAATCGGAAATGTTGTTGTTGTCGATACGCGTGCGGTAGTCCGAAACGAGAACCGGCTTGTTGTTTGTAATCTGATATTTGTATACCTTCGCAAAAAGCGCGGAAACGTTTACGGAGCGCAGATAGCTAAAATTTTCCGCAAGGTCGCTGAACGAAACGCCGGTGCTTGTAGCTCTGTAATAGGCGTTTTTGTTTATTATCTGATAGAGGGTCTGGAGTGTGTTGTCTATACCCGTGTCTATAAGCTCAAGCTTTTCTATGTAGTCGTAGTTTCCGTCGTCAATCTTTTCTATTGTGTTGTTGACGGGTGCGGCGTTTACGTATTTCTGGCTGAATTCCGAGAAGTAGACGTCAAGCGTTTCGTCAATCATATTTCTTGCAAACTGCGCGCCCTCGCTGTTGGTTGCGGCAAAGGATACAATGTATGTACTCGGCTCGTATATGTATTCTTCGCCTTCGTCAAGCTTCGCCTCTTTTTGGGCAACCTTGTCGGCGTCGGGAATCGGAGTTATGCTTATTCTCGAAATAAGGCTGTCTACCGAGTATATTCCCGTAAGTCCCATGCGTTCGGCGACCTTTGACATTACGGCGGAGGATTTTATGTCGTTTACGTTGAGCTTTTCGCCTGTCGGAGCAAGTCCTTTTTCAGCCTGTTCGTCGTTGTAGTGAATTACCTCGGACGCGATATAGTTGTCTGAGCGTTTGAGGTTGAGATGAATTGCATATGTCGCGGCAACGCAGAAAACAAGTATAAGCGGCAGAAGCTTTTTTATGTATCTGAATATTGAAAAACTTTTCATCTTCCGCCCTCCTTTAAGCGTTTTTTGTCTGCTTTGCGAATTCGCGCGAAACTGCGCAGACCGTTACGGAAATATACGCGATAAACGCAAATATTACAGCCTTTTTCATTTCGCTTATAAACGACGGACCGTAAATGCTCACCGCAACGCACTGATTCATCTTGTGATACGCATATTCACGTCCTGCGGCGATAGCCTCTTCCGAAAATGCCGTAAGACTTTTGTCAATAGACTCAATAAGCGGATCTGCAAGCCTGTGCGACAAAGAATTTCCGTCCGACGCGTTCATTTTGTCAATTATGAGGTTGTTGTCCATTATCTCTTTCTGATTTGAGGCCACTCTGCTGCTGTAATCCGCAGCCATTACCGAAAGCTCGTCAATGCCGACCTTTGTGCGGCCCATGTAATACTTTCCGGACTTGTCCCATGTCGGAACAAGCACTATTCTCGTCATGTCCGGCGCGTACATATTTATAGCCTGATTGCACAGAGAGTATGAAACCGCGTTTTTGCGTCTGTCAAAGTCCGTGTTTGTGTTGCGGTATTTCAATCTGCCGATGTAGGCGGATTTGTCGCGCGCAATGCCGTACTGAAGAATGAGCGATTTTAAGTTTTCCTCTATCTGCGTGTTCTTGAACTGATATACTTTGCCGGCAATGGAGCCGAATGTTGTTCCCGAGCTTGTCACAAAGCCGGAGGCCTCTGCGTCCATGCCGTAAAGATAGTTGAGTATCTCGGCGCACTCCTTGTCGAAGTAGGAAACCGTGTCCATGTATTCAAGCTTTGAAAAGTCCGGCTTTTGTTCGCCCGAATACAGCTTTGTGCTGTCGGTATACTTTTCTATGTAGTATTCCTTGTAGGCGCAGGCAACCATTTTTATAACGTTGTCGGCGTCGAGATGCCGCGTGTTCCTTGACGCGTAGTAGTAAACGACAAATTCCGTCGAGATGTGGTAAGAGGATTCGTCGCGCACATCGCCCTGAACAAGCGGAGCGACCGAAAGGCACCTTTTTAAATCGTTTACGGTGACATCTTCAAACGCGCCGTTCTTTATAGCCTTTTGTATTACCTCGTCGCAGATTATCTCAGCCATGTTGTAGCGCGTGCCGTTTGAATTCTGAGCCTTGGAAGCCTCGGAGTAGTTGAGCGTGATGACGGCTCTTGCAGACTTTTTCTCGTTGAGATGATTGAACACCGCAAACGTGCCCGAAAGTATAATTACGGCGGCAAGAATTCCGGCACCGAAATATTTTGTTCCCTTTAAAAATTCGATAAGCGCGCTTTTTGTCACATGCCGCGAACGCAGATATAACGAAACAAGTCCGATAACAAGCATTGCCGCGCACAGAATAAGCGGAAGCCTTCGTAAGAGTGAAATGTACATTTTTTATATTCCTTTACGAATTAAAATTTGTTTATGTCGATAATTACAAGCTCGGGCTGATTGTTGATACGGCAGAGGCTGTTGTTTTCAAGTCCGGCGCTTACTATAAGCGGACTTCCGGCAACGTCGTATCTTCCGTATACGAAATACCCTTTTCTTTCCGGAAGAATTCCGCCTTCGTGCGTATACAGCGGACCGAGAACCGGTATTCTCGCAGCGCCGCCGTGGGTGTGTCCGCATACCATGAGATCTCCCCATGAATAAGGCGGATCGAAGGTTTCAAATATAAACGGCTCGTGAATTGCCATAATTTTGAGATTCCCGGGGTTGTCGTAAATGTAGCTCTGGTATGAAGGATCGGAGTATGTCCAGAAAGCCGACGGATTTGACGTAAGAACACCGTATATGTCAACCGCTGTGTTTCCGACGGTCTGCGTAACGCTTTGGTTCTTGAGAACAGTAACTCCGGCTTTTTCAAGCTGTAATTCAAATTCGTCCTTGTATTCCGTAAGCTTTGACGGATCCCTGTTGTTTTCGTCAAACCCGAATTTTTCATCAAGCTCTGTCTGCGTCAGGGCAACGTCGTAGAAAAGCTCGTCCTCGTTGTTGCCGTATACGTAATATGTCGGCGCGGTTTGGGCAAGACGTCTGCAAAGGCTTAGGGTTTGTTCCCGTGTGTCGTCGGACGCGTCGATGCAGTCGCCGGTCAGGATAATTATGTCGGGAGAGAGCTTTTCGACGCGCGAAGAGAGCTTTTCGTTGTCCTCTCCGTAAAGACTGTCGTGCAGGTCGGAGAGCTGTATTACGCGTATCTTGTTGTTGGCTTTAAGACTGCTGACGCTGTAAAAAGTCTCGGTGAAATTTCTGTTTAATATGTAGTTCTGAGCGACAAGCGCAACGGCAAGCGTAATGCCAAGGAATATAAGGCTGAGCAAGAACCATTTTGCGGCATTCAGATTTTTCTTTCGTTTCTGCGCGCCGGGAGAGGAGGTCTTGTGCTTTCGCCTGTGTATTTCAAGCTTTTTTGAGTATCCCGCAACGCTGCATATCTGAATCCAGACAAATTCCTTGTATTTTTCGTTAAAATCCTTTAATGAGTCGCTGCCGTAATATCCGATAACGATTTTGTTTCTGCTTATGCTCTCGAATACGAAGTTTTCTATCCATTTGTCGTAAACCTCTTTCGGAAGCACCTGCTTTAAGTGCTGCTTTGCGCGTTCGGCAATTTCGCCGGGATCGGCGCCGATAAAATTTTCGTCCGTATATGTGTTCATGCGTTTTATATATCCTTTCCGCTGTTTTTGAGAATACCGCAGTATATGTTAAACGTCTGCTCTGCGGTTTTGTCCCAGCTGTATTTTGAGAAAATATATGCTGCCGCGTCTTTTCGCAGGCACTGTGCTTTTTCGCTGTTCTGACATAGGTATTTTAACTTTTGCGAAAGATCTTCGGTATTGCCTTTTTCAAAATAAAGCGCTTTGTCGCCGGCAACAGACGTGTTTTCCGGAATATCCGAACAGAGGACTGCGTTTCCGTAGGCGAACGCCTCGAGTAAGCTTAAAGACATTCCTTCAAGGTCGGACGGCAGACATACGGCGTATGCGTTGCTGTAAAGCTCGTCGAGAACCTCGCCCGTGACAAATCCCGTGAATATAATGTCGGGACAGTTCTTTGCCTTTCCCTTTATCATGGCAACATAGTCGTCGGTATCGCTCGTATCTCCGGCAATTACAAGCTTTTTTCCGGTATGTGACTTTATAAAGGCGTCGATAAGATAGTGTATGCCTTTTTCCGCGGTAAGACGCGATATAACGCAGATGTAATCATGTTTGTGCAGACCGTAAAGGCTTGTTATTCTGTCCGCATCTCTTATAACCGGCTTTTCGGTTCCGTTGTGGATAATTACGGTCTTTCTCGAATAGGTCTTTTCAAAATATTCCCTTGCGCTTTCGCTCAGCACTATTACCTCGTTTGCATATTTTACAAGGTTTCTTTCGCCGTACTTTATGTATTTCGACGCAAAGCCGCTGCCCCATTTTTCTCTCTGCCAGTCAAGCCCGTGAACCGTTGCGACGCAGCGTTTTCCGAAAAGTTTTGGAATCCATATTGCCGCGCACGGTCCTTCTGCGTGAAAGTGAACTATGTCATAATTTCCGAAAGCCGCACGCACTGCCGCCGTGTAGGACGCGAGCATGGCAGCAATTCCGCGAAGTTTTAATGTCGGGGCGCTTTTGAGTTTGACGCCCATAAATTTTTTGTCTTTTATGTCGGACGCGTATCTGCTTTCGGGCTTGTCCGACGAACGGTTGTAGCAGGTGACGTCCGCACCCAGCTTTACAAGACGCGGACACAGGCTTGTCAGCGCTTTTTCTATTCCGCCTTTTCCCGACGGTATTGCCTTGTGACCTATCATTGCGACTTTCATGTTTTCTCTCCGTTTTTATGTGCTGTAATCCGTCCTGCGTGGATTTATTTTAGTATTTCCTGTTTTATAATAAGATTTTTAAGCGTTGCGTACTCGGTTTTTCTGCCGGGCGAATGGTAAAATCTGTTGAAGCTTTGCTTTTCGGTGTCGAACAGCTCCTCGCCTTTTTCAATATATCCGGGGTGAAAGAGCAGCTCGGCGTCGCGCCCCGTCTTTTCGCAGAGTTTTAAGTAGTGCGGAAGAATTTTGTTTACTCTGTACTCGTCCATGTTGCCCGAAAAGAGTATTCCCATAAACAGCGCGGAATTTATGTTCGACTTTTTCAGCGCACGCCTGTTTATAAGCCCGAAGAATTTAAGAAGAAACTGCTTTACTGTGTTTATTAAGCTGTAAGTTCTGTAAAGAGAGGGTTCTTTTATGTACGGAAGAACAGGCTCGGACGGAATACGTATGTATTTTACATCATATTCGTTGTCCTTTATGACGCGCATAAGAATCTTGAAGATCAGCGGAATCATGTGCGTGTGCTGATGACTGTCTATCTCAAGCGGCTTTCCGGGCGCTATTTCGGTGCTCCAGCGCGCAAGCTGCGCGGATATTTCTGTATATATCTGCCTTTCAAGCTCTTTTCTTTCAGGAGATAATGACAGCGCCAGAAGTCCGATAAACGAATATCTGAAATATCCTCTTTTGTCTGTTATCAGACTGACGTTTTCGGCGGGTGAAACAGGCTTTCCTTCAACTAGATTTATGTGCGCGCTGAGAGAGGCGTTTATATACTTTATGCGTTCCTTGATGTCGGAAAGCGAGGTGTTGGGGAAAATGCTTATTCTGTTCAGAACGCCGTTTTTTACACATTCTTCAATGCGTCCGCAGCTTTTTTCAGTCATTCCGTAGTCGTCGGCACAGATGTAGACCATCAAAGTTCACTCTCCGTTCCGAGTTTTATTACTGTGACGCCGTCAATCACGGCAACCGAAGTTCTCCCGGGCCAGAGATCCATGCTTTTGACAAGCGGCTTTTCCGAAAGCTCTTTCTTTCTCTTTCCGTAAAGAAACGTGTAGTTTGTTCCGCAGTAATCGTTAAGCGCACTGCAAAGAACGCTTTGCCCTACTGTCTCGTCGTCCGCTCTTAAAATATATCCGTCGGTCGTGCCGGTCATGTCGGGCGGAAGATCGTCGCTGTAAGGCTTGCTGTCGTAAAGAGAACCGATAACGAGTATTTCGGAGCAATCTTTTGCGCCGGGAGTCTGATCTATTCTGTCGGCAATGCGCACAAGCGTGCCGTAGGATTTTTCGTATGAAAGCTGAAGCTTGTGGTAGCTTACGTTTGCTATTATTATGTGGTCGAACACAAGCACAGCGAAAAGGACAAACACCGTCCAGTTTTTCAAAGCTTTAATTCTGTCCGGCGCAAAGTCTGTTCTTTCGTAGAGTATTATCAGAAGAATATAGAATATACAGTATCCCATTTTCATGAGATTGTGATAGTCGATATTCGAATTTATAAAGGACAGAAGTCCCGAACCTATCGGCAAAAGACATACGTATAATATGAGAAAAAGGGTTTTTGCGATATTTCCGAAAATTTTGCGCTTGATTACACTTATGAGCCAGAATGCTGCGGTGAGCGTGAAGATAATGCCGTTCAGCACCGAGAAAACGCTTATGCCCGGCGTAAAATCGAAGAAATAGTCAAAAAACGTGTGAAACGTTATGTAAAGCGAGCTTTTTAAATCGAGATTGAGAAAAGAGGCGGTGCTGTTAAGTCCCTGATAGTCCAGGAGAGTGGTGTGCGTGATCTTTAAGAGCAGTTCGAGGATAATGCAGTATGCCGCCATGGAAATAACGCCGCAGACAAGGTATTTCGCGGTGCGCAGAGTCAGCTGCTTTGCGCTTTCTTGCGAGAAAACCGTTTTGTCTATGAGAAAAACAAGTATAAGCATTACCGTTACGGTTATGTACGCCTGATAGATTGCGCACGAGAGCGTGAGAAATACACAGCCCGTAACATATTTCGATTTTTCGCGCGTAAACATCATTGCCGCAAGACAGGCAAACAGAAACGAGAGCGCATATCCGTCCGCAACGTAGTTGTAGAGAAGAACCGAAGTAACCGTCGGGAACGTAACCGTCACAGCGCCGATAAGAGCCGCGGTCATTTTCCGTTTTACGCCGAACACAGAGCATATGCAGGCAGCTCCGGCAGCGTGAAGAATGACTGCAAGCATACCGTTTACAAACGGCAGATCATAGAACGAGCTGAACGCGCATGAAACGCCGAGAAACCAGCGTCCCAAAGGCAGCATATTCTGCGCGTCGTATCTGAAAACCAGCGAATCCCAGTTGGGAATCCAGTTTACGATCTTGTAAAAGTGCGCGGCAAAGCCGAAGATGAGCGCCGATATAAAACAGACTTTCTGCTGCGGCGTTATTTTTGAACAGATATTCTTTAAAGTCTTTTCCGGCATATATTTACCACTCCAGCCATTTGAATTTGTGCAGGAATTTTCCGTACAGCTTTTCGTACAGCCTGACGCCGATAATGCGCTTTACGAATTTTGTCCGTTTTGCGGCGGCGGAGGTCCATGACGCGCAGTACCTGTGTATGGAATAGGTGTTTTGCGTAATGTGAATTTTTCCTGTCGCGTAGTCCATGGGACAGAGATAGTCGCGCGGCAGGAAGGTCATATCCATAAAGGTCTGCGAGGTGTTCTGCGTGTCCATACCGAGATGTTTCAGAACCGATGTGTTTCTGTCGGGACAGGGAGTCAGGTCGTAAGTGCCGTCGGACTTTAAAAAGTGCGCGTTTTCGTAGTCTTTTATCATTTCGCGTATTACCGCGTTGCCTTTTTCCGCGCCGAATCCGAGGCCCGTCGCGACAATGCCCTTTTCGTCAAAGCCCATAAATCCGCAAAGCCCGGTAAGCGGGTCTAACGGCTTTATAATTTCAACGTCGGTGTCGAGATAAATTCCGCCGTTTTCGTATACCGCCTTTAATCTTATGTAATCGCTTACAAACGCCCACTTTTTTGCCTCAAACGCCTCTTTTATGTAAGCGCACGAATCAAAATCGCAGTTTGTTTCGTCCCAGCGTACTATTTTGTAGCCGGGACAGTATTTTTCCCAGCTTTTTATGCACTTTTTCGCAAGAGCCGGGAGTTCTTTTCCTCCGAACCAGCAATAATGTATTACCTTTGGTATACTCATGATCTTTCCCTCGCTCTGCACATTCCGATAAAGGTTGAAAACGCGTCTTTGCTCACCGCAAGATTTACCGCAATGTAAAGTCCCGAAATCCACAGTGAATGTATAATTCCGTTTATCACAAGCTTCCCGAAAGACATACCCGAAAACGAATCCACATACATAAGCGCCATGACCGCTGCGAATACCGCGCCGTTTGCAATAAGCAGCCTGTACGTCTGCCCGACGCGTCTGCCGAGCACCTTTTTGTTTGCGTAGTATATCATAACGCCTCCGCGGTAGATAAGCGCCGTTATTGTTCCGGCAATGGCTCCGCAGATTCCGAATTTCAGTATCGCAAGCACCGACACCGCAATGTTCAAGGTCATTTCGATAACCGCGTGTGAACGAGTTTCCTTAAACATTCCCGAAAATTCGAGCACGTGGTTCGACGGCAGCTTTACGCAGCAGAGAATGTTCATTACCGCAAATAAGAACAGCAGCGTCGGATTTGTGTAGTCCGCGTCGTCTATGCCGCTTGTATATATCTGTATCAGCGGAAGAAGAAATACCGCCATGAGCGTGTATATTATAAACGAGCACATTATAAAGAGCGTTTCGTAGCAGCGGTAATAACCGTCAAACTTTTTCCTGTCGGAATGGAACATCTGACCGAGAGCAAAACCGAAACCCGAAACAAGGTTTGTTATAAAGGTCTGCACCTGCGAGAAAAAGATATTGTATATCGTATAAATGCTTACGGTCTTAAAACCGCACATAAACGAGAGCAGTATAATGTCGGTGTTGTTGAACACCATTGCCGAGATCTGATGTACAAGTACCGATTCTTTCTGCGATATTGCCGCAAAGTCGGGCTTTGCTTTAAGATCCAGCCACTTGTAGTGCCTTTTTGCGTAGGTGTAAAGATATGTAAGCTGAATAAGCGCGAGTACGCAGTATACAAGCTGAATGAGTATAAGGCTGTCGGTGAGTAAAAGCACAAGCACCTTGCCAATGTTTGAAAAGAGCTGGAGCAGGGTTTCGGAATTGTTTATTATGTACTTTCTTCCGTCAACCTCCATGAGTATTCTGTACTTTGCCTGAATAAAATAGCTGAAAAGAGAGGGGAGCGCGTTGAGTATGACTATTGTGAATACAACGGCGCTGTTTATTCCCGTCGGCACGGCAAAGGAGTATACCGCGGCGATTATCAGAACGACGGCGGCATATGCAAGTCCCGTCCTGAAATAATAGCGGCTTGCCGCGCTCAGTATCGACGAGGCTTTTTCGCGGTCGTTTTCGGCTATCGGTTTGTAGAGCGCCTGTGTTGCCGCAAGTCCGACGCCGGCTTCAAGCAGACACATATATGCGAATATCTGCTTTATCGTCGAAAGCACGCCGTTTACGGCAGAACCGAAGTTTTCGAGATACAGTCTCGGAAGAATAAAGCTTATCGCAATGAGAACGACCTGGTATATAATTCCCGAAACAAGATTTTTTCTGATTTTCTGCCTGCTCTGTCCCATGTTACGCCCGTGCCTCCTTTCGCCGTTGTTGAAAAGTCCGTATAAAAATAAAAAAAGACCGCAATAATTGAGTTAACAATCGTTGCGGCCGGTCAATCATAGCAATGTCTGCCTTAGACACCAAGCTTTGTGTCCCTGTCTTTCAACAGGTTTACCTAATATTCAATATTTTACCTATTATAAAAATTATATCATATGAAAAACGGCTTGTCAATGATAAAAGCGTGAAAATAATATCCTTTTTAATCAATGCCGTTTGTGCAAAATTGTTATACGGGGTACTGAATGTAGTCTTCCGCGGCATTTTCGCGGTGTATAATTTTTGCAGGGTTGCCTATGACTATCGAATGGTCGGGAACGTCAAAGTTTACATATGAAAGCGGAGCTATCAGCACGTCTTTTCCTATATGCACGTTTCCTACGATAACGGCGTTTGTGCCTATCCAGCAGTTACCGTCAAATACCGGCACGCCGAGACGCTTTCCGCGGTTTTCCGCACCTATCGTAACGCCCGTCGCTATATTTATGTTTTTGCCGAGCTTTGCGTCGGGGTGTATTATGACTCTGCCGCTGTGACCTATGTAAAAACCTTCGCCTATCTGCGTGCGCGCTGGAATCTGTATCTGCGTTTTGAAGGACAGCTTCTTCAGCTTCAGCGTGAGCAGCATTTTAAGCGGAGCGAAGCCGCAGCACTGCGCCTTTCTCATAAGAGAAATGTATTTGATCTCGGGAGAACGGAAAAGTCTTTTGTAAAACGGCTCGCCGGAGTTTCCGTAATATCTGTATAAATCTTTTCTGAAAACGTCGTTCATTGCGCAAGACCTCCGTCAGACTGCTTTTTTTCGAGAAATACTTTTCTTGTTATAAAGTTGTATATCGGAACGATGACCATTGCCGCAAACTTTACGGCGAGATAGTAAAATGAGAATTTTTCCGTGCCGAGCCACATTATAAACTGGTTTATGCATAATCCGCCGACACTTAAAAGCACAAATACCGTAAATTCTTTCAATTTGCTCTGTCCTTTGCTTTTGAATACGAATTTCATGCTCAGCAGGTAGTTCGCAATTACTGAAACGCAAAATGAAATGCCCGACGAAATAAGTACGTCCGCGCCGAATACCTCTGTAAAAAGCACCAGCACTCCGACGTCGATTGCCGCGGCGATAACGCCGACAAATTCGAATTTTATAAGCTGAATTATAAGCTGCTTTAATTTCATGGTTTCACCTGCTTTTAGCTTTTTGTCCGATGTTTTTGCCCTAAATATTAAAATCCGCTGTTTAAGCGGATAAAAGACAAGATAAATAATGGAGATTCAAAGCGGTTCCGAATGTCCGCGGATACAACCGCGCGGCAGCGCCGCACATCACAGACGAAACATATATATCACGGATAAGCAAAAGCCGAGCCGAATCGCTTTTTGTTTGGTGCGCCCGAAGGGACTTGAACCCCCACGTCAAAGACACCAGATCCTAAGTCTGGCGCGTCTGCCAATTCCGCCACGGGCGCAGATTGAGTTAAAAGCTGAAATTTAAAAATTGCAGGCGTGATTTACACGCTGAAATGATTTTGGTACCGGGGCATCTGCTGCTTGCAATATGTGATGGCTTCTTTAGAAATGTCAGTTGCCATTAACGAAAACCATGTTCCAATACTGTTTTGGAATCTCTGCCTTCTCCGCATCCGATTTCCGGCATTCGGTGTTGTCGATTGATTTTATACCTGTCGATCACTTCCATCACGATAGGCGTACTTACATTGCTTGACCAACTAACGCCGTTTGCGTGAGCAGTTTCTCATATGCGGATCCCTTTTCATTATGTATCTGCTGCCTCTGACCGTCTCCACAATAACGAAACCAAGCCTTTCGTAGAGCGAAACAGCTTTTCCATTCTTGATGAAAACATATAATGTGACAGGCTTGTTCACTGAACGACAGCACTTTTCGATGATGGCACTTCCTATTCCGTGATTCTGAAATTGCGGAAAAATATACAAATCGTCAAGCTCGTATTCGCCATTTTCATTTTTGAAAAAATGGTAATATCCGGCTTTCTGTCCCTCTGCATAGACTGCGGTATATTCGTCGATAGTGGTTTCTAACTTTTGGCGAACCCACCTCAGAACTCTTTCGTAATCAATGCACTCAATGTTTTCATAATCGTCAATTAGCTGCTTACATAGCAGATATAAACGCTCAATGTCAGAACTTGTAGCTCTTTCGTAGGTTATTCTCATACCATCCTTCATTATAGCTATAATTTCTAAGTTCTATGAGGTCTAATCCAAAGGCTTGTACTCAGTCACCGACCTGAGATACTCCTCCGGGTCGCCGTTCAGAATGAGGTCGGCATACGCCAGCGGGTCGTTGTAGATCAGATAGTCCAGCTCCGACCTTTCGTACCAATTGTCGGCGACTTCATTCTCCACGGCGGTGCAGTCAATAGCGATCATGCTGCCGTCGCTGAACTTTAGCTCCACATAGCCGCTGTCCATATTGAACGCACAAGTGAGTAACTTTTTCATATGCCAAACTTCCAATCATATTTCTTGTGTGTACACACATTATAGCACAACGATGTGGCGTTTTTCAATAGCCTTTCCGAAATTTATCACATTAATAGTGTAACTTTTCTGTAAGCAAAAGCAATTTCTGCAGTGGCTAACATACTCCGCATCGAATCGCCCGCCTATCGACTTTGTAGTTTTGTGTGAATTTTTGCGCAATCGCAAATATGCCCACCACCCGGCGAACGAGGCTTACTATGCCGTAATTCGTAATTTTTGATGGATTACTGTCTTACGAGCACTCTGCTTTGTCCACGGCTTTTTTGTTTTCCGAATATTTAATTGCAGAAAACTATTGACAAACTTTGTCGAATGTGATATAATTCCTCACAGTAAAATTAATCTTTAAACTTTGTACAGAGATGCAGGTAAGGTTAGTCATAGCGGATTTGATAGAGAACGGCGCATTTTAACGAAATGTATTTATGCCGTGCTGTTTTTTGTCAGAATAAGTATGTGTTTTCGAGCCTGCGCGGACTTTGTTTTTCGCACAGCTCTTTTTTTGTGCCGAAAGGAAGATGGCGTTTGAAGTATAAAGCTGAAATAATGGACGAAAGCGCCGTTATGCGCGCACTTAAACGCGTATCGCACGAGATACTCGAAAAAAACGGCGGCTGTGGGGAAATCTGCATTGTCGGAATAAAAAGACGCGGAGTTTCGGTAGCAAATATCATTGCGGATAACATCGAACAGATAGAGGGTACAAGACCGCCGGTAGGCGAGCTTGACATAAAGCTTTACCGCGACGATCTTTCAAAAATGGCGGACGATCCGGTAGTATCCGACAAACAGTTGCTGTTTGATGTTACGGATAAGACGGTCGTGCTGGCTGACGACGTAATATATACGGGAAGAACCGTGAGAGCGGCGCTTGACGCGGTTATGAAATTCGGCAGACCGGCAAAAATACAGCTTGCCGTGCTTGTTGACAGAGGGCACAGAGAGCTTCCGATAAAGGGCGACTTTGTGGGAAAGAACGTCCCGACGTCAAAGCAGGAAAGAGTGGCGGTCAAGATACCGCCGTTTGAGAGCGAAACTTCGGTTGAGCTTTACGAATAAAGGTAATACGTTCTCACCTTGTGGGACGAATTATAAAAAACAATCTTCGGAGGAATTTCAAAAATGAAATTGATCTACGGCATCAAGGACAAACCCAAATTCGGACAGAATCTTGTGTTTGCGATCCAGCAGCTCCTTGCAATCATGACCGCAACCCTCGTAGTACCGGTTATCACAGGCAACGGTATGCAGCCGGCAGCGGCTCTCTTCGGCGCAGGTGCGGGAACTCTCGTGTATGTGCTTTTCACAAAGGCAAGCAGCCCCGTATTCTTAGGCTCATCTTTTGCATTCTTGGGTTCAATGGCAGCGGCATTCGCAGGTGCGGCAACGGTTGAAGTCGGATACCTCGGACTTATACTCGGCGCGATCTTCGCAGGTCTTGTATATGTCGCAATAGCAATAGTCGTAAAGATAGTCGGAGTAGGCTGGGTAAACAAGCTTATGCCGGCAGTCGTAATAGGACCGACGGTTTCCATAATCGGTCTTTCACTCGCAGGAAACGCAGTCGGCGACCTTGTAAAGGGTAATATCAGCCGCATGGTACAGTCGGAGATTCCGGCTGAAACGATAGCCACGATTAAGGGTGCACTTTCTCCGGAGATTGCGGCGACAATCCCCGAAAAACTGACAACGTCCGTGTCTGCGTCTTTCGCAGCGCCTCTTGCGTGCGTCGTATGCGGAATTATCACACTTATCGTAGTAGCTCTCTGCTCGACTTTCGGCAAAAAGACCGTGAGAATGATTCCGTTCATCATAGGTATACTCGTAGGCTATGCGGTAGCAGGCGTTATGACAATAATCGGCTTTGCGGCAGGCATTGACGCTCTCAAGATACTCAATATCGAGCCTTTCAGAGCGCTTGTTGCAGACGGCGTAACACTCAGTACCTTTATTACAATTCCTGAGTTTACATTCCTCACCGCACTCGGCGGATTTAAGGAGATCACCGGTTCTTATATCGGCACGATAGCCGTTGCATATGTTCCTGTTGCATTCGTTGTATTCGCAGAGCATATAGCAGACCACAAGAACATTTCTTCTATCATAGAAAAAGACCTTCTTGAAGATCCCGGACTTTCGAGAACACTTCTCGGCGACGGTATCGGTTCAATGGTTGGCGCTATCTTCGGTGGCTGCCCCAACACCACATACGGCGAATCGGTAGGCTGCGTTGCAATCAGCGGCTGCGCGTCTGTTTCGACAATAATACTTACGGCAATCTGCGCGATAGTAGTATCGTTCGTATCGCCTTTCGTAGCGTTCGTAAACTCGATCCCGTCCTGCGTAATGGGCGGCGTGTGCATGGCGCTTTACGGATTTATCGCGGTCAGCGGTCTTAAGATGGTACAGGAAGTTGACCTCAACGAGAACAGAAACCTCTTCGTTGTTTCGACTATCCTTATAGCAGGTATCGGCGGACTTACCCTTACATTCGGCAAAGTAACCGTTACCTCCATTGCAGCGGCGCTTATACTCGGTATAATCGTAAATATCGTTCTTTCTCCCGCAGATAAGAAAAAAGACTGATTTAAGGTCTGATTAATTTAAAATGTAAGCCCGGTGATTGATTTCGCCGGGTTTTGTTTTTGTACGAACGCAAAAGGAACTTTTGCCCTTATTTTTCGTCTTTATAGATGTAAGATAAAACATATGCAATTTAAGAAACAGGCGAAAGGGCGGAAATATGAAAAGGGTAGTTATTATATTGCTTGCGGCGTTTTTTGTATTTACAGCCGCATACTCGGCAGACAGTCAAGAAAAATATGAGTATTCGCTTGCGGTAAACGGACAGGACACCGGGCTTTCAGATCTTCCCGTTCCGATATATGAAAAGGACGGCAGCGTTATGGTACCTCTTCGCAAAATCGGCGAGGCTCTCGGCTATAAGGCGGATTGGGACGAAAAGACGGGAGATATAATAATCGACGACGGGTATATTCAGAAAGCCGTACTTCATGACGGTTCGCAAAATGTTGAGTTCATAGGCAGACTCAAAGTCATAAATATGAGCCGCGAAATACAAAATGCCGTCCCGACCGAAATACACGAAGGATACACGTATGTTCCGCTTGAATTTTTCAGGGAATTTTTCAACGACACGTCTTTTGACGGCGCAAACATAAATATCGAACCGAGTAAATGCTATATTGACTGAAAACGTATCGCAATTTGCTCTGCCGGGCGTATAAATGACGGCAAAACAGAATAAAAAATAACCGACTTCAAAGTAAAATTACAGCGAAGCCGGTTTTTCGTAAATATTGTTCAAATACAG
Source organism: uncultured Eubacteriales bacterium (assembly GCA_934446675.1). Lineage (GTDB taxonomy): Bacteria > Bacillota > Clostridia > Oscillospirales > CAG-382 > UMGS1387. The sequence continues at coordinate 144,858 of CAKSEL010000003.1, forward strand.
AGCAAAACAAAAGCAGCCGAAAGGCTGCTTAAAAATATAACGTTCGGGACGTATGTTTTTTAATTTTTATTAGTTGATTTTTACATCGAACGACATATCGGATTTTATGTATACGCTGAATCCGCCGGCTTCATAGTCCTCTTTTGAAATCTCAAAGACTTTTGAATCCCTTACTTTTATGCCGGGATTGAGATCGCTCCAGACTTTTCTGTCGGGATCTGTTTCGGTTGCGTAATAGCTCGATGCGGAAAGGTCGCTGTCGAAAACGGTGCCCTCCGAATCTTTCAGACGCACTGTCGGGAGACTGAATGACGAGATTGGCTCTTTTGTTATGTTTTTGTACTCAAGATTTACGCAAACATATATTCCTCCCTCGGAAGGTTCGGTTGACAGATACTGAGAGCCGACTTTTGAACGCGTTTCAACATTGGTTACGGTTATCTCGAATTTCTTTGTTTCAAGAGTATCTCCGACCGAAAATACCGTTTCTTCCGGCTGTTCGGGCGTGCTTACATCTCCAGCATTTGCGTTTGCTGAATTCACATCGGCTGAACCGGAGACAGTCGGGGTTGTTTCGGCGTCACCTTTTTTTGTGGGTGCGGAACCGTCGTCGCCGCCAGAAACGGCAAAAATTATTATGACGAAAATTACCGCTATTATCCAGATCAGGCACCCTATGCCTTTCGGCAATCCGTTATTTGCTCCGCATTGCGGGCAGACCTTTGCGTTTCTTGCGATTTCAGCACCGCAGCTCTTGCATTTGATTAGTTTTGACATGGTTTCCTCCTTAATTTTGACATTCACTGAATGTCATATTTGCTGTTATTATAGCATATAATTTTCATATTGACAAGTACTAAATGTCAAAAAATGAGGATTTTTTATGTTTATTAATAAAACAGAGGACGGACTGAACAATATTTGCGGAAAAAATGTTGCAAAAAGACGCAAAGAACTGAAGCTTTCGCAGAGAAAGCTTGCGGATAAACTCCAGCTTGCCGGGATTGATATTGACAAAAACGCGGTTCAGCGCATTGAGTGCGGAAAAAGATTTGTGACGGATATAGAAATTGTGGTATTTGCAAAGGTTTTGGAAATTGAACTCAAAGACCTGCTGCATTGCGGTTCGGAATTCTGAAAATTTGCGCAGAATAAAAATATAACCGACTTCAAAGTAAAAATTACAGCGAAGCCGGTTTTTGTTTTAAGTTTTAATTAAAATTTTCCCTTGTGCCTTATTCCTGAGTTTTTACGTCAAGTCCGAGTTCGTCAAGCGTCTTGTCGTCTACGGGAGCCGGGCACATTGTCATAAGCTCCGTCGCGTTCTGAACTTTCGGGAATGCTATAACGTCACGCAGACTGTCAGCGCCCAAAAGCTGCATTACAAGTCTGTCAAGACCTATGCCCATTCCGCCGTGAGGAGGTGCGCCGTACTTGAACGCCGTGGTGAGAAAACCGAACTTTTCGGCAATCTCGTCGTCGGTAAGTCCGAGGAGAGTAAAGATTCTGTTCTGAAGTTCGGGATTTGTTATACGTATCGAACCGCTGGAAAGCTCAATTCCGTTGAGGACCAGGTCGTATGCCTTGGCTCTGACTTTCGCCTTGTCTGTTTCGAGATATTCGAGACACTCGTCAAGCGGAGCGGTGAACGGGTGGTGCATCGCAAGCCACTCTCCGGATTCTTCGTCGTATTCAAAGAACGGGAATTCCGTGATCCAGAGCAGATTGTAGCCTTTTTTCTCAATTCCGAGACGCTGCGAAACCTCAATTCTGAGAGTGCCGAGCTGAGTGAGAACTTTAGATGTATTTGTGTCTGCGATAATGAGAATAACGTCGCCGGTCTTTGCGTCGGCTTTCTTTGCAATGGCAGCCATTTCGTCGTCGGTCATGAACTTTGCAAAGGAGCTTGCAATTCCGTCGTCGGTGTATCTTATCCATGCAAGACCTTTTCCGCCGATACCCTTTACGTGTTCGGTAAGCTTGTCAAGTTCTTTTCTGGTAAGCGATTTTACTGCGTTTTCGGCTTTTATTGCCCTTACGCTGCCGCCTCCGGATACGGCGCCCGAGAATACCGAGAAACCGCACTTTTCGGCAATGTCGCTGAGATCGAAGATCTCCATGCCGTATCTTGTGTCGGGCTTGTCGCTGCCGTAGCGTTCCATAGCCTCTTTGTAGGTAAGGCGCGGAATGGGAGTTACAAGGTCGATTCCGAGAATTTCCTTGAATATGCGCTTCATAAAGCCCTCGCCCATTGCAAGCACGTCCTCCATCTCGACAAAGGACATTTCAAGGTCTATCTGAGTAAATTCGGGCTGTCTGTCTGCTCTGAGATCCTCGTCGCGGAAGCATCTTGCTATCTGCATATATCTGTCAAAGCCTGCAACCATCGAAAGCTGCTTGTAAAGCTGGGGAGACTGCGGCAGGGCATAGAACGAACCCTTGTGAACGCGGCTGGGAACGAGATAGTCGCGCGCGCCTTCGGGTGTGCTCTTTATGAGCATAGGCGTTTCTATTTCGATAAAGCCGTTTTCGTCAAAGTAGTCGCGTGTTATCTTTGTTATCTTGTGGCGCAGAAGAATGTTGCTCATAAGGTCGGGACGGCGCAGATCAAGGTATCTGTACTTTAATCTGAGTTCCTCGTTTGAACGGCAGTTTTCCACAATTTCAAAGGGAGGAGTCTGGCTCTCGCCGAGAATTTTAAGCTCGGTTACGTATATTTCGACGTGACCTGTCGGTATCGTTTCGTTTTTGCTTGAACGTTCGCGCACAACGCCGGTTGCGGCAAGGACATATTCGCTCTTTGCGCTCTTTGCCTTTTCCATGAGAGCCTTGTCCGAGTTTTCGTCAAGTGCAAGCTGAACTATGCCTGTTCTGTCGCGCAGGTCTATAAAGCAAAGCGTTCCGAGGTCTCTCGATTTCTGAACCCAGCCCATTACCGTAACTGTCTTTCCGATGTGTCCGTCACGGACGTTTCCGCAGTAGTCCGTGCGTTTGGTATTTCCTAAAAATTCTGCCATGATGGAAGATTCCTTTCGTTTAAGGTTTATATTTTTCCGCAATTATTATTTACCGAGATCAAGAATTGTTTTTTCGGCGTCCGCAAGGCCGATCTCGACCGAACGCTCCTTGTCGGTCATGTTTTTGAGCGTTGCTTTTCCTGTTTCAAGCTCGTTGTCGCCGAGAGCAAGCACAAATGCCGCACCCTTTTTGTCGGCATATTTCATCTGAGCCTTCATGCTTCTCGAAACAACGTCGCATTCGGCGTATATTCCGTCCGCGCGCAGTTTTTCGCAGAGGTCAAACGCGTATAAAGCCGCCTTTTCGCCCATTGACGCGATGTATACAAACGGTTTTTTTACCACCGCAAGCTCAAGTTCGCCCTTGGCGGCTTTTGCGCGCAGCGCGAGTATTATTCTCGTAAGTCCCATGCCGAAACCTATTCCGCAGAGCTTCGGACCGGAAAGCTCTTCCACAAGTCCGTCGTATCTTCCGCCGCCGCATATTGTGCTCTGTGCGCCTATGTCGTCTGATATAAATTCAAATACCGTCTTTACGTAGTAGTCAAGTCCGCGCACGATCTTCGGGTTTACTTCGTACTTTATGCCGAGAGAATCAAGCGCACCCTTTAATGTTTCAAAGTGGTTTCTGCAGTCCGGGCAGAGATGGTCTACGGTCTTGGGAGCGCCGGACGCAATTTCCGAGCATATCGGGCTTTTGCAGTCGAGTATGCGCAGAGGATTTGTCTTTAAACGCTCTTTGCAGGTCGGGCAAAGCTCGTCCTTTCTCGACGTGAAGTATTCCACAAGCGCCTTGTGGTAGTCGGGACGGCAGTTTTTGCAGCCGATTGAATTTATGTGGAGCGACGCGCCTATACCGAGCTTTTTGATAACTCCGTCGGCAAGGGATATAACGCTTGCGTCTGCAAGTGCGCTTTCCGCACCGAACATTTCAACGCCGAACTGATAAAACTCTCTCGAACGTCCTGCCTGAGGCTTTTCGTATCTGAAAAACGGACCGAGATAGTAGAGTTTGAGCGGCATAGGCTCGTTGTAAAGGCTGTTTTCGATAAGGCTTCTTACAACTCCCGCCGTGCCTTCGGGACGCAGACAAAGCTCTGTTCCGTCGCGCTCTGAGAGGGTGAACATTTCCTTCTGAACTATGTCGGTAGTGCCGCCGACGCCCCTCTTGTAAAGAGAGGAAAGCTCAAAGGTAGGTATTCTGATTTCGTTAAAGCCGTAAGAATCGGCAGCGTCTCTGATAACGCTTTCGACGCTGTGCCAGACTGCGGTTTCTTCGGGCAGTATGTCAAGCGTGCCCTTTGGTTTTTGTATTGTCATTTTAAAGACTCCTTAGAGTTTTGTTTATCAGCTTTTGAAGTTTAATAAGTAGTCCACAAAGTCGTATACGGTTTTCTGCTGACCGTAGGACAGCTTTTCGTACATACTCTGAATGTCAAGCGACTTGTGATTTTTGCGCGCCGTACTCTGTTCCGGCTGACTTTTTTCGTCAATGCCTGCCGCAAACAGGAAATCTTCAAGCTCGATGCCGCCTGCCGCGTTTTCCGCAAGCTTTCCCATAAGCTTTAGACCCGGCGCGTTTTCCTGACCGCACATTTCAAGCTTGTGGAGCTGGACGTAGCTTATTTTGCAATCCTTTGCGAACCGGCGCACCGTTCTGTCGCCGCGTGCCTTTTCCAAAAGGAGCGCAAATATTTTCTTGTTGAACTTTCTTTTCTGCGCAGCCACTTATATCAAACCTCTGCAATAAAGTATTACATACTATTTTATCACACAGTAAAATTATTTTCAAGCAAATTTTTAAATTTACGTTTATTTTTATAAAACACGCACACCCGGCTGTGCCGCGTTATGTAAATTTCGCCTAAAATTCACCCGAATGTCATACGCACGAAACAAGAATGTACTAAAATTAAAACGTAAAACCGAAAACAAACTTAAGTTTACAGTGAGGATAAATATAAATGAACAAAGATTTTTCGCAGAATGATCAGAACGGACTTTCGTCCGAACTTGAAACAATACCCAATATAACAAACGAACTTGTAACGACGGATGAGATATTCACGTCGGCGATAATTCAGCGCTCGAAGCAAATCCTTGAGTCAATGGTGGACTATAAGGAGCTTATAATGATGTACACCTGCGCGCTCAAAGAAGTCAAAACAAAATTCGAGGTGCTGAATACCGAATTTAACGTAAGATATTCAAGAAACCCGATAAATTTCATTAATACCCGTATAAAGCGCACGTCTAGCATACTTGAAAAGCTCGGCAGAAAAGGACTTGAATTCAACATAGAGAATATAGAAAATTCCATAAACGACATTGCCGGCATACGCGTAATATGCTCGTATGAGGACGATATATATTTTCTTGCCGACGCTCTGACAAGCCAGGACGACATAAAGCTTGTGCAGATGAAGGATTACATAAAAAATCCCAAGGAAAACGGCTACCGCAGCCTGCACCTTATAGTGAGCGTCCCGGTGTTCTTTTCAAAGCAGACAAGAGAAATGAAAGTCGAGGTTCAGATACGAACGATAGCGATGGATTTCTGGGCAAGCCTTGAACATCAGCTAAAATACAAAAAGGACGTCGAAAACGAAGAGGAGATAGTAAAGCAGCTCAAATTATGCGCCGATACCATTCATTCTACCGACGAAAAGATGCTTGCGGTAAGAAAGATGATAGAAAAGGACGGCAATGCCGCAGACGACGGCGACTTTTTCGACAAACTCAGAAAAATAGATATATCCGTCGAGTAAATTCAAAGCCCTGATAATAGAAAAATGCCCGGAACTGATAATGCTTTCAGAACCGGGCTGTATTTATGCGGTTTTATTCGTTTCAGTCAAGCTTTGAGAAAAGCTCGGAGCTTTGCGAGATGAACTTTGAAAGTTCATCGGGTTCAAGCGGACGCTGTGCGACGAGTGCAAGCATATAAGCCTGCGCTGCAAGCGACTTTGTAAGCTCGTCCGGGTTTTCTTCTGCGGTTATCTTGTCCGCAATTTTGCCGATAAGCGGATTTGAGAGGTTGAGCACAAGCGTTTCTTCAACCGGCATGGAGCCCATTCCGCCGCCGTACATCTTCATCATGTCCGAAAAACGTCTTGACTGTTCGGAAAGGTTCAGCACCGCGGGGACCGTGGAATCCTTTAAGTGATCGCAGGAAATTTTGAGTGCGTCGCCCTTGCCGAGAGTTTCCTTGAAGAAATCGCACAGCTTCTTTGACTGTTCTTCGTCGGTTTGCTTGTCCGAATCCTTTAATATGTCGGCGACGCCGGAATCTACGCGGACAAACTTTATATCCTTGTACTTGTCGTCGCTCTTAAGCTCGCTTTCGGCGAACGAAACAAACTGAACGTCGATAAGCTTGTCGAATTCCACTACCGGAACGCCCTGGGAAGCGAACATACTTACGTATTTCGACTGTCTCTGCTTGTCGTCGGTGTAGTAAACGGTGTTGTCGTAATGCTCGTTTGCGGCATATTCGGCAAGCGTCATAAACTTTCCTTCGGTAGTCTTGTAGAGTATTACGTCCTTGACTTTGGAGAAAAACTTGTTGTCGCGTATTCCCGCATATTCGACGAACGGCTTTACGTCGTCCCAGAAACTTTCATACTTTTCGCGCTCGGTGTTGAACAGCGAATTCAACTTGTCGCTGACCTTCTTTACAATGTGCGCGCTTATTTTTGCGACGTATCCGTTTGACTGAAGATAACTTCTCGAAACGTTGAGCGGAAGTTCCGGACAGTCGAGAACGCCTTTCAAGAGGAACATATACTCGGGGATTACTTCCTTGATGTTGTCCGCAACGAATACCTGATTGTAGTACAGCTTTACCTGACCCTCATAGCTGCCGTATTCGTTGGAAAGTTTCGGAAAATAGAGTATGCCCTTGAAGTTGAGCGGATAGTCGGCACTTATGTGTATCCAGAAAAGCGGCTCTTTGTAGTCGTGGAATACCTTGCGGTAAAATTCCTTGTACTCCTCGTCCGTACACTCGGACGGCTTTTTGAGCCAGAGCGGAGTCGTGTCGTTTACGGGCTTGGGTTCGGACTTTTCCTTGGGTTCTTCGCCCTCCTTGACCTCCTCTTTCTTTTCGGGAAGCACGGTGTAGTATATTTCAACCGGCATAAACGAGCAGAACTTTTCGATTATCTCGCGTATCTTGCTTTCCGACGCATATTCCTTTTCGTCGTCGTTTATATAGAGGATAATATCCGTTCCGCGCTGCATTTTGTCGCAGGGACGCATTTCGTATGAGCCGTCCTCATTGCCTGTCCACCATACTGCGGCATCGTCTTTGCGGTAGGACTTTGATTTTATCTCAACCTTGTCCGCAATCATGAACGCCGAATAAAATCCGAGACCGAAGTGACCGATTATGCCTTTTCCGGCGTCCTCGGACTCGCCCTCATACTTCTGAATAAAGTCGAGCGCGCCCGATAGAGCTATCTGATTGATGTACTTGTCTATCTCCTCTTGGTTCATGCCTATGCCGTTGTCGGAGAATGTGAGCGTGCCGAGTTCGGTGTCAAGCGTTACGTCAATTCTGTACGGCTTTCCGTCGGATTCAGCCTCGCCGAGGCTTACAAGTCTTTTATGCTTGGTAACGGCGTCGCAGCCGTTTGAAATAAGCTCGCGGGCAAATATATCCTTGTCGGAATACAGCCATTTCTTGATTACCGGAAACATGTTTTGGGTTTCGACGGATATGCCGCCTTTTTTAATGTTTTCTTCCATATATATTACTTCCTTTCGGTTATTTACTGCGTATTATAATTATAGTCACGGTTGCTTACACAAATTTTAAACAAATGTAAATATTATAGCATGACGCAGGTATTTTATTGTACACTTTTGAACGAAACTGTATATAAACATAAAAACAGGCTGCCAAACTGCGGTCATGTTCAAAACCGTAATAAGACAGCCGGTATTTTTTTGCTTTAAAGATTATTTTGCGTCTGCCGCAGTAACGTCGGCGGTTTCGGACTCGGTGCTGCTGTCGGTGTTTTCGCCGTCTGCTGCCGTTTCGTCTCCGGTTTCTGTTGCGGTAGCGTATGTTTCGTATTTCAGACCGTAGGACTGCGCGTCGCTTACCGCTGCGCTGACGTCTGCAAGGTGAAGTACGGCATTGCTGCCTACAAGCGCCTTTTCGTCTATGGATTCAAGCGCCGCGGAGAAAGTCAGATTTGATGCCGGGCAGTCGAGAAATGCGTAGTATGCAACATGCTTTACGCTTTCGTCAAAGGTCGCGTCGGAGCTTCCGTTGTACTTTAAGAGTATACCGTCGCCCACAATAACGTTTGTGCCGCCCAGAGACGCATACCACGGGCACGCCGTGAAGTAGTCGGAGAATGCCATGTCGCCTACTGAATTTACGTTTTTGCCGAAAGTCACGTCCGCAAGCTTTTCGCAGTTGAAGAAAGCTCTTGTTCCGATCGACGTAAGAGTGTCGGGCATTGTTACTTTTTCGAGAGCCGAACAGTTCTGGAACGCACCCGTGCCGATGGTTTCAACGCCTTCGGGAATTACAGCCGAGGTGATCTTTTCGTTGCCCATGAACGCGCCGCCGTCGATTGCCGTAACGGAATAAACCGCGCCGTCTTCGGGACTTGTTACCTCTGCCGGAATTTCAATTTCGGCGCTCTCACCGGTGTATCCGGTTATTTTTGCCGATCCGCCGGAAATTTTGAATTCAAAGTCAATGGGTTCGACGTTGATTTCGGTTATAACCTCGTCGGGTTTTGTGTTATTTGTGTCGTCGGTCTTTTTATCGTCCTGTTTCTTTGAGCAGGCGGACATCAGCAGGACAGCCGCAAGCGCAAGTGCGGATACAGATGCGAGATACTTTTTCATGACAGTGCTCCTTTATACATACGTATAATATTATAATGATACGAGTATAGCACAAGTGAGCAAAAATTTCAACAGTAAATTAAAATTTTTGGTAAAATTTACATTTAGGAAATTATGCGCCGCGCTTTTGTATCGTATTTGTTATTCTTCGGGCTGGAAAAACTCTATCTGCTCGCCGTCGGGACCCTCCACAAATGACAGGTCTACGGGAAGAACGGGGTCTGACGGAATATCGACGTGTTTCGGCGCGGTGTTGGGTTTTGCGCCGTACTCAAGCGCGCGTTCAAATGCGGCGCGGGTGTCTTTTACTTTGAGCGCAAGGTGGAAGAAAGAACCGGCGTCGTCGCAGGCGTGAAGATTTTTCGCACCGTCGGAGAAAACTTCAAAATATGTGCCGTTTCCCATGTCTATAAGCGCTATTTTCTTGCCCGCACCCGAAGTCCAGGTTCTGTAAAGCGAAAATCCCAGTCCTTTGGTATAAAATTCGAGCGATTTGTTGAAATCCGAAACCGAGAGCGCAACGTGGTGGAACGATACTTCGGGAAGAGCTTTGTTTGACATAATAATACCTCCGTAAATGCGGCAATACGCGGTAAATACAAGATGTATGCCGTAAGTTTATGCGCGGCACTATATATAAATATGAAGATATGCCGCAGAAATATAATAGCACACAGGGCGCGTTTTGTCAATTTTAAGTTTAAATTGTCGGGGGTTTGGAAGTTTTATATACAAATGGCTTTTTTCACAAATATGCTTGACAAAGTGTGAACGCTGTGGTATTATTTGTATATAAAAGTGAAGAACTGACAGTAATTTTTTAAACATATTTTTATCGGACGTGCGTTTACGGGAGGTGCAGATTATGAAAAAGATCATATATGTGCTGACCGCAGCCGTTCTGATATGCACGGCGCTCTGTTTTGCGGCATTTGCCGAAGATTCGGACAATGCTGATATGACCGTAAGGTTCGACTGTTCGGAAACGGACCCGGACGGCGTGTTTACTATGAAAATATCGTTTGAAAACGTCCGTTTTATGACCTATCAGTTCGCGGTAAGATACGATACCGAAGCTGTCGAGGCGTATAATGCCGAAAATAAAACGGCTGCGAAAGAATTTTCAGATTTCGCAAAGAGAATAAAGCATACCGGACTTAATTCGATAGGCGAGCTGCTCGACGCGGAAAACGGATTTTTCGACTTTACCGGCTTTGTGCTTGCAAATGCGTCAACCGATGAAACGTCGGGCTTTACAATGGACGGCTCGCAGGCTGTGACGGATAAAGATTTTGTCCTTTATGAAATGACATTCAGAAAAAAGTCGGATAAAGATCCCGGCTTTGAAATTGCCTTTGCGGACGGAAACGGCGTGCATTACGATATGTTCCCCGAAGGCGCCGCGATTTTCGGCGGTCCCGATAAACCGTATGCCGCAAAAGCCGTTTTTACATATGATAATAAGGAAAAGACGACAGAGTTTGATTCCGTAAAATATTCGTCGGGCGCGGCTCCTACAAAATCGCAGAGACTTAAAAACACGCTTTATATGCAAAGCGAAAACTATGCATGTGCCGCAGACGGAGCGCTCCGCGTGATTGACGTGTCGGATAAGACCTTTGCTCCAGAATTGAAGGACGGCGCGCTTTATGTTCCGTTAAGATTCGTGTGCGAATACTTCGGATTAAAGACCGAATGGGACGCCGTCAGGCGCTGCGCCGTTGTAAGCGGCGAAAACGGAAAGTTTGAAATATATCCCGACCGTGGCAAAGTGATGTCCGGAACTCAGCAGCTCGATTCGGCAAAGCCGTATATCGGTAAAGACAGAATTTTCGTGGACTTTGATACTGCGGCAAAAATCGCAGATGTAAATACGTATGCGGAAAATGCCGGCGAGATAGTATTCGCAAAAGGCGAAGAATGGAAACCGGAACGTTACGCGGAAAAACAGGCGCTTAACAATATGAAATTCGTGATATCGCCTCTTATAAAGATATTCGCGTAACAAATTGATTTTGTAAGCAAAAAACATAACATATTATTAACATATTATTAAGGAGAAAAAACTATGAAAGCAAAATTTCTGAGAAAGGCACTGTGTGCGCTTGCTTTTGCGGCAGTTCTCTGCGGCGGAGCATTTGCGGCTGAGAACTACAATCAGGACGCATCGGGCGCGTACACCGTTGACTACACAGGAAAAGCAGGCGAGTATTACGCCATTCTCGTTCTGGACGGCATTTATGAAGACGGTAAAATGCCGGCGATAACCGAGGATTCCATAATTTACATTTCGCAGGAAACTGCAGATGCTGAAGGCAAGGTTTCGTTTGCTGATTTCAAGACCAAGAATGACCATGACGGTACGGTCTATATCGGCGGCAGCGGCCTTGACAGCGCAGTTCTTCTCGGATATGTAAAAGCTCCCTCGACCGGTTCAAAGGTAAGCGGTTCGGTAACGTCGGACTCCGGTTCGCCCGTTGAATCAAACGTTACTCTTACAAGCACGACCGATTCTTCAAAGACCTTTACCGCAACTACGAAAGACGGCACATATGAAATCACCGTTCCCAACGATACATATAAGTTCGTTGTTACCAAAAAGGCTCACCTTTCTTATACTAAGAATGAGCTTGCGGTAAATGCAGATGTGGTTAAGGACGTTAAACTTGTTGGCGGTGATACGAACGCTGACAGTGTTATTGATTATAAAGACTTGGGCATGGTTGTAGCTGATTACAATAAAGTTGCGGATAGTCTTTTAAGTGATATTAACTCTGATGGCAAGGTAGACTATAAAGATTTAGGTGTAATTATTGCAAATTATAATAAATCTGCAATAGCGGAGTGATTTTTGGAGGGGTTATTTGAGATGAAAAGTATATTTAAGTATATTATAGCAACTGGTCTGTTTGTCTGCATTTTTGCAATTAGTGCATTTGCGGCAAAAAATGTGGCTGTTGATTATAGCATAAAATCGGTAGACGGTTATACTAATGCTTACGATATTTATATAAATATAAAGTCAGAGGTTCCGGTAGGAACATTTAAAGCAGAAGTGTCTTACAATAACGAAGTATTCGTTCCGGTAGATGCTAGCACTTATACAGCTGTTGACGTATCAAAAAAAGGTCATGCACCAAAACCCATTAAATTGATTGAAGATGAAGAATCAGCACTTCTTTATACATTAGCAGAAAATACGTGGACCGCAAATCTTACAAAAACGACTTTGGCAACAACAATGTACTCTACTGATAGTTCTGATTTCCCTTATGCTGATTTTAACATTGCGAAGATTTCATTTGTACTTGCCGAAGGCAAAGCTTTCTCAGATATTAAATCCGGTGATTTCACAATAGATATGCTTGGTATTGTAAGCGGTTTAGCTGGAGATGATATATACGCATATAATGACCCGACCGTTTCGCAGCCTATTACTGTCACCAACAACGTAGTACCTTCCACCACTGCAAAGATAACCGTACCTGCCGGCTCGTCCGTAGTATTCCAGGACTACACCCAGGCAGCATACGAGGCTGAAACCGAAGTTGACGTTGACATCACAACCGACGGCTTTGTAGTAGTAAATACCGGCTATACCGCACAGACAGTATATCAGGTGGCTGACGGCAGCATTGCTAAGGTAGGCAACTTTGAAGACGGTCTTCTCGGTTCCGCAAATACCGATATCAGAGCAGACAGCAAATATCAGGGTATCAGATTCCATTCGTTCCTTGCCGACACTGCAAGAACCGAAGCAGATGACAATAAGATAGTTGAATACGGCTACGTTGTTACTGCCGAAAGCAAGCAGAACACACTTCCCGAAAACTATGAACTTAATATGAAAATGGTTGACTCCGGCAAGGCAGTCAAGGGTGTTGCTTATATCGAGGGAACCGATCCTATAACCTTTAAGAAGAATGACAATAATACCGAGTTCACCGGTCTTATTATCGGTATCCCCATGACTAAGGACGGACTCAATACCGTTATTGCCGCAAGACCTTACTATAAGACTCAGGGCGGTAAGTATGTATACGGCAAGATGACCAGAAAGACCGTTGCGGAAACCGCAAAGGCTATCAAGGCGGAAGGCGGCGACACCTATACCAATAATAAGGAATATATTGATAATATTCTCTCAATCGTCGCCGAGGACTTCACCGAAATCAGCATAGACGTTTCCGAACTCTACGCAGAATAATCCCCGGACGCGGAAAATGTCCGCAAATGCAATAAAATAAGATAAGCTTCGTGCCGGTGTGTGCAAAATATGCTCCGGCACGTTGTTTTGGGTTTTGATACGCTGCGGAAATGCCGTAATACACGGCAAAAATGCTGCATTTTGCACGATTTTCATGAAATTTATAAAAGTTTCATAATATACTTGTAAATTTGTTGTATTTTTATATTTACAATTTCCGAATTAAGTGTTATTATATATCCATACCATTGTATAATGCTATAAATTTTCAGGAGGAAACATAAGAATGTCCAGAAAAAAGATTTCAATGGACGGAAATACCGCCGCGGCGCACGTTGCATACGCCTTTACGGAGGTTTCCGCTATTTACCCTATCACTCCTTCAAGCCCTATGGCAGAGGTGACTGATACCTGGTCCGCTACCGATAAGAATATCTTTGGTGAACCTGCAAGAAATATCTTCGGCGAACGCGTCAAGATAATGGAAATGGAGTCCGAGGCAGGCGCTGCCGGTGCAGTACACGGCTCTCTCGCTTCCGGTGCTCTCACAACTACTTATACAGCTTCTCAGGGCTTGCTTCTCATGATCCCGAATATGTATAAGATCGCCGGTGAGCTTCTTCCTAACGTAATTCACGTTTCGGCTCGCTGCGTTGCATCTCATGCACTTAACATTTTCGGCGACCATTCCGATATTTATGCTTGCCGTCAGACAGGCTACGCAATGCTCGCAGAGTCCAACCCTCAGGAAATCATGGATCTCGCAGCCGTTGCACACCTTTCCACAATCAAGGGCAGAGTTCCGTTCATCAACTTCTTCGACGGTTTCAGAACTTCTCATGAAATTCAGAAGATCGAAGCATGGGACTATGCAGACCTTAAAGAAATGGTTGATATGGACGCGGTAAAGGCGTTCAGAGAACGTTCTCTCAATCCCGAAAAGCCCGCGCTCAGAGGCTCGGCTGAAAACGGCGATATATTCTTCCAGCACAGAGAAGCCTGCAACAAGTATTATCAGGCACTCCCGGCAATCGTTGAAGAATACATGGATAAGGTCAACAAGAAGATCGGTACCGATTATAAGCTCTTTAACTACTACGGCGCACCCGACGCTGACAGAGTTATAATCGCTATGGGCTCCGTATGCGACGTAGCTGAAGAAGTTATCGACTACATGAATGCAAACGGCGAAAAGGCAGGTCTTGTCAAGGTTCGTCTTTACAGACCTTTCGTATCCGAAAAGCTCATCGAAGCTATTCCGAAGACCGCAAAGAAGATTGCCGTTCTCGACAGAACAAAGGAACCCGGCTCTCAGGGCGAACCGCTTTATCTCGACGTTGTTACCGCGCTTGCAACACACGGCGTTAATGTTAAGGTTGTCGGCGGAAGATACGGTCTCGGTTCAAAGGATACTCCTCCGGCAAGCATCTTTGCAGTATATGAAAACCTCAAGGCGGACGAGCCTAAGAACAGCTTTACTATCGGCATAGTAGATGATGTAACTCATCTTTCTCTCGAAGAAAAGCCCGCTCCCGATACCGCACCCGAAGGCACAATAAGCTGCAAGTTCTGGGGACTCGGCGGAGACGGTACCGTCGGTGCAAACAAGAACTCCATCAAGATCATAGGCGACCATACCGATAAGTTTATTCAGGCATACTTCCAGTATGACTCCAAGAAGACCGGCGGCGTTACCATTTCTCACCTGAGATTCGGCGATAAGCCCATTAAGTCCTCTTACTATATCACAAAGGCTGACTTTGTAGCCTGTCATAACCCCTCTTATATCCTCAAGGGTTATAAGATAGTAAACGACGTAAAGCCCGGCGGTAAGTTCCTTCTTAACTGCCAGTGGAATGAAGAAGAGCTTGATAAGCACCTTCCCAACGCCGTAAAGAGCTACATAGCGAATAACAACATCGAGTTCTATACCGTAAATGCTATCGATAAGGCAGCAGAGATCGGTATGGGCAAGAGAACAAATACAATTCTTCAGTCCGCATTCTTTGCACTTGCAAATATCATGCCTATCGATAAGGCTGTTGAGTACATGAAGTACATGGCAAAGAAGTCGTACCTCAAGAAGGGCGAAGCGGTAGTTGAAATGAACTACAAGGCAATCGACGCCGGCGTTGACGCTATCGTTAAGATAGACGTTCCTGAAAGCTGGAAGTCGCTTGATCCTGCAAGAGTTGAGCCTGAGATCACCGGAAAGAGACCGGAACTTGTTAAGTTCGTTAAGAACGTAGTTGTTCCCGTTGACGATATGCTCGGCGATACTCTCCCTGTTTCCGCATTCTCCGATTACGTAGACGGTACATTCCCGCAGGGTGCTGCCGCATACGAAAAGAGAGGCGTTGCGGTTAACGTTCCCGAGTGGATTCCCGAAAACTGCGTACAGTGTAATAACTGTGCATATGTATGTCCGCATGCAACGATCCGTCCGTTCGCTATGGACGAGAAGGAAGTTGCGGCAGCTCCCGAACAGACCAAGTTCACCGCTAAGATGATAGGCAAGGGCTGCGAAGGATATAAGTTTACCATGGCAATTTCGCCTCTTGACTGTATGGGCTGTGGCGTCTGCGTAGACGTTTGCCCGACAAAGCCCGAAAAGAGAGCTTTGAAGATGGTTCCTCAGGAATCTCAGCTCCCGCAGCAGGAAGTATTCGATTATGCAGTTGCAAATGTAACCAAGAAAGATGTTCCGTTTGCAGATACCTCTGTAAAGGGCAGCCAGTTCAACCAGCCGCTGCTTGAATTCTCCGGTTCGTGCGCAGGTTGTGCGGAAACTTCTTACGCAAGACTTATCACTCAGCTCTTCGGCGAGAGAATGTACATTTCCAATGCAACCGGTTGTTCGTCTATTTGGGGCGGCAGCGCACCTGCAACTCCTTACACCGTAAACCGCGACAGCGGCAAGGGTCCGGCATGGGCTAACTCCCTGTTCGAGGATAACGCAGAGCACGGTCTCGGTATGTACCTCGGTCAGAAGACTATAAGAGAAAGACTTATGGGCAAGGTTGAAGAAATGATGGCTTCCGATAAGGCTTCCGACGCATTCAAGGCTGCTGCAAAGGCATATCTTGATACCAAGGACGACGGCAAGGCAAATCAGGCTGCAACCGACGCACTTATTCTCGAGCTCGGCAAGGCAGCAGCAGAAGGCTGTCCTACCGCTAAGGAAGTGCTTGCAGAAAAGCAGTACCTCTCCAAGAAGTCCGTATGGATCTTCGGCGGCGACGGCTGGGCATACGATATCGGCTTTGGCGGTCTTGACCACGTAATCGCGTCCGGCGAAGATGTAAATATCATGGTATTTGATACCGAAGTTTACTCCAATACCGGCGGACAGGCATCTAAGGCTTCCAATATGGGACAGGTTGCACAGTTCGCAGCAGCAGGTAAGGCAATCGGCAAGAAGGATCTTGCTCAGATAGCTATGTCCTACGGCTATGTATATGTTGCACAGATCGCTATGGGCGCAGATATGAACCAGACGATCAAGGCTATGGCTGAGGCTGAAGCATATCACGGCCCGTCAATCATCATCGGCTACGCGCCTTGCGAAATGCACGGTGTTAAGGGCGGTATGACTAACTGCCAGGCTGAAATGAAGAAGGCAGTTGCCGCAGGTTACTGGCAGATGTTCCGTTACAATCCTGCTCTTAAGGCAGAGGGCAAGAATCCATTTACTCTCGATTCTAAGGAGCCGACTGCTTCTTATATCGACTTCATTAAGAGCGAAACCCGTTACAGCAGACTTGCTCAGGCATTCCCCGAAAGAGCAGAAGAACTCTTTAATAAGGCTGCTGAACGTGCTAAGGAAAAGTACGACAGACTTATTAAGCTTAGCTCCCTCTATGAATAATAAATTTTTGCTTGCAGCATAATTTTTCCGCACGGCGTTAAGCCGTGCGGTTTTTACTTAGGAAACGCGCTTTAGGGGTACGCGCTTTCTTTTTAAAAAGAAAGCTGCAAAGAAAACAGTAGCCCTTAATTTAGATTAAAACTGTGGGATACTCTCTGCCGCCAGCTTATACCGTTCGCAGTCGAACAGCAGGACTGCGAACTCAGATATGAGCCGGTGCCGAAGCAAGCTATGGAAATTAAGAATAAAGGGTAATTTAATAAAATTAAGTTCTGTGCGTTGAATTAAACTTTGCACAGAGTTTTTTACTAAACAAAATTTGAAATAAAAAAATATATCTCTTGACAAAATAAGGATAATAACATATAATATCTGTTACACGCCTTTGGACGTGCTTTTTTGAAATTTTACAAGGAGAAAGGAAAGAAAATGGAAATTAAACTCTCAGAACACTTCACTTATAAAAAACTTCTGCGTTTTTGCCTTTCGCCGATTGTCATGATGGTGTTTACATCAATATACGGCGTTGTGGACGGATTTTTTGTTTCAAATTTCGCCGGAAAAACGTCGTTTGCGGCAATAAATCTCGTAATGCCTTTTATAATGGTGCTCGGCGGCTTCGGATTTATGGTCGCTTCGGGTGCAAGCGCGCTTGTCGCTAAAACTCTCGGTGAAAAAGACGTAAAAAGAGCTAATGAAATATTCTCCATGGCGATAAAGTTCACCGTAATTTTGGGTGTTATCACAAGCGTTGTCGGAATTGTTTTCATGCGCCCGATTTCCGTGCTGTTGGGTGCCGAAGAAAATATGATAACCGATTGCGTTGTCTATGGCAGAACGGTTCTTGCGTTCAATACCGCGTTTATGCTTCAGAACGGATTTCAGATATATCTGTCGGTTGCCGAAAAGCCGAAACTCGGACTTTATTATACGGTCGCCGCAGGACTTACAAATATGATTCTCGACGCGGTTTTTGTCGGACTCTTTAACTGGGGTGTTGCAGGTGCCGCCGTAGCGACAGGTATCAGCCAGTGCGTCGGCGGAATACTTCCTATATTTTATTTTATAAGGAAAAATGAAAGTCCGCTTAGAATAATAAATGCAAAATGCGAAGCAAGACCGCTTATAAAAGCTTGCACAAACGGTTCGTCAGAGCTTATGTCAAGCGTTTCTTCGTCGATAGTCGGCGCAATTTATAATTTTCAGCTTTTGAAATATGCCGGTCAGAACGGCGTTGCAACATACGGCGTCCTTATGTATATCCAGTTCATTTTTGTTGCGATTTTTATAGGATATACCATAGGAATGTCGCCGATAGTTTCGTATAATTACGGCGCGCAGAACAAAGACGAGCTTAAAAGCCTGTTCAGAAAAAGCGTTATAATGATGTCGGCTGCCGGAATTATAATGATGATACTCGGCAAGGTGCTTGCATCTCCGCTGTCCGAGATTTTTGTAGGATATGATGATGAGCTTTGCGCGATGGCAACTCACGCATTCGGAATTTTTGCGTATGCATTTGTTCTCACGGGAATAAATATTTTTGCGTCGGCGTTATTTACGGCGCTCAACAACGGTGCAGTTTCGGCGATAATATCGTTTTTACGAACCCTTGTATTCCAGTCGGTGACGGTTATAATATTCCCGATAATTTTTGACATTGACGGCATTTGGTATGCTATTACTTTTGCGGAAGTATTTGCGTTTATTATTTCTGTTTCGTTTATTATCGCGAAGAGGAAGAAGTACGGCTACGCATGAGGGAGCTGAACTTGAGGTTATTTGTTTTTGCCTGTTTTAGGTGGAAACGGGAAATATTCTTCAAAGTGCGACTTTGTATCTCCGCTTTTCGGAATCGAAAAGACGGGCGCTCTAAAGAGTGTAAACAAAAGATTTTCGCCGCTCAGACGCCGCAGCGAAAGCGTGGCTACGAGGAGGATTTCGCCTACCGCAACAAAGTACGCCTCCGAAATTTCAAAAAATCCTCGTTTTGCACTGTCCACAAAACTGTGTTGCGAAATCGCCGCACGACAGGCGCGCGGATGGGGTTGGTTTCTAAGTGAAATTTGTTTATCTCAGCTTTATCTCTTACGCCATGTCACGTTGCGGTCTGCGTAAACTATGTTTCAAGTGCAAAAGTGCAATTTTTATGCGTTATTACGCAGTCAACAGGACTTACTTTTCCGACCAGCTCGCTATCGCGAGATGACTACGGCTGAATGTTACTTGTATATTTAGTAAAAAACTCTGTGCGAAATTTAATCTAACGCACAGAGTTATCTTTTTATTAAATTACCTTTTATTCTTGGTTTCCATAGCTTGCTTTGGCACTTGTTTAGATTTGAGTCAGCCTCCTGCCTTTTGGTGGCTGACGGTACAAGCTGGCGGCAGGGAGTACCCCACAACTTTTTCTAATTTAGGGGCTATTGTTTTCTTTGCAGCTTTCTTTTTAGAAAGAAAGCGCGTACTTTCAAAAGTTATCTTTTGTACTATGTTTCCATAGCTTGCTTCGGCATCTGCTTAGATTTGAGTTCGCAGTCCTGCTGTTCGACTGCGAACGGTACAAGCTGGCGGCAGGGAGTACCCCACAACTTTTTCTAATTTAGGGGCTATTGTTTTCTTTGCAGCTTTCTTTTTAGAAAGAAAGCGCGTACTTTCAAAAGTTATCTTTTGTACTATGTTTCCATAGCTTGCTTCGGCATCTGCTTAGATTTGAGTTCGCAGTCCTGCTGTTCGACTGCGAACGGTACAAGCTGTCGGCAGAGAATATCCCACAGCTTTTTTCTAAATTAAGGGCTATTGTTTTCTTTGCAGCTTTCTTTTTAAAAAGAAAGCGCGTATTCCTAACGCGTTTCTTCTGCGTTTTTGCCGAAATGTTTTTTGTAGGAATTGCAGAAGTAGGAGGGAGAGCAGAAACCGCAGAGCTCAGATATCTGGGCACAGGAAAGATCGGAGGAGGAGAGGAGGCTTTGAGCTTTGGAGAGTCTGTAATCAAGGAGATATTCGTGAAAGCTTTTGCCGACCTGTTCTTTAAAAATTCTGCCGAGATATTTTTCATTGATAAAATAAGTGCGTGCAATGAGGGAGAGCGTAAGCGGCTTTGAATAATCCGACGCAATACAGTCCAATGCAATACGAACCGCCCAGTGCAGAGAGTTTCTCCGGAACGCCGGAGTTTTTGCATGGCTTTTTATAAAATTTTCGATAAGCTCGGCAATAATGCGGCACTGGCTGTCGGTGTACGGCATTGATAGATCTTTCATCACCGAGTACATGGCGTCAAAGTCGCTTTTTGCAATATCGGCGGCTTTGCGCAGCTTTTCATGGCTCTCGTCCGGATTTTTCACAAGATTTCCTATGTAGATTATGCATAATAATTCATCGCCGGAAAAGACCGGACGGCATATCTCGTAAAGACCGAATGCGCATAACCCTGCAAATTCGCGCCCCGAATGGCGTGCATATTCGTTGCACACCGTCTTGCACCTCATGCACATTTCAAAGCCTTTGCCAGTTGACTTCGCCATGTCGCAGAAAATTTTGCTGTGTACGCGGTATTCCTCCGGCAGACGCAGCGGTTCCTGCGAGATAATTCCCGAAACATCGGCAACAGAAATGTGTAAATGCGTGTTTTGGCAAAATAACCCGATTAAATCCTTTAACTGCGTCATGTATATAACTCCCGGTATGTAAATTGCGTTTCTTTCACGCTTACGCCGTTATTGTATCACAAAAGTGTAATTTTTGCAATAAAAAATGTAATTTATGCATTGCTTTAAGCAATTTTCAGAGGTAATATATAACCGTAAGAATAATTTTTTGCAAAGGAAGGCTTTGTATATATGGAAAATTATGATGTTGCGGTAATAGGCGGCGGATTTGCGGGACTTGCGGCTGCGGTTTCGGCGTCAAGACAGGGCGCAAAAACGATACTCGTCGAAAAAAGCGGAGCGCTCGGCGGCGCAATGAATTTGGCGCTCGTTATGCCGTTTATGAAGAACGGCACGGTTATCGACGGTAAGTTCACAAGGCTCAGCGAAGGAATCTTCGCAGAAATATGTACCGAAGCAAGTAAGCTCATGCAGGAGTGCGAAGGTATAGAAACAGATCCCGCACTGCTTTGGAATTATAATGAAGAATATATGAAAATAGTCTTTAACAGACTTGCAATCAAATACGGCGTTACACTGTTGTTTCACTCGTATCTTTCCGAGGTGAAAAAAGACGGTGATAAGATAACCTCCGCCGTGCTTTGCGGACGTTCGGGAAAGTTTGAGCTTTCGGCAAAGGTCTTTGTTGACGCAACCGGCGACGCAACCCTTGCGTATCTTTCGGACTGCCCGTTCAGACTCGGACGCGACGACGGACTCTGCCAGCCCATGACGCTGTGTTTCCGTGTTGGCGGCGTTGACAGGGAGACTGTCAGAACTCTTCCGTCGAAGGTTAAGGATATAAACGCGCTGTACGATAAATTCAAGGCTGAGGGCAAAATTAAAAATCCGCGCGAAAACGTGCTTATGTTCAGAACCTTTGTTGACGGCTGTATACACTTCAATTCCACGCGCGTGGTAAAGCTGAACCCGACCGATCCGCTGGATCTGTCCAAAGCCGAAATACAGGCGCGCGAACAGGTGCTCGAACTGTTTTTGTTTATGAAGAATAATATTCCCGGCTTTGAAAAAGCAGAGCTTCTCATGACCGCAAACGAGATCGGCGTAAGAGAAAGCCGCATGATAATAGGAAAATACGTGCTTACCGGAGACGACCTTAAAAACTGCACAAAATTCGAGGATTCGATCGCGTTCGGAAACTATGATATAGATATTCATAATCCCGAAGGCAGCGGAACCAGCCATTACTATTTCGGTCCCGGCGAGTATTATTCCATACCTTACCGCAGCCTTGTGCCGCAGAAAGTCTCAAATCTGCTTGTTGCCGGAAGATGTATCTCGGCGGATCATGACGCACAGGCGTCAATACGCATAATGCCGATAGTCTGCACAATAGGAGAGGCGGCAGGTACGGCGGCAGCACTTTGTGCGGGTACAGGTATAAAGCCGGAAAACCTTGATACCGTAAAGCTCCGCGAAATCTTAAAGCAAAACGGGGCACTGTGCTGAAAAAGGCATAAACCGCTTTTTGATAAACCGAAAAATTAGCATAAAAAATCAGCTTGGCGCGGAAAAATTTCAAATCCGTACTAAGCTGTTTTTTCTATACAAAATTTTGAAAACGCCGCGAAAAATAAAGCCGCGTATACGCGCTTAATCTGCTGTTTGCGCACCGTCCGTTTCGGAATTGTCCGCAGTGCCGTTTGCGTCGGACGACATACCGATGTCCGTGCCGTCCGGGGAAAGCTGATTTTCGCCGTTTTCGGCGTATGTATCCGAAATATCCGTGCCGCCGGTGCCGAAATCAAATTCATGCTCTCCCGACATTGTTCTGAAACCGAAATGTATAAGCAAAACGGCAAGAATTCCGAAAACTATAAGCCCCGTAACAAACGCCGTGAGAAATATTTTAAAGTTCTGCATATGTCCAACCCCTTTGTATAGAGTTTAGCACAGTTAAACTGTTTTGGCAATAATTAAATCAATATTTTCAGAACTTAATTTTTAAAAAAATTGACACGGAAAATATTTTGTGATATAATTTATGCGTATAGTTGTATTTTTGCTTAAAATCCAGACAAAATCAGTGTATTTTGTATAATTCTGAAAGGAAAGTGTTCCATGAAAAGGCTGTTTTCTGCTTTATCCGCGGTATTTGCATTGATTGCGCTTTCGGCTGCGGTCTGTGCTGCCGATGTTCTCCCGGATAACGGCGGAGTTTATAATATAGAATACCCCGGCGAGAGCTTCGGAGAGTATACGCTGCTTGTGATAAAGGGCGTTTACGGCGAAGATCAGCTTGAAACGCTGCTGTCGAAGTATGCGGATTCCGACGTAATGTACCGTGAATATGCCGTAGCAGACGAAAACGGACTCGTGAGATTTGATAACATTATTCCGAGATCGTATGCAGATTCTACGGCGATAATAGGCGGCACGGGACTTGAAAAGCCGTGCATTGCGGCGATACTGCGTCCGGACGGCGCGCTTGATGCCGAAACGCTTAAATTTTCCGAGCTTGAAGACGTTTATACCGTAAGCGGAAGCCTCGGAGAGGATATTGAAATAAACCTCGAGGCGCTTACATATGACTCTTTCGGATATCCTAGCCTTGAACAGCCGCAGACAGAATATTCCGTTTCGGGCGTCGGCGATAACAGCTCGGCGTATCTCTCGGCGGATAAAAAGACGCTTGTCATAAACAGATACGCAAAAGATATGACGTTTGAAGTTTCCGCAAAGGCGGCGGAGCTTTCGGACAGCGTGCAAGTAAACGTAAAGAGAGCACAGAGAGTTCCTTGCGCAATAAAGGCGTATACCGACGAAGGGCTTACAAACGCTGTTTCGTCGATTACGGTACAAGGAGCCGACGGCGTGTTTTCCCCGGCAGAGCTGTATTTTGATTTTACCGATAACTTCGGCGATAAAATAGATAGCAGCGCCGTTGTCGAATGTGACGGAAAGGTTGTAACAGGAAATTTTGTGCCGGAAAAGGCAGGAACATATATACTCACGGCTTTTTCTGCGGATAACAGAAACGTTTTTGTAAATATAACGGTCGAGGCGCTGGAAAGACCGGATTATACCGGCGGCGCGCTTGAGCTTTATGAAAAAATAGCAGAGGCTAAAGAAGTTCTCGGCGGCAAAAATATAAGAATATTCGTAAGCGAAGAGAGCGGAAACGATATATACCCCGGTACGCGCTGGACTACGGAAAGTGAGTTTAACAAGCTTTCCGCGCAGACGGATTCGGCTGAGGATACTCTGAAACGCTTTTCAAACGGTGAGATTGCCGACAGTGTTGCAAAAGCTGCGGCGCGTAATCTGAATACAGCGCTGACCAAGTTCAATTCTTTGCTGAAGGACGGCAAGCGCATAGACGCGGATTCAATTACACTGAGCATTACCGAGGTTACTCTGGCATACGGAAAGAGCGCAACTCCGAAAGTAACCCTGTTGCCGTCAAAGAATACCGAAAAGATCACCTGGTCAAGCTCCGACGATTCGGTTGCATCGGTTTCGCAATCCGGCGTCATTAAAGCAACCGGTAAGGGCACTGCCGTTATAACGGCGCAGACAAGAAACGGTATAAAGGCGTTCTGCACGGTTTATGCGGTGCGCCCCATAACAAAGCTCGTAACCTCCGAAACAAAGATAAGCCTCATAGTCGGCGCAAACGACTATCAGCTCTCGTACACGGCGTTCCCCGAAGATAATAACGATACCGTAAGATGGTACAGCTCAAACGAAAAGGTAGCAACGGTGTCTTATGAAGGTATGGTTCACGCGGTATCGGACGGAAGCGCAAAGATCTATGTCGAAAGTTCGGGCAAAAAGAAAGCGTATACGACCGTAAGCGTGGGACTCGGCGCGGATAAGGTTTCGTTTGTATCTGCACCGCAGACTGTTGCCGTCGGCAAGAATATAACGCTAAAGGCGTCAGCCTCAAGAATTGACGGCAGGCGTCCCATTGACAGCAAGGCTACGATTACGCAGATAAGCGGCGAGGAATACGGTTATTACGCACCCAACGGCAAGCTGTACGGCTTAAAGCCCGGCAGGGTCGTAATGATGGCAGAGGCTGTAACGTCTCTCGATAAAGTAAGCACGGTAATTGAAATAGATATAGTTATCCCGGCGTCCGCAGTAAAGATGTCCGAGACAAAGATTTCCATGGTTGCCGGAGGAGATGATTTTGAACTTTCCGCGGTAATTTTTCCCGAAAACAGCACCGAGAGCCTGACATGGCAAAGCTCAAATCCGAATGTTGCCGAAGTTTCCGAAGACGGCGTTGTAACCGCGCTTTCAAAGGGTACGGCAAAGATCACGGCAAGGACGGGCAGCGGAAAAACCGCAACCTGTACGGTTACTGTCGGACTCGGCGCGGATATGGTGGAATTTACAAGCAAAATAACCTCTGCCGCAGTCGGAAAAACGCTTGCGCTCAAGGCTGCCGCTTCGAGAGATGATAAGCAAAAGCCGGTAAGCACGGCGGTAAGATATGAGATAATAAGCGGAAACGAATTTGCCGAAATAGACAAAAACGGAAAGCTCAAAGCTCTTGCGGTGGGAACAGTGACAGTGCGCGCATATGCCGAGGCAAGCATAAACGGAGCATATGACGATATTGTTATAAATATTGTTGTGCCGGTAACGTCGCTTAAATTTGCTGTGTCAAAGCAGACCGCGGTTGTCGGGGACAGTCCGTTTAACCTTTATGAAATTCTCACGGTACAGCCGTTTGACAATACCGATATACTTACCTGGTCAAGCTCAAATGAAAATGTTGCGGACGTTGACGAATACGGAAATGTAACCGCGCTTTCAAAGGGCACGGCAAAAATTACCGTAATGAGCGGTTCGGGAAAGAGAGCGGTATGCACGTTTACTGTCGGACTGGGTGCCGATTCGGTTAAAATAACAAAGCCGTCGTCGCTGTCGTTAGCAGCAGGAAAAACGCTTAAGCTTAAAGCGTCGGCTGTAAGGGAAGATTCGCAGAAACCGGTTTCGTCGGATGTAATCTGGGAAAGCTCCGATGAGTCGATAGCGACGATTGACGCGCGCGGCAAGGTTACGGCGTCGCACAATTACGGCAGCGTCACGTTCACGGCGTTCGCAAAGTGCGGCACGGGTTCCGACAGCATAACGATAGATGTTGTCCCCGAACTTTACAGCCTTAAAGCGCAGAGCACCGTTGTAAGCATGGAAGAGGGACAGAGCGTTGAAATCCTGCCGATGTTGACTGTCACAGCGCGCGACGGTGAAATTATTGACGTACAAACCTATTGCGAGGTTACGTATAAGAGTACCTCTGCCGCAATAGTTTCGGTATCCTCCGACGGTATTGCCGAGGGTATCAAAAAGGGCAGAACTACGGTAAAAGTCACCGTAAAGTGCGCGTCGGTCACAAAGAGCATTACAATTACATTTAATATAACCGAACCGTCTGCTGACAGCTTCGGCGAAGAGAAAATCCCGGATAACGAAGATAATTCGGACAACGAAATTCCCGATAATGCGGATAATTTGGACAACTCCGATAATGCAGAAATACCTGAGGATATAACAAAACCCGAAATCCCCGAAAACGGCGAAAATTCCGGCAGTGACGGCGAAAATACGCTGCCCGAAACGTCCGATAATGACACCGCTGACGGTACGGACGGTGCCGAAAACGCACAAGATGCGGACAGTAACGATAAAACCGGCAATGCGGATAATCCGGAGGGCACGGGAAATACGGAAACCGCGGACAATGAGAAAGATTACGAAAATTCCGGAGACGTGAAAGACCGGCAGGGCGAAAATGCCGGAAGTACGGAAAGTTCCGCAAACCCCGAAAACGCAGAAAGCTACGAAACTGTGGAAAACACGGATTTTACGGACAGTTCCGTTCTGCCGGAAAGCGCGGCTGAATTTGCACTGAGCACGTGTTAAGCGTAAATTAAAACGTATACTCCAATTTAAGCATAAAACTTATACGATTATTATTTAGGAGAGAGAACATGAACAACAGACATTCAAGGCTGTTTGCAGCCGCATTGATTGCGGTGAGCGCCGCAGTCTGCACCGGTGTGTGCGCATTTGCCGCAGAGGACGCATTTACGGCAGAGCAGGCACATGAAACGGAGCAAAAGGACGTTCCCGAAATAACCGAAACTGCAGATGAAGTGAGCGTAGAGCCGTCTGAAACCGCCGGACTTTTTGCCGATTCAAACGGACTTACTTATACTCTTAACGAAAGCGATAAAACAGCCTCTGTCGGCGGACTGAAACGCGACTATAATACGTCGGGATATTCTTCCTCGGACGGTAATCTTTCGGTTCCGATGACTGTTACATTTGACGGCACGTCGTATAAGGTAACAGGGATAGAATCCTATGCCTTTGCTTACTGCAAGGATCTGAAAAGCATAACTTTGAGATATAATATTGCCGAGATCGGCAGCGGAGCATTTGCGGGCTGCGAAAATCTTACCAAAATATCTCTCTCGCCCACAACAAACCGTTATTTCAAAGTCTCCTCCGACGGAACATATCTCTGCAATAAGAGCGGAGATACGCTTATTGCATATGCCGACGGTACGGGCAGAGAAACTTTCGGTATTCCGTCGGGCATAAAGACTGTTGCCGCAGGAGCGTTTGAGGGAACAAAGAACCTTAAGACCTTAAATGTTTCGGGCACTGAAAAGATCGAGCCGTTTGCCTTTGCAGACAGCAGTATAAAGTCTCTTGTATGCAGCGCCGACGCCATAGAGGACGGAACTTTTGCGCAGGGCAAAATAGAATGTGTTGCGATAATGTCGCAATCTCTTTCCAAGATCGGCAGAGCTGCGTTCTATAACTGCAAAAATCTTAAAACGCTTATAATTCCGGGCGTTGAGGTGCTGTCCGAGGACGCGCTTTACGGCTGTTCGGCTCTTGAACGCATAGTTTTTGCGACGGCGCCGGATGAGATAAAGGACGGCGCTTTTTACGGAATACCGTCGTCGTGTAAGCTTGTCTATAAGACGGGCAGTACCGTTTTTGACAGCTATAAATCAAAATTTGCGTCGGAAATCTATACTTCCGGCAGCTTTAAGTATCAGAATTCCGTTTCGGACGCGGTTCTGACAGGAGAAGCCTTCCTGTGCCGCAAGGCGGATAATTCTTCGGACGTTTACTTTGCGGTATATAACGGTACAAATGCATCTGAGACCGTAACGGCTTACGTTGCGTTCTATACGGACGATAACAGAATGTGCGGTGCGGCGGTCACGGAGCCGACAGAGCTTGCCGCGTATGAATCGCATACGTTTTCGGTAAGTGCGCCGTCGGAGTTTTCACGCTATACGGTGATACTTCTTGACGAAAATCTTTCTCCTCTCGGAATTGTGCTCGGAGATACGGCGGACTGAAATATTTGTGTAAATACATGACCGGTGCAGTAGAATACACCGGTTTTTGTGTTGCTTTTTCGGAATGTTTGTGATAGAATAAATCGACAAAACCGTTTGTGGCGGAAAAGGTGTCAAATGAGAAAGGTCGTGGATCATAAATGAAGGCAATACAGTTTGAAACAACGCAGAGCTTTTTTATGCGCAGCTATCCGCTGCAGCCCACGGGAGGCAGAATGTGCGGCGTTGACGTTATTAATACGGCAGAAACTCCGAATGACGGAAATTTCGGCGGCTTTGGCGTTGCGGTCACGGGCAGCTCGTGCTATAACCTTAATTTAATGTCCCCTGAGGACAGAAACGCTTTTCTTAAAAGCATATATTCCGAAGACGGGCTCGGACTTTCGGTGTGCAGGCTCAGCATAGGTTCAAGCGATTATTCCGCAGAACTTTATACGTATGACGACGTGGAATCCGATACGGCTCTCGAACATTTTTCCGTTGAAAGAGACGACGGATATATTGTGCCCGTAATAAATGAGATACTTTCTATAAGACCGGATATGTATGTCTTTGCGTCTCCCTGGTCGCCTCCCGGCTGGATGAAAACCGGCGGTTCGATATGCGGCGGATTTATGCGCGAAGAATTTATAAACTGCTACGCCGATTATATCATACGCTTTATAGAAGAATATGCAAAACGCGGAATAAAGATAGACGCGCTTACCGCGCAGAACGAACCCGAAACCGATCAGTGCGGAAAAATGCCCACCTGTATCTGGCACCCGGATATTGAGGCAAAGTTTATAATCGCATTAAAGAAGAAACTCGTAAGCCGCGGCATTGACGTTAAAGTATGGATGCATGACCACAATTTCAGCGGCTGGCCGAAGGTGCTCTGGCAGCTCGGCAAATATCCGGAGCTTGCAAAAAGCTGCGACGGCGTAGCGTTCCATTATTACGAAGGCGCGCCCGAGGACACCGATAACGTAATGCGCGAATACCCGTCTCTCGAATGGCATTTTACCGAAGGCGGACCGAGACTCTATGACAATTACGCAGCGGATTGGTGCAAGTGGTCAACGATACTTTCAAGGTCGCTGAAACACGGCTGTACTACGTTTACCGGCTGGAATCTTATGCTTGACGAAGTCGGCGGACCGAATATCGGACCTTTCTTCTGCGGAGGGCTTGCCACGCGCAACAGTGTGAGCGGAGAGCTTAGTTACAGCGGACAGTACCGTGCTTTTTGCCACTATTCAAAATATATAAAGCGCGGTGCGCGGATATATAACGCCGATACTTCAAGAAAGGCAAACAGCCTGTTCAGCTTTGCGGATTCCGCAAAATTTGCCGAAGTGTGCGCCGCGTCAAATCCTGACGGTACGTTTGTGCTGGTTGTGACCAATCCTAACGGCGAAAAGCGCCAGTTACAGTATTACGGATTCGGAAAATGGTGGTACATCGAGGCGCTGCCCAACTCCGTTTCAACAATAGTTTTTGAAAACGACTGATTTTTGCTTTTATAAAAATTACGAAAGGAACGTGTTTTAAAAGTTGAGAAATTCCAACCATACTACCCTTGCCGCAGTGCTTATAGTGCTTGCGCTGTTTGCAAATTACAGCATATATTCAAAGATAATCACCGATACTCTGCCCAAAGCCGAATATACCGAACCGCAGAATACAGAGCTTACGGCGGCTCAGAAGGCGGAGCTTGAGAGAAAACAGCGCGAAGAAGATATACTTAATAATTATACGGGTCTTACCGCGACAGGGAACGATACAAAGTGCGGCGAGCTTATTCTCGTAAACAAACAGCACCTGTTCGATTTTGACGCAAGGGCGACGCTTTTTGAAACCGAACTTCCAGAGAGCATATATCAGAAAAAGACCGATAATTACTATGTAAAAAATGTAAATATCTCTCTCAATCAAAGCGCGATTGAAGCACTCAATAAGCTTCTTGACGATTTTGCCGCCGAGACCGGACACAAGGATATAATCATAGTGGACGCATTTCGTTCCTATGAAACGCAGCAGGTGGTTCTTGACGCAAAGATCGCGCAGTACGGCGAGGAACAGGGCAGACTTATCGCAACCGAACCCGGCGCAAGCGAGCATCATTCGGGATACGCGATAGATCTCAGCCTTTATATAAACTCGCAGCAGCTCGACTACGACGGCACGGGAGATTATGAGTGGATAACCCAAAACTGCGCAAAATACGGCTTTGTAATACGCTATCCCGAAGGAAAAACAAATATTACGGAGATAGACTATGAGCCGTGGCACTTAAGATACGTCGGAATTCCGCACGCAAAGTATATGACCGAGAATAATCTCTGCCTTGAGGAATATATCGAAAAGCTTGCGCTTTACCCGATAGACAGCGAAAGACTTAAAATTACCGATTACGACGGCAATAATTACGAGGTGTATTCCGTCGGCGTTCCGTCGGATGGTTCAGAGATAAAGGTGCCGAAAAATAAGCCGTATACGCTGTCCGGAGATAATGCCGGACATATAATAGTCACGGTTTCGGAAAACGCGCAGACCGCACAGAACGGCGAATCTCCGTCACAGTCCGTGGATAGCGCGCAAAGCTCCGATAACACGGAAAACGTGACAGTCGGCTGACGGATACGGAATATTTAATACGGCTTAAATTAAAATATGAAAGATATAAACAGTATAAACGCAAGAATTCTCGACAGACTTTCGCTTTATCTCAATTTAATGCCGGACGCGGTGACAAAAGAGCAGCTTTTTGAGTTTGCGGGGCAAAACGCGTCGGAAGAACAGCTTGAATATGCCTTCGGCTGTCTGCTTTCGTCGTACTGCGCGCTTGATACGGACGACGGCGCGGATATGCGCATTTTCCGCGATTGTTTTACAAAAATTCCGCGTCTGCTTGACGTTTCTGAGTATAAAAACGACAAATATTTCAAGCTCATCGAATTTCCCGAACATAAACGCGGCGCATGGGAGTTCAGAAAGCAGAAATTCAAGCCCTGCGAGGCTTTTCTGTATGACGAAACACGAGTCTGTCCCGACGGACTTCTCAAACCCTGTATAGGATTTTTCACGGAGGAGTTTGAGTACCCTGCCGTACTCCAGAACGGCAGAGAATGGATAACCGTAACTCCGCACGAGATAAACACCACAAAGCCGGCGCTTGACGCCTGCTTCGGAAACGTGCTCACCTACGGCTTGGGATTCGGGTATTTCACTTTGCTTGCGTCTTTAAAGAAAAATGTAAACAGCGTTACGGTTGTCGAGCTTGACGCGGACGCGGTGAGCCTTTTTAAGGAGTATATTCTTCCGCAGTTTCCCGACAAGGACAAGGTGCGCATTGTAAATGAGGACGCGTTTGAGTTTGCGGCGGATAAAAACAAAAGCTCCGGCTTTGATTTTGTGTTCGCGGATATATGGCACGATCCGTCCGACGGCGTGGGAATGTACGAAAAATTCAAAATTCTCGAAAACCGCGGTTCCGGTACGCGTTACTGCTATTGGATAGAAAAAACGCTGAAGTGGTATATTGCTCATAACACTCAAAATGATCTATCCTGCGCTCCCGGCGCAAATTTTGAGGTTTTTGGAACCCGATAAAACCTATCATTTATGTATGCTTTGTACAAAATCACATCGCTTAAAAGCCGATGTTTGTCCGCGTATGTACAAAATGCGAAAGTTTGCATAAATGCTATTGACAAAAAGTGCATGGAGTGGTAAAATACATAGCGTAATCAAGAAACGGCAGAACAAAAGCCGAAAACACGAGGTAACGGACATGACAGCAAGACGAATGTGCGAAATGGATATGCATATGTACACAGCTATGTGTATGTACCTTGACGCGCAGAAAAATAAACGTCCCTTACCGAAAGAGGCATAATCTTAGTTGCGGTAAACTGAAATTTTTGGGCAGGAGACGTATTCGCTTTCCTGTCCTTTTTTTATGAGAGGAAGAGAGACATGATCGAGATAAAAAATCTTGACAAGGTGTTCAGTTCCGCGGGAGGACCGATAGAGGCGCTCAAAGACATTAATCTTACGATTAACGACGGAGAGATATTCGGTATAATCGGACTTTCGGGAGCCGGCAAGAGCACGCTTGTGCGATGTATCAACCTGCTTGAAAAACCTACAAGCGGCAGTGTGATACTCGACGGTAAGGATCTTGTGCAGATATCCAAAAAAGAGCTTCTCATGACGAGAAGAAACATAGGAATGATATTCCAGAGCTTCAATCTTCTTTCGCAGCGCAACGTGCTGAAAAACGTGCTTTATCCCATGGAGATAGCCGGGATAAAAAAAGCCGAGGCTGAAAAAAGAGCAAAAGAGCTTATCGAGATGGTAGGACTTACCGACAGAATCAAGTCTTATCCGGCACAGCTTTCGGGAGGTCAGAAGCAGAGAGTCGCAATAGCAAGAGCGCTTTCGACAAACCCGAAATATCTGCTGTGCGACGAGGCGACAAGCGCGCTTGACCCGAATACCGTGCGTTCGATACTTGCACTGTTGAAGGACATTAATAAGAAACTCGGCGTAACCATAATAGTTATAACGCACGAGATGAGAGTCGTCGAGCAGATATGCGACAGAGTTGCGGTAATAGACGGCGGACGCGTTGTTGAAACGGGCGAGGTCAAGCAGGTGTTCATATCGCCGAAGTCAAAAATGGCGCGCGAGCTTATCCTGCCGAAGAACGAGACTGTGGAGAGCATAAATTCCGAACGCGTAATAAGAATAGTGTTCGACGGACAGTCGGCGTTCGAGCCGGTAATCTCAAATATCATAACCGAATGCAGATGCGCGGTAAATATTCTCGGCGCAGATACAAAAAATATAGACGGCAAGGCATACGGTCAGATGCTGCTTCAGCTTCCCGATGATGAGGCGTCGTCCGAGAGAGTTAAAAATTATCTCGGTTCGAGAAAAATACCGTTTGAGGAGGTAAGTTCAAAATGACAGAGTTTATACAGGGACTTTTCACAAGACTTTCTCCGGCAGACTATATGCAGGCAACCGCCACAACACTCAAAATTACGCTTATAAGCATGGTGCTTGCATACATAATCGGACTTCCTCTCGGCGTTCTGCTTTACGGAACGGCAAAGGGCGCGATATTCCAGAACAAGTGGGTAAACACCGTTGTCGGAGTTGTAGTAAATATACTGCGTTCAATACCGTTTATCATACTTCTCGTAATGACGCAGCCGATAGCTAAAGTCGTAGTCGGCAGCAGAATAGGCGATAACGCGTTTATATTCTATCTTGTCATTGCGGCGGCTCCGTTTGTTGCGCGAATGGTGGAATCCTCGTTCAAAGAGGTTGACGCCGGCGTAATAGAGGCGGCGCAGTCAATGGGGTCAAATAATTTTCAGATCATCACAAAGGTCGTAATACCCGAATCAAAACCGTCGCTGCTTATAGGCGCGGCAATAGCAATAACTACGATACTCGGATATACGCCTATGACATACCTTATCGCGGGCGGAGGTCTCGGACAGCTTGCAATCCAGTACGGTCTGTACCGTTTCGAGACAAACGCAATGTACATTTCTTCCATCTTGCTTATTATTCTTGTCCAGATCATGCAGGAGCTTTTAAACTTCATTGCAAGAAAATGCGACAAGCGTATAAGAAATATATAATTTTTTCAAAAGGAGACTAAAACCATGAAAAAGCTTCTCACAATCGCTCTCGCAGCACTTCTTTCGGTATCTGTATTTACCGGCTGCCAGAACAAGACCACAACAGACGACAAAAACAACGACAGCAATGTTCAGGACAATGTTAACGGTGCAGACAATTCCACCGATGACAAAAAGCTTGAGACCGTAACCGTTGCGGCAAGCAGCGCTCCTCATGCAGAGATCCTCGAACAGATTAAGGGTATACTTAAGGACGAGGGTTATGACCTCCAGATAAAGGTAATGGACGACTACGTAACTCCTAACACTGCTGTTGAAGGCGGAGACGTTGACGCTAACTACTTCCAGCATCAGCCTTACCTCGATCAGTTCAATGACGAAAACGGCACTCATATAGTTTCCGTTGCAAAAGTTCACTATGAGCCTTTCGGAATCTATGCAGGCACTTCTTCAAGCCTTGACCTCGCAGACGGCGCAAAGGTTGCAGTTCCTAACGACGCTACCAACGAAGCACGCGCACTCCAGCTCCTCGCTGCAAACGGACTTATCACCCTTAAGGACGGCGCAGGTCTTACCGCTACTACAAAGGATATAACCGAGAACCCCAAGAACCTCAATATCGTTGAAATGGAAGCAGCTCTTCTTCCCTCCGTTCTTTCCGAAGTTGACGTAGCTGTTATTAACGGTAACTACGCTATAAGCGCAGGTCTTAAGGTTTCCGAAGCTATCGCAACCGAAGATCCCGATTCCGAGGCTGCTCAGACCTTCGCTAATATCCTTGCCGTTAAGGAAGGTAATGAAAACGAAGATAAAATCGTTGCTCTTAAAAACGCTCTCCTCAGCGATACCGTTAAGAACTTCATCGCTGATAACTATGACGGCGCTGTTGTCGCTATATTCTAAGAGTACGAAAGAGTACGAGGGTACGCAGAAGAACGCGCTTTCTTTTTAAAAAGAAAGCTGCAAAGAAAACAATAGCCCCTAATTCAGAAAAAATTACGGGATGCTCACTGCCGCCAGCTTGTACCGTCAGCCACCAAAAGGCAGGCGGCTGACTCAAATCTAAGCCGGTGCGTGAGTAAACTATGGAAACCGCGTACTAAGTATAATTTTATAAAATTAAACTCTGTGCATTGTATAAAACTTTGCACAGAGTTTTTTCTATACATAAAAGTAACATTCAGCCGTAGTCATCTCGCGTAAGCGAGCTGGTCGGAAAAGTAAGTCCTGTTGACTGTAAAATAACAATAAAAATTAACACTTGTGTACCTAAAACCAAGTTTACGCAGACCGCAACGTGACATGGTAAAAAGGTTAAATCGTGTTGCTCAATCAATTACTTAGAAACCAACCCCATCCGCGCGCTTGTCGCGCGGCGATTTTGCCGTAAGTTATGTGGACGAACCGTAGTAGCAGGGCGGTTATGCTTGTAAGAATAATAAAGGTGAGAAAAGTTGTACTTAGGGCAAAATCCTCCACGTAGCCATGCTTTCGCGGCGGCGTTTGAGCCGCGAAAATCTTTTGTCACTTTTTCGATTCCGAAAAGTGAGTGAATAGGGTTGCACATGGAAGTGGATAACCTGTTTTCGCCCAAACAAAGCGAAAATCAGCTAAACGCAAGAGCAGTTCGCTTTCGCGGCGGCGATTGAGCCGCGAACGGCTTTTCGACCACTTTTAGCCGCCGAAAAGTGCAAATACAAAGTTGCACTTTGAAGAATGTAACCCGTTTCCGCCCAAATAATCCAAAATCCGCTGTTCTCTCAGCTCCGCGCCTGTATACCCGCGGTATTTTCTGTAAATACTAATTCCAAATCATGCATTGCCGAAAGGAAGTATTTACATGAGATCCACGTCGGAAATCAAAACACTCGATGAAATTTTCGGGAATATAACTGCCGTAAAAATCTCATCGTGCAGAATTCTCGGAAGAAAACTCAAAGCCGCGTCGCGTGTATTAAAGAGCGAATTCGGTAAGGTAAAGCAGTTTTCAAAGCATGACGGTTCGCTGCCGTGCGCATATGAATGGCTTGCGGATAATTACTATGTGCTTGATAAAAACGTAAAAGAGCTTTCGGCGCAGATATCTCATTTTAAGAAAATTCCCGTGTCGGACTGCGGACTTCCCGTGTATTTTGAATTGCTTTCGGCATACTATGAAACTCTCGCGGACGGATTTTCCGATGAAAACTTTTCGGAGTTTGTGAAATTCGCCTGCCAAAATAAAAATGTTGCTCCCGATATGCGTGATATGTATGCTTTTCCGGCGTTTGCAAAGTGCGCGGTTATATGCTTTGCTGCAAAAATGTGGCGTGAGTTCTCGGCTGATCCGGATAGTATAAATATGGCGCATATTATGGAAAACGCGGTGAAATCGCTGTCAAACCCGGAGATTTTCGATATGGAGGAGCTTTTTTCCTTTCACCCGGCACAAAAAATAATGTCCTGCGACCCGTCCGGAGCTTTTGATAAAATGAGCGAGGATACAAAGAAATATTATAGATTAAGACTTTGCGATCTGTCCCGAAAAAACGGACAAAGCGAACGTCAGACAGCGTCGCGTATTCTCGATAAGGCAGCCGCGGCGGAAAATTTAAGAGAGCGTCACGTCGGCGCATATCTTGAGGATAATAAAAGCTTTGCCGTGCCGTATTACGGCGCGCTTTTCTGCATTGTCGCGGCGGCACTGCTTGCGATGACGGCTTTTGTTTCGCCTGTTTGCCTGCTTCTTGCTTTGCCGGTGTGGGAAACCGTAAAATTTCTGCTTGACGTTGCTTTTTCGCGCTTTGTAAATCCCGAGCCTCTTTTCAGAATGGACATTTCGGAAATTCCGGACGGATTCGGCGCACTTACCGTCATAACAACGCTGCTTTCGGGAAATAACGCGGATAAAAAAATATTTGAAAGACTTGAAAGCCTGTATTTTTCAAACGGCGGTAAAAACGCATATTTCGGACTTCTCGCCGACCTTCCCGACAGTAAAACGCAAAAGTCCGGAAATGATGAAAAGTTGCTTGATAACGCAAAAAAGCAGATCCAAAGACTTAATGAAAAATACGGCGGCGTTTTCTTTTTGTTTACAAGACAGCGCGCCTATTCAAAGTCCGAAAAGGCATATATTGCACCCGAACGCAAAAGGGGAGCCGTCTGCGCACTTTCGGAATACCTCTGCGGCAAGGGCGATAAATTTGATGAGAACTCATTAAAGCCGTCAAAAGAGCTGTGTAAGAATATAAAATATGTCGTTACTCTCGACGCTGATACCGAAATGCCCGTCGGCGCACTTGAGCTGCTTTGCGGAGCAATGCTTCACCCGCTGAATAAGCCCGTGCTTAACAGTGACAAAACGGCAGTGGTAAAAGGACACGCAATAATCCAGCCTGCCGTAAGAACAACGGCGACCGACGCGTCGAAGAACCTTTTTACGTCGGTAATGTGCGGACCTGGAGGTCGTGAAAGCTACTCGAACTTTTCGGGCGAGCTTAATATGACGCTGTTTAAAAATTCGGGATTTTGCGGAAAGGGAATATTCGATAAAGAGGTGTTTTATGAGCTTACCCACGGCAAAAACGCCTTTAAAACAAACGCGGTGCTGAGCCATGACGCACCCGAAGGAGCAAGGCTGAACTGCGCTGCGGATACGGAAGCCGTGTTCACGGACGGATTCCCCAAAAACGAGCTTTCTTACTTCAAACGCGAGCACAGATGGATAAGAGGAGATTTTCAAAATCTCGGCTTTGCCGCAAAATACGTAAAAAACGCGTCGGGAGAGAAAGTTGAGAACGGGATTTCTGCGCTTTATAAGTACAGAATTTTCGATAATGTCAGACGTGAGCTTACTCCAGTCTTTGCGGTAATTGCCGTTGTATGCACGGTTTTCTGCGATGATTTCACAAGCGCGTTTCTCGGCGGAATAACGGCGCTGTATGTCTTTATGCCGTTTCTTGCCGACTTGATTTGTACGCTTGTTCATATAAAGAGCGGAGCAAAAGCCGCAGCAGCAAGGTTTTATTCTTTCGGCGTCGTGCCGTCGCTGTTTCAAAATTTGAGACGCTGCGCTCTTGATATGTCAATGCTTGCAAAATACGCTCTTGTCTGCCTTGACGCGTTTTTCAGAAGCTGTTACCGAATGTTTTTCTCGCATAAAAGGCTTCTCGAATGGACGACGGCGGCTCAGAGCGACGCGTCAAGCTCCGACGGAATAGGAGGATACGTCTTTAAAAATCTGTTTTCAAGCATAATAGGCGTTTTCGTGTTTGTATTTTCGGGCGACGGCTTTGCAAGGCTTTTCGGACTGTCGTGGTTTTTTCTTCCGGCTGTCGCGTATTTTTGCGCCGAGTGTAAAAATAACACGCTTTCAGATAACGCGCCCGATAATGACGAGCTGAAAACCGTTAATGAGTACGCAAAAGATATATGGAGCTTTTTTGAAAACACGGTAACGGAGGAGGAAAATTATCTTCCGCCCGATAATATTCAGCTTTTTCCCGAAATGCGCACAGCTCACAGAACCTCGCCCACAAATATAGGACTGTATCTTGTATGCGCCGTGGTTGCGAGAAAATTCGGCTTTATAAATTCGCACGAGCTTTGCGCAAGACTTGAAAATTCGCTCTTTACTCTTGAAAAAATGCAGAAATTCAAGGGACATCTTTATAACTGGTACGATACAAAAACTCTCGGCGTTCTCGAACCCGTGTACGTTTCAAGCGTTGACAGCGGAAATTTTCTTGCGTGCCTTATAACGGCGTCAAACGGTGCGGCGGAATATAAAAACGAGTGCGCGGAGCTTGAAAGTATCTCCGAAAAACTGTATGCGCTGTATGAAAATACGGATCTTGAGGTAATTTACAATAAAAAGCGCGGACTTTTCACTCTCGGACTGTCTTTTGAAAACGGACGGGCAAAGTCCGGAGATAACTGCTATGACCTGTATATGAGCGAGGCGAGAACTCTCAGCTATATTGCCTGCGCAAAGCGCGGCGTGCCGCCTAAACACTGGAAAAGACTTTCGAGAATGCCCGTTAAGTTTTACGGACATACGGGACTTGTGTCGTGGTCTGGCACGGCGTTTGAATATTTTATGCCGGCGCTGTTTCTGCCGTATATGCCCTGTACTCTTGAATATGAAGCACTGCGGCTTGCATATGACGCGCAAAAGTCAAGAAGTGCCGAAACCGACTTCGGAAAGATATTCGGCATATCCGAAAGCGCATATTTTGCCTTTGATTCTCAGATGAACTATGCATACCGCGCCTTCGGCGTTCCGGTGCTGGGACTCGGACGCGGACTTGAAAAGGATCTTGTAATATCTCCGTACTCTTCGTTTCTTATGATGAGCGTGAATTTGAGCGGCAGCCTTAAAAACCTTGCCGTCATGAAAAAGTACGGCTTGTATGGCAGATACGGCTTTTATGAGGCGTGCGATTTTACACCCGGACGCGCCTCGGCAAAGGGCAGCATTGTTAAAAGCTATATGGCGCACCATATGGGAATGAGCTTTTGCGCATTGGCAAACGCGGCGTTTTGCGGCGAAGTACGCAGACTGTTTACGGAGGATAAGGCTATGGAAAGCGCAAAAACCCTGCTTGACGAGAGAATACCCGTCGGAATTGAAGTAAAGAAGTATTCAGGTATATATGAAAAGACTGATAAGCCGGACGCCGCGCCTATCTGCGTTCAGAGCCGTGTTTCAACCGGCGCAGATCCGGAAAATCCCGTGTTCGGCGCACTGTCCGACGGCAGAATTTCGGTTCTCGGCGCAGATAACGGATATGTGCGTATCTCGCTCGGCGGTAAAATGATAAACCTTGCCTCAAACGAAAAATACGGCATACAGAAAAGCGTTATGTGCTTTGCAAAGCTCGGAAATACGTTTTTAAGCTCTTGTCCCGGCATAAATGACAATAAAAATGAGAGCCGCAGTTTTGAGATAAGTCCGGAAAAGCTGTCATATAACGTAAAGTCTGACGGAAAATATAATTTTACCTCGTCATTTACCGCCGAAAAAAACGTATCCGAAACCGTAAGAATTAAAATGACGCTTGAACGGGATAAAAACGGAAATGACAGAGCAGAAAAGCCGAAGCGCGTAAAATTCGCACTGTATTTCGAGCCTGTTCTTGCAAGTATTCTGAACTACGAGTCGCACCCTGCATTTTCGGGGCTTTTCGTCGAAGCCGCGCTTGATGAAGAAACGGGAATACTGTGCTTTCGCAGACGTCCGAGAGAGGCTCACGAAAAGGAACTGTATCTTGCCGCGGCGCCGTCAGACGGAGAAAAGTTTGATTTCGGCATAAATAAGATACGCATTTTCGGCTATCCCGTGACGGGTGAAAGCTTCAAGAAAATATTTGATAAAAGACCCGATAACAGAGAGGGCGCGTGCATAGATCCTGCGTGCCTGATTGCCGCAGAGCGCGGTTTTGACGGACAAAACAACAAGGCGCAGTTTGAAATAATACTTTCCGTTTCCGACAGCCGCGAAAAGGCGATCTCGGGAATAACCGCCGCGAGAGAAAAAAGCTTTGAAAAGGCGTGTGCGGAGTTAAAAAAGACCTCCCTTGAACTGTATGCCGCGTCGGGTTATGCGCCGGACGGAGAAGTCGGAGAGTCCGAAGAAGAAAAAGAGCTTTGCGCGCTTGTTTATCCCGAAAAGAGCGAACCCGGCACCGAACTTGAGAAAAACGGCATGGACGCGCTGTGGAAATACGGAATATCGGGCGATTATCCGCTTATATGCGTATATGCAGACAATCCGCTTGACGAGGATAAGGCGATAAGGTATGTAAAGGCGTTTGCTCTGCTTAAATATAAAGGCTTTTGCGCGGATCTTGCGCTTTTGTACCGCGAGCATGAAAAATACCGTGCAGACGGAGAAAATCTTGCCGACGATATAATTTCAAAAAGCGGCGTTTCGGGACTGATCGGCGCAAAAAACGGCGGAATATTCAAGGTTGACCTGTCTAAAAGCTCAGACGGCGGAGAAAAACTCATATTCCGCGCGGCGCTTGTGTATCCGCCTCTCGCAAAACCCGATGAGAGCGCGTTTTTTGCAGGAAATTATGATATTGTAACGGATATTCAGGGGAAGGAAAGCGCAACCGACGGGGAAATATTCTTTAATACTGCGGTCGGATATTTTGACAAAAACTACGATTTTACCGTCGATAAGACAAGAAATATAACCCGTCCCATGTCGCACGTTCTGTCTGGACGGCACCTCTCGACGGTCGTCACCCACAATTCTCTCGGATATACTTTCTGTACAAACGCCGCCGAAAGGCGAATAACTCCCTTTTATAACGACGAATGTTCCTTTTCGACGGGAGAGCATATTTATATAAGCGACGGACAAAAGCTCTATGACCTTGCCGCGGTTTCGCACAGCGTAAAGTACGGTACGGGATATGCAGAGTATACGGCGCGTATATGCGAAAAAGAGGTAAGACTTAAAGTATACGTTCCCGAAAAGCTGCCGATTAAAATTTATGAGGCTGACGTTCCGGACTCGCTTTCGGCAATGCTCTTGGTAAAGCCGGTAATGGCAAGATTTGCCTTTTCAAACTCCGACTGTACGTTTAATATAGGCGCGGGCGCGGTAAGGTTCGGGAACAGCTTTTCGCAGAATTTCCCGTATACGGGATTTGCGTTCGGAGCAGGCTTTGACGAGTCGGGAAATGTGTCGGAGGGCGCGGTAAAAATATTCAGAAGCGGCAGATTTTCGGGCTGCGCCGCAGTCATGTTTGAAAATAAGAATAACGGCGATGAAAGTACCGGAAACTCAAAATTTGTCTTTGCACTCGGCAGCGCAAAAAACGAGGACGTGATCTCGCACTGTACGTCCTGCGTGCGGAACGGACTTTATGAGCTTTACCGCAGCGCACTTGTGTTTTCAAATGGCGTTATGGCAAAGATCTCGCTTTCGGGGTACGATAAAAACGACGGCGCACGCGCAGTATCCGCAATGCTCTGCAAATGGCTGTCATATCAGAACGGAATATGCCGTATGTATTCGCGCAGCGGTTTTTATCAGTCGGGCGGAGCTTACGGCTACCGCGATCAGCTTCAGGACGCGGTCTGTCTTATGTATTCCGATAAAAATGCCGCGAGAACCCATATTTTAAGGTGCGCCGCACATCAGTTTGCAGAGGGAGACGTGCTGCACTGGTGGCATCCGGGAACGCAGAACGGCAATAAGAGCCACAGCGGCGTGAGGACGAGAATTTCGGACGATTATGTCTGGCTTGCGTATGCGGTTTCGGAGTATGTGTCCTATACGGGAGATACCGGCGTGCTTGACGTGAAAGTGAGATATATAAAAGCGGACGGACTTTCTGACGGCGAACATGAAAAATATATAAGCCCCGAATATTCCGACGTAAAGGAAAGTCTTTACAGACATTGCCTGAAGTCGCTTTTCAGAGCGTACAGAATGAGAGGGCAGCACGGACTCTGTCTTATCGGAACCGGAGACTGGAGCGACGGACTTAACCGCGTCGGAAAGGACGGAAAGGGCGAGAGCGTGTGGCTTACAATGTTCCTTGCAATGTGCATGGAAAAGTTTTCGCAGGTCTGCACGCGTTACGGCGATGATGTTACGAACCGCGCACTGTGCGAACGCGCAAAGGAGCTTTTTGATGTCTGCAAAGAGAGCGGATTTGATGACGAACACGGATATTTTATAAGAGCCTATGACGACGGCGGAGAAAAACTCGGATATTACGGCAATGACGAATGTAAGATAGATCTTCTTCCGCAGAGCTTTTCGGCAATAAGCGGGGGCTTTGACAAAGATACCGTTTCTTCAAGCCTGCTTTGCGCTTACAATATGCTGTGCGACACAAACGGAAAACTGTTTAAGCTGCTCTCTCCGCCGTTTCACTATACAAAAAAGGATCCCGGATATATAAAAGGTTATGTTCCCGGAATACGCGAAAACGGAGGACAGTATACCCATGCCGCGGTCTGGGCAAGCATGGCGTTTCTGAAAGCGTCCGAAAACGGAGATACCGGTATTGCAAGCGAGAAAGAGCTGAGAAAGATAGGAATTGAAACGCTTATGTTTCTGCTCACTCCGCTGCGTATGGAGGATAAGGCGCTTTCGGAAAAATACGGCGCGGAGCCTTATGTTCTCGCGGGCGATATATACGCGAATAAGGATTATTACGGCAGAGCCGGCTGGAGCTGGTATACGGGCGCTGCAGGCTGGTTTTTCAGAGAACTTCTGACAAGGCTTTTCTGCATAAACTTAAAAGACGTGCTTGCCGAAAGTCCGAAGCTTGTGCTTTCGGACGGTGTGTTTACCCTGCCGTTTGAGTTTTCCGATGAGTTTTCGGTTAATCTTGCTGTAAACAAAGACACAGACCTTACGGTAAATTATAAAAGGGGCGCAGAGAACGGAGTTTTTTCCGCAGACGAAAAATGCACCATGTGCGTAAGACTGAAACGCGGTGAGCAAAACGAAGTTACCGTAATATCAAAAGAACGGTAAAGAGCGCTGCGCTGTTTGAATGATTTGTAAATTTGCGCGCGTTCTCTTTACTAATTGCGCATTAAGATGTATAATAAATAAAGTATATTTATGTACTTTCATCACCGGAGGAAAACCAATGCAAAGATACAGTATTGCGG
The DNA here is from genome assembly GCA_934446675.1 of uncultured Eubacteriales bacterium. Lineage (GTDB taxonomy): Bacteria > Bacillota > Clostridia > Oscillospirales > CAG-382 > UMGS1387. The sequence goes on from CAKSEL010000003.1 coordinate 188,098, forward strand.
ACGGAGTTTATCTGAATGTCATACCGTCCGTAAAGTTCAAGACCAACTTTTTAAGCGTAAACTTTCTGCTTTCGCTTACCGAAAAAAATGCAACCGGAACGTCAGCGCTTTTAAGAGTGCTGCTGCGCTCCTGTAAAAAATATCCGTCCACCGCGTCCCTTGCCTCAAGGCTCGAATATCTATACGATATGTCCGCGTCCATGAGAAACTACAAGAGAGGCGAAACGCTTATAACAAGCTATGAGTCGGAATTTCTCAAAGACGAGTATGTTCCCGAAGGCACGGAAAATATGCTGTCGGAGGCTGTCGGGACTTTCCGCGATATTGTGCTTGATCCGCGCGTAAAGGACGGAGCGTTTGACGAAAAAACTCTCTCGGAAGAAAAGACCGACCTTGTGAATACCATAAACGCGCTGATAAATAATAAAAATTCCTATGCAAAGCAAAAGTGCACAGAGATAATGTGCGAAAATGAAAAATACGCGCTCAACGAACTCGGCACGGCAGAGGACGCAAAGAACGTAACGGCGTCGGGACTTTTTGATTTTTACCACGAATTTATAAAGACCTCGCGCATAGAGATATATTTTGTCGGAGAATGTGACGAAAACGCGCTGTGCGAGCTTTTCAAGGAGCTTTTTTCGGGCGTCGAAAGACAGCCGTCGGAGCTTTGCGATACTTTTGTGTCGGACAAGGCTCATGAACCCGTCATTTATAAAAAAGAGATCATGAACGTAAGCCAGGGCAAGCTTGCAATGGGCTTCAGAACAGGAGCTACTCTCAAAGACGCAAACAGCGCGGATATGATAATGTTCAACGAGATATTCGGCTCGTCTCCCGTAAGCAAGCTGTTTATGAACGTGCGCGAAAAACTCAGTCTATGCTATTACTGCCGTTCGGTCACGGATTCTTTTAAGGGCGTTATGTTCGTAATGTCGGGAATTGAAAACTGTAACCGCGAAAAGGCTGTAAACGCCATACTTTCGGAGCTTCGCGACATCTGCGACGGAAAATTTGCGCAGAGCGATATAGACGCCGCCGTTCTTTCCGTCACAAATTCCTATAAGGAGCTTTCGGATAATCCGTCGGGACTTTCGTCGTGGTATCTTTCAAGACGTATGTCGGGCGATCTCAGCGAACCGTCAGACGTGATAAACGCCGTGTCAAAAGTGACGGCAGCCGATATAGCAAATGCCGCAAAACGCGTAAAGCTCGACACGGTATACTTCCTTGAGGGCGGCGCAAAAGAGGAGGACGCGGAATAATGAGTTTTACTGTTTTTGAAAATGAAAAATTAAAGGAAAAATATTATCTTATAAACCATAAAAGCGGACTTCGCGTGTATGTTTATCCCAAAAAGATGAGCACGTCTTATGCCGCGTTTGCGACAAAGTTCGGTTCTGTTGACAACAAATTCTTATGCGACGGAAAAGAAATAAATCTTCCCGACGGAATAGCGCATTTTCTCGAACACAAGATGTTTGAGAACGAGGACGGCTCGGACACCTTCGAGCTTTACGCAAAGACCGGCGCAAACGCAAACGCCTACACTACCTCCGACAGAACCGTGTATCTTTTCTCGGCTGCCGATAATGTCGCTCAGTCGCTTGAGATACTTCTCGGCTTTGTGACGCACCCCTATTTTACAGATGAGACCGTCGCAAAGGAACAGGGCATAATCGGTCAGGAAATAAGAATGTACGACGACAATCCCAACTGGCAGCTCTATTTCGGTATGCTTTCGGGGCTTTACGTCAACAATCCCGTGAGAATAGACACCGCAGGTACCGTCGAAACGATAGCGACGATAACTCCCGAAAAGCTTTTTGACGCGTACAACGCCTTTTATAACCTTTCAAACATGGCGCTGTGCGTATGCGGAGATATTGACTGCGAACAGGTCGAAGGGGTCTGCGACAGGGTGTTAGAATATGTAAAGGCGCCCGAAGTAAAGCGCATATATCCGTTGGAACCCGACGCCGTATACAAAGAGTTTGTGACCAAGAAAATGCAGGTTTCCATGCCCATGTTCTTTGTCGGCATAAAGGATAACGAGTGCCCAATGTCGGGACGCGCGCTTATGAAAAAGCGTGCCGAATACTGCATACTGCTTGACCTTATGTTCGATAAATCAACTGACTTTTACAATGAGCTTTATGAAAGCGGACTTGTGGATTCGTCGTTCTCCTACGAATATGAGGGACACGAAACCTTTGCGATAAGCGAAATATCCGGCTGTTCGGAAAATCCCGATCAGGTGTATAAAAAGATAAGAGATCATATTGCGCTTTGCAAAAAGAACGGATTTTCAAAAGAGGATTTTGAACGCATAAAGCGCGCAAATTACGCACATTCGATAGGCATTTTCAACAGCACTGAGGATATAGCAAACGAGCTTATATCGTGCGTGTTTGAGGATACCGATATACTGGATTTTCCGCAGATCGTTGCGGACGTTACGTTTGAGGATATAAATAACCGTCTTAAAACGGCATTTGCCGATAATGCGTTTACACTTTCGACGGTGTATCCGCAGCACTGAGCGCCGGACTTTTTCGAGAGGAAGTGTGAAAAATGGTAAACGCAATTTCTTTTCCGGGACTCGGAATATCCGCGTTTGAAATAAACCGCGTTGCTTTTCATGCAGGCCCTTTTACGGTTTACTGGTACGGCGTAATAATATGCGTGGGTATACTTCTCGGACTTTCCTATATGTATTTTCGCTTAAAGGGTTACGGAATGACGGGCGATGACCTTACGGATATTGCTCTTGTCACGGTTCCGTGCGCGATTGTCGGCGCGAGAGTGTACTATGTTCTGACAAGTCTCGATGAATTTTCCTCGTTTTACGATATGATAGCCATATGGAACGGAGGAATAGCGATATACGGCGCGGTTATTGCCGGCGCGCTTGCGATTTACTTTGTAAGCCGTGCCAAAAAGCTGCCCGTGCTTAAAGTTTTCGACAGTGCGGCGCCTGCGGTCATGCTCGGACAGATAATAGGACGCTGGGGAAATTTTGTAAATGCGGAAGCTTTCGGCGGCGCGGAAAAGTACGAGTTTTTCGGCAGAGTCTTTGACATTTCGCACTTTTCGCAGGTCAATATTTTCCGCATGGAGATAAACGGAGCTACGGTTCACCCGACTTTTCTCTATGAATCGGTCTGGAACCTGCTCGGTTTTGTACTTATAAACGTATTTTATAAGAAAAAGAGCTTTGATGGGGAAATACTGCTTTGGTATCTGACATGGTACGGTTTCGGAAGATGCTTTATAGAGGGTTTCAGAACCGACAGCCTGTTTGTCGGAGGTATAAGAATTTCTCAGCTTGTAGGACTTTTGTGTTTTGTGTTCGGACTTGCATTGACGCTGTTTTTTGCGTTCAGGGCGGGAAAGAACAAAGCGCCTCTTGACGGAGGTGCCGAAAAGTGAAGGTCGTATATAAAAAAAGACAGATCTTCTATCCCGTCTGCTTTGTGATTGCGGTAATAATGAGCGCGGTGTGCCTGAAGGTCTGGAACGGCAGGGCGAATATAGTTTCAAAAGCCGTAAATTTCGCCGTAAGTCCTTTGCAGTCGGTTTCCGACAGTATCTGCGACGGCATTTCCGGAATTGGCGGATATTTCAGAAATCAGAAAAAGCTGCTTGAAGAGAATGAGAGCCTGAAAAAAGAAAACGCGGAGCTTAAAAAGCTTGAGAGCAGAAATATGCTGCTCAAAAATCAGAACGATAATCTGTACGGCTATCTCGGACTTAAACGCGAGAGAACCGATTTTGAACTTGTAAACGCGCAGATAATCGCACGTACAAGCTCGAACTACACCTCGTCCTTTGTCATAGATAAAGGCACGTTTCACGGCGTGAAAGAGGATATGCCCATAATAGATTCCGACGGAAATCTTCTCGGCGTGACCGTAAGCGCCGACGCAACAAGCACAAAATGCCTGTCCGTGCTGTCGTATGATGTAAACGTCGGGGTATACGACGAGAGAACCGGAAATACCGGCGTAATGTCGGGCGATTTCGACGCATTTTCTTCGGGAAAGTGTATGATAAAGGGACTTGTTTCGCAGACGGACATAAAAGAGGGCGACGGAATACTTACCTCGGGACTCGGCGACGTCTATCCGAGGGGGCTTACCGTCGGAAAAGTCGAAAGTATAATACCGGATATGAACAGCTATACGCTGAGCGCTGTCGTAGTTCCCGAATCCACCCAGCTCGAAGCCGACGATATTATGGTCATAACCGGCTTTGAACGGGTCTATGAATGACGTCGGGCATTATAAAAGACCGATTGCGGCGTCGGGACTTGTATTCATAGTTTTAAACCTTGCGGTACTTAAAAATCCCGATAAGTTTGTTTACATATGTGTTTTTGCCGCGGTTTTTGCACTTTTGTGCATCGCTTTTCTTTGCATACGTCGGGAAAACACTGCTTTTTGCGTTTTTCTCTGCGCGGCGGCTCTGCTCGGAACGGTCATACCGTATTTTTCGTATAGCGTCAAAGAAAATGGCGCGCTTGATTTTGTAAAAGAGTACGGCGGTGCCGAACATGAGTTTTACGGCAAGGTGCTGTCCTTCTCGGGAAACAACTCTTACAGCTCGTTTGACGTAACGCTGCTTTCTGCCGACGGAAAAGATATAAGCGGAAAATTTAAGGCGGATATTTATTGTTACAGCACGGACTTTGCGGATAAGGGCGATATTATTGTCTTTTCGGGAACGCCGAAAAGCGTGTACGGTATTGATAACGGCGTTTTTGACAGCACGTCGTATATGCGCTCAAAGAATATTTTTATACAGATACCGAACGTAAAAATAAAGAGCGCGGAGAAAAGCGCGGAGAAAGATGTTTTTCAAAAGATAAGAAATTATATAAATGAAATATATTACGGTTCGCTGACAAAGAAGTTCGGATATGACGTACCCGAAACCGCGTCGGCGCTTATCACGGGCGAACGGTCGGGGCTTGATCCGGATATAAAGAAAGATTTTCGCAGAAGCGGACTTTCCCATGTGCTGTGCATTTCAGGTATGCACCTTGCGATAATACTCGGACTGTTCGCAGGTATTTTCAAAAGACTTACGGTACATAAAAATATCGGCATATTTCTGCTGTTCTGCATATGCGTTTTCTATATACTGCTGACCGGCGTTCAGATTTCGGTGCTCAGAGCCGGGATCATGGCGATGTGTTCGTATTCGGCAATGCTTGCAAACAAGAAGTCGGACGGAATAAACGCGCTTTTTCTTGCGGCGGCAATAATATGCGTCTGCGATCCGTATGCCGTGCTCGGCGTCGGCGCACAGCTTTCGTTTGTATCGACGTTCGGAATTATCGTATGCTCGGAGCTTTTCTCACATAAAAGCGGTTTTTCATATGCCGTTCTCTCGGCTCTTGCGGCAAATACCGCGGCAGCTGCGTTTTCCTTTCCGATTACGGCGCTGTCGTTCGGAGAGATGTCGGTGTGGTCGTTTGTTTCGTCGCTTGCGGTGTCTCCGCTGTGCGAATGTGCGCTTACTTCGCTTGTTTTGCTTGCGCTTTTAAATCCGCTTTCCACTTTACCAGTGTTTTCGGCGCTGCACGGCTTTGTCGGCGATATATGCATATTTTTTGTGCGTGCAATGCTTGATTCCGCACACTTTTTCACAGGCTTTAAATATTCGCTCATAGCTTTTCCGTTTTGCAAAGCTCTGCTTTATATTCCGATCCTGTGCCTTGCGCTGTGCGCGCTTGCCGCGGCGTTTTCAGATATGCGGACGGTAAAGAGAATTTTCGCGTTTGAGATAACTTTTTGCATTGTTATGTCAGCCGCGTCTTTTGCGTATAGTGTTATCTCGGACGGAAATACCGAGGTCTGGTACTACCGTAAGAATGCGTCGGACACGCAGATTTCGGTAAAGCTCGCAAGGAGCGCAGCCGTCATTTTCAATGCCGACAGCAATCTGTGTACCGACCCCGACGACGCGCATTTTGACGCGTACAGCGGAAATAACTATATTTTTGTAATTCCGTCGGAAAATACCGACGCAAAAATCCTCTCGCATAATATACAAAGCTTTTCCGAAAGATTCGGCGTAAAGGGTGTGTATATAGCAGAGTTTTCTGGCGCGGACGAACTTTCGGACAGGCTGTCGGAGTGCGGCACAAATGTTTCGGGTATTTGCCGCGGACTGTTTTCCGGAAACGTAAAAGTGCAGTGCACGCAAAAAGCAGACGGCGGATATATTATCGACGTGCTTGACGGAAACAAAAAATTCCGTGCAGTAATTTCCGAGGGCTATGACGCAAACGATTTTGCCGGAACGTATTATTCCTCGGCATATTTCTGCTCCGATTCTTCAAATGCTTTTGATGTGCAGAGCGACACGGTTCCCGACAGCGGCACGTTTTTCACAAGGCTCAAAAAGGGAGCGGAACCTAATACGGGCGTGCAGAACACCTACGGAAAGAAGAGCGTAAGATTGTATTAAACAAAAAAGGAGGCGGCAGTCATGGCAAAAGCACCGTACAGAGAAAAACCGGCGGATATTCATGCCGGAAACGTCGCTTTGCTCAAAGACAGAATAAAGAATAAAAATCTCGCCGGGACATATGTGTTTTACGGCGATGAGGAATATACAAAAAATCATTATTATTCTCTAATGGGCGGCGAGGCAGGCAACAGAATGCTGAATGTAAAGACGGTGTATGAGGGAGAGTTTGAGCTTTCGGATTTTATGGAATCCTACGACACTGACGCCGCCGAAACCACGGATATGTTCAGCATGGAAGAAAATACGCAGGACAGCGAAGAGCAAAACGGAGGATTTCGCGTAATAAGGCTGGTAAAGCCCGATCTTTCGTCGCTTTCAAAGGCCGACGCAGACTTTCTTGCCGACGCTCTTTCGGACAGCGAAAATAAAAACGCCGTTGTTTTCTGGTTTTATTCGGGAGATGAGCCGGATCTGTCAAAAGGCGTGTATAAACGCATATGCGAAAACGCGCTGGTGGTGAATTTTAAGCGCGAGCCTGTCGGAAGCGCCGTTCTTATAACGTGGATACTGCGGCACTTTTCGAGAGCAAAGCTCAATGTCGAAAGAAGCGTTGCGGTATATCTGTGCAGCACCGTCGGAAACGACATGACCATGCTGAAAAACGAAATAGACAAGTGTATAGACTGGCTTTACTACAATAAACGCGACACTCTTACCAACGCCGACATAGATTTTATATGCATAAAGAGCGCCGAGGCGCAGATATTCGACGTTTCAAATTTTGCTTTCCGCGGCAATTTCATAAAGGCAGCCGGCGCGCTCTCGGTGCTGCGTTCAAAGAATCATGATCCGTTTTCCGTCTTTGCAACGCTGTCAAATAAGGCGTCCGAGCTTGAAATGATAGAGCTTTGCGGCAAAAACGCGGTAAATCCTGCGGAAATGTCAAAAAAAACCGGCATACATGAGTACGCCGTAAAGATGGATATGGAAATTTTAAGGCTGAGAGAATTTTCGGGCACAAACCTTTCAGACAGCTTTGCAAAAAGGTGCGTAAAGCTCTGTTCGGAATATGAGGATAAGCTAAAAACGTCGGGTGCGGACGGATATACCGTGCTTACCGAGCTTGCATGCAGAATTGCCTTTGCCGGGCGCGCGGATTAAAAAACGGATTGTCATTTATGACTTTTTCGCCGCGGCTATAAATATGCCCGTAACGCGCGCATCCGGATTGGCGCAAAAAAGCGCATCGGCACACGAAATAAAGGTGCTTGCGGACGTTATAACATCATCTAAAATGAGGATTTCCTTTGCGGAATCCTTTTTTGACGCCGTAATTTTGCCTTTCAGATTTTTTCTGCGCTCGTCAAAGTCGAGTTCTTTCTGTTCTTTTGTAAATCCACGCCTTGAAAGCAGTTTTGCGTAATCTATGTACGCAACCGACTTTGCAAGCTGTTTTGAAACAAGCTTCATGTGGTCTGCGCCGTAAATTCTTGCGTTTTTCTTTCCTCTCGGCGCAAAGCACACCGTGTATGCGTTTTTTGGCAGAACCGGAATGAGATTTTCCGCAAGGTCACGTGCCGCAAACCTTACAAGCTCTTTTGTCGGACTTCTTTTCAGTGCAAACAAATATTTTTTCACCGTCGGATTGTCATACGGATAAAGGCTGTACGCGTTGTATGTGCGCATATCTCCCCGTACCGCGGCTGCCGACGGATTTTTTGCCTTTGCGAGAGATGCGCGGCATACCGGACACACGTCAAACCCGGTTTGCTTTCTTTTACAAACGGGGCATCTGTTTACAAAGAGAAACTCCGAGAGAACCATAGCGTTTTAATAATATCTTATGTCGGCAACGACCTTGCCGAGAACCGAAACCTCGTCTGCGTATATCGGCTGCATTTCGCTGTTTTCGGGCTGAAGCCTGTATCTGCCGTTTTCCTTGAAGAAACGCTTGACGGTTGCCTCGTCGTCTATCATTGCTACGACTATTTCGCCGTTGTCCGCGTATTCGCGCTTTTCGACTACAACTATGTCGCCGTTGAGTATACCTATGTCTTTCATGCTGTCGCCTTTTACGTGCAGTGCAAACAGAAGATCCGGCTGATATTTCTTTTCGGAGGAAAAGCCTATGTATCCGTCAAAGTTCTGAGCCGTAAGTATAGGCGTTCCTGCCGCAACCTGACCTATTACAGGCACGTTGTAGCTGTTGCCCTCCGACTTTTTGATCTCCTCGTTCTCGGCAAGTATCATGGTTCTGCTCTTGCCGTTTTCGCGGTTTATAAGTCCCTTTGACGCAAGGCGCTCGACGTACATATGCGCGGTTGACGTCGATTTTATGTTGAGATCCGCACATATTTCCCTTACCGACGGAGCATATCCCTGCGACGCGATCTTTTCTTTAAGGTAGTCGTAGACGCGCTGTTCCTTTGGTTTTAACTGTATCATGTTTTTTACCTCGTGAGATTGGTATAATTGTCTGTTTTTAAGAACATATGTATGCTCTTATTTAATTGTATTATAGCAGACGTGTCGAAAAATGTCAAACAAAAGTTCTAAATTTAACATATTGTTAATGTTACGTTTGCTATAAGTACACATAATTTTCGGAAAGGATAAAATAAAAAACTCAAAGTCCTGCGGCGGTTGGAAGGAAAATTTACCGCAGAACTCTGAGCCTTATGCTTATATAGAGATGTGTGTGAAATAAATTAAACGGTTAGTGTGAATCAGCCTGCGAAGAACTGAGACCAGTAGAGAGTCGAGCCGTTAGAGTGGCAGCCCACGCCGATCTTGGTAAAGGACGAATTGAGAATGTTTGCCCTGTGGCCCTCGGAATTCATCCACGCGTTTACAACCTCGCTCGGGGACGACTGTCCCATGGCAATGTTCTCGCCTGCCGAAGAATAGGAATATCCTATTTCGTCAAGTGCGGTAAAGCAGCTTGAGCCATTGGGTCTTGTATGAGAGAAGCTCTGAGCCGTCTCTTTTGCTCTTACGGCGGCGGCGCGGTTAAGCTCCGAATCCATGGTAAGCGATGCAAGACCGTACTTGTTTCTCTCCTTGTTGACAAGATCAACTACCTGCTTTACGTATGCGTAGTTTTCAACGTTTCCCGAATCCGCGCCGTTATCGGTGCTGCCGTTTCCGGAGTTGTCCGGAGTTTCCGGAACATCGGGAGTTTCGGGTGTGCCGGGTGTTTCAGGTTCGTCGGGCGTATCGGGAGTGTCCGGAGTTTCCGGCTTGTCGGAGCTGTCAGGAGTGTCTGACGGAGTGCAGGAGCCTGAGAAAATATTGTCGGAAAGACCGTATTTTTCCTTGAGCCAGTTTTCAAGCACCGATATGTTCTGTCCGGTTATTTCAACCTTTTTGCCGGAGAATATGTCCGAGATAAGGTCGCCGGAAATTTCCGTGCAGGTCAGATCCCCGCATTTTTCCGCGAGATCTTCAAGAACCTCACAGTTTTGATTTTTCACACAGTCGGAGATGTCGTCGTTTGCGCACGCCGCATATGCACTTACAGGAAGCGCTGCCAGCAATGCCGCAAAAATGATAGCGATTTGCTTTTTCATAATTATTTCCCCCTTCCGGAAATAATTGTACCTCGCCAAACGCTCAATTTCAATGCAAAGGATCTTCCATACTTTCCGCATATATGTATATGTGCCGTTATATGGAAAATAAACATAAAAAAACCGCCCCGAATTATGGAAATCCGGGACGTAAACGCATTTTTTTGCAGTTTTTCGTACTGTTTGCCGTAAATTTACATCGACGGCAAATTAAGGATTATCAGCCGCAGAAGCAGCAGAGGATTATGATAGCTATAAGAATGATAAGCCAGATGTTGTTATCGTCTGAGAAAACATTGCTCAAGCAGCAGCTCATGTCAGCGTCCTCCTTCCTTCGTAACTGAAAGCCGTCGTTTCTTCGGCTCTCTGCTACATACTATGAAAAACGCGGGCTTTGTGTGAATGTCCGGCGCCGCCTTTCTTTTCACAACTTTCGGGATAAATTCATAGAATAGCAGTAAAAAGCTACGAAAGGAATGTATCTTATGAGCTTTAATCAGTATTTCGGACGCATAAACTCTCCGGACGATAAAGGGCTGCACTGTTTTGCGGCTTCAAATACATATCTCGGATTCAAGAGCTATTTCGGCGGTATTTTTTCACCCGATGAGCATAACCGTATATATATTTTAAAGGGAGGGCCGGGTGTCGGAAAGAGCACGCTTATGAAACAGGCGGGAAGCCATGCGGAAAAGCTCGGACTTACGCCGGTATATTATCATTGTTCGTCAGATCCGTATTCTCTCGACGGTATCGTAATAAAGCAGACCGGGTGCGTAATCCTTGACGGAACGGCGCCGCACACAGTCGATCCGAGCGCTGCCGGAGTAAAAGAAATAATAATCAACATGGGAGAATGCTGGGATACGGGCGCGCTGTATAACAGCGGCAAGGAAATACTTTCACTGATAAAGCAGAAATCCTCTTGCTACTCTGCCGCGTACAAGTTTCTTTCGGCGCAGAAACAGATAAAGGACTGCCTTTGCGATATTTCGCGTTCGTGCCTGCTTTACGGAAAAGTGTGCGCGGACGTTGACAGAAAGGCGGCAAAGCTGTTCAGAAAATGCCCTCGTCCTTCGGACGTAAGAGTGCGCATAACGGCGGCAAATTCCTGCGACGGAGATGTAAGGTTCAGAACCTTTGAAAAGCTGTCGGACAGAATATACTTTATAAAGGATCTGAGATATACGGGAGAAGTGTATATGAGAATGATGTATAACGCCGCAATCAAAAACGGCATAGAAACGGTTGTGAGCTACGACCCGACGGATCCGGGAGAGATAGACGCTCTGTATTTTCCCGGAATTTCCGTCTGCTTTACGCCGTATGACGACGATTACTGTATTGAGCTTGAAAAGCGCGGCATAGGATATTCGGTAGTCAATATGCGCCGCTTTACCGATACAAAAGCCTTTTCGCTTAACCGTTCTTATTACCGCTTCGGAGAAAAGTGCGCTTCTCAGATGCACGCACAGGCTCTTTCCTGTCTTAACGACGCAGGGCTTATTCACCGCAAAATAGAAAAGCTCTACGCGCCGGCGACCGATTATACAAAAGTTTCGGCAATGACGGAGTCGCTTATGCAGAGAATATTCGATAAATAAATTTATATTTTTTGCCGCCGGACGCGTGTTTTTGACGTTTATCCGGCGGTATCTTCGTTTCGGTACAGCACGAGCAGTTTTTTGCGGCAGACAAACACGGCAAAACTCATGAGAACCCAGATAAAATAAAACTTCGGGCATATCTGTCCCATTATATTTAACGGAAGATGAGAATAGTCCCATACTTCAAGCCCTAAAATAATGTTGAAAATGCAGCCGAAAACAAATTCCACCGCCGTTATTATAAGTCCTCCGTAAAGGCTGCGCAGATATATCGGGAGAGGCATATATTTTCTGTCCGCAAGCACAAGCCATACAAGGCATATTCCTCCTGCAAGCAGCATTGACCAGTGTGTTCTTCCGCGCACAGCCGTTTCGCACAGCCCGTAGCCTGCCGAACCTATTGCAAATATGCCGGCAAAATGCGCGGCGTTTTTTACAAATCTCATTTTTTAAATTCCTTTTTATGCGTTTATCCTTTTTTCAGTCTGCCGACGCGCTTATAGCCGAGCCTGTTATGTTGAAAACAAGCCTTGCACTGTCGGCACAGACTCTGACGACCGAAAAGAAAGCCTGTTTAAGGGCGTAAAGACCGCCTTTTCCGAAAATGTTTTCGTTGAAGTCAATCAGGCGTTCCGAGATGTTTAAGGCGTTTGCGTCTATGACATATTCGTTGCCCATGACCGTAAAGCTGCCGTTTTCAAGATCAAACGCCGCGCCGTCCTGTGTCTTGTCGTAGTCGGATATGAGTATGACCGACGCAATCACCGCAAGAGCAATTGCAAAGGCGCTGAAAAAGAGTGAAAAAGTGCCGAGTATTCTTTTCATTTTTGATGTTCCTTTTTATAATAGGTTTTAATCCGCGTTTTTGAGAATTTCAGACGCAAATACCGTGCCGAAGGCTCTTACGGAACGCAGAGCCTCGTTGAGATTGTTTCCGCAGGTTCCGTCCTCAAGAAGAAGAAAGCCTGACGATAGCTGCTGGTTGAACGAAGGACTGCGCAGATTTGTCTGTCTGAAAAGTCCTGGATACATTTCCTCTGCCGCACTCTGAAGATTAAGCGCAAGACAGAGATTGTCCTGCCAGTCCGGGTGGTTTATGCCCGATTCGTTTGTGCCTACGACGAACATGAGCTGCGCGTACTTTTCGCCGCCTATGCTTATTGCGGGCTTGATTTTTGTGCTGCCGTCAATTATCGCGTCGCGGTGCAGGTCTATTACGAATTTTACCGACGGATATTTTTCGAGATATTCCTTTGCGCTTGAAAGAGAGGAGTTGTACGCTTTTATAAAAGACTTCTCGTCGTGGCGCACCGTGCAGTGAACCGCGTTTATTCCGAAGTCCGAAAGCACATCGCACAGTTCATCTCCGACGCGGTTCATGTTAAGGCTGTCGTCGGAGCTGCGCGTCGGTTCCGTCGAAAGATAGCTGTCGGAGTCGCTCATGGAATAACATTCTGTTGCGTGGGTGTGAAGAATGAGAACGAGAGGTTCCCCGGAAAGCGAAAGATCTTCAAATGCTTTGGGCGTTTGCTTTAAAAGAGCGGCGGTGTCGGGCGTAAAATCCGTCTGGTTTGTAAGAGAAGTTATTTGCTTTGCCGACATATTCCGTTCGGCAATTGGGTAGTAAATTTCGCCGTCGGAGCCGGTCTTTCCGCTGTCGGACGAGTCTGCCGCCTGTACATCGGCTTTGCCGCCGTTCTGAAAAACAGCGCTGTCCTGTTCGTCCGTAATAAGACTGTCAGACGCTGCGGTAAAAGAGGAGTGTGCGCCGTCCGAGCCGTTTTCAGCCGCTTTTCCGGAGCCTTGCGAAAGAAATTTCGGCGTGTTTTCGGGGACGTATGTCTTTCCCGATATTTCAAAACTGCCGCCTGTTGTTTCATATCCGCCCTCACAGGGATAAACAATGCCGCAAAGCTTTATTACTGCGTCGCATATCTCTTTCGGAGCGTAAATACCTGCGAAAGCAAGATATATTATGCCCGAACAAAGGCAGAAACATACTGCGAAGGAAATAAAAAGTCCTGCGGCGCTGCGTTTTGGCTGCGCGCTTTTCTTTATCTCGCGCAGCTTTCTTCTGAGCCTGAATTTCGATACTCTGACCGGAATATACGGCGTTATGTTCTCTTTATCGTACTCCGAAAAAACCGGAATTTCCTTTGTTTTGTCAAAACTGCGCAGATCCTCGGGGGCGTTTATGCCGTTTGTTTTTTCGGCTGCGGCTGTGCCTGTCGAAAACGTAAATTTTGAACTCTGCGCGTTTTGTTGGTTTTTTCTGTTGTATATCATGTCATGCCCACCTGCCTCATATAAGATTATGAGGAAAGGGGCGGATATAGAACGGCTGTGAGAATTGCAGTTTGTCTTTGTTCTTTTTTGCAAAAAAGTATGTCTGAGGAAAATCCGAATATGCTGTTGACAAAATACGGCGTTTGGAGTATTATTTAGAAAAAATTGACAAAAGCGAGGAAATTTACGTGTTTGAAAAGCTTACCGAAACCATGGACGGTTTTATAGAAAACCTCGGCATACCGTTTTATGACTGCATTGTAATGAAAGACGGAAAATGCGTGTACAGACACTCGAACGGCTGTACCGACACCGACAAAAAAACTCCCGTAACCGGAAAAGAGCTTTACGATATATATTCCTGCTCAAAGCTTATAACCTGTACCGCGGCATTGCAGCTTTATGAAAGAGGAAAATTCGGTCTTGACGACTATCTTTATCTCTATATGCCGGAATTTGAAAACATGACGGTAAAAGACGAAAACGGCAATGTTCGTCCGGCGCAGAATAAAATAACGGTACGCGAGCTTTTTACAATGACTGCCGGGTTCGGATATGATGTCGGTTCTCCTATGTTAAGACAGTGTTTAAAGGATACGGACGGAGAGTGCCCGACGCTTACGGTTATGGAATATCTTGCAAAGGAGCCGCTTTTGTTTGAACCGGGATACCGCTGGAATTACAGCCTGTGCCACGACGTTCTTGCGGCGCTTGTTGAGAAAATCTCCGGAATGACGTTCGGCGAATATGTAAAAAAGAATATTTTTGACGTCTGCGATATGGAAAACTCGTCGTTTTTGATTGATGAAAGCAATGCCGAAAGGCTTGTCTGCCATTACAGCTACAATAACCGGACGGGAAAAGTGGAGAAATGCCCGAAAAACGTGCATTTCAGAATAGGCACAAAATATGAGAGCGGCGGCGCGGGCTGCGTTTCGTGCGTTGACGATTACATTAAATTTCTCGAGGCGCTGCGCACATATAAACTTCTCAAAAAAGAGACCGTTGATCTGCTCTCGACAAATCAGATGACAAAAGAGCAGATGGATATGCCGTCTTATTGGGTCGGGCTCAAACGCGGATACGGACTCGGTCAGCAGTGTCCTACAAAAACAAATAAAAGACCGGATTTCGGCTGGGGAGGCGCAGCCGGCTCGCATTACTTTGTAGATTGCCGCGACGGAATTACCGCGTTTTTCGCAACTCAGGTTTTAGGGTACGATAAACTGCAGAGCGCAAGAAGCGCCGTTACCGATATTGTGCTTGAGGCTTTCGGAGTTGAGTATTGATAAATAAAAAGAAGCGGCGTAAAGCCGCTTTTTGCTTTAGCCTATGAACTCCTGACGTACGGGCGCCGGATCTTCAAGACCGAAACTTACCGTTATGGCGTCGTTGACTTGTCCCATGACGTCCTCGTCGAGATGTCCCATTTTTTCCTTGAGCCGTTTTTTGTCAAGAGTCCGTATCTGTTCAAGAAGTATTACCGAATCTCTCGCAAGTCCGTACTTGTCTGCATACACTTCAATGTGGGTAGGAAGCTTGCTTTTGCCGATGCGGCTGGTTATGGCAGCCGCGATCACCGTAGGGCTGTACTTGTTGCCTATGTCGTTCTGAACTATGAGAACGGGACGTATGCCGCCCTGTTCAGAGCCTATTACAGGACTTAGATCCGCGTAATAAATGTCTCCTCTTCTGATGTTCACTTTGTTCACGCTCCGTGTTTTTATGTCGTTGGTTTGTTTTTACTTCCACGGCATTATTTTTTACCGGATTGCGGCGCGTTATTCCGCAGTGAAAATATATTTTTGCGATTTTTTTCAAAGCACCGGTTTGAGCCGCTCTTTTTTCGGACTGAAATGCGCGCCGTACTGTTATAATATTCCGTCAAAATGTATGCTGTGAGCAGGCGCGGACGTGGATTTGTTGCCCAAGTATGAATTTTTCGGTAATATTGACAAACACTAAAGTAATTTTTTGTGAATTCTATTGACAAAGGTATTTGTGTGTGGTAACATACGCTTAAACCAATAATCAATTTGCGATGAAGGGAATAAAGCAGCGCAGACAGTATGTCTGCAGAGAAACGGCGGTCGGTGAAAAGCCGTTGCATACGCGCTGCCTCGTCAACCCCGAGCTATCTGTCCGAAGGCTTTTGTCTTTTGTGCTTTCCGTAAGTGCAGGAAGGCGCGTTTATCAAAAAGAGCTGTGTAGATACAGACGGAGAGTCACCGTTATATGACAAACCCGGTTGTCGGATCGGGTGAGCGGCCGTTCGGTAATACGTTCGGCAAAAAGAGTGGTACCGCAGAGAATTTTTCAGTCTTTGTCTCTATTGTTTTGAGAGATGAGGGCTGTTTTTTTATACCCTCTCGGTTGTTTTTGAAAATTTACGGAGGTGCAATACATATTATGATGCTGACAGGCGCGGAAATAGTTACACGCGTTCTCATGGAACAGGGAGTAGACACGGTTTTCGGCTATCCCGGAGGAACTGCGCTCAACGTCTACGACGCACTGTATAAGTGCAGCGACAAAATCAAACATTATCTTACTGCGCACGAACAGGGTGCGGCTCACGCAGCCGACGGATACGCAAGACTTACCGGAAAGACCGGAGTTGTGTTCTCGACAAGCGGTCCCGGCGCTACAAACCTCGTAACCGGAATTGCAACGGCTTATATGGACAGCGTTCCGATGGTTGCCATAACCTGCAATGTCCCGACGCCGCTTATAGGCTGCGATACCTTCCAGGAGGTCTACATTGCCGGAATTACGCTTTCCATTACAAAGCATAATTTCACGGTTCAGAGCGTGGACGAGCTTGCAAATACTTTAAGACGTGCCTTTGAGATTGCGCAGTCGGGAAGATGCGGCCCCGTGCTTGTCGATATACCCAAAGACATTACCGCGGCGACTGCGGAGTATACCCCGAAACCTGCGGCAAAGAAAATTATACCTCCCACGAGATACGCCGACTGGGACGCCATTGCGGACGTCATAAACGCGGCAAAACAGCCGTTTATCTATTTCGGAGGCGGCGTAAGACTGTCTGACGCGGGCGCGGAACTTCGCGAGCTTATAAATAAAGCCGATATTCCCGCGGCATATACGCTTATGGCAGCCGGAGTCCTCGGTTACGGCGAGAAAAACAACCTCGGTCTTATAGGCATGCACGGCTGCTTTGCGGCAAACAGCGCGGCTCATTCTTCCGATGTGCTCTTGGCTATCGGAACGCGTTTCAGCGACAGAGTTGCACTCAATACCTCAAAATTTGCAAGCCATGCAAAGATCATACATATAGATATTGACGCAAGCGAGATAAACAAGAACGTTGCCGTCGATTACAGCATTATCGGCGACGTAAAGGATGTTTTAAAGACTCTGCTTCCGAAAATAAAAAAGACTACCCATGACGAGTGGCAGACCACTATTTCCGAGTGGAAAGCAAGAGATTACGTCCCCGAGGACAGCAAGACCGTCCTTAAACCGCATTGGATAATGAATACCATATGCGACCTTGCCGGAGACGACGCCGTATATGTAACAGACGTCGGACAGCATCAGATGTGGGCGGCTCAGTATATACGCCACGTAAAGCCGAGAAGCTTTCTCACAAGCGGAGGCCTTGGAACAATGGGATACGGTTACGGCGCGGCACTCGGCGCGTGCGTTGCGTGCGATAAGCAGAGACCTGTCGTGCATATAACCGGCGACGGCTCGTTCCACATGAATATGAATGAAGCCTGTACCGCAGTTTCCTATGACATTCCGGTAATTACGGTAATATTCAACAATAACGCTCTCGGTATGGTGCGTCAGTGGCAGGCGGCGTTCTACGAAAACAGATTTTCTCAGAGCGAACCCGGCAGAGTTACAAACTACGCAAAGGTTGCCGAAGGTTTCGGACTTACGGGATTCAAATGCACAACGCCCGATGAGTTTGAAGAGGCTTTCAAAAAGGCGCTGAAACTCAAAAAGCCAGTGTGGATAGAATGCGTTATAGATAAGGACGAGAGAGTTCTTCCCATGATACCGTCGGGCGGCACGGTCAAGGACACCATTATAGGTTAATGACTTTGCGCGGAAAGGATAGTAATTAAAGACATGGATAAACAATATCTTATATTGCTTGTTGAAAACAACGCCGGAGTTCTTGCAAGAGTTTCATCGCTTTTCTGCCAGAGAGGTTTCAATATAGACAGCCTTAACGTTTCGGCGACAAACGATCCGAAAATATCTCGTATTACCATAGTAACCCACGGCGACGACAGAAAGTTCAGACAGATAATCCGTCAGACGGATAAGCTCATAGAGTCAAAGATGATATTCTCTGTCGAACCGTCGTTCAGTCTGTTAAGAGAGCTTTTGCTGCTCAAGCTTGAAGTTGACGACGACAGCAGAATAAAGGACGCCGAGAGTCTCGCGATAAAGCACGGCGCAAAGATAATCGACCGTTCCGTTGGAACTATCGTACTTGAGTTTACCGGAACGCCGGAGGAAATAGACGATATGCTTGACGACGCAAAGCGTTTCAAAATTGCCGAAATGTGCCGTACAGGCGTTACTGCTCTCGAAAAAGGCAAAGTATCTTATTCAATAGACCAAAACAATTAAATTATTATATAAAGGAGTAATTCAAAATGATCAAGAAGTATTACGATTCGGACTGCAACCTCGGTTTGCTCGACGGAAAAACCATAGCCGTTATCGGCTTCGGAAGCCAGGGACACGCACACTCAATGAACCTTGCCGAAAGCGGCGTTAACGTCGTTGTAGGTTTAAGACCCGGCAGCGGTCATTGGGAAAAGGCTGAAAACTTTGCAAAGGATCACGCAAATTTCAAGGTTATGTCCATTGAAGACGCCGCAAAAGCCGGCGACGTTGTTATGATGCTGGTTCCCGACGAGCTTGCGGCAGACATTTACAATAAGCAGGTCGCTCCCTACATGAAGGAAGGCAATATCCTCATGTTCGCACACGGCTTTAACATTCATTTCAACTTTATACAGCCTCAGAAGGACATCGACGTTATCATGGTAGCGCCCAAAGGCCCCGGACATACCGTAAGAAGCCAGTATCTTGAAGGCAAAGGTGTTCCGTCCCTTATCGCGATCTATCAGGATTATTCCGGAAGAGCAAGAGACTATGCTCTCGCATATGCAAGCGGTATCGGCGCAGGCAGAGCAGGTATACTTGAAACAAGCTTCAGAGAAGAAACCGAGACCGACCTCTTCGGCGAACAGTGCGTTCTCTGCGGCGGCGTAACAGAGCTTATGAAGGCAGGCTTTGAAACTCTCGTTGAGGCAGGATATGAGCCCGAAATGGCATACTTTGAATGTATCCATGAAATGAAACTTATTGTTGACCTTATCAACCAGGGCGGCTTTGCAAAGATGAGATATTCTATCTCCAACACCGCAGAATACGGCGATTACAGAACCGGCAAGCGCCTTATTACCGACGAAACCAGAAAGGAAATGAAGAAAGTTCTCGGAGAGATTCAGGACGGTACATTCGCTTCCGAGTTTATGACCGAGTTCTCGTCAGGCAGAAAGGCAAAGTTCCTTGCAAAGCGCAGAATCGAAGGCGAGCATCTGCTTGAAAAGGTAGGCGGAGAGCTCAGAAAGATGATGAGCTGGCTCAAGAAGTAAAAACATCGTAAAACAGTTTATCAGCCGCCCGGAAGTAAATATATTTTTGGGCGGTTCTTTTTACACAATTATACCGCTTAATTTGAAAGGACATAAATATTATGCGCAGCGATAACGTAAAAAAAGGCGCCGAAAGAGCGCCCAACAGAAGCTTATTCTATGCAATGGGCTATACCGAAGAAGAACTTGAACGTCCGCTTATCGGAGTAGTCAGCGCACACAGCGAGATTGTTCCGGGACATATTCATCTCGATAAAATTGCCGAAGCTGTAAAGGCAGGCGTAAGAATGGCGGGCGGAACTCCCGTGCTTATACCGTCCATCGGCGTCTGCGACGGCATTGCAATGGGACACGTCGGCATGAAATACTCGCTTGCAAGCAGAGAGCTTATCGCGGACAGCGTTGAAACCATGACAATGGCTCATCAGCTCGACGGACTTGTGCTTGTGCCAAACTGCGACAAAATAGTGCCCGGCATGGTAATGGCTGCCGTAAGACTTGATATTCCGGCTGTCGTTTGCAGCGGCGGTCCCATGCTTCCCGGTACATATGACGGACAGGAGGTCAGCCTTTCAAAGCTGTTCGAGGCTGTCGGCGCATACAAGGCAGGCATCATAGATGAAAATAAGCTTCACGAATGTGAAACCGGAGCTTGTCCCGGCTGCGGAAGCTGCGCCGGAATGTATACCGCAAACAGCATGAACTGCCTGTGCGAGGCTATCGGTATAGCTCTTCCCGGAAACGGAACCGTCGCAGCCGTAAGCAATAAGCGTATAATGCTTGCAAAGCACGCAGGTATGGCGATTATGGATATGGTAAACAAGGGCATTACCGCGCGTCAGATAATTAATAAGAAGTCGCTGCTCAACGCGCTTGCCTGTGACATGGCGCTCGGCTGCAGCTCAAACAGCGTTCTTCATCTGCTTGCCATTGCAAATGAGGCAGGCGTCGACTTTGATCTTAAACTCTTTAACGAAACCAGCGAAAAGGTCCCGAATCTGTGCCATCTTGCACCTGCCGGTGCCACACATATAACAGATCTTGACGCGGCAGGCGGAATCCCTGCGGTTCAGGCAGAGCTTATAAAGGGCGGACTTATAGATCCGTCTGCTCTTACGGTTACGGGAAAGACGGTAGGCGAAAACGTAAAGGGCGCATATATAAAGAATACCGATAATATCCGTCCGCTTGACAATCCGTACAGCAAGACCGGAGGAATACAGATACTCTGGGGAAATCTTGCGCCGGACGGCTGCGTTGTAAAGAGAAGCGCCGTTGCACCCGAAATGTTAAAGCATACCGGACGCGCACGCGTGTTCAACAGCGAGGACGAGGCAATAGACGCAATATATAACGGAAAGATAGTTGACGGCGACGTTGTCGTTATACGTTACGAAGGTCCTGTCGGAGGTCCCGGAATGAGAGAAATGCTCAATCCCACAAGCGCGCTTGCAGGCATGAAACTTGACAAGACGGTAGCGCTCATCACCGACGGACGTTTTTCGGGAGCAAGCCGCGGCGCGTCAATAGGTCATGTTTGTCCCGAAGCCGCAAACGGCGGTCCTATCGGTCTTGTAAAAGAGGGCGATATGATTGAGATTGACATTCCGAATGCGTCGATAAACGTTCTTGTTTCGGAAGATGAACTTGCAAAGAGAAAAGCGGAGTACGTAAAGCCCGAACCTAACATAAAGACAGGCTGGCTTGCGAGATATTCTAAGCTTGTATCGGGTGCAGACCGCGGTGCGGTTATGAAAAATCAGTTCTGAGAATAAATAACGGGAGTTTTGCACCATGGCTTATGTGTATATGCTGCTTTGCGAAGGTAATACGCTGTATACCGGCATTGCGGCTGATGTAAAAAAGCGTATTTCCGCGCATATAAACAGGTCGGGCGCAAAATATACCAAAAGCCACGCCGCACTTAGGCTTGAGGCGCTGTGGGAAACGCAGAATCTCGGCGGTGCGGCAAAGCTCGAGTACAGAATAAAGCGCCTTGATAAGCAAAAAAAGCTTGAGCTTGTAAAATCGCCGCAATCGGTGAGCCAATTGTTTCCGGAGCTTAGCGAAACAGGCTTTGAGGCAAAAGAATCTTTTGAAATAACCGAAATTAACCGCGCATTGTTTTGCGGAGAAAGCGAGAGACATAATGGCAAAGCTTGAAACGACAATAAACGGCAGTTTCAGTGAGATACTGCGTAAAATAGAAAACGGAATCCTCGGCGGCAGCATTTCGGCAAGCCTTGAAGATTCCAGCGATTTTTATATTGACGGCGCAAGGTGCAGCGTCAGGGTATTTGAGCGGTACAGCTATCTCGGAAAGAACCGCGTCAGCATGAATGTAACGCTTTTCGGAAACGACGGAAAGGTGTATCTTTCCGCAATAACCTCCGGCGGCAGCCAAGCCGTGTTTTTCAAGATCAATACCTTCGGCGAAGAGGCGTTTCTCGATAAGCTTCGGGAAATTCTGTGACGGCGCGCCGCAAGAGCATTTGACAAATATATAAACATAGTATATAATTAACCCTGCCGGTGTAAAAATCGGCAGGGCAAGTTCTCTTAACGGTGGATATCACCGGCGGTTGTGCCATTCCCGAAAGGGGGTGGTTGTTATGAACAAATACATAGGATTTGTTTTCTTTGTACTTATCATAGCGATAGCTTTTTCAATAAAAGCAAACTAACCGCCCCACTCGTCAAAATGTAGCGGTTAGTTTAAACTTAAACATTTTGGCATAACCGTTTGAGGTCTTGCCTTTGTACTTACATTATATGCCGCGCACACGGTTTTGTCAACAGCTTTTTATAAAAACTTTTATGCCGGCAAAAAAATATTGATAAAACCACTTGACAAATATATAAAACTGTGGTATCATACTCACGTTGACCTGAGAAAACAGGCAGTGCAATGCACTCTAACGGTTAATACCGCCTGTCGAGGAAGATGTAATTTAAAGAATATCGTAAAATATTCTCCCGTACATTGTCCTTTTTCTATGGTCGAAAAAAGGGCATTTTTTATTTGGGAGGTGAACATATGCCAAGCGCAAAGATTCTTGAACAGAAGCAGAAAATGGTCGCAGAACTCGCAGAAAAGATGAAGAACGCCAAGAGCGGCGTTATCGTTGACTACTGCGGAATCACTGTTGACAAGGACACAGCACTCAGAGCTGAGCTCCGCAAGGCAGGCGTTGATTACACCGTAATCAAGAACACCTACATCAAGAAGGCGGCAGATATCGCAGGTATAAGCGGTTTCGAGCCTTTCCTTGAAGGTATGACTGCTTTCGCACTCAGCAACGAAGATCCGCTCGCTCCTGCAAAGATCCTCTGCAAATTCGCTGAGGATAACGAGACCTTCAAAGTAAAGGTCGGTATCATGGACGGCGCGATCATGGACGCTAAAGAGGTTGAAGCTCTTTCCAAGATTCCTTCAAAGGAAGTTCTTATCGGAAAGGTACTCGGCAGCATTCAGGGTCCTCTGTACGGTCTTGCTTACGTACTTCAGGCAAAGATCGACAAGGAAGGCGGCGTTCCTGCCGCAGAATAAGCTTTGCACGGGCGGCTTAGCGTGAATATACGCACTTTAAAAGTCCCGGCTGAAAAAATAATTTTTGAAAAAACGGAGGTAATTTAAAATGGCATCAGAAAAGTCACTTCAGATTCTTGAAGAAATCAAGACACTTACCATACTTGAACTTGCAGACCTTGTAAAGGCACTCGAAGAGGAATTCGGCGTATCCGCAGCACCCGTAGCAGTAGCAGGCGGCGCAGCAGCTCCCGCAGCAGCAGCTGAGGAGCAGACCGAGTTCAACGTAATCCTCGCAGACGCAGGCGCTTCCAAGCTCGGCGTTATCAAGGTTGTTCGTGAAATCACCGGCCTCGGTCTTAAGGAAGCTAAGGATCTCGTTGAGTCCGCTCCTAAGGCTCTCAAGGAAGGCGTTTCCAAGGAAGAGGCTGACAAGCTCAAGGAACAGCTCGTTGCAGCCGGCGCAACTGTTGAAATCAAGTAATTTCAGCATAACGGCTAAAATAAAAAATGCTTTTTTGACCGCGGTCGGATCTCCGGCTGCGGTTTTTCTGTTTCTTGCGGCAATATCCGGGAAAATTTCAGCCGTAATTGCACTTTGTGTTAAAATTTGACGTTTTGAAATTTAAATCTTTTGCAGGTTTGTTGACATAAAATGCAACCCGTAGTATAATGCTATTCAGGGAAATTATTTTTATTAAACGGAGATGTTTAAACATGACTACCATTGATATTTTTTCCGGATTTCTCGGTGCCGGAAAGACTACGCTTATCAAAAAGCTCATTAAAGAAGGATATAAAAACCAAAAGCTCGTGCTTATAGAAAACGAGTTCGGCGAAATAGGCATTGACGGCGGATTTTTAAAGGATTCCGGCGTGCAGATAAACGAAATGAATTCAGGCTGTATCTGCTGCAGCCTTGTCGGCGACTTTACAAAGGCGCTCAAACAGGTTATCGACGAATATAAGCCGGACAGAATTCTTATTGAGCCGTCGGGTGTAGGCAAGCTCAGCGACGTTATAAGAGCGGTTCGCGACGCGGGCGCTTCGGGTGCCGTTCTCGGTTCGTTCACCACGGTTGCCGACGTTACAAAGTGCAAGATGTATATTAAGAACTTCGGCGAGTTCTATAACGATCAGGTTGAAAATGCCTGCACGATTATTCTCAGCCGTACCGATAACGTTCCGCAGTATAAGATCGACGCCGCAGTTGCGCTTCTTCGCGAGCATAACAAGGACGCCGTTATAATCACAACTCCCTGGGACGAGCTTTCCGGCGAGCAGATAGTTTCAGCCATGGAAAACAGAAGCACACTCGAAAAAGAGCTTGAACGCCTTGAACACGAGGAGCATGAACATCATCACCATGATGAAGATGAGGACGAACATGAGCACCATCACCACCACGATCATGATGACGATGATGACGATGACGAGTGCTGCTGCGGACATCACCACCATGACGGCGATGATGAGCATGAACACGAGCATGAACATCATCATGACCACGACCACGATCACGAGTGCTGCCACCATGACCACGACGAAGATGAGGATGAACACGAACATCATCATCACGACCATGACCATGACGGAGAATGCTGCCACGGACACCATCATCATCACCACGCTGACGAGGTGTTTACGAGCTGGGGCGTTGAAACAACGCATAAATTCACGCCCGAACAGATACTTGACTGCTTAAAGGCTCTTGAGAATGATGACGAATACGGCACGATACTCAGAGCAAAGGGTATTGTCGAAAACGCAAACGGCGGCTGGATACACTACGATTATGTTCCGGGCTGTCCCGACGTAAGAAGCGGAAGCGCCGATATTACCGGAAGAATCTGCGTTATCGGCTCTAAGATTGACGAAAATAAGCTTGCCGCACTTTTCGGAGTCGCAGCAAAGTAAAAAATCTTTGGAATACGGGTAAAGTATAATGGAAATACCGGTTTATCTTTTCACCGGCTTTCTCGAAGCCGGAAAGACAAAATTCATACAGGAAACTCTTGAAGATTCGGGCTTTAACAAGGGCGAAAAAATGCTGCTGCTTGTCTGCGAAGATGGCGAAGAAGAATACGATATGTCCTCGTTTTCGGGACAGAACGTGACGATTGCGGCGCTTGAGGACAAGTCGGAGCTTACCGCGGCAAATCTCGAAAAACTGAGACGTGACGCAAATGCCGAGAGAGTGCTCATAGAGTATAACGGAATGTGGATGCTTGACGAGCTTTATCAGAATCTTCCCGAAGGCTGGATAGTCTATCAGGAAATGATGTTCGCGGACGCAAATACTTTTGAAAACTACAACGCGAACATGAGAAGCCTTGTCGGAGATAAGCTCAAGAGCTGCGAAATATGCATTTTCAACCGTGCAAAGAAGGATTTTGATAAGCTTGCTTTGCATAAGATCGTGCGTTCTGTGTCGAGAAAAGCCGACATCGCATACGAATATGCTGACGGACAGGTGGAATACGACGATATCGAAGATCCGCTTCCGTTTGACAAGAACGCCGGCGTAATTGTGATAAAGGACGAGGATTTCGGTCTGTGGTACCGCGATTTTGCAGAGAACACGAACGATTATATAGGCAAGACCGTCAAAATTCACGCGCTTGTCACAAGAAACAAGCTTATAAACGCAAAGAGCGAGATCGTCGTCGGCAGACGCATTATGACGTGCTGCGAGGCGGATATTGCATATAAAGGTCTGCTTTGCAGAACCGATAAGGCTCTCGATTTTTCGCAGGGCGACTGGGTTGACCTGACGGCGAAGATTTCCATGGAAAAACACCGTGTCTACAAGAGCAAGGCAGGTCCCGTTCTTACGGCGTCGGAAATTTCAAAATCGTCAGAACCCGAAAATCCCGTTGCGACGTTCTATTGATAAAACCGTTAATTCAAGTTTGAATTTTGCCCGGTATGCGTGCTTTTTGCCATGCGTACCGGGTCGTTTTGCGCGTATATCTTTTGCGGTTGTTTGTAAACTTTTATAAGTCTGTTGACTTATGAGCAAAAATGGTGCATAATATTATACGGATAGACTTGCACGGAAGTAACGCGGGTCTTATGTGCCGCAAAAAAGCGGACTCGTACACAAATCTGCCCACGGCACGGAGAAACGGTACTACGGTATAATGCCGGATCTTCGTAAAAAAGCAAAACCCTTTTACCGCTGTTCTCTTTTTTCAGCGGTGAATTGCTTTGCGCTCTCTGTTAGAAAAGGCAATAATGAAAAAGCTCCCGTTTTTGTGCGGTTTTCGGGCGTGTGTTTTTTTGCGTCAATTTACGCGGCGTGTCTTTTTCGGCACCGCGGTACATAAATAAATTTTAACATTCAATATTGAAAGGAAAGGTGTTTTTATGCCGAGAACAAGATCAAAAGGCAATAAAAAACAGAACATGACAAAGGTTAAGGTCATACCTCTCGGAGGTCTCGGAGAAATAGGGAAAAACATGACCGTCGTCGAATACGAAAACGACATGATAGTTATTGACGCAGGTCTCGGTTTTCCCGATGAAAGTATGCCGGGCGTTGACCTTGTAATACCGGATACGACATATATAGAAGAAAATATAGATAAGCTGCGCGGTTATCTTATAACGCACGGACACGAAGATCATATAGGCGCGTTTCCGTATGTTCTGAGAATGGCAAACGCTCCTGTTTACGGAACTCTGCTCTCGCTGGGAATTGTCGAATCAAAGCTTGAGGAACACGGACTTTTAGGTTCCGTGTCTTTAAATCAGGTAAACGCGGGCGATAAACTGAAACTCGGCGCGTTCACGGTTGAATTTATAAGAGTAAACCACTCGATTGCGGACTCCTGCGCCATTGCGGTGACGTGCGAAGCCGGAACGCTTGTATTTTCGGGAGATTTCAAGATAGATCTTACTCCGATACAGGGAGAGCCGATAAATCTTGCGCGTTTTGCGGAACTGGGAAAAGAGGGCGTGCTTGCGCTGTTTCTCGAATCCACCAACGCCGAAAGAAACGGATATACCATGTCCGAACGCACGGTAGGAAAGTCGCTTGACGATATTTTCATGCGCAACATGGACAAGCGCATTATTATAGCCACTTTCTCGTCAAACGTACACCGCGTTCAGCAGATCATAAATTTTTCGCATAAGTACGGCAGAAAAGTCGCGCTTTCGGGAAGAAGTATGCTTACAATTGTCAATGCCGCGGTAAAATACGGCTATATGGATATACCCGAAGGAACGCTCATTGATATAAACGATATAAAGAAATATAAGATGAATGAGCTTACCGTCGTAACCACCGGAACTCAGGGCGAGCCCATGAGCGCGCTTTCGAGAATGGCGGCGTCGGAGCACGACAAGATAACTCTGGGTTCTGACGACCTTGTTGTAATAAGCGCGTCGACGATACCCGGAAACGAAAAGCTTGTCACAAAGATTACAAACGATCTTCTCAAAAAAGGCGTTACTTTGCTTAACGACGAGGTTGCGGACGTTCATGTTTCGGGACACGCGTGCGCCGAAGAACTTAAAATAATGCAGCTGCTTACAAAGCCAAAGTATTTTATACCGATACACGGCGAGTACAGACACTTAAAGCGTAACTGCGAACTTGCAAAGGATATGGGAATACCGGCGGAAAACATGATGATAGCCGAAATCGGAAACGTGATTGAGATAGGCGAAAATGTGTTCAGAAGCGTTGAAAAAGTGCCGTCGGGAAAGGTTCTTGTAGACGGACTCGGCGTCGGAGACGTAGGAAGCGTCGTATTGCGCGACAGACGCCATCTTGCACAGGACGGACTTATAGTAGTCGTTGCGACGGTCAGCACCGAGGACAGGGAGATACTTTCGGGACCCGATATTGTTTCGAGAGGATTTGTATACGTCAAGGAGTCCGAGGAGCTTATGTCGGGACTCAAGCAGAAGGCTGCCGAAACCCTGCAATACTGCTTTGACAACGATGTTGACGAGTGGAACGCGATAAAAGGCAAGGTCAAGGACGTTCTTACAAATTATATCTATTCCATAACCAAGAGAAAGCCTATGATACTTCCCATAATCATGGAACTGTAACCGCGCACAAAAAAACCAAAAGAAAGTCTGAACGGTATGAAAATAAAGAATTGTGAAACCGACGGCATTTTTGTCATGCCGAAAAGCGTTATCAAATACCTGAAATCCGCAAAAAAAGCCGAGTCAAAGCTGATAATGTACATTTTTGCAAACATGAACGGCGAATTTGACGTGCAAAAGGCTGCGGAGGCAATCTCGGAGAGTACGGCTGTCGTAAACGCGGCGCTTGCTTTCTGGAGAGGAACGGGAATTATCTCGGAAATCGAGGACGGACAGGATAGTATTCAGACTGCGGAGATAGATAAACTGCAAAACAATGCGGACGGCGAAATTCCGTCCGGTGTACATAGCGAAAACGGCGCGTCTGACACAAAAGAAAGCGAAAATAACGCCGTATCAAAGCCTCATTCCGTGGATTACGATACCAAAGACGTTGCCGAGGCGCTTAAAAACGATTCGGAATTCAAACAGCTTGTAAATTATGCCGAGCATACGCTTGGTGAGCTGCTTAATTCGTCAAAAACCGCGTCGCTGCTCTATCTTTACGATTGTCTGGGTATGCAGTGCGACGTGATAATGGGAATTATCGCACACTGCGCCGAGATGGGCAAAAAGTCGTTAAAGTATATTGAGCGCACGGCAATAGGAATACATGATGACGGTGTTGTTACATATAAAGAACTTGAAAGCTACTACGCGTCAAAGAGAAGATATGCCGAGTGTGAAAATCAGGTCAAGCGCATAATAGGCGCAGACAGGGCGCTTACCAAAGCCGAAAGCAAGCTTGTAAACACATGGGCAAACGTCTACCGCACAAAGACCGAGCTTATAGAATATGCCTATGAGCTTACCGTAAACAGCATTTCAAAACCGTCCGTTCAGTATATGTCAAAGATTATAGAGGACTGGTACAATAACGGCGTGACCGACATACAGACCGCAAAGAGCCTTCGCGAAAAGAAACAGGCTCAGAACGAAAACGGCAATAAAAACGGCGACGGCGGACTTGACTTTGATCTTGACGATATTTTTGAAAGACCTTAATCTTATATTCGCGGCGCAAAGGATATTGAAAAGCGTATGAAGATAAATAAGCTTAAAATTGATTCTTTCGGAAAATTAAAGAATACCGAGATAACTCTCGATGACGGCATAACCGTAATACAGGGCAAAAACGAAGCCGGCAAAAGCACCGTCGGCGCGTTTATAAAATATATGCTTTACGGAATGCCGAAAAGCAGGCGTTCGCTCGGAGAAAACGAAAAAAAGCTGTATACGCCGTGGGACGCAGACACTGTTTCGGGTGAAATGGACTTTACGCTGTCCGACGGCAAAAGGCTCACGGCTTTAAGAAAAAATGCCGCACGTGCGCAGAGTGCCATAATAGACGGCAGCGCGAATGCGTCATATTCCTCCGACTGTGCGGGCGAGCTGTTTTACGGACTTGACGAAACGGCATACAAAAAGACCGCCTATACGGGACAGGCGGACGTGATATTTTCCGACAGCGGAGAGCTTGATAACGCCATAAGAAACATGGCGGGGTCGGCGGACGAGAATATTGACGCGGCTGCGGCAATCGAAAAGCTGACCAAGGCAAAAAAAGAGCTTTTGGGACTCAGAGGCAATACCGGAAAAATATATTCGGTTGACGCAGAGCTTACCGAACTAACGCTGAAAAAGGAAAAGTGCGGCGAAGGTCACAAAAAACTGCTTTCGGCAGAGTTTAATCTTAACGAAACAAAGAAAAAAATTGAGTCTAACAAGCAAAAGCTTGAAGTCCTCGAAAAAGAAAGCTTTAATCTGCAGTGCCTTGACGCAAAAGAAAAGCTGAACAGGCTTTCTATGCTTGAAAAAGACTTTAACGGCGCGAGATATGCGCTTACCGAAACAAGAAGATCCGCGTCAAACGGAGCCTTTTTGCCTGATAAGGACTTTGTGTCTGAACTTGAGAACACATACCGCGCGTACTCCGATCTTGCCGCAAAAAGCGAAGAGCTTGAAAAGAACATGAACGGCGCAAAGCAGAGATATTCCGACGCGTATTCCGACGAAAATCAGAAAAAAGTATCGGCAGTGCTGTCGGAACTCGGCATTTCGGCAAACGAGGCTGCAGAAAAGATTGATGAACTGCGCAAAAAATCAAAATCGTATCTGATCGCGGCAATTATCCTTACCGTGCTTGTAATAACGATACCGATTGCGGCTGTCTTCTGGGTAAAGAGGTCAAAAACAATAAAAGAACTGCGTGCATTTACGTCAAAATTCGGTTTTTCGGATATCGGTGCGCTTTACGGCGTGCTTCGTGAAAACAATATGTATTCCGACGCAAATTCCGCGTATAAAAAAATGTATTCCGACTCCGTGAGCGCGTATGAGGAATGTGTGCGGAAGTTTGAGGACGTAAAGGATAAACTTATATTTGCTCTTGAAAAATCGGGAGCGCCGTATGATGATGAAAACACGCTTTCACGCGACGCGGAAAAGGCGCTCGGAGTGCTGCACGAATACATTTTGCGCTGCGACGCACTCGAAAAGGACGCGTATGCAAAAAAGGCAAACTATACGGCGTTTGCGCAGACGATCAATAAGGCGGAACTTGAAAAACTCGGTTCTCAGTATGATGAAAACATTCCCGTAAGGGACGCAAATACCGTGAACCGCGATATAAGATTTTATACTCAGGCAAACGAGGGACTTCGCGAAAAGCTGCACGAGTACGAAAAGGACGCCGCGGTGCTTTCGCAGACCCTGCCCAAACCGTCGGAACTTGAAAGCAGAATATTGTCGCTTAAAGATCAGAAAGCGTATCTTACGGAGAGATACGCTCAGATAAGTCTTGCGCTTGAATGTCTTGAAAAGGCGGATTCCGAGATGAAAAACTCGGTCGCGCCGCAGATCTCCCAGCGTGCCGGAGAAATATTCGGAAACATTACGGACGGAAAATACCGCGGACTTTATCCCGACAGTGACATGAACCTTTCGTTCCTTCAGAACGGCGACGCGCAGGTGCGCCCGATAGACTATCTCAGCATGGGAACAAAGGAGCTTGCGTACATATCGTTCAGATTGTCGCTCTGCGAAAAGCTGTACAGCGAACGCCCGACGCTTGTGTTTGACGACGCGTTTGCACATTTTGACGACGTTAGACTGCACGGAATTCTCGATTTTCTCGTGAGTATTTCCGACAGGTATCAGATAGTTATTATGAGCTGCCACGGCAGAGAGGGCGAGTACCTTAAAAATAAGGCTAAGGTCATTGATTTCTGCGTGCAGTGAGCTGGAATTGCCGGCATATGTAAAAGTAAAAGGCTGATTATAAATAAGTACTGCCGGAGTAAAATCCGGCAGTGCAAGGCTGAAAACAGTATATAATTTTCCGTATTTGTCAACACCCGAAAGGCTGAAAGGTGTTGCATTTTTATTCTTTGCGGTGTATAATAGCTCTTGCCGGCGCAAAAACCGGCAGGGCAAGGTCTCTTAACGGTGAAACTCACCGGCGGTTGTGCCATTCCCGAAAGGGGGTGGTTGTTATGAACAAATACATAAGATTTGTTTTCTTTGTACTAATCATAGCAATAGCTTTTACTGTAAAAGCAAGATAACCGCCCAGTGCAAATGTAGCGGTTATCAATAATCGTTATATCGGCGCAACCGTTTGATGTCTTGCCTTTGTATCTATATTATATGCCGGGGGAGCCGGTTTGTCAACATTTTTCCGAAAACTTTTTACTTTGCGCCGAAAAACGGTTAAACGGGTTGACAATTAAACATATTGATAATATAATGATAAAAAAGGAGGTCATTACAATGACACGTGCAGAAATTAAAACTCAGGCAAAACAGGTTCTCGCAAACAACTATTGGCCCTGTATCGGTGCGGTTGTGCTTGTAAGCATTATTCTCTCGGCAGTATCGGGAATGACTGGCTTTATCGGCGGAATAGGCGTTTTCTTTGTACTTCCGGCTGAACTCGGTCTTATAATTTATTTTACATGCTTGTCCGACGGTATGCAGACGGGTATCGGTGATATATTCACCAAGGGCTTTGACGGCAGATATTATCTAAGACGCGTCGGCGGATATGCATGGATGACGCTGTTTACATTCCTCTGGAGTCTGCTTTTTGTAATTCCCGGAATTGTTAAAAGCTATTCTTACGCGCTTACACCTTACATACTTGCAAAATATCCCGAAATACCCGCAAAAGAGGCTCTTAAGCTCTCCATGAAGATAATGAACGGCAGAAAATCCGAACTTTTCGTGCTCGATTTAAGCTTTATCGGCTGGTTCCTTCTTTCCGGAATTACCTTCGGACTTGTAGGCATATTCTTTGTTTTCCCGTATTACTACATCACACGTACTCTCTGGTTCAAGAACGCCATGAAGGAAGTTACCGACAGCGGTGAGTTTACATATTCTCCCGTTATCGAGATGTAATGTAACAGTAAAAAACATAAAGTTTGCTCCCGTCATGAAAAGGCGGGAGTTTTTTTGACGATTTTTGTCGGGATTGCTTCTTGACGAAAGAGTTTGCGGCGTGTTATAATGTATAATGAATTAATGTCAGCACGAAAGGAAGTTGTTACCTTGGCTAACGAAAACGAAGTCTGGGAGCTTGCAAGGCAGGAGCTTGCAAATATACTGTCGGATTTTTCAGAGGTGTCGCTGAAACTGTGGTTCGGCAGCATGGAGCTTAAAACGCTTACGCCGGACAAGGCATATTTTCAGATAGAGACCGATTATAAACAGGAAATTATAACAAAAAGATATTATGACGATATAAAAAAGGCAATGGCGAACGTCCTCGGGTTTGAAGTCGAGATAGTCATAATCTCGGTCGAAAAGGACACGTTTGAAAACGGACTTGCAAAGCTGCTTGACGAACAGAGCGCCGCCGAAGAAAAAAGAATAGCCGAGACCGTCGGAAACTTCGGCGATAATTATAAGCGTATGGATAACAGCTATCTTGCGCGCGAGATAAAGCCGAACGACGACGATAAAACGGGACAGGTTCTTGTTTCTCCGTCATTGCCCGACTGCCTGCCCGAATATACGTTTGAGAATTTCGTCGTCGGCAGTTCCAATAAGATGGCGTATACCGCGGCGCGCACCGTCGCACAGTCTCCGGCAGATTCGCACAGCAATCCGCTGTTCATATACGGCGATCCGGGACTCGGAAAAACTCATCTGCTTTATGCCATAACACGCGAGGTTACAAAGAGATTTCCTACGTACAATATAATATACGTCAAGGGCGAGGATTTCACAAACGAGCTTATCGAGGCTCTCGCGCTCAAAGCGCCTGTACAGTTTCGCGAAAAGTACAGAAATGCCGATATGCTGCTTGTTGACGATATACAGTTTATCGCAGGAAAATACAGCGTACAGGAGGAATTCTTCCACACGTTCGACGCACTGTACGAGTCGGGAAAGCAGATAGTAATTTCGTCCGACCGCCCTCCTAAATCCATGCAGACGCTGGAAGAGAGACTGAGAAGCCGCTTTGAATCGGGACTTCTTTACGATATTCAGGCGCCCGACCTTGAACTGAGAGTCGCCATATTCAAGCGCAAGGCAAACAGCATAGGAATAGATATACCAAACGACGTACTTATGTATCTCGGCGAGAACATAAAGGATAATATAAGACAGATCGAAGGCGCGCTCAAAAAGATGCGTGCGCTTGCCTTTATACAGGGCGAGGAAATATCAATGGTTCATGCAAAGATCGTCGTAAACGACCTGCTTTCAAGCAGCGCCGAGGCTGTTACACCTCAGAAGATACTCGAATATGTATCTCAGAAGTACGCGATCCCGACCGAGGATATAACAAGCTCAAAGCGTTCAAAAGATATAATGTATGCGCGCCATATAACCATATATCTTATCAGAAGCATGACGGATATGTCGCTGTCGGCGATAGGTTCGTTCTTCAACAGGGATCATACCACGATTATGTCCTCGGTTGACAGAATAGAAAACGATATAAACAACTCCCCCGATTTTGAAAACACCATAAACGAAATGAAACGCGATATCAAGTCGGGTTCAAACTGAAAACAATAACTTTTTGCGAAAGGAAACGCCATGTATCTGCCAAAGCTCGGAGATAAATTTATGCCGGTAAGTCCGCAAGAACTGCCCGAAGGCATGGTTCTTGACTTTGTGTTTGTCACTGGAGACGCGTATGTCGATCATCCGAGTTTCGGCACCGCGATAATTTCGCGCATACTTGAGGATAACGGATTTACCGTCGGAATAATTGCACAACCGGAATATAAGACCGCATATAAGGACGGCAGCGGCAAAGGCGTCTGTCTTTTCGGAAAACCGCGGCTCGGATTTCTTGTAAGCGCCGGAAATATTGACTCTATGGTGGCGCACTATACCGCGGCAAAAAAGCGCAGAAGCGACGACTACTATTCTCCCGGCAAAAAAGCCGGACTTCGCCCCGACCGCGCCGTAATAGTCTATTGCAACAGAATAAGAGAGGCATACGGCGACGTACCGATACTTGTAGGCGGACTTGAGGCGTCGTTAAGGCGTTTCGCACACTACGATTACTGGGACGATAAGGTAAGACGCAGCGTGCTTATAGATTCGGGCGCGGACATACTTATGTACGGCATGGGCGAAAAGAGTATCGTCGCACTTGCAAAGCTGCTTGACAAGGGCGTTCCGGTAAAGAAGATAAGAGATGTCAGGGGAACGGTCATAACGGCTCCGCTTGACTATGTTCCGAAATACGATTTCTGCGACACATACACGTATGACGAGCTTAAAACCGACAAGGAAAAGTATGCCAAAGCCTTTGCAATGCAGTATAAAAACGTCGATCCCGTTGACGGCAAGGCGATAGTCGAGTTTTATGATAATAAAAAGCTTGTTCAGAATCCTCCGTTTCCTCTGCTTACACGCGAGGAGATGGATTACGTATATTCTCTGCCTTACACAAGGCGTCCGCACCCCTGCTATGACAAGGGCGGAGGAATTTCCGCGATAGACGAGGTTGAATTTTCCATAACGCATAACCGCGGCTGTTTCGGCGGCTGCGCATTCTGCGCCATCGCATATCATCAGGGACGAAACGTTGTTTCGCGCAGCATAGAATCCGTCGAAGCCGAGGCAAAGCTGCTGACGGCGCTGCCGGGATTCAAGGGATATATCCACGACATAGGCGGTCCCACCGCAAACTTCAGGTACGGTCCGTGCAAAGCCGTCAGAGAAGGCAAAAAAGGCATATGCAAAAACCGCAGATGTCTTGCTCCCGAACCCTGCAAGAACTTAATTGTTGATGAAAGCGAATATGTAGAGCTTTTGGACAGGGTAAGCGAAATCAAGGGCATAAAAAAGGTGTTTGTGCGCAGCGGAGTACGTTTTGACTACGCGGTATACGACAAGGACGACACATTTCTGAAAAGGCTTGTAACAAAGCACGTAAGCGGTCAGTTAAAGGTCGCGCCGGAACATATCTCGGACAGGGTGCTTAAATATATGGGCAAGCCTCCGGTCAAAGTATACGAAAAATTCTGCAATAAGTATTTTGACCTCTGCGCAAAGGCAGGACTTGAACAGTATCTTGTGCCGTATCTTATGTCGTCGCACCCCGGAAGTACGCTGAACGAGGCGATAGATCTTGCGCTTTACCTTAAAAAGCACGGAATACGTCCCGAACAGGTGCAGGATTTTTACCCCACGCCGGGCACTGCCGCAACCACCATGTACTATACGGGACTCGATCCGTTTACGCTTGAGCCTGTATATGTTACCAAAGATTACAACGAAAAGCGTATGCAGCGCGCACTTCTTCAGGCGTCGCGTCCCGAAAACCGCGAACTTGTCGCAAAGGCGATAAAGCTGTCCGGAAGAAACGACGCAAAATCTTTGCTGCCCCATTTTTCCGGAAGTTTTGAACACGACAGGGCAACGCACGGTGCCGATAAGGGCAAGAGTACGCACAAGCGCAGCACGGATAAGCGCGGAAATGCGCGAAACTCCGAAAAAACATATAAAAACGGCGCCGGAAAGTCACGGGATAGCAGAAGTGACGCGCAAAGAACAAAAACTTCAGCTTCGTCCGGACGTTCAAAGCCGCAGGGCTGGGCTAAAAGCTCAAAGACAACCAAGGGAGTAAAAAAACAGAGAACCCGGTAGTTAAGGGTTCTCATAAGATCAAAGACCGTATTTTGTTATTCCTCGGTATCGGTAAGTGCGTTTCTTTCTCTGAAAAACAGCGATATGCACCAAAGTCCGCAAAGTCCGACAACGACGTATACGATACGGCTTAAAACGCTGTCCTGTCCTCCGAAGAGCCAGGCTACCGTGTCAAACTGGAAAAGACCGATTCCGCCCCAGTTGAGTGCGCCGACAACGGTCAGTATAAGAGCGATTTTATCAAGCATTTATTTTCAACTCCCGTAATTTACGTTTAAGCAAAGATTTTTTCTCTGCTGTGCATATTGTTTGCCGCAGCATTGGATTTTATACATTCCGAAAGGACGTTTCTTTAATATGAGAATGAGAAAAAAGAAAAACGGCGAGGCAAGAATGGCTGCCTGTGCCGAACTGAAAACAGAAAATCCGGAAAGCTTAAAAGGCAGGTGGGACAGCCTTGCAAAGGGCAGAACGCTTTGTCTTGAGATAGGCTGCGGAAAAGGCACGTTTGTCGTAAACAGCGCTTTAAGAAATCCGGACAAATTTTTTATTGCAATCGAGGTCATTCCCGACGTAATCATGCTTGCAATGGAGAAAGCAAAGGCGGCGCAGGTTGACAATGTGACGTTTATCTGTTTTGACGCGGGAAAGTTAGAGGAAATATTCGAGGAAAACGAGCTTTCGGAAATTTATCTCAATTTTTCCGATCCGTGGCCGAAAAAGCGCCATGCAAAGCGCAGACTTACTTACATATCTTTTCTTGAAATTTACAAAAAAATTCTCAAATCCGGCGGAAAAATTTTCTTCAAGACCGACAACCGTCCGTTATTTGATTTTTCGCTTGAGCAATTTGAGCTTGCAGGCATACCGCTGTCCGAGGTGACAAACGATCTTCACCGTTCTCCTTGGGAAGAGTGCAACATTCACACCGAGTACGAGGACAACTTCTCTGCAAAGGGATTTACAATAAACAGGCTTGTGGGGACGGTATAAAAATGTATTTTGGGGCAGAATGTTGCTTGATTTGGGTTGAAAAAGATAACTCACTGCCATGTGCAGCTCTATTCTCCAACTTTTCGACGGCGAAAAAGTTGCACTCTAAAGAGTGTAAACAAAAGCCGTTCGCCGCTCAAACGCCGCAGCGAAAGCGCGGCTTCCTCTCCGCACATCAAATTATCGTCGGTAAAATTTCCAAGCACCTCCGAAGTTTGCAATCTTCGCTCGCAGATGCTCCGCACTGCTCGATGGGGTTGGTATCTAAGTAAATGTTTTAGTTGACACAGTTCAACTCTTATGCCATGTCACGCTGCGGTCTGCGTAAACTTGGTTTTAGGCTCAAAAGTGCAGTTTTTATGCGTTATTATGCAGTCAACAGGACTCGTTTTCCTGCCCAGCTTGCCTGACGGCAAGAAACTTGGTTCAAATTCTACTTTTATGTTCAGTAAAAAACTCTGTGCAAAGTTTAATTCAATGCACAGAGTATATTTTTGTATTAATTTAAAGCCAAATTGCACTTATCAGCTAACCAAACATAAAACTAACATTCAGCCGTAGTCATCTCGCGACAGCGAGTTGGTCGTAAAGGCGAGTCCTGTTGACTGTTTGAGTATATGAAAAATAACACTTTTCCCGAAATGGTTTAACTTCGTACAGAACCCCATATCCGCGCGCCTGTCGCGCGGCGATTTTGCGGTAAGTTACATGGATGTGCCGTAGTAGCAAGGCGGTCACTTTGGTAAGGGCTGTGGAGGAGAAAATATATTGCTTAGGGCAAAATCCTCCCGTCGGGGGATTGTCAAGGGGCGAACAGTCCCTTGAACGGCTTTTCGACCACTTTTCGCCGCCGAAAAGTGCAAACACAAAGTTTCACTTTGAAGAATATAACCCGTTTCAGCTCAAAATAATCTGAAGTCAGCCAAACGCAAGTGTAGTTCGCTTTCGCGGCGGCGTTTGAGCCGCGAACGGCTTTTCGACAGCTTTTCTCCGTAGAAAAGCGTCAGTACAAAGTTATACTTTGAAGAATATAATCCGTTTCCGCCCAAAATAAACAACAATCAACTCAAATTAAGCAACAATAAGCCCCAAAAAGGTAAAAAAATCCCCCGCCGCGGCCGTAAAATTCCCGAATGAAAAACCCTGCTAAAGCAAGGCGGCGTCCTAACCTGAACTTTGCGCTGCCAACGTCCGCGAGACTCCGGTCTTGTTCCGGCAGAAAAACTCCGGAGAGCGGGAGAATGCGGGAGGTCTGCATCCTGTTTTCGGAAAAATCGGACTCCAATTCATAAATGTGGGTTCCAATGCATGAAATTCTACGAGAGGGGCAGGAAAAAGGTGCTTTGAAAACCGCGGTTCGCGGTACTTTTTACGAAGATAGTATTGACGAAACCGGAAAAATTATTCTTCTTCGGGCTTGTCAAGGTCATCGTGATCTATCTCGGACATGAATTCGTCCTCAAAGGCGTCTGCGACCTTGTCAAATTCGTCATCGTCTTCTATCGTAAGGAGAACCTCGTCTCCGTTTTCGTCTTCCGTAACCTTGAGAATAACGTATTCGTCCTCGGTGCTTTCAACGGGAACAAGCGCGACGTATTTTTCTCCGTCAACGTCCATGTTGCCGATAAGCTCGAAATCGCTTTCGTTTCCGTCCTCGTCGGTAAGTGTGAAAACCTCGGATTCAAAATCAAAAGTTTCGTCTGCCATTAGTTAAGTCACTCCAATCTTGCTGTAATGCAATACATATTGTACAATATTTTTCGTCCCGTGTCAAGAGAAAACAGAATATTTGTTTGCGCCCTTTTTCGTCATATTTCGAGCTTTTGACAGACAGAAACGCGCCGGACTTGCATTTTTTGTCTTTATGTGTTACAATATAAAAGTTATATCATGCTCTTAATATGGCAAATCCTTTTTACGGAGGAAAAATATGTCTGAAAAGACCGCAGTACAGAACGAACTGATCTTCGACGAGGACTATCTTTCGCGCGCCGCCGAGGCTGCAATATTCGCCTACGGCTCGGCTATCCCGTTTGAAAAACTTGCACAGGCGATAGAAACCGAAGAAAAATATATACCGCAGATACTCGATACGCTTGCGGCAAGATATAAAAAATCTGCAGTCGAGCTGCTCATACTCGACGGTCATGCGCAGTTTGCAACACGTAACGAATACGCCGATATTGTGCGCAACGCTCTTGAAATACGCCGCAATCAGCCGCTTTCGCGTGCGGCACTTGAGGTTCTTGCCATAATCGCATATAATCAGCCCGCAACACGCGCGCTTGTAGATAAGGTTCGCGGAGTGGAGTCTCCGTCGGTTATAATGTCGCTGTGCGATAAGGGACTTATAGAGGAAAAGGGCAGGCTTGACGCGCCGGGACGTCCGCTTTTGTACGGTACTACAACGGTATTCTTACGCACTTTCGGACTTGAGTCGATAGACGACCTTGAGCTTGTTCCGGAGCTTGCCGAGTTTACGCGTCAGATAAAGGCGCAGCGCGAAGAACTTATGCTTGCCGCCGAAAAGAACGACGATAAGAACGCTCAGCTCTCGCTGGACGGCGATTTTGTCCAGACGCATATAAGCGTTCAGAATACCGGAGAAAATGCTGATGACGAAACGGCACACGATGCCGCACAAGATCATCAGGACGGCGCGGATACCGACGTGAACGGTGACGGACAAAACGGAGAACAGGGCGATGAATGAGATAGAAAAGAGTACGCTTTACGTTGTCGGAACGCCGATAGGAAACCTTGCGGATATTTCGGAACGCGCAAAAAAGGTTCTGTCCGAGGTTGACTTTGTGTGCGCGGAGGATACGCGCGTTTCGGGAAAGCTGCTAGGACTTTACGGAATAAAAAAAACGCTTGTAAGCTATCATGAGCATAACAAGACGGCTGCCGCCAAGGGAATTATAGAAAGACTGCTTTCGGGAGAGTCCGGCGCGATAGTGACCGACGCAGGTATGCCCGCGGTGTCGGATCCCGGTCAGGAGCTTGTAAAGAGCTGCCGCGAAAACGGTATAAAGGTGTCGCCGGTACCGGGTGCGTGCGCGTTTGTTTCGGCGCTTGCGTCAAGCGGATTTCCGTCGCGCGCGTTCTGCTTTGAAGGCTTTCTTCCGCAGGATAAAAAAGAGAAGAAAACCGTGCTCGAACGCTGTAAAAACGAGAGCAGAACCGTAATCTTCTATGAAGCTCCGCACAGGCTTTTAAAAACGCTTGAAGAATTTTACGCAGCTTTCGGCGAACGCGATATATGCCTTGCGAGAGAGCTTACAAAGCTTAACGAGGAGTTTTCCGATATGAAACTTTCCGACGCCGTTTCTTATTATAAGGAAAATCAGCCGAGGGGAGAATACGTAATAATTCTCGGCGGTGCAGAGCAGACGGAAAAGGCGGATTTTGAAAACCTTACCGTAAACCAACACGTGGAGTTTTATATTTCGCAGGGGTACTCCAAAATGGACGCGATAAAGGCGTGCGCCGCAGACAGAAACGTGCCGAAGTCCGTAATATATAAGGAATTTATCTGATAATGGAAAAATTTTACGCTGATAAACGCTATCATACGCTCGATTATTTCTTTAAGGAAAAATTCGGGCGCAAGGTTGCAAAAATTCCGCTTTCCGGAGGCTTTACCTGCCCGAACAGGGACGGTACAAAAGGAACGGGCGGCTGTATTTACTGTTCGGCAAATTTAAGCGGAGAGTTTGCGGGAGACGCACACGACAGTATTCCCGTGCAGTACGCAAAAATTACCGAGATGATGAGCAAAAAGTGGAAGAATACCGCCTATATGCCTTATTTTCAGACAGGCACCGGGACGTATGCCCCGGCCGAAAAGCTGGAACGGCTGTATTATGAGGCGCTGTCGCTTCCGGGTGCCGTCGGACTAAGCATTGCCACGCGTCCGGACTGTATCGGCAAAGATGTTTTAAAACTTCTGTCCGACGTTTCAAAAAAGACGTATCTTACGGTTGAACTCGGACTTCAGTCGGTTCACGACAGTACGGGTGAGATTATAAACAGAAAATCCTCTTTTTCGGAGTTTGAAAATACGTTCGGTTCTCTGAAAGAGCTCGGAATAGACGTCTGCGTTCACCTTATCAACGGACTTCCGGGCGAGACGCGCGAGATGATGATGCAGAGCGTAAAAACCGTGTCGGATATGAGACCGTGGTCGTTAAAGCTGCACCTGCTTCACGTAATACGCGGCACGGTATGCGAAAAAATGTACCGCGAAGGCAGATTTGACGTGTTTGAAAAAGAGGATTACGTAGATCTTATCTGCGACCAGCTTGAAATAATACACCCCGACATTGTTATGCAGCGGCTTACCGGCGACGGAGAGCGTTCTGAGCTTGTCGCGCCTCTTTGGAGCATAAGAAAATTCGAGGTTCTCAATTCAATAGACGCCGAGATGAAAAGACGAAACGCTTTTCAGGGAGATAAATGCCCGTAACGGAGCGTTTTTGCATATAAATCACAATAAACACAGACGTTTCGGTAAAAATGTCGCATATATGTTAAAAAGCAGTTTAAAAAAATATGCTATGCTGAAAAATGAAAATATATCCGAAAGGAAAAATAAAACATGATAGAGATCTCACATCTTGTCAAGCGTTACGGACAGAATTATGCCGTAAACGACATAAGCTTCAAGGTCGAAAAGGGCGAAATAGTCGGATTTCTCGGTCCTAACGGCGCCGGCAAGACAACCACAATGAACATACTCACGGGCTACCTTTCCGCAACAAGCGGCAAGGCAAAGATCGCCGGAGTGGATATTCTCGAAAATCCCATGGAGGCAAAGAGCCATATAGGTTTTCTTCCCGAACACCCTCCGCTTTACCTTGACATGACGGTAAAGGAATATCTGAATTTCGTATACAATCTCAAACGCTGCAAAATGCCGCGCAAAGACCATATCGGAGAGATTATAGACGTCATTAACATACGCGACGTGTATAAAAGACCTATCTCGCACCTTTCAAAGGGCTACCGCCAGAGAGTCGGAATAGCGCAGGCGCTTATAGGAAACCCCGATGTGCTTATTTTCGACGAGCCTACCGTCGGACTTGACCCAAAGCAGATAATCGAGATAAGAAATCTTATAAATTCTCTCGGCAAGGCGCACACAATAATTCTGAGTACGCATATTCTGTCCGAGGTGCAGTCCGTCTGCGACAGAGTTATAATCATAAACAAGGGTAAGCTTGTTGCGGATAAAAAGACGGACGAACTTCATGCCGTTACGGGTTCGAGAAAGCTTGTCGCAAAGATATGCGGCCCCGAAAGGGAGGTTCTGTCCGAGCTTAAAGGCATGACGGGGCTTACATATGCCGAAATTCTCGGAAAGACCGAGGCAGGCAGCACAAGCTTTATGATAGAGTCG
The DNA here is from genome assembly GCA_934446675.1 of uncultured Eubacteriales bacterium. GTDB lineage: Bacteria > Bacillota > Clostridia > Oscillospirales > CAG-382 > UMGS1387. Next base: position 230,838 of record CAKSEL010000003.1, read on the forward strand.
GAAAGCAACGCCGACATAAGAAAGCCGCTGTTCAGAATGCTTGCAGCGCGCGACTGGCCGCTTATCGGGCTTGAAGTGCCGGAGGCAAGCCTTGAGGATATTTTCATCTCCATAGTTGACGGAGAAGACCAAAAGGAGGAATCACAACAATGAGCGCAATATATAAGCGTGAAATGCTTTCGTTTTTTACGTCTCCCGTGGGATATGTGTTCAGCGCGATATTTTTTGCAATCTCCGGCGTGACCTTTGCGCTTGACACCGTTTACGCCGGAACTACCGATACAAACAATTACTTTTCGACAATGCTTTTGTTCTTTGTAATACTTATACCTCTGCTTACAATGAAGTTGCTCAGCGAGGAGAGAAAGTCAAAGACCGAGCAGATACTCATGACAAGCCCCGTAAGCCTTGCAGGAATAATCTCGGCAAAGTTCTTTGCGGCATATACCGTTTTTGCGGGAACGCTCATAGTTTCGTCGGTCATAAATATGCTCTCTCTCAACGCGCTTGCAAAAAAGCAGGAATATGTAATTTCAAAAATGAATCTTCCGACGGTGTTCGGAAGCGTAGTCGGAATACTGCTTATAGGGGCTGCGTTTATTGCGATAGGACTTTTCATCTCGTCGCTTACCGAAAATCAGATAGTCGCCGCGGTTCTGTCGATAGGCGTGTTTATACTGATAATGGCGTCGGGTTATCTTGCGTCGGGTATAAACAATACGGTGCTGCGTACCATTGTAAAATGGTTCTCGGTTGCCGACAGATTCAGCGCGTTCACGAGAGGACGCTTTGATTTTACGGCGGTCATATACTATATCAGCCTTACCGTTGTATTTATATTCCTTACGGTAAGAATTTACGAAAAAAGACGCTGGGAATAAGCCGCCGGAAAATGCGCGCTTATATTTCGGGAAAGGATTAATCAAACAATGAACGGTTCCGATTACATAAAAAACAAAAAAGCCGGGGCAAAAAAGCTTGTTTCTTCGAGAAGATTCAGGTACGGCTCGTCGGCAGTGGCGTTCACGGCGATATTCATTGTGTTCGTGCTGCTTATAAACGTTGTGGTGTCGGTAATAGCGTCGAAAACCGGCGGACTTTACATTGACATGACAAGCAAAAAGATATACGGAGTGACGGAGGATTCAAAAACGGCTCTTGCGGACGTTACGCTGCCCGTTGAGATAATATTCTGCCGTCCGTCCGACGTTATAGAAAGCTCGGAATATATGAGTACGGTAAAAAGACTTGCCGAAAGCTATGAAAAAGAGTTTTCAAATATATCCGTAAAGTATCACGATATAATCAGCGACCCCACATATTTCAATCAATATAAGACCACAAGCAGCGATCAGATAAACGATTCGAGCGTTATAATAAGCTGCCCGTCAAACGGCACTTTTACGGTCTACAAGCTTGATAATTTCTACAAGGTAAATACATCCGGCAAACTCTTTGCGTTCGACGGCGAAAACAAGATAACTACGGCAGTATTGCGCACCGCGCGCCCTCAGACTCTCAAAGCTGCCTTTACCAAGGGACACGGCGAGACCGTCAGCAAGTCGCTCATGTATCTGCTTACCGAACAGGGCTACGAGGTTTCCCAGATAGACCTCAAAACCGCGGCTAAGGAAGAAATAAATTCGCTGAACCTCATAGTCATATGCAATCCGACAAACGACTTTACAGGACTTTCAGCCGAAAAAGAAGGACAGGTAAACGAAATAGGTCTGCTCAACAGCTATCTTACAGGCTCTTTCGGAAATCTCATGGTATTTTTAAGCCCCGAAATGCAGGACCTTCCCGAATTCTCGGAATTTCTGTCCGAGGACTGGGGCGTTTCGTATACGCCTGGCGCAATAATGCATGAAAACGACCGCAACTCCGTTTCTTCTGACGGATATGCCGTTCTCGGAACCTTCTCCGAAAGAGAGGATACCGCAGGATACGCACTGCATAAAGATATAAGCTCCGGCACCTCCGGCGCAAGGGCGATTTTCGATTATTCCGTGCCGCTTGAAATCACCTTTGATCAGAATAATTACAAGACTGTAAGCGCAGCGGCTCTCACATCATCATCTTCAACCGCTGTCACCGGTTCCCAGAGCAAGGCTTGCCCGTCAAGTCCTCTGCTTGTTATGTCGGACTATTCGAGAAGCTATGACAGCTCGGATAAACACGCATATGTAATGGTGTGCGCGTCAAGCCTGTTCTTAAACTATATCCCGTCCGAGGTTGCGTATGCCGGAACATCGCAGTATGCAAACTCCGACCTTGTAAAGAGCGCGCTCAAACTCATGGGAAATGCGAATATCGCGGCAAATATCGACTTTAAGGTGCTTGACGAGTCGGATATATCCGTCACGAGAAGCGAGGCGCAGTCGCTTATGAGAAAACTCGGAATTATTTTCCCTGTAATTATCTGCGCTGCCGGAATTGCCGTATTCTTCAAGAGGAAGTATCTGTAATATGAATAAAAACGACAAAACCCTTCTTTCAAAGCAGAAAAAAGTAACCGGAATACTCTGCGTGCTTGCCGTAATACTTCTTGCGGCGTATGCCGTAATTACGCTTGTCGCAAAAGATCCCTTAAACACCGTTCTGAAATACGATGATGACGGAGACGAGCTTTACGCGACCGTTACCGGCGGCAGCGATTCCGAAATCACGACTTCTCTTATTACGGGTTATCTCGAATCCGGCAAAAAGAGCAAATACGACGTAAAACCCGGCGAGACCGAAAATGTCGCATATACTTTCCGCGCAAAGGACGTAAATATAAACTACCGTCCGTTTATAGCGCCCGAAGTTTCTCTTGACGATTTTTCATATGTCACCGTCGAGAATAAATCGGGTAAGTTTACGGTCTGCAAAAAAGAGGGCGGATATTATATAGACGGCTCTCCAGACCTCATACTTGACGCGAACGCCGTTTCAAATATTGTTTTGCAGTCGAGATATATGCTTTCGTCGCAGAAAGTCGAAAATCCGTCGGAAAATCTTGCCGATTACGGACTGTCGGACAGCCCTGCCGCAAAAATAACCGTCGGAAAGTCGGACGGACAAAGTTATACCGTGTATCTCGGCGACAAGAGCGTAAGCGGCGGAGGATATTACATGAAACACGCCGAAAAGCCGTATGTGTACGTCATGGATTCGTCGGCGTCGGTGTTTGAAGAACCTGCGGTAAATCTTGTAAGCCCCGTGCTTGCACAGTCGTTTACCGAAGAAGAATATAACTACATGGAAAGCTTTTCAATGAAGAAAAACGGTTCGGATTTCATAAAGTGCGCCATAGTTCCGGAAAGCGAGAGGGCGTCTGATTCAACAAATCTGCATAAGATGACGTATCCGGCAAGCTATACGCCGTCCATGACCTCCTTTTACGAGGCGCTGTCCTGCCTTGCGCAGCCCAAAGGAACGTCGGTGCTTGAAATGAACGTGTCAAAAAGCTCGGTTTACGCGTCGCTCATGGACTACTACGGACTTACCGTGCCGACAAACGAGATAAGCTATTCTTCGGGAGAAAAAAGCGGTCACTTTGTAACCGGAAACTTCTTTACGTCAGCCGACGGAAATAAATACTGCTACGCATATTCCGAATATCAGGATATAATCGTAACGCTTAGTGTTTCGGACTATCCTTTTCTCGAATACGGACTCATAGATTTTATAGACCCCAATATTTTCAGATACAATATAGAAAATGTGCAGAGTATCTCCGTGTCCACGCCTGCCGGAACAAAGACTTTTGAGCTTGCCGGAAGCGGACAAGCCCTTGCCGTTACGGAAAGACAGAGCGGCAAAGCCATAGACACTCCGAGTTTCAGGCAGATGTATATTTCGCTGCTCAGCATAAGCATAGAGGGCTATTCCGATACGCGCGACACGTCGGGACTTACAAGAGAGCTGTCCTTTACCGTGAGAAACAAATCGGGAAACGAAACGGTGTACTCTTTCTATACGCTCTCAACGCTCACCTGTTTTGTCACCGTCAACGGCGACGGAGAGTTCTATACCAACAGAGCCTATATTGAAAAAGTCGTAAATAACGTCGATATGCTTATGAGCGGAAAAGAGATAAAAGCCGATTATTGATTTTAGAAATGAAAGGGAAGTGAAAACCGTGAACGCAAAACCTCTTGCCGATACCGTAAGACCGAAAAGCCTTTCGGACGTTGTGGGACAGGAGCACCTGCTTTCTGACGGCAGTCTTTTCCGCCGTGTGCTTGAAAGCGGCAAAGTGCCGAACATGGTTTTCTACGGACCGTCGGGCACGGGAAAGACTACGGTTGCGGATATTGTCGCGTCGGGCGCCGGAATGACTCTCAGAAAGATAAACGCAACAAGCGCGTCGCTGTCGGATATAAAGCAAGTGCTGTCCGAAACTTCGACCATGTTCGGAATGGGCGGAATACTGTTATATATAGACGAGATACAGTATTTCAACAAAAAGCAGCAGCAGTCGCTGCTTGAGTTTATCGAGGACGGCAGAATTACGCTTATATGCTCGACGACGGACAATCCGTACTTTTCGATATACCCTGCGCTGCTTTCGAGATGCTCGGTCTTTGAATTTAAGTCTGTAAGCCCCGCGCAGATAAAAAAAGCGCTTGACAGAGCCGTTGGTATTCTTGACGGACAGAACCAGAATGCCGGTTTTGACAGTTCCGCACGCAATAAAGCCGTGGAATATATATCCGAATGTTCGGGCGGCGACGTAAGACGTGCACTCGGCGCGCTTGAGCTTTGCTATACCGCGTCGGACGGAAATATGACCGAGGAGTTTGCAAAACAGTCCATAAGCGGATTTTCGCAGAAAATGGATCTTGACGGGAATGAGCATTACGATCTGCTCAGCGCACTTCAGAAGTCGATACGCGGTTCGGACGAGAACGCCGCGCTGTTCTATCTTGCAAGATTGCTTGAGGCGGGAGATCTGCTCTCTCCGATAAGACGTCTGCTTGTAATTGCGTCTGAGGATATAGGACTTGCGCACCCGAACGCGGTGTGCGTGGTAAAGGCGTGCTGCGACAATGCATTGCAGCTCGGACTTCCCGAGGCGAGACTTCCTCTTGCGGAGGCTGCCGTTTATCTCGCTACGCTGCCCAAGTCAAATTCCGCGTATGAGGCGTATGCTCTTGCCGCGGCTGACGTAAAAAAAGGGCTCGGCATGAATATGCCCGACTATATACGCGATTCCAACCAGCCGAACGCCGTCAAAAACAAGGATTATGTCTATCCGCACCCGTACCCCAACCATTATTATAAGCAGCAGTATCTGCCGGACGATATAAAGGACAGGGTTTACTATAAATTTGAGGATAATAAGACCGAACGCGCGTCATACGAATACTGGGAAAGGGTAAAAAACGGCGCAAAACAGACGCCTGCGGATAAAAAATAGACTTTTAAAATGTTTTTTGCAAAAAGAAACACGCGAAAAGCAAAAAAACTCTTGACAAGCAAAACGTTTTGTGGTATTATATATGTGTTGTCGGAAAACGGCACGCAAAAACGGGAGTTTAGCTCAGCTGGGAGAGCATCTGCCTTACAAGCAGAGGGTCAGCGGTTCGAGCCCGTTAACTCCCACCATGAAAGCACTTCTTCGGAAGTGCTTTTTTTGTATAAAGAAAACCACGCGATAGTCGCGTGGTTCAAAAAAGGTTAACCGGTGAAAAAAATCCTCCAAATA
>CAKSEL010000004.1 GCA_934446675.1 uncultured Eubacteriales bacterium
GGCTCGGTTATTCGCAAATTTTATCCCGACCCCTGGCTCAGAACAAGCTGCGATATTGATGTGCTGGTGAAGGAAAACAGTGTTGACAACGCGCTTGACGTGCTGATAAATAAATTCGGCGGCAAAGATATAAAACGCACTCGTCACGATATTTCTTTCATGACCTCGGACGGCGTTCATATCGAACTGCATCACAGTATGATTGAAGAAGGACGTATCGGAACGGCGGAAAAATTGCTGGAAAGTATTTGGAACTATGCAAAACCGATAAATGATACATTTGAATATCAACTTAGCCGCGGTATGTTCTATTATTATCACCTTGCGCATATGGCAAAGCATATAGAGGGCGGCGGCTGCGGCATAAGACCGTTTCTTGATCTGCAGTTACTTAACTCAAACGGTTTCGGCGATGCGGAATGTGCCGGTCTTTTAAAAGCCGGAGGACTTGACGATTTTGCCTCTGCCGCAAACAGACTTTCCGCGTACTGGTTCGGAAACGGAAATGCAGATGAGCTTTCGCAAAGGCTTGAAAAATATATTGTTTACTCTGGTGTTTACGGAAATAATGAAAATCATTCCGCGGTAAAACAAATTCAGAAAAAAAGCAAACTGAAGTACATTCTCTCGCGTTTATGGATTCCGTATAAAGATCTGATATTACTGTATCCGTCATTGGAAAACCGAAAATTCCTGCTTCCGGCATATGAGTTCAGACGCTGGCTCAGACTGACAGATCACTCCATGCTTAAACGAAAGAAAAAGGAACTCAAAACCATAACCTCCCTGTCCGAAAAGAAGATCCGTGAAACCGACAAAATGCTTTCGGATCTCGGTTTGATTAAATGAAGGCACGGTGTATTTGACAGGATTTTTATGTATAACACGGCATATTTTTGAATAAAAGCAATTATTTTATAATACCGTATCTGTTGAAAAACTCATTTTCATGTGCTATAATAAGTCCGAACAGACTTTTAAGGTTATCTGTAAAGCAAAAAGCTGCGCAAAGCGGCTTTTTAAATGTGCCGAGGTTAGTGTTTTCTAACCGAGATTGACGGAGGTCAGCCGATATGACAGAAAAAATAAAGCTTTCCGGAGTACCGGAGACAATGCTGCAAACGCTTTATGCGCGCGCAAAGGAAAGCAAGGGACGCGGAGTTATTCACGACGCAAAAGCCGAGGAGATAACAGACAGGCTTGATTATGATTTCTCACTTGCTGACAAGGATACCGCAATGCAAAGCGGAGTAATTGCACGGACGATTGTGCTCGACCGCCTTGTAAGCGCGTGGCTTTCCGAAAATCCGAACGCTGCGGTAGTCAACCTCGCCTGCGGTCTTGATACACGCTGCTGCCGCATGAAGGGCTATGCACACTGGTACAATTTAGACTTACCCGAAACCATTGCCGTGCGCGAAAAGCTTTTGCCTGTAAACGGCACGGTCTCGCAGATTGCAATGTCAGCGGCCGAGGACTGGGGAAAATGCATTGCCGTACACCCTACTCCCGTACTTATCATTATCGAAGGGCTGACAATGTATTTATCGGAACCGGATATAAAACGTATTTTTGAAGTAATTTCAAAAAGATTTGACAAAGCGACGGTATTTGTCGAGATAATGAACCCGATGGTTGCAAAACGTTTTAAGGAAAAATCCATTGAGGGCAGCCGCGCGAAATTCACATGGGGTATCAAAGACGGCAAAGCACTCGCAGAACTTGTGCCGGATTTCAGGTTTGTCAAGGAACATTCTCTGACGGAAGGCATGGCTGTTTTTGCGCCGGTTTATAAGTTTCTCGGAAAAATTCCGCTTGTCCGCAGCATCTCAAATAAGATAGTTGTTCTTGAAAAGGGGTAAAAGTTATGAGAATTCTGATATTCGGCGCAGGTGTTTTAGGCTGCAATCTTGCAAAAAATCTGTTTCGCGCCGGAAAAGACGTAACGCTGCTTGCACGCGGAAAATGGGCTGAACAGATCAAGGAGAACGGTCTGCGCATAAAAAACATCTTTTCTCCGATTACCTCGGTAAGCCGCATACCTACGGTGACAAAACTGGATCCCGACGATATATACGACGTTATCTTTGTCGCCGTAAGGTATACACAGACAGAGTCGGTTACAGACGCACTGAGAGCCAACAAAACAAAGAACATTATCTTTGTAGGCAATAATGTACGCACATTCCCTATTTCGGCAAGTCTGCCGGATAAGAACGTCATGTTTGCCTTTGCGGTTTCGGCAGGACACAGGGACGCCGACAAAGCAGTATCGGTCGATCTGCACAAGATTACCGTCGGACCGTCCTGCGGTGCGCCGGATTGCAGGGAGCTGAAAGACCGGATTTTTGCCGGGACAAAATACAAGGTAGTTTACGAGCCGAATATGGAGGACTATCTTCTGTGCCATGCCGCATTTGTGATCCCGTCGGTTTTCGCCTGTTACAAAACCGGAGGCAATCTGAAAAAACTAAGAAAAAACAACGCATATCTCAACCGCCTTATAGACGCCAACATTGAAGGCTACCGCGCGATAAGGAACGCAGGGCACGAAATTCTGCCGCCGGAGGACAAGGATTTTGAGAGCGCAGCATACAGAAAGACCTGTTTTCGCTTTTTTAAGCTTATGTGCGCAACAAGTCTCGGAAAGATCTGCGCGTCGGATCATGCAATGAACGCCGTCGATGAAATGAGCGCGCTGAACCGTGACTTAAAAGAATTCTTTGACGAAAACGGTGCGCAATACCCGGTCTGGAAAGAGCTTGAAAAGGATACGGGCGGATACTTGAAATAAAAAAACAAATTTAAGAACAACGGACAGCATAAAAGTCCGTCAGACAAGAAAAATCCTCCCGCGGCAGAGTTTTTTGCGCAGGAGGAAATTTTATATTCGGATTACAGTTTTCCGAAGATTTTTTCAAGGTCTGCCTTAGGTTCGCTTGTCGGAGTAAGCTTATAGTTTTCGGCAAGCACTTTCAGCACTCCGTCAGATACAAACGCAGGTATCGTTGGTCCGAGATATATATTCTTTATTCCGAGATACAAAAGCGTAAGCAGAATACATACGGCTTTCTGCTCGTACCACGACAAAACAAGCGTAAGAGGAAGATCGTTCACGCTGCAGTCAAAGGCTTCCGCAAGCGCTGCGGCAATCTTTATCGCGCTGTATGCGTCGTTGCACTGTCCGCAGTCAAGTATACGCGGTATTCCCTCTATTTCGCCGAGATCAAGGTCGTTTATGCGGTACTTTCCGCAGGCGAGCGTTAAAATAAGCGTATCTTTCGGCGTAAGCTTTGCAAAATCCGTATAATAGCTTCGGCTCGGAGCTGCGCCGTCGCAGCCGCCTATAAGAAAGAAATGTCTGATTTTGCCTTCCTTTACAAGCTCAACTATCTTGCCTGCGTTTTCAAGCACGGCGTTATGCGCAAATCCCGTCGTCACCGTACTTCCGCCGTTCATGCCCGTCATATGCTTATCTTCGTCATATCCCTTACATTCGAGCGCCTTCTCTATTACCGGCGTAAAATCTTTATCGTCGCCGATATGCACAATTTCCGGATACGAAACTACCGACGTTGTGAAAACGCGGTCGCAATAGCTCTGTCTTACGGGCATAATACAGTTGGTGGTAAAGAGTATGGGTGCCGGGATATTATGAAATTCCGACTGCTGATTTTGCCAGCCGGTTCCGAAATTGCCTTTCAGATGCTTATATTTCTTTAATTCGGGATAGCCGTGTGCCGGCAGCATTTCGCTGTGGGTATAGATATTTATACCCTTATCCTTTGTCTGTTCGAGAAGCAGCTTCATATCGTGCAGGTCATGTCCGCTCACAACTATAAACGGTCCCTTTTCTATGGTCAGCGGAACTTCGGTCGGCACAGGATTTCCGTAGCTTTCGGTATTCGCCGCGTCAAGCATTTCCATACATCTGAAATTGACTTCGCCTGTCTTTAATACAAGAGAGAGCAGCTCGTCCGCGCTTTTGTTCTCTCCGAGAGCGTACAGCGCCTCATAAAGGTAATCCGTAACGGTTCTGTCTGTCTTGCCCAAAATATACGCATGGTATGCGTATGCCGCCATTCCCTTTATTCCGAAAAGTATCAGCGATTTCAGCGAACGTATATCTTCGTTATCGTTCCAGATATTCTTCACGTCGTAATTTTCGGTCTGCGACGGATTTATGCGCAGCTTTTCTTTTTCTATCTGCTCTTTGAGTTCAATTATTGTCTGATTATTGAAATTTACGTTTGTTATCGTGGTAAACAGACCTTTAAGCACAAGAACGTCGGTATCCGCGTCGGGACTTCCCTGCTTTGCCGCTCTTGCAAGTCCGATAAGCGTGCCGGTAAGCTCGTCCTGATAATTTGCCGTGTCGCTCTTTTTGCCGCAGACGCCTGCCTTGCCGTCGCAGCCCGTATTATGCGCGGTCTGCTGACACTGAAAACAAAACATCTCTTTCATATACATTCCTCCGTATACATTTTTTATTTATACGTATTATTCTTGTCCGCAAACGAAAGATTTATACGGATTTAAAACTCGCAAGGCGTAAATTGTAAACATTTCGGTTAGTCTTGACAAATCAGTTTTCAATGCTATAATATATCTGTAAGAAAAAAGCACTGTTGCGGAGAAAGCGCGGTAAAAACGTATTTTTCCGCTGTTTTTAAGATTCGCGGTTAGTTTGAATTAACTAATTCTTATACAGATATGAAAGCGGTGAAAAACATGGCATATCTTGAAGTTTCGGATCTGAAAAAGAGTTTCGGCGAAGGAACGGGAAAGGTCGACGTACTCAACGGCGTAAACATGAGCGTAGAAAAGGGCGAGATGTGCACGATACTCGGGCCGTCCGGAAGCGGAAAATCAACCCTGCTAAACGTCATAGGCGGACTTGACGGAGCCGACAACGGCAGAATTACCATAGACGGCAACGACATCGTAGGTCTTGACGCAGACGGTCTTTCGGAATTCAGGCGCAACTATCTCGGCTTTGTATTTCAGTTTTACAATCTTGTGCCGAACCTTACGGTGCTTGAAAACATACAGGTCGGAGAGTATTTGTCGGACGAACCGCTTGACGTAAACGAAATACTTGATGTTCTGGGGCTTACGGAGCTTAAAAACAGATTTCCGCACGAGCTTTCCGGAGGTCAGCAGCAGAGATGTTCGATAGGTCGCGCGCTTATAAAAAATCCGAAACTGCTTTTCTGCGACGAACCGACCGGTGCTCTCGACTACAAGACATCAAAGGACATTCTTTCGCTTATCGAGCGCATAAACTCTGCATACGACACGACAATTCTCATGGTCACGCACAATCAGACAATAAGCCTTATGACTCACAAGACCGTACAGATCAAAGACGGACGCGTAAGCGGCATTACCGTGACGCAAAACAGGCTTTGCGCGGCAGAGCTTGAGTGGTAACGCGCCATGGTACTGAACAAGAGAATTCTAAGAGATTTCAGACAAAACGCCGTGCGCAACATTGCGATGATACTCATAATCTCGCTCTCTATGGCTATGGTTGTGGCGCTCTGTTCTACCACCGAATGTATTTCATATGTCATACACTCGGAGTGGGAAAAAACCAACGTCGAGGACGGAAGCTTTGAGACATACATTCCGCTTTCAAAGAGAAATATGTCCGACCTTTCGGAGCTTGATGTAGTTATTGAAAAGATGTTTTACACGGACATATACGTAAACTCCGTTTCGCAGCTGCGTTTTTTTACCGACAGAAAATACATTGACCGCGCATATCCCGAAGAAGGACGCGTTCCGAGATACGACAACGAGCTTTTTATAGAAAAGCTTTACGCGCAGACCCACTCCCTTAACGTAGGCGATGAATTCTACGTCGGAGACAGGCTTTTTTACATATGCGGAATCGGCTGTCTGCCGGACTACTGCTACGTAAAGCAAAACACAAGCGACGTTGCGGCAAACGACGAATTTTCCGTAGCTCTTGTAACGTCAAAAGCCTTTGACGAAATACGCGGCACAAACAAGATAGTCTACAACTACGCATACAAGCTCGGTCAAAACTGCACGGCAAAACAGCTGCGCAAAAAGCTTGCAAAGCTCGATTTCGACACAAACGCCGTAAGCGACACATATATACGTTCGCTTGTAAACTCCGCCGACGCTTTAAAAAAAGAATTCAACGGCGCTATGGATTCGGTAAGTTTCGGCGCGGCTCAGCTTGCTCACGGAATTGAGACCATGGGCAAAGCATACGGTGCGAAAAGCTCGTCTCAGCCGCTGTACAACGGCGCCATGAACATAAGCTATGCGGCTGCCGAAATAAAGGACGGATTTTCGGAATTTCTGGAGCAGAACACAAAGGTTGAGCTTGTAAATCTTTCCTCGTTCTCGGAGGCAAAGTACAGCATACGCATAAACGACGCACTAAACGACTCAAAGCTCGGAAAACAGGTGGCGCTTGTCGTAGGCGTAATACTGCTTTTGCTGCTGGTTTATATGCTCTCGATCTTCGCGTCGGGCACCATTGAAAAAGAGCGCGGTATAATCGGCACGCTCTACGCTCTCGGCTATTCAAAAAACGAAATCCTTTCTCACTATCTCAAAACGCCCATGATAGTTTCCTGCACCGGTGCGCTTATCGGCTTTATCGGCGGAATACTGCTTACCGATCCGCTGTCAACGTCTTACAGCACGATGTATTCTTTTCCCGAAATAGTATACGTATATCCGCTGTATCTCGTTTTATATGCGCTCGGCGTGCCTACGATCTTATCATATCTCATAAACCGCAGGGTTCTCGGAAAAAAGCTTTCCGAAACGCCGCTTTCAATGATGCACACAAAGATCACGGCTTCGGGAAAATACAATTTTGATCTCGGAAAAAATTTAAGCTTTGAAACAAAATTCAGAATAAGACAGTTCTGCCGCGAATTGAAGGGCAACCTTACGCTGTTTGCAGGCGTAATAATATCGGTGCTGCTTATAATGTTCTCGGTTGCGTGCTACGGCAGCATAAGCTCATACATAAACTGCATAACCGATGACGTAAACTACAACTATCTCTACATTCTGCGAAATCCCGTATCGGATCTTCCCGACAACTCGGTTGTTGGCTACACTCTCGGTTTCAACGTGGATTATGCGCTGACCGGCGGAGAAATGGAGGTCACTCTTTCGGGTATCGGCGCGGACAACCCGTATTTTGACTTTGCGCCGACGCTTTCGGAAGAACCGGGCGAGGTATATATGTCTGACGCCGTAAGAACAAAGTTCGGCTATCACGTCGGCGACACGGTAGTATTTCACGACAATTCCGAGGACAAGCGCTATGCCTTCAAAATTGCGGGAGAAGTCAAATTCGGCAGCGGACTTTACTTCTTCATGAATCTTGACGCTATGAGAGAGGCGTTCGGGCTTGATTATTTTGACAAGGACGATCTCAAAAGAGGTCAGCGTCCGCCCAAAGCCTATGACTATTACTACAACACGGTATATTCCGACGAAAAGCTTGAATTCAGGCACAACATGGCGCTCTCCGAGGTAGTCAAAGCCGATCTTGAGGCAAGCGCATCGAAATTCATGACGCTTATGTGGGATATGATCTTGCTGCTGATAGGAATTTCTGTAATTATCTTTGTTTCGGTAATGTATCTGCTTATGAAGCTTGAAATAGACCGCAGCAGCTTTTCGGTATCGCTGCTCAAAGCTCTCGGATACCCGGAAAAGACCGTCAACAGCTTTTACATAGGCAGTTCGTTCTACGTAACGCTTGCGTCGATAGTTATAGGTATGCCTGTTTGCCGTGTGATAATCAAGTATATGTATCCGTACTGCGTTTCAAACGTGAACGGAGGTTTTCCGGCGGTTATCACGCCGATACAGTATGCACTGGTAATAATTATCGTGCTTGCAAGCTACTTTGCAACAAGGCTTATGCTTGTAAGGTATCTTTCAAAGATTAAGCTTACCGAAATACTCAAAAACAGAGAATAAAAAACGGCACGTTAAAGATTTTTATCCGCAACGTGCCGAAAACTCCCATATGTACTTTAAAGTTTCGTATCTATAATGATCTTATCCGATTCTACCTTTGTTTCAAACCCGAAAGCGTTGTTCAGAAACGAAAGTGCAAGATACGGTTCACCGTCGTAAAATTCAAGCGGCTTTGAGAGCATAAATTTCCTGCCGTCAACCGTGTATTCCCTGCTGTTCTTTCTCAGAACAGCTTTTTTGTTTTTACAATAAAGACTTAGGGTTTCCGTCGGCTCATCATACATATACATAATTCCGCACATTGAATCAAATCTTCTCTGAAAGTCGGCATATACGTAAAATTCGCCGTTCTCATTCCTTACCGGATAGTGACTTTCCAACTTTGCGCCGTCAAAAAAGACTTGAATTTCTTTCGGCGCCGTAATGAATTCCATATATTCAATTTCAAATTTGCCGGAATTTGCAACAGGGTCAAGTCTTAAACCCGTAAGCGTATTTCCTTTGGAGGCACAGCATGTCGCAAGGAACAGATTGGAGCCGTCATCAAGCAGAATATTCCTATTAAACCGCTTATCCTCTCCCCATTCGTTTTCAGTATCAGTTTTAAAGAAAAACAGTGAAGTTTCATTTATACAATTATTCGAGCTAAGTTCACAATTTCCAACCGCCGTCCGCATCTTAATTTTTATAGCATATAAATTACGCAGTTCGATTTCCGGGCAATCTTTAATTATAATTTTAGGATCGTCTGATGTCGAAACACCGTACAATTTTCCGTCATGCACATTATATTCAAGACCCTCAAACCTCCAAAGCAAAGCGTTCTCCGCAGTGGCAAATTCATATCTTTTAATAATATCATAGTTGCTTATGCCTGGTTGAATCGTGTCGGTTGCTGCAAGTCTTGTTCTGTTCTTCGGATAAAGATAGCATATACGGTCAAGCTGAGAACTTGTCGGAACTAAGTCTTTATGCACATCGTCATCTTCCTTAGTAAATGCATACCTGATCTCATCAAGATATCCGAAACCGTTTAAATTTGCCGGGCATATATATGTCCCTTCACCATATTCGTTCCATGTGGACATAATCACAAGTTTCTTTTTCCAGTCTTCATCGCCGAAAGGAGTTTTCAAAGCGTCTGATTTAATCCAAGAAAGCAGCTTTCGCATTGTTTGAGTCGTCATAAGCGGTGAACGCACATCTCGCCATGCCACTTCATTATATCCGACAGAAAGTGTTGGAATAACATGCATTACATTAGCTTCCTTTTTAGATTCTATTACGCTTTTAGTGTAATCTTCGTCATATCCATTATATCCGTGATGATAGGCAAATACGCCGTCAACGCCTGCTGCCGCTATTTTCGAATTCGGAAAATCACTTGAAATTATAATAATCCCGTCAAAACCCAAGGATTTTGCAACACCGTTAAGATATTCTATCTCTGTTCTTGTATTTTCGGGAGAGCCGAAAAATTTAAAGGTTTGCGGTAACCCAAATGTTGCAAGAACAAGTTTATTGTCAATTTTCATATAATTCGGGTTTGTAAAGAAATAATCAACCCAAAACGGCACAATATATTTTCTGAAAGACTCCGATGTAAAAGGCACACCGCTGCCAATCTCAAAAATTAAGGAGAACTTCATTTCATCAGCATATTTTGCCTTGAAATATCCATCGGTAAGGGCATCCTGAAGCTGTGTATTACATATCGGCGAATTTTGTTCACTGTTAAACCAACAGAACATCTGAAAGTCTATTCCGTGTTCTGTCATATACTTAATTTCCCAATCGGCAAGCTCAGGAATACCCTCATCATAATAACCAAGCAATAGTCTGTTGTCCCTGAAAGGAGTTATAGGATCCCAGCCGCGATGGTGTCCGTTTCGCCAAAGCGAGCAAACATTGATTCCAACCGTATAGTCAAGTTTTTGCGGCTTGATCGGTTTCGGAACATAATCTGCCGGTTCAGGTTTTACTTCGTTGGCAAAAACATCACAGAATCGAAAAATGCTCTTATCAGCGGATTTATATGTAATTCTCACGCCGTTAACATATTCGCAGTCTGAAATTCCCACGCTGCCGCATTTTGTTCCGTCAAGCATTATGCTGCAGCTGCCGTTTTGAACGTCACACACCACATAAAGCGTCTGCCACACATTTAAGGAGTGTTTCTTCAGGATTTTATTACCGCAAGAAAGAGTTTCCCCATCATCTGTCAATGTAAGCACGGCATCATTACTGCTGAGCAGAGATATTTCGGCAATTCCGTCTTTCCCTGTTGTATGATATTTGGTTTCAAAAGCGAGTTTTGTGAAGATATTTTCAAATTCGGTGTACGCGGTTGCAGAGGAATTTTCGTGGCAGTCAAATTCGTTTACTGAAAATACATTAACTCTATAATCGTCCGAGCCGACATTTCTGCGGCATATTTTTGTGCCGTTTTCGGAATTTGTATTCCACAAGTCGGGAATATCTCCGCTTTCATATGTATAGCTTCTGTCGTTAAACAAAAAGTTCGCCCACAGCTTTGTTCCGAGCAGGGTTAAATTTCCGCTACTATGCGGTTCAAATCCTATATTGAGATGAGAAATATTATCCGAGCAGAGAACTGTCTTGGCTATATGTTTTCCGTCATGCAAAAGCGTCTGCGTTTTATTATCAAAATCAAATTCAATACCGAAAAAAGTATTCGCCGTACCGGCAGAAATATTTGTATGTTCGCCGCAGAAAAAATACTTTCCGCCGGAAAGCCGAAGCGTGCTTACACTGTTTTCTTTTTCATTCAAAAATTCAAAATAGAGTCCGTCAACAGCAGTTGTATTAAAAGCAAAAGAGGCGGCAGCCTTTCCGCCGGAGATTACTCTGAAGTCACGGCGCATTTCGGCTTTATATTTGTTTTTTCCGTCACATTCAATAACGCCTGTCGGAATACCATTGTTTCTAAGTTCTCTTTTGACACCGCTTGAATATAAATCCCAACCGGATTCGGGAGTGTTTCTGTATCTTGCTATATATTTGTCGTCAATAAGGTATACAGCCTCATTTATATTATCCGAAAACTTCATAAAAATCTCCTCATTACAGCAGCATTTTTAAATTTATGACAACTAAATTCTATAGTTTTTAGACATTTTGAACGTCTCTCAACTGTTTGTTTATATTTTAGCACACCATAATGTAAAAATCAATATATTTTGCAAATTTTCGTCAATATAAACAATATTTTTCGTGACTTTTAGTTTATCTGAAACCTATATTAAACAACAACGCCTCCCAACGTGCTGCCCGAATAAACGGACACTTCCGAAAGGAGACGCTGTTATAGGAGAGGTGGCTTTAAAACAATTATGTTTCAAGCCTGTATATAATCAAGTGGGAAAAAACCACTGATTACCGTATTAATTACAACACAAAATTTCACGCGTTTTCCCAAAGTTTTTCCGTGTCAAGTATTGAGTCTTCTCCGCTTGCCATGATTATATCGCCGGAAAACACACAAATTTCAGTCACTTCGGGAGAAATATAGTTTTTCTTCATTGTTTGTTCTCCTTATGCCTGTCCTGCGTTTGTGAGTATATCATCAATAGCGACCTTTGTGGTATCATCAAGACTGTCCCATTTGCCTGCGTTTACATACTCAGCTTTCTTTGCCTTGGCCGTTTCATATATACTTTGAGTTACGGTATCTCCATAGAGATACTCATTGCCTGCCTTTACATATGCACGGACGCTGAACAAGTCTTTATAATGCTCCGGTGTGATATTTACAAGCACTGCGCTGAAGAGTGTGTCGGCGCCGTCATTATAAGTCCTATTAAGATACTTATCAATGCCTGAAGCTTTATCATAGTTCATTGCATAGATAAATCTTACGCCGTCGGCAGTCGTACAAGCCTTGTCGGGTGTGTTAGTCTTTGTGGTATCAAACGCAAGCTCCTTACCGCCGAGTGCGCTGTTGAGAGCCACAAGGAAACCGTATTCCGCGGTATCAGCTTCAGCCTTTAATGTGTTGGAAACAGTGCCCTTAAATCTGATACCGGAGTTCGAATAACCTAGAACGCTCGCTTTGAAATCGGTTTCACTAAGCGTTGCAATTCTGTCAAGAAGGCATACTTCGATCGCTTCATATGAGTTTTCTTCATCTGCCGCAATGAGCGCGGGAACTGTAACCGTATCGGTATTCTCGTCAAATACAACCTTAAGCACATTTTCGGTTTCGTCATACGAAAGTACAGCGCCGTCAACAAGCTCGGAACCGAATGCATTTACCGATGCGGCAGCACTTGACCAAAGTCCGTTTTTGTACTTCAGCTTAACCGTGCGGTTTGTTTTGTCAGAATCAATCACGTTTGCTTTAAGCGTTGCGGCAGGTACTCCGAACAGCCCTACGTTGTCGAGATAAAAGTCCGCCGTTGCCGGCTTTCCGCCGAAAGAGATGTTTGTAAATCCTGTAACTGAGCTTGTGAAAGAGTAGCTGAATTTGCTCCATTTATATGCAGAAATTCCGAACCCTTTTAAATCCTTCACATCAGCGCCATACAAAATCTTACCATCAGTGCCGGGTTTCGGGAGATATGCAAAGTGAAACCAAGTGGTTGCTGCTTCCGCTGCCTTTGCATCGGCAACAAACGTATAGTTTGTACCTGCTTTTAATTCGAATTCGGTTCTCCAAGGCGTGCCGTTATGCGTGGCCTTGGGCGTTTTCGTATAGGCATAAAAGTGGTAGCCGGACCCAACACCGGACGGCCTTGCAGGAAACTTAACCGCATGATTGCTTTCGTCAGTTGCAACTATGGAAAGCGGGTTGTCATCACCGTCCGTTCTGCTTATGCCGCCATTGAATCCCTCTGCCGGGTTCTCAAAGTCGTCAAAGTATACTTCCTTACCGTAAAGCACAAAGTTCTTTGAAACCTTTTCAGCAGTATAAGAAAGAGCGCAAGCCGGGATTATCTGCGTGCCGTCTTTTACGATAAAATCAGGCATCTTAAGCGTCTGAGAACCGGTTGCACTGCCGTTTACGGCAAGCGTCAACACTTTACCGGAAACAGTGGCTGCGATTATGTTTTCGCCCAAAGCCGACGGTGCTTTTTCAATCGCCGCGGCATATGTTTCATCAAGTTCTGTCGGAAGATCTACCGTAACGGTATACGCGGTTCCCGAAAATGAAATATTGCTGTTTGCAAGCGCAAGAGAACCTGTGTATTCCTCAGAAGGCTTTCCGAACAACCCTACGTTGTCGAGATAAAAGTCCTCCTTTGCCACATTTCCGCCGACATAAATATTTGTAAATTGTGTATTCGTGTTTGCGAAAGAGTAGCTAAATGTACTCCATTCATCTGTCGAAATTTTAATTGATCCTGCGTTTACAGTGCCCGTGGGAAGATATACGCTGTCAAACCATCTGGATGCTTTTGACACTGCCTTTGCATCGGCAACAAACGTATAGTTTGTACCTTCTTTTAATTCGAATTCGGTTTTCCAAGACGAGTCGCTCCACTTGGCGTCGGACATTTTCGTATAGGCATAAACGTGGCAGCAATATTCGGAAACACCGGACGGCCTTGCAGGAAACATAACCGCATGATTGCTTTCGTCAGTTTCAACTATGGAAAGCGGGTTTACACCACCCTCCCCCTTGCCTACGCCGCCCTTGAATCCCGCTGCCGGGTTCTCAAAGTCGTCAAAGTATACGGGCAAACCGTACTTTACAATGTTGTACGCCTCAAGTTCAGTTGTTTCTTCGGCAAGCTCTGCGTCCTCATCAAGCAACTCCGCTGCCGTGATATTTTCTTCAGCCGATTCTACGGTTTCGGACACGGGAGCGGCAAATGCATTTGATGTGAGTAAAAGCGCCATTGTCAGCATTGTGCATAGTGTCTTTTTCATGATTTTCCTCCTTAAGTTTTGTATCTACATTATAAACAAAAATTTAACTTAATGGAATGGACTATTTCGTCTTATATATGGACTTTCCTATCTTTTTTTGCTTTTTATTGACAAAGCACGTGTCATTTTCCGCATTTCAAGTGTTATTTAATTTTCTTGCCTCTCAAATAATACCCCCGGAATGATTGAATTCTATGAAAACAATGCTGTAACTTTAAAACTGTTCTCTTACGCCGGTTATGTCCTTCACGACCTCTCCTGCAATGATAAGTCCTGCAACCGACGGCACAAACGCGACGCTTCCGGGTATGCTTCTCCTTTTTGAGTCCGGATCTGTATTTACCGCGCCCGTCTTTATCGGCTTTTCCTTTGAGTACACGACTTTAAGCTTTTTTATGCCGCGTTTTTTGAGTTCAAGCCGCATTACCCTTGCAAGCGGACAAACGCTCGTCTTATATATATCCGAAACCTCAAACGCCTGCGGACAAAGCTTGTTTCCGGCGCCCATTGAGGAAATTATCGGAACGCCGTACTTTTGCGCAAGCTCCGCAAGCAATATCTTTGAGCTTACCGTATCTATCGCGTCTACGATATAATCATATTTTGTAAAATCAATACTATCCGCATTGTCTTTTGTGAAAAACAGGGGCAGTGCGTTTGCTTTTATATCGGGGTTTATTCCCTTTATCCTCTCGCACGCGGCTTTTGCCTTATTCATGCCGACGGTATCGCAAAGCGCGATTATCTGTCTGTTTATGTTTGACGGTGCAACCTCGTCGTTATCCACAACGTCTATCTCACCGACGCCGGTTCTTGCAAGCGCCTCGATACAGTATCCGCCGACGCCTCCCGCACCGAACACAATAACGCGCGAGTCCGCAAGCTTTTGCATTGCCTCTTTTCCGAGCAGCAGCTCGGTTCTTGAAAATGTGCTTTCCATTTTGTTCAGTCCTCCTTTACGACGGCGTTTTGCTTTTCAAGCCTTGAAAACATTTTTAACGTGACAACAACCGCGGCAGCCGCAAGTATAACTTCGGCAACGGTCTGCGCATAGCAAAGTCCGTAAAGAGGAAAGAAATAATTGAGTATAAACAGCGCCGGAATTTCAAGCAAGATCTTTCTGAGTATTGCAAACACCAGCGATTTTTTGCCCATTCCGCACGCCTGAAACACGCCGACGGCGAGAAAGTCGGTGCTGAGAAACGGCAGACACAGGCACATTCCGCGAAGAAACGCCGAGCCGTAGCCGAGAATTATCTCATTCTTCATGAAAAGTCCGACGAAAAATCCGGGGAAAGCAAAGAACATTCCCGTCATCAGCGCCATAAGCAACAGCGTTATCTCCTCGGACAGAACGACCGCCTTTTTCATGCGCTTTATATTGCCGTTCGCGTAGTTATATCCGACAAGCGGCATTATTCCCTGCGACGTTCCGAGCGCGACGTAGAGAGGTATCATATTTATCTTCTGCGCTATTCCCATTGCGGCAACGGCGTCGGAACCGAACTCTGCGGTAAAATTATTAAGCACCGTCATGCCCGTGACGTTAAGCAGGTTCTGTATCGCCGCAGGAACGCCCACCGCAAATACGCCCAAGGTTATTTCACGCGACGGTCTGAACTTTCCCGGATTTATGCAGACATATGTTTTATTCTTTTTTACAGCAAGCAGCACAAAGAAATAAAGACACGCCGCACAGTTTGAGATAAATGTCGCAAGTCCTGCGCCGGCAGCTCCCATATTAAGCCCGAACGGAAGTATAAAAACCGGATCAAGCACAATATTCAAAAGACAGCCGCTCATTGTTCCGATACTTGCGTGAAGCGACTCGCCTTCTGAACGCACAAGATATGCCATAACTACATTAAGAATTGCGGGCGCTGCGCCAAATCCGACAGTCCATTTGAGATACTCTGCGGTTGCAGCGGTATTCTGCGCGTCTGTTCCGAGAAGTCTTAACATAGGCGATCTCAGCGTGAAAAACGAGAGCGAAAACAGCAGTCCGCACAAAAGCGAAAGGTAAAATCCGAACGCAGACGACCGCTTTACCATATCGTAGTCCTTTTTGCCGAGCGCTCTGCTCATAAGGCTCGAAGATCCTACGCCGAAAAGGTTATTTACGGCATTAAAAGCGAGAAGTACGGGCGCCGCAAGCGTTACCGCGGCATTTTGTATCGGATCCGCAAGCATACTTACAAAATAAGTATCCGCAAGATTATACAATATCATTACAAGCGAGCTTATGACAGTCGGTACTGAGAGCGTTATAAGTGCCTTTGTTACCGTAGCTTCTTCAAAAAGATATATCTTCTTTGTATTATCCATTTATCTTTTCCTTTCGGTGTGAATACAAGGAATATTTTACTATAAGCGCGCCGTTTTTTCTTGCGGCAAATGTAAACTTTAAGGCACAAAAAAGAAACCCGGCACGCAGACGAAAAACGTCCGTAATACCGGGTAAATCTCATTATTAAATTATCGCGTTTTTCCGGAATGTTTTTCCGGCAACCAATCAGAACTTAAAGCTTCCGCCGAAGTTTGAATTTGAACGCGATTTTCCGAAGATAGCGTTGATGTCGTCATCTATGCTGCTCGGTGCGCTTTCGGTCTTTTCTGTGTTATCGGCAGGCTTTTCTTCCGTTGTCGGCTTGAACACTTTAAGATCGTTCTTCTTATCGGTATCAAAACCAGTTGCGACTACGGTTACTTTCATCTCGTCCTCAAGCGACTTATCGAATGCGGCACCCCAGATAATGTTTGCGTCGGGATTTGCTTCCTTGGTGATGAGATTTGCGGCAAGATCAACTTCTTCAAGTCCGATATCGGGAGATGCTGTGATGTTGATTATAATGCCCTTTGCGCCGGTGATGGAGGTTTCAAGAAGAGGACTTGAAATAGCAGCCTTTGCAGCCATTTCAGCCTTATCCTTGCCCTGTCCTACGCCGATACCCATATGAGCAAGACCTGCGTCCTTCATTACGGTGCATACGTCGTTGAAGTCGAGGTTGATGACAGCCGGAGCGTTTATAAGCTCGGTTATGCTCTCAACGCCCTGACGGAGAACGTCGTCCGCGATATGGAACGCGTTATCAAGGCTTATTCTGGTTTCCGAAACAAACTTAAGTCTTTCGTTGGGAACCATGATTATGGAGTCAACGTTCTTCTTGAGGTTTTCGATACCGCCCTCGGCCTGTACCATTTTCTTTCTGCCTTCAAATGCAAAAGGCTTTGTTACTACGCCTACGGTAAGTATGCCCATTTCCTTTGCAACCTTGGCAATGGCGGGAGCTGCGCCCGTACCTGTTCCGCCGCCCATGCCGGCTGTGATGAACACCATATCGGTTCCTGCAAGAGCTGCCTTTATATCGTCGATATTTTCTTCTGCCGCGCGAAGTCCTACTTCGGGATTTGCACCTGCTCCTCTGCCCTTGGTCAGCTTTTCGCCGATAAGTATTTTTGTGGGAGCAGCGCATCTCATAAGAGCCTGCTTATCTGTATTTGCCGCAATGAATTCTACGCCCTTTACGCCCTTTTCAACCATGTGGTTTACGGCGTTATTTCCGCCGCCTCCGACGCCTATTACCTTAATGACTGCGCCGAGGTCGAAATTTTCATCATATTCAAACGTCATTTTTTCTTGTCCTCCTGTTTTTTTACTTACAGCTTACTTATTATATAATAATATTTTTTGCTTACTTTTTCAATAACCAAAACGTACAAATTACGTCTGTTAACAGTTTTTTTACATTTTTTCTGCCAAATATCATCAGAAATCCTTAACAATTCCTTCTTTGGCATTTTCATCCGACACATCTATTATGCCGCCCGAACCGGAAGTCAGCTTTTCTTCAATGGCTTTCATGAAACGCACTTTCAGGTCAAGGTTCTTCTTATCGCCGAGCTTTACGAGATATTTTGACTTATATCCGAAAGTAATATTGAATCTGTCGGTAATATCAATTTCGTCAACATCTGAAAGAATACCGTTTTCTTCAAGCTGGGAAAACAGTTCCCCGACGGTCGCGGCGTTATCCGAGTCGGTTTTGAGATATTCTCCGGCAATGCAGCTTGCAATATCGCTCATTTTTACGTTTATAAGCTTGTTTGTTTCTATATACTCAAAATCGTCCGTCATGGAAAGCACTCTGAGACTCTGCGACAGCACAAAGGCGTTTTCGCCGATCACCGTATACATCGACGGCACGGCAGGTTCTATCTTAAAGACCATCTTATCTGGCCATATGCGCTTTAATTCAAAGCTGTCTACATACGGAAGATTATACAGCACGTTTTCGGCAATAGTGTCCTTATTCACTTCGTATAGTTTCATTCCGTAATCAAGTCCCGCGCCTTTCAGCACCTCTGTTTCGTCATAAGGCAGAGTTCCGTCGTATTCAAGCACGCATTTTTTGATTATAAAAAACTTATCGTAGCAGAACCACACGGCGATTATAAGCACCGCAGCGAGCAGAAGAAAAGTGAAAATGTGCTTTTTTGCCGAGCTTTTAGTATTCTGCTTCTTTACCGATTCAAGGCTTTCGGAGCTGTTGCCGGCGGATTCGCGGTTTTTATTCCGTATACTTTCTTTCATGGCACATCACTCCCCGAAAATCCTTATTTTTTCACAAGTTCCTTTACTATCAAATATATTCTGTCAAGCGTATCGGTTACGGCAAACTCCCTTACGGCGTTTTCCATACCTGTTCTGTACTCTTTATCGTCAAGCTCGCGCGACACGGCTTTTATAAGCGCGTCCGATGTCAGATCCTTTTCCTCTATCATAACGGCGGCGCCTTTATCGCAGAGCACTTTGGCATTCTTATACTGATGATTGTTTGTAACGTACGGCGACGGTATAATTACCGACGCTTTTCCCATTACCGCAAGTTCCGACAGCGTCATAGCACCTGCGCGGCAGATCACGGCGTCGCTTGCCGAAAGAAGTTGCGGCATATTATAGATATACTTTCTTACCGTTACTTTTCCGAGTTTAAGTTCGTCCTCTCCCGTTTCCTTAAAGCCAAGCTCCTTATAAAGTGCGCTCTGCACCTCCCAGCCGGCTTTTCCGGTTGCGTGGAAATGAGTTATGTCCGTTTTTAGAGAGTAATCGCGTATAAGCTCATACACTTTTTCGTTGAGCGGTCTTGCGCCGAGACTTCCTCCGCAAGAAAGCAAAACCTTTTCGTCCTTATCTATACCGAGAATTTTTCTTGAATTATCCTTAGATGCCTCAAGCATCTTTCCCGAAACGGGATTCCCGACAAAAACAAGCTTTTCCGGGCAGTCAAACGCTCCCCTGCTTTCTTCAAAGCTTATCATGACCTTATCTACCGTCTTTGAAAGCGCCTTTGTGGTAACGCCGGGAACTGCGTTCTGTTCATGTATACAGGTAGGTATTTTCATGGACGAGGCTGCTTTGAGCACAGGCCAGCTTACATATCCTCCCGTACCTATGACAATATCGGGTTTAAAGGAATGTATAAGCTTTTTTGCCGCCGCAACGCTTGTAAACGCCTTGATCGCCGCGTCTATGTTTTCAAGCGACAGCTTTCTTTTAAAGCCGCGCACCTTTATATAATGTATTTTATAGCCTGCCGCCGGGACAAGGTTTGATTCAAGTCCTTTTTCGGTTCCGACATATTCTATAACGGCGTCCGGCTGTTCTTTTTTTAACTTATCGGCAATGGCAAGCGCGGGATTTATATGTCCTCCCGTTCCTCCGCCGCTTATAAGCACTCTCATTGGCATTTATCTCCGTAAAATCAATTTATGAGGTTTTCTCAACCGACGAATATTTTGAAACCGACAGCACAACGCCCATTTCGGCAAGCAGTATCAACAGCGACGTTCCGCCGTAGCTGAAGAACGGCAGTGATATACCCGTACTCGGCAGTGTATTTGTAACAACGGCGATATTGAGTATAACCTGAATACCTACGTGCATTATTATTCCGAGAACAAGCATTGAGCTGAATCTGTCGGGCGCTTTAAGCCCTATGACTATTCCGCGGTATATGAAAAACGCAAATATACATATTACTATAAATGCTCCGATAAAGCCCATTTCCTCGCAGAAAATAGAGAATATATAGTCGTTCTGCGGTTCGGGAAGATACAGGTGTTTCTGTCTGCTGTTTCCGAAGCCCACGCCCCAGAATCCGCCTGAGCCTATTGCATACAGTGACTGAACAGGCTGCCAGCCTCCCTCCTGAAGATAGCTGAACGGATCTTTCCAAACTTCCATTCTTGAGGACGAGTGTCCGAGGCTCATTGCCAAAAGCAGAACCGCTATCGCACCGACTCCGCCGCCGCCGATTATATAGTACAGCGGTGTTCCGCCTATGAACATCATCGCAAAGACTATGCCTGCTATGATTATAAGTCCGGATATATGCGGCTGAAGATACATAAGCGCGCCGACAACGACAAGAACAAGGACATAAGGGATTATTCCGTAATAAAATCCCGGAAGATTATGTTTCATATCAATAGGATACGCAACGGCGACCGCAACGCCGACAAGTATAAGCGCCATTATAAGCGCAAGCGGCTTTGAATTTACAACGAAAAATGCAGCCGCTCCGAGTCCGGCAAGTGCGAGCGCTCCCAAAAAGCGTGGAAAAACGCCGTGAAAATTCTCTTTAGCGCGTATTTTATCGGCATACTTATCCGCATAGTCGGCAAAGAAAAGAACTATCGCAAACTTCATTATTTCGGACGGCTGAAAGCTTATAGGGCCTATCTGAAGCCATCTGACGGCGCCCTTTGCGCCCGAACCCACAACAAGAACCGCACAGAGCATAAGTATTCCGGCGGCAAGCAGAGGTTTTGCGAATTTTCTTATATTATGGTACGAAAAAATCTTCAGCTTTGCGACAAGCGTCATTCCGACAAGTCCCAGCCCTGCCCACATTATCTGCTGTCTTGCAAACTTATAACTGTCGCCGTAATATTCTCTCGCATAAGGATAGCTTGAGCTGAAAACCATTACAGTTCCTATGCAGAGAAGCAGTATTACGGTCACGAGAAACGGTCTGTCAACTCCGGCGACATACTGCGTTATTGTTCTTTTTTTCGGTGTAAGCCTTGACTTTTTAGCTCTTGAAACGCCAGGTGCGTTCTCTTTGGCTCTGCCGGCACTGTTCAACCGCGGTTCTCCTCTCAGAATATAATGTAAAACTGCTTATTTACGGACTCAGATATTTCCTATAAATCCGTAACAGCCTATAAGACTGAATACAGCCGTTACAAGCGAAAATACAAATACTATCTTTACTTCGTTCCAGCCGCACATTTCAAAGTGATGATGTATCGGCGACATTTTGAACACTCTTTTTTTGGTAAGCTTATAGCTTGTTACCTGTATTATAACCGAAAACGACTCCACATAGTACATAATACCGACAAAAACGAGAATTAAAGGAATGTCGAGCATTATTGCGGCAGCGCTTACGGCGCCTCCTATGAAAAGCGAACCGGTATCACCCATAAATACGCGTGCCGGGTGAAAATTATACACAAGGAACCCGAGCATTCCGCCTATCATTGCTCCGCAGAGGTACAGGCACCCGGTATTTCCGCTCTTTAAGCAGAGCACGGTGAGAAATATCATGACGACCGCGGTAATGCTTGCGCAGAGTCCGTCTATTCCGTCGGTAAGATTCGTACTGTTGACGGTAAACACTATTCCGACTATGAGAAGCAGATAAAACAGTATTCCGAGGTCTGCCTGAGTTCCGGTAAAGGGAAGTTTTACGACTGTCGAGATAATTCCGTCAAGTCTGAGTGCGAGCACATACGCCGCAGCCGACACAAACTGAAGCACAAGCTTCTGAGAAGCGCTCAGTCCCTTATTCTGCTTTTTGAAAAACTTTGTATAGTCGTCTATAAAGCCTATAAGTCCGTTAAGCAATATGAAAATATAATGTATTACAAAAGTTACGTCTTTTTGCACTGCTGCGCAGAACACCAGCGGAAACGCCGTTGCCGCGATAAAGAACAGTCCGCCCATTGTGGGTGTTCCCTCTTTTGATTTATGCCAGCGCGGCCCTATATCGAGTATTTTCTGTCCCATTTTCACGCTTTTGAGTACGGGTATGAAAATTCTTGCGAATATGACCGTCAGCACAAACGAAACAAGTGCGCTTGCCGTAAGTATTGTATACATATGCTGTTATCTCCTGTATTTTCTGCTTTTGCTTTAATTTATCAGTCCGTATTATCCTGATGTCTGAATTCGACCGAAACGGTTGAACCGGGTTTTACGCTCTGACCTGCTTCGGGCGTTGATTTTACCGCAACAGAACCCGAAACGTCCTCGCGGTATGCGCCGTCGAATTTGATATTGAGTCCTGCGTTTACAAGCGTCTTTGCGGCAGCCGACGCACTCATTCCGGATACGTTGGGCACGGTCACGGTTTCTTCGTCCGCGTTCTCACCGCTTGTTTCGGTATAGAGTATTACAACGCCGCCTTCGGCAAGCTTTGTGCCGTATTTCGGGAACTGGTCAAGAACGGTATCTCCGTTGCCGTTTACCTTTGCGGTAAGTCCTGCGTTATGGAGCGCGTTCTTGGCATTTGTAAGCGCAAGTCCCGTATATTCCGCGACGCTGACTTCGTTTACGGCTGCGTTCGGATCGTTTTCGGTAGGCTCTATTCCAAGATACGGCAGCACTTCGGAAAGCACCGAAGAAACTACGGGAGCCGCTATTGTTCCGCCGTAATATTCCCCGACGGGTTCGTCTATCGCTATAAGTATCGCTATCTGCGGATCGTCCGTCGGTGCAAAAGCAACGCACGAACCTATGTAAAGGTTGCCTTCTTTATCTCGTTTCTGAGACGTTCCGGTCTTTGCGCCTATCTTATATCCCTTGACATAAGCATTTTTGGTGGAGCCGAGACTTATGCCGTTTGCAAGGTACTGCATTATGGTATCGGTCGTATTCTGCGAATTTACCTGTCTTACGACTTCGGGTTCAAATTCGGCAACGGTATTTCCGTCGTCGTCCACGAGAGCCTTTACAACGTGCGGTTTCATAAGCTTTCCGCCGTTTGCGACGGCGCTTACCGCGGTAATAAGCTGTATGGGCGTGATTTTAAAGGTCTGACCGAAGGAATATACCGAAAGCTCGGTTTCGTTAAAGCCGTTGAAATCGGAATGGTAAAGGCTGGACGCCTCTCCTGCAAGGTCTATGCCGGTTCTCTCGGTAAATCCGAAAAGCTCAAAGTATTTATAAAATCTTTCTCTGCCTAATGACTGCGCTATCTCGATAAACACGGGGTTACAGGAGTTTTGCAGTCCCTGTTCAAAGTTTTCTATGCCGTGTCCTGACTTTTTATGACAGTTTATGGTAAATCCGCCGACTCTCTTTGATCCGGTACAGTTAAAAAGATGTCCCGGCTGGACTTCGGGTATATTTTCCTCAAGTGCCATAGCGCTTGTTATAAGTTTAAAGGTGGAACCCGGCTCATAAAGCTCGGTTATTGCTTTATTCTTCCACAGACCTTCAAGCAGCTCCTTGAATTTCGCGTTCTTCTGCTCATCTGTCGGAAGTGCGGTAAGTCCGTTTTCATCAGTCACGGGAGTTATGATATATTCGTCATACAGCGCCTGCGAGGTTTCGTCAAGCGCATACGGATCGTTCAGATCATAGTCGGGCTTTGTGGACATTGCAAGCACTTCGCAGGTCTTTACGTCCATGATTATACCCAGAACTCTGTTCTGCGCCTTTGTATCGCGCAGCGCGGTTTCGAGGTTTTTATCGAGTATCGACTGAACCTGCCAGTCTATCGTCGTTACGACGTTTGTTCCGTTTTCAGCGCCGATATAGCTTTCGTACTGCTGCGGCATATCCTTGCCCTTTGCGTCCTGAGCAGTGATTATTTTACCGGACGTGCCTTTGAGATACTTTTCGTAGTACGATTCTATTCCGTAGATACCTACGTTATCCGAGTTTGTAAAGCCTATAACATGACTTGCAAGGCTACCGTAGGGATAAAAGCGCTTGGTATCTTCTTCAAGATGTATACCTTTTATATCGTTATCGTTGATAAACTTTCTTATCTCGTCCGCGGTCTCCCTCTCGACTTTTCTCTTTATACGCTGATACTTAGTCTTGGTCTTATTCATACGCTCAACAATAAGCTCTCTGTCAACATCAAGCGTGCTGCTGAGAAAATCCGCGATCTGAGAGCGTGTTTCGGGCAGAATTTCGTTAGGAGATATAAAGACAGTTTCAACCGTAGCACTGACTGCGAGAGCCTTCATGTTACGGTCGTAAATAGTTCCGCGTTTGGAGCTTATGGGTATTTCGGTTGTATACTGATCAAACGCGCCGTCCTGGTATTTTTTATAATCCACCATTTGAAGATAAAACACGCGTCCGGCAAGTCCTGCCAATAAAACAAGCATGACCGCAAGAACTATAATAACTCTGCTGAGATACGGTTTTGCGGTCTTGTTATTCATTTTCATGCCTCCGAAAAATGGATTTTACTCGAATATTTTGCCTACCGAACGCTTAAAGCCGTTAAGCGTTGTTCCGAGATTATAGCTTGCGGACGAGCTTTCGGAAACGACGGTCTTATCGCTGCCCGAAAGGCTTACGTACTGTTTATAGACGTCTGTGGATTTTACCATTCCGAGCTTTTCCGACGCTATTTTCTCTATCTCCGCAAGGTCGTTCTTCTTTTCGAGCTGTACGGAAAGCACTTCGTTTTCCTTTGTATAATACTCTATTTCGTCCTCAAGATCAGCAGTCTCGTAGGAGATCTCATTGACAACGGAATAGTTATAAGCTATAAACATAAAAGTAACCGTAATAATTGCGGCGCTGAGCACAAAGCCGAACGGAAACGGCTTTGCCTTTACCTTATGTACGGAATACGACGGTTCAAGGCTCTTTGCGCGTCTTGCGTTTCTTACTGCGGTTGCGACAAGTTCACCTACAGTCTCTCCTACGGTATAATCGCTTTTGGACGCGCTGCGGTTATACGCGCTTCTCTTTACCGCGCCGTTATAACCGGATTTATAATCGTTATAAACTCTTTTCTTGACCTCTGCAGGAGTCTGGATATTTCTTTTTTTAGTATTATATTTTGCATTGTTTAAATTTATGAATTCGTTTTCCGCAAAGCTTCCGTTCATTTTTTCACGACTCCTTAAATCTTTATATCCGGGATTTTTTCTATAACTCTGAGTTTAGCGCTCCTCGAACGCGGATTTTCTTCAAGCTCACGCTCCGACGGCAGAACCGGCTTTTTTGTTATCACAAGTCCCGTCGGCTTTTTGCCGCACACGCACACCGGAAAATCCGGAGGGCATTCGCAGCCTTTTGTAAATTCGAGAAACGTATGTTTTACTATTCTGTCCTCGAGAGAATGGAACGTTATTACCGCCATTCTTCCGCCGCCAGACAGTTTCGGGAACAGTCCGTTTATCATCTTGGGTATTGCGTCAAGCTCGCCGTTTACCTCTATGCGTATTGCCTGAAATGTTCTCTTTGCGGGGTGCGGACCGTCTTTTCTGTTTTTAGGAGGTATTGCCGATTTAATTATCTCGGACAGCTCGGCAGTCGTCTTTATCGGCGATGTTTCTCTGTGCTTTACTATTTTTCTTGCAATTGAAGAAGCAAATCTTTCTTCTCCGTACATATTTATTATCTGCGAAAGTCTTTTTTCATCGTATCCGTTCACAACGTCATAAGCGCTGAAAGAATCGTCGCGCGACATTCTCATATCGAGAGGCGCGTCGTGCATATACGAAAAGCCTCTGTCGGCTTCGTCAAGCTGAAAGGAAGATACTCCGAGGTCGGCGACAACGCCGTCAATGCTCTCTATCCCGAGACTTTCGAGCGCGTCGGCAGCCTCTGCAAAGTTTCCTCTGTACGGAACAAATCTGCCGCCGTACTTTGCAAGTCTTTCCCTTGCTTTTCCTATCGCAAAATCGTCCCTGTCTATGCCGACAAGCTTTCCCTTTTCCGAAAGCCGCGAGAGTATCGCGTTTGAATGTCCGGCTCCTCCGAGAGTACAGTCAACATAGACTCCGTCAGGCTTTATGCAAAGCATATCCACGGTCTCGTCAAGAAGAACCGAATAATGTCCGAAATTTTCCTGCAACTGCGTTTTCTCCCTAACTGAGTCCGAGTCCCTTTGCAAGGCTCTTGAACTTTTCTACGTCATACATATCCGTCTCTTCGTCAGCAGCGTCGCCGCTCCAGATCTCGACGTATTTTCTCATTCCTATAAATGATATTTCCTTTTTCAGTCCGGCAAAATCACGGTGATCGGCGCTTATGCTTATTCTGCCCTGATTATCGACCTCTGTCGGCATTGCGTTTTTCATTATATAACGCTTCATTTTGCCCATTTCTCCGTCGTCTCCCAGCGCGTCGAGCTTTTCCATGAAGGTTTCCCACTCGCTCTCGGAATACATTACGAGAAATTTTCCGAAGGTCTTTGCCACCACAAGGTTTTGTCCGAGGTCGGCACGGAATTTTGCCGGAACGAAAACACGTCCCTTTGCGTCGAGCGTATGTCTGAACTCACCCGTAAGCATATTTTCCGCACCTGCCTTTCCGTAACCCTGATATTTTTTAGCGGAGTCAAAAACAAAACCGTAAATTTTGCGGTTTGTACTGTAATTTTAATCCTTTTTAATCCAATTTAAGCTTTTTTGCCCCACTACGGTTAATATTATAATATAGCGGCAGGCATTTTGCAAGTGGTTTCCGACAAAAGATAAGAATTTTTTGTGACTTGTATGAAAATATTATGTAAAGTCGGGAACTTTTTTTCAAAAACTTCCAAACAAAAATACCCGGCACGCTTTTTAATACGTACCGGGCTGTGTTTTACGGCAAGAAGCCGTCATATGAAATTTTAAAACCTCGCTTACGCTTTTTTCTTAAACCAAAGCAGTTTTTCGAGAGGAGACTCGACCTTGCATACCGTAAGTCCCTCATATTCGCGTCCGTTTTCGTCAATCCATGTACCTTGCGGGAATACGACTGTCTTTTCGCGTTCTCCCTTGACGACGGACGGGCAGACAAGTATATCTTTCCCGAGCATAAACTCATCTTTTACATATTCAAATCCGTGTCCGGGACAGTTATATTCAAGGTTTTGCAAAATAGGTTCTCCATCGGTTTCGCACTTATTCACAAGCTGCATAATATAAGGTGCAAACTTTTTATGGAGCATTGCCGCGTTTCTTACGGCTTTGAGTCCGTTTTCAGACAGCACTCTCCACGGCGCCCACGAAAACTGCATCATGGGACAAAGCGCAGAGCATTGCGCCATTCTTATAAAAAGTTCCTCATCTATTACAAAATTCTTCCCTTCTGCGTGCGACCATTCTCCGCCGCCTATCATATCCGGACAGATAAACGGCGTACCCATAAGCCCCTGCATTACCGAGCATGGAATAAGCGTGTCTATGCCGCCGTTTTCCCACCGGTGTCCCCTGTCGCAAAGTCTCTGTATACAGTTTTTGCCTGCACCGAGATATGTATCTTTGTATTCATGATACTCATATTTTCTTCCAAACTCATTCCATGCAATATTCATGGCGTGAGCGTCGTGGTCATCTCTGACGGGACCGTTTATTACGTTTCCGCTATGGTACATTCCGACGGATCCGCCGTCAAATTTAAAACCGTCAACGCCGTAGTCGTTTATAAGATGTTTGAGCTGCCTGTCAAGAAAATCGGCATCGCACTGTTTTCTGAAATCGAGAATTGCGGATCTTCCGTTCCACCAGTTTACTATTGCGGGCTGACCGTTCTTTGTGCGAAGGAATATTTCCTTTGCGTCGCCGCGCTTATTGAGATCGGGTCTTATATTCATAACAAAATCGTATCCGTCTGCCGTTACAAGCGGAACAACCCAGAGCATCACTTTAAATCCGAGCTTATGCAGTTCGTCAACCATAGCCTTGGGATTCGGAAATCGAGCCGCGTCAAATTCCCAGTCGCCATATCTTCCGTGCCAGCCTTCGTCTATTATAAATATACCAGGTTCAAATCCGTTATCAATTATATCATGTGCGTATTCAAGCAATCCTTTCTGCGTCGGGAAATACGTAAACTCCATCCAGGAGTTATACTGCGCCGTCGTAAAAAACTCTTCCGGCAGCTTTTTGCCATCGAACGGAAAATGCTTTTTCATTGCAGCAAGATATGCTTCTTTCAGCGTATTTCCGGCTTGTGCAACCTCAAGCTCCCCGTCCGTTTCAATGCTTATAACTCCGTCTTTTATATCAACCTTAAAGGGTTTATCACACCAGATATATCTGCCCTTATTTGAAAGAAATAACGGCATGGTCTGATTTACACATTTCTTGCGAAAGTCCTCAGCGTACTCGCTGTTTCGGTCTATCGGGTTGTCACAGCCCCTTGCCGTCGTTCCTCCCCAAAAGCATTCTTTTTCGTACATTTTGATATTATGTAACATTTTATTTTTCCTCCTCATATTCATTGACACATGACTTTATTTATATTATAATCATAAAAACACATTTGTAAATCCGTTTTCAGACGTATATTTTTATATTTCGGACACAAAAAAGGAAATGAATAATGGGAAAAGAAGTCGTTGTTAACGAAATCTTAAAATTTTATCATTTTGCACGTCCCGCCGGTTATGTTTTTGACGGTCATACGCACGCAGACAGAGAGTTCAAATTCGTAATAAACGGCAGTCTTGAGGTGACATACGAGAACATTATCCTCATAATGAGCCCCGGCGACTGTCTGTTATGCGAGCCGTATGCATTTCACCGCGAAAGAACGCTGTCGGACGGCACGGAGTACATAAACATACACTTCAAAAGCGACAGCCTTGAGATCACGGGCAAGGCAAAGACTGCGGTTCTGCGCGGAAACGATCTTATACTGATGAATCTTATACTTTCTGAGCTTGAAGCTCAGAACAGTGCGTTTACAAATGCGAGCTATGATTTTGAAAAGTACAATTTCTCCACAAAAAAGCTGTTCGAGGCATTATTATACCGCATAATACGCAGCAACGACATACCCGTTTTCAGCGCCGGAAAAAAGTCGTTCATATACAATCAGGCTATAAATTTCATGCGTGAAAACAGAAACAAGAATCTTACTGTCGAACAGATTGCCCATCAGTGCGGCGTTTGCCTGACGGTACTTAAAGGCATTTTCAACGAATTTACCGGTCACGGCGTCGGCAGGCATTTTCTGAACATGAGAATTGAGTTGGCAAAAATGAAATTATTGCAGAACGTCCCGGTTTCCGCTATAAGCGAATCAATGGAGTTTTCATCTCAGGCGTATTTTACGCAGTGTTTCAAACGCGAATGCGGACTTACCCCGAGTGAGTTTAAAAAGCAAAACATGGTTAAAAAGAAAGGTGAGAAAAATGAAAAACAATGAAAAAAACAACCGTGTAAGAAAAATATGTGTAGCAGCTATGTTCGCGGCAATCTGCGCTGCGGCTACGATGATACACGTTCCGATAAGCGCGACCGGCGGATACATGAACCTCGGCGACGTTATTGTTCTGCTCTCAGGCTGGCTGCTCGGCCCGGTTTACGGCTTTGCCGCAGCAGGTATCGGTTCGGCTCTTACAGACCTGTTTCTCGGATACACGACTTATGTGCCTGTGACATTTATCGTCAAAGGACTCATGGCGGTTGCCGCGTTCTTTATACATAAGGCTTTCGGCAAGGACAATTTTGCAGCAAGAGCTGTTTCCGCACTCGCAGCGGAAGTTATCATGGTCGGCGGCTATTATCTCTGTGAATCTGCTTTCCTCGGTTACGGATTTATCGGCGCTCTCGGCAGTATTCCCGGCAACACTATTCAGGCTGTCGGCGGTCTTGTTATCGCCTGTGCCATCTATCTCCCCATTAAAACCGCTTTCGTAAAAGCCGGCAGCGCTTTCAAAAACTGACCGGAAATAAAAATACGCGCCGAAGGGTACGCGCTTTCTTGAAAGAAAGCTGAGCGCTCTAAAGAGTGTGAACAAAGAACTTTCGTAGCCCTTAAACAAGAACAAAATTGTGGATACTCTGTGCCGCCAGCCTGTACCGTCAGCCACCAAAAAGCAGGCGGCTGACTCAATTCTGAGCAGGTGCCAAAGCAAGCTATGGAAACATAGTACGAAGTATAAGCAAATAAAAATAATTCTGTGCATTGTTATACAACTTTGCACAGAGTTTTTCTATACATAAAAGTAGAATTTGAACCGGGTTTCTTGCCGATAGGCAAGCTGGGCGCAAAATAAGTCCTGTTGACTGCGTAATAACGCGTAAAAATTGCATTTTTTAGCCTAAAACACAGTTTACGCAGACCGCAGCGTGACATGGCATAAAAGTTGAACTGTATCAACTAAAACTATATTTAGAAACCAGCCCCATCCGCGCGCCTGTCGCGCGGCGATTTCGCAACACAGCCTTGTGGACAATGCAAAACGAGGATTTTTTGAGATTTCGGAGGCGTACATTATTACGGTAAGCGAAATCCTCCACGTAGCCGCGCTTTCGCGGCGGCGTTTGAGCGGCGAAAATCTTTTGCCCACTCTTTCGATTCCGAAAAGTGGGTGTATAGGGTTGCACATAGAAGTGGATAATCAGTTTCCGCCACCCCCCAAAAAGCCACCTAGCCGCAGTGCAGCTTACTTCTTCGCGTTAGCCTTTGCGCGGTTTACGTTGTTGAGAATAGCCTTTCTCAGACGAATCGACTTCGGAGTTACCTCGATAAGCTCGTCGTCGTTGATAAACTCTATCGCCTCTTCAAGGCTGTGAATCTTCGGAGTTACAAGCCTGAGAGCCTCGTCCGCACCCGAAGAACGAACCGCAGTCATGTGCTTCTTCTTGCATACGTTTACTACAATATCGTCCGTCTTTGCGCTTTCGCCGACTATCTGACCTTCGTAAACCTCCTGCGACGCCACAACAAACATCGTGCCTCTGTCCTGAACGTTGTAAATACCGTAGGACGTTGTTTTTCCGGTTTCGTAAGCAACAAGAGAACCGGTGGTGCGCTTTGCAATCTCACCCTTGTAAGGCGTGTAGCCGAAGAATATTGAGTTTATAATGCCCTCTCCGCGCGTGTCGGTAAGAAATTCGTTTCTGTATCCGAAAAGACCTCTCGTCGGAATGTGGAATACAATGTGCATTCTGTCTCCGCGCGGCGTCATGTCTATCATCTCGCCTTTTCTCGCGCCGAGCTTTTCAATAACCGAACCCATGTATTCCTGAGGAACGTCGCATGAAACCTCTTCCATAGGCTCCATTTTCACGCCGTTTTCTTCCTTGAACAGAACCTTAGGCGCGCTGACCTGGAATTCGTAGCCTTCGCGGCGCATGGTTTCTATGAGAATCGAAAGATGCATTTCGCCTCTGCCCATGACCTTGAACGCCTCTGTCGTATCTGTGTCCTCAACTCTTAACGATACGTCCTTCAACAGCTCCTTGTAAAGACGTGCGCGCAGATGACGCGAGGTGCAGAACTTGCCCTCCGTTCCCGCAAAAGGAGAATCGTTTACAAGGAAAGTCATTTCAAGTGTAGGCTCGGAAATCTTTACAAACGGAAGCGCCTCCGGTGCGCTCGGGTCGCAGAGAGTATCTCCGATAGTTACGTTTTCGATACCCGATACGCAGACAATATCGCCTGCCGTTGCGCTGTCAACGGGAACACGCTTGAGTCCGTCTATCGTAAAGAGGTTTACTATCTTTGAATTGTAGGGATCGTGAAGCTCGTGATGGTGGCAGACGGTTACGTTCATGTTCTTGTTGAAAACGCCGCGTTCTATTCTGCCGGTCGCAATTCTTCCGACATACTCGTTGTAGTCTATCGACGATACAAGCATCTGAGCTTTTCCGGTTTCGTCAACTTCGGGCGCCGGAATATGATTTATAATAGTATCAAACAGCGGAATAAGGTTCTCCTCCTGCATATCGGGTGCAAGGGAAGCCGTGCCGTTTCTGCCGGAGCAGAATACTACGGGGCTGTCAAGCTGTTCGTCTGTTGCGTCAAGAGAAATGAGGAGTTCGAGAACCTCGTCCACAACTTCAAGCGGACGCGCACCCGGTCTGTCAACCTTGTTTACGACGATTATAACCTTGTGACCAAGTTCAAGAGCCTTCTGAAGAACGAATCTTGTCTGCGGCATTGTACCCTCGAATGCGTCAACCAAAAGCAGTACGCCGTTTACCATTTTGAGTATACGCTCTACTTCTCCGCCGAAATCCGCGTGTCCGGGAGTGTCTACAACGTTTATCTTGATATCCTTGTAAACAATGGACGTGTTTTTGGCGAGGATCGTAATTCCGCGTTCTCTTTCAAGGTCGTTGGAGTCCATAACTCTGTCCTCGACGACTTCGTTTGTTCTGAAAGTTCCGCTCTGCTTTAACATTTCGTCAACAAGCGTCGTCTTGCCGTGGTCAACATGGGCAACTATCGCGATGTTTCTCAAATCATTTCTTATCATAAAATAACCTCTGACTTCTTCAAATATATCACAAACATATATTTTATCACAATTATTTCCGTATTTATTTAATTTCCGCCATTGTTTACCATGGATTTTATTTTTTTTAACAAAATAAACACATTCCGCGCATTTGCGGCAAAAGCCGTCCCCGATACACGGCAAAAATCAAAAACAATGCTTGCGGTTACAGCATAATTTTCAGCTTTTGGGAATATTTCGGGCTTGTTTTGCAAATATTTATTAACGTAAACAAAATTGAATGCGGAGGTAATCAGCATGAAAAATAAATTTCGCAGGGTACTTGCATTTCTGCTCTGCGCGGCTTGCATGGGATTTGTCAAAATAAGTGCCGCAGACATTGAAAAAAGCGTTATAAGAGAGGACATTCAGGCTGCGGCGTCGGGTGCGGTGCTTGAAATAAGCTGCGAATCGGCGTGTCTTATGGAGGCGTCGACGGGCGAGATACTTTACGAACAGAATTCCGACGAAAGGCTTGAGCCTGCATCTGTCACAAAGATAATGTCGTTATTGCTGATAACGGAGGCGCTTGACAACGGTGACATAAAGCTTGACGACGGAGTTACGGGAAGTGCGCACGCCGCAAGCATGGGCGGCTCACAGATCTGGCTTGAACCCGGCGAAACTCTCTCAGTAAACGATATGCTAAAGGCAATAGCCGTAGCAAGCGCGAACGACTGCACGGTGGCAATGGCTGAACATCTTGCCGGCAGCGAGGAAACATTTGTTGCCAGAATGAACGAGCGTGCAGAACAGCTCGGCATGGAAAACACGCACTTTTCAAACTGCACCGGTCTTCCCGTCGAAAACCACTACACAACGGCTCACGACATTGCGCTTATGACAAGAGAACTGTTAAAGCACGAAATAATCTTTGACTACACAACGATCTGGACAGACACGCTCAGAAACGGTGCCATGGGGCTTTCAAACACAAACAAACTCATACGTTTCTACAACGGTGCAAACGGAATGAAAACCGGCTTTACGTCAAGCGCCCTGTACTGTCTTTCAGCGACGGCAAAGCGCGGAGATATGCAGCTTATAGCCACGGTCATGAAAGGCCCGACTTCGGACAAACGCTTTCAGGACGCAAAAAAGCTGCTTGACTACGGATTTGCAAACTTCTGTCTTTACACGCCCGAAATCAATATTGCTAAAACTCTTCCCGTTACCTGCGGAACAAAGCAAAACGTCAGGATAAAGTGCGAAAACAAGCCTCTGTTACTGCCGAAAGGCAAAGAAAAGGACGTTGAAAGCAATGCCGTTCTCGAAAAAAAATTAGCCGCGCCCGTTACAAAAGGACAAAGCGTCGGATACGTTTCATACAGCGTCGGCGGCAAAGAAATAGCAAAAATTCCCGTTACGGCGTCGGGAAACGTCGCAAAACTGTCGTTTCCTGATATACTTTCAAGGCTAATAAAAGAGAGCGTTTCCGTAAGATAGGCATAAATATTACAAAATACGTCACAAAATGACATTGTATTGTATATAAGTGGGGGGTATAATTAGGTTGAAACAAAAATGGAGGTAATTTTACCATGGCTATTAAGTGTAACGACAAATTTGTCAAAAAGTTCGTATCGGACAGTGATATAGAGGCTCTTATTCCGGCTCTCAAGGACGCTCACGAAAAAATCATAAACAAGAGCGGCGAAGGCGCGGATTTTCTCGGCTGGCACTCTCTTCCCGTTGACTACGACAAGGAAGAATTCGCGAGAATCAAGGCTGCCGCAAAGAGAATTCAGGGAATGTGCGACGTTCTGGTTGTAATCGGTATCGGCGGTTCATATCTCGGCGCGCGTGCGGCGATAGAATACATCAAGTCGCCCAACTACAATCTTCTCGAAAAAGACACGCCTTCGATATTCTTCATAGGCAACTCGATAAGCCCGTCCGCACTTTCCGAAACCCTTAAAATGTGCGAGGGCAAGGACATCTGCGTAAACGTTATTTCAAAGTCGGGCACAACTACCGAGCCTGCCGTAGCGTTCAGAATTTTCCGCGAACTTCTCGAAAAGAAGTACGGCAAGGACGGCGCAAAGGAAAGAATTTTCGCGACCACCGACAAGGCTCGCGGAACTCTTAAAGAATTTTCCGACAAGTCCGGCTACGAAACGTTTGTAATTCCGGACAATGTAGGAGGACGTTACTCTGTACTGACTGCGTGCGGACTTCTTCCGATTGCGGTTGCCGGCTGCGACATTGACGAAATAATGAGAGGCGCTGCCGACGCTTACAAGGAGCTTTCGGTATGCGACATTGAAAAGAACGACGCGTACAAATATGCCGTTCTCAGAAACGCGCTTTACAGAAAAGACAAGAGCGTTGAAATAATGGCTTGCTACGAGCCTGCTTATCAGTACATGAACGAGTGGTGGAAACAGCTCTTCGGCGAAAGCGAAGGCAAGGACGGCAAGGGTTTATTCCCGGCGTCGGTAATTTACTCCACAGACCTCCATTCTCTCGGTCAGATTGTACAGGAAGGCAGAAGAATTATATTTGAAACAGTCGTTGACATTGACAAGCAGAACGCAAGCGTTGTAATCCCCAACGATCCCAACAACGTTGACAACCTCAACTTCCTTTCCGGTCACGAACTTAACGAGGCCAACAAGAAGGCTTATCTTGCAACCGTATTTGCACACACCGACGGAAACGTTCCGAACATTGTACTTGAAGTACCGTCAAGAGACGAATACGACTACGGTTATCTTGTTTACTTCTTTGAACTTGCGTGCGCCGCATCGGGTTACATTCTCGGAGTAAATCCGTTCAACCAGCCCGGCGTTGAGGCATACAAGAAGAACATGTTTGCTCTTCTCGGCAAGCCCGGCGAAGAAAACGAAAAGAAAAGAAAAGAACTCGAAGCGAGAATGTAAATCGGAAAGTACACTTGTGCTTCGCTGATTTTGGGTTGTTTTTGGCGGAAACAGGGTACTTTCTTCAAAGTGCGACTTTATACGCCCACTTTTCGGAATCGAAAAAGTGGCGCTCTAAAGAGTGTAAATCAAAAGATTTTTGCCGCTCAAACGCCGCAGCGAAAGCGCGGCTTCTTCTCCACGCATCAGCCTATCGTCGGTAAAACTTTTCAGCACCTCCGAAATTCTCTATCCTCGCTCGCAGATGCTCCACACTGCTCGATAATTGGGTTTGTACAAACTTTGACCCTTGCGAAAGCAAGGGTTATTTTTTATATTTTCTAACAGTCAACAGGACTCGTTTTTGCGCCCAGCTTGCCTATCGGCAAGAAATTTGGTTCAAATTCTACTTTTATGTATAGTAAAAAACTCTGTGCAAAGTATTTAACAATGCACAGAGTTTAATTTTATCAAGTTATACTTCGCACTATGTTTCCATAGCTTGCTCACGCACCCGTTTAGATTTGAGTTCGCAGTCCTGCTGTTCGACTGCGAACGGTATAAGCTGGCGGCACAGAGTATCCCATAGCCTTTTTCTTATTTAAGGGCTGCCGTTTTCTTTGCAGCTTTCTTTTTAACAAAGAAAGCGCGTACTCTTTTGCGCGTACTTCTTACAAGTTAAAGATGTTTTTAACTACGTCGGAAAATTTTTTCTTCTGGACGTTATTTTTTTCACCGCAGGTTTCGGCGAACTGTCTGAGGAGGTCTTTTTGTTTTGCATTAAGATTTTTAGGAACTTCGACTTCAACGGTAAAGCAGAGATCGCCGCGTCTTGAGCCGTTTATTTCGGTAATACCTCTGTTTTTAAGCGTAAAGTCCTTACCGGTCTGAGTACCTTCGGGAATCTGATAATCAATTTCACCCTCAAGCGTCGGGACCTTAATTGTCGCGCCGAGTGCAGCTTCAGCGAACGTGATCGGGACTTTGCAATAGATATTAACTCCGTCACGCTCGAAAATTTTATGTTTTTTAACGCTTACGGTAACATAAGCATCGCCGTTTGAACCGCCGTTACGTCCTGCATCACCCTGTCCGGAAAGCAATATACTCTGACCGTCGTCAATACCGGCAGGAATATTTACGTTAAGGCGTTTATTCTTTCTTACAAATCCGCTGCCTGAGCAAGTCGGACACGGGTTCTTGACTATCTTACCCTTACCGCCGCATCTGTCGCACTGATGCTGTGAGCGGAACACTCCGAGAGGCGTTCTCTGCTGCGTCGTAACCGTACCGGAACCGTTGCAGGCAGGACAGGTTTCGGGACTTGTGCCCTTTGCCGCACCGCTGCCGGAACAATCGGGACAGGTTTCTATACGCGTAAAGCTTATTTCCTTTTTACAGCCGAATGCGGCTTCCTCAAAGGTTATCTGAACGCTTGCCTGACGGTCCTGACCTTTTCTCGGCGCATTATTTGCCCTTGACGACGAGCCTCCGAAACCTCCGCCCGAAAATCCGCCGCCGAAAAAGCTGGAGAACACATCTCCTATATCGCCGAAATCCGAAAATCCGCCGGAGAATCCGCCGCCTGCGCCGCCCTGTCCGTAGCTCGGATCGACACCCGCGTGACCGAATCTGTCATACTTTGACTTTTTATCCGCGTCGGAAAGCACGCTGTAAGCCTCGTTTACCTCTTTGAATTTCTGTTCGGCTTCCTTATCGCCGGGATTAAGGTCGGGGTGATATTTCTTGGCAAGCTTTCTGAACGCCTTTTTTATTTCGTCGTCGCTTGCACCCTTGCTTAATCCAAGCACCTCATAATAGTCTCTTTTTTCAGCCAT
Organism: uncultured Eubacteriales bacterium; assembly: GCA_934446675.1. GTDB lineage: Bacteria > Bacillota > Clostridia > Oscillospirales > CAG-382 > UMGS1387. The sequence goes on from CAKSEL010000004.1 coordinate 37,063, forward strand.
AAATATTATCCTTTACAAAAACAGCCGGGACAGGAACGGATTTTAACACTCTGCCCCTGCCCTGCCGCTTATTTACGCTATTTTATTTATTGTCGGCGTCCTCAAAGTCGCCGTTTACGGTACCGTCCGGATTTACTCCGCCGTTAGGTGTGCCCTGTGCGCCGTTTGCTCCGCCGGGATTATTCTGTGCGTAAAGCTTTTCGCTTATTGCATAGAACGCCTTTGAAAGCTCCTCGGTAGCTGCCTTGATCTCATCGGTAGAACCGGTCTTAACGGTATTCTTGAGCGCTTCAAGCTTTTCGTTTATAGGCTTCTTTTCATCCTCGGTAACTTTATCGCCGAGTTCACCGAGTGCCTTTTCGGTCTGGAAAATAACGCTCTCAGCCTGATTCTTTACGTCTACGGCTTCCTTCTTCTTCTTATCCTCTTCGGCATACTTTTCGGCGTCCTTGACTGCCTTATCTATATCATCCTTGCTCATGTTGGTGGAAGATGTAATAGTAATATGCTGTTCCTTGCCGGTGCCCTTATCGGTTGCGGTAACGTTTACGATACCGTTTGCGTCAATATCAAAGGTAACTTCGATCTGAGGAACTCCTCTGGGAGCTGCGGGAATACCGTCGAGTATGAAACGTCCGAGAGTCGTATTGTCGGCTGCCATTTCACGCTCGCCCTGGAGAACATGGATCTCAACGGACGGCTGATTATCTGCTGCCGTGGAGAATATCTGGCTCTTCTTTACAGGTATTGTGGTATTTCTCTCGATCATCTTTGTGCATACGCCGCCGAGAGTTTCAATACCAAGCGAAAGAGGAGTTACGTCGAGAAGAAGCACGCCCTTTACGTCCTCGCTGAGAACGCCGCCCTGAATTGCCGCGCCTATTGCAACACATTCATCGGGGTTAATGCCCTTGAACGGCTCTTTGCCGATAAATTTCTTTACGGCTTCCTGTACTGCGGGTATTCTTGAAGATCCGCCTACAAGGAGAACCTTATCTATCTGAGACGCCGAAAGTCCGGAATCTGCAAGCGCCTGCTTTGTCGGACCCATGGTCTTTTCAACAAGGTCTGCGGTAAGCTCATCGAACTTTGCACGTGTAAGAGTCATATCGAAGTGCTTAGGGCCTGTTGCGTCGGCAGTAATGAACGGGAGGTTGATATTAGTGCTGGTCATACCGGAAAGCTCGATCTTAGCCTTTTCTGCGGCTTCCTTGAGTCTCTGGAGCGCCATACGGTCTTTTCTGAGGTCGATGCCGTCGGTCTGCTGGAAAGTATCAGCCATGTAATTCATGATTCTTTCATCAAAGTCATCGCCGCCGAGTCTGTTATTGCCGGCTGTTGCAAGAACTTCGATTACGCCGTCCTCAATATCGAGTATGGATACATCGAACGTACCGCCGCCGAGGTCGAATACGAGTATCTTCTGTGCGTTTTCCTTATCTACGCCGTATGCAAGCGCGGCTGCCGTCGGCTCGTTGATGATTCTCTTTACGTCAAGTCCCGCGATTTTACCTGCGTCCTTGGTTGCCTGACGCTGTGCGTCCGAGAAATATGCCGGAACGGTGATAACGGCTTCGGTAACGGGCTGACCGAGATAAGCTTCGGCGTCGCTCTTGAGTTTCTGAAGTATCATCGCGGATATTTCCTGAGGCGTATAAGTCTTGTCGTCGATATGGATCTTTCTGTCGGTACCCATATCTCTCTTTATCGAAATAATTGTTCTGTCGGGGTTGGTAATTGCCTGACGCTTAGCAACCTGACCTACCATTCTTTCGCCGGTCTTTGAAAAAGCGACTACGGACGGTGTGGTTCTCGCGCCCTCTGCATTTGCTATTACGACAGGTTCGCCGCCTTCGTAAACGGCTACGCATGAATTTGTTGTACCTAAGTCAATTCCTATAATCTTTCCCATGATTGTTTCCTCCGTATATAATGAAAATTTTTAACTGAATTATTTTATGATACGCAGTGCTCTCAGTTTACGACCTTGACCACCGAGTGTCTTATGATTTTATCTCCGCGGCGATAGCCTTTCATGAACACATCGGACACGACGTTTTCGTCAAGCTCCGGATTGTCCTCATGCATTACCGCGTTATGAAGTTCGGGGTTGAACTTTTCTCCGCTTGCCGGTATTTCTTCGACTCCGAGAGATTTGAAAACCTCTTTTGCCTGATCGAGAGTCTTTACAACGCCGTCGATAACGCTCTTTGCGTCGGTGCTTTCGGGATCGACTGCGGCTGCTCTTTCAAGATTGTCGAGAACCGCAAGCAGCTTTTCTACGCCGTCGCATATGCCCTCCGTATACATCGAATCTTTTTCTTTCTGCGCGCGTTTTCTGAAGTTATCGTATTCCGCGAACAGACGCATATACTTATCGTCGTCCTCTTTGAGCTTTGCTTTCAGCTCATCTATCTGTTTCTGCTTTTCTTCAAGCTCCTTATGCGCTAATTTTTCCTTTCTTGAAGCCTTGCCCGTTTTTTCGGAGTCCTTAGTTTCGGACTCTTCTTCGGCCCTCTGCGCCTCGTCCTTTCCGGCAAGCTCTTCATCAAGGTTCTGTTCAATATTTTCCGTATTCTTGTTTTCTGCCATTATGCACTTTTCCTTTCAGACCGGATAAAACGCCGGGCTATTAAAATATTGCGGCAAGACCGCTATGTGTTTGCCTCGGGAAGTTTCTTTTCGTTCTCCTGCGTTCCGCTTTCGAGATTGTGCGCAAATACGCGAAGCGCCGAAACGACTTTTCTGTAATCCATACGTTTCGGACCAAGTATTCCGATAACCGCGTCCTTGCCGTCGCCTACCGGCAGCGAACAGAACACAACGCTCGCGTCCGACAGCCCGGCAATCTTGTTTTCGTCACCGATATATATTTTGAGTCCGCCGTGATTCTGCGTCTGCGGATTATCTTTTTCGGCAGCTCCGTCAAGATTTTCGGTTTCGCTGCTGTCAAGCACTTCCTTTATGGAATCCTGTCTTTCTTCGATAAAATTAAGTATTCCGCGCACCCTGTCTATATCGGTAAATTCCGGATAGGACAGCAGATTTGAAATTCCCTCGACCTTTATATCCTTGCTTTCGCCGCATACGCTTACGTATATCTTGCGCACCACGGTATTTGCTAAGAACGAAAGCCGTCCGAAATCTCTCTCAAGTCCCAGTATCTCCGGCAGCGGAACATTGCTTAACGATACCAAGCAAAGCCGCTTGTTGAGTGCCGATTTTACGGCTTCTATATCGTTTTCGTCTATCTTTATGCCGGTCTTTATATGCTCGCTCTTAACGCTTCCGTCCGGCAGAACCATTGCGAGGAGAAAACTCTCGTCGTCTATCTTCATTGCGTCGTATCTTGCGACCGAATCGTTGCCCGACGGTCTCATAAGCGAAAGCGACGCGCAGTGCGTTATCTCGGAAAAGACCTTGCCCGCTCTTTCAAGCAGTTTGTCAAGCTCGTCTTTCTTATATCTCGTAAGCTCATTGAGCAGTTCAAGTTCTTCTACGTTAAGACGGTAGCTTTCCATAAGCTTTTCGACATATATTCTGTATGCCGCGTCCGACGGGATTCTGCCTGCCGAGGTATGCGGCTTATCAAGATAGCCCATCTCCTCAAGCTCGCTCATCTCGTTTCTGATCGTCGCAGGCGAAAGCGAGATATTTCCGTACTCGACAAGGCGCTTTGAACCGACCGGCTCGCCCTTATCTATATACTCGTCAATTATTGATTTAAGTATACGCATCTTACGTTCGTTTAAATCCATAATTCCTCATCTCTGCGCTTTCGTTTGTGTTTAGCACTCATGCCCTTCGAGTGCTAACGTGATAAATGTACCATTGTTTACCTTCAAATTCTGCACTATTTGATTAATAATTTGTAAACAATATGTTAATATCAGGCATTTTGCCGCGGCATTGTCCGCGTTGTTAAAAAGCGCCCGAAAGACAGTATGGATTTTGTGCAAAATAAATATACGTTTTGCACCGTACAAAAATGCTTTTTCGGCACTCGCCCGCTCCGACTGCAACAGCCGGACAGAGATGAAAAGCGAAAAGAATCCGCACCGCGTGACATCGCGCACGGCTTAACTGAGAGCAAAACCGTTACGGCAATTACGTTCGGTGCGGAAAATATATTTTTAAGTATTACTGTTTATTCGGGAAAATCTTTGAAAGCACGGCAACGCACACTGCGATAACGCCGATTACTATAAATATTCCCGCCATTCCGTAACCCATTATGGGCAGCGAATCCAAAAATGCCTGTATATTCATTATTATATCTCCTCTCTTAGTTTCAGACAAGCTTCAGTGCGTCCTCAACCAGCTTTATGACAAGACCGCCGGCAATAACGGACGCTATCTGTCCAGAAACGTTTGCACCTACGGCGTGCATAAGCAAAAAATTCTGCGGATCTTCCTTGAGTCCCATTTTATTGACGACACGCGCCGACATAGGAAACGCCGAAATTCCGCATGCGCCTATCATCGGGTTTATCTTATTCTTGGAAAACAGGTTTATGACCTTTGCAAACAGCACTCCTCCGACGGTATCGAACACAAACGCCACAAGTCCGAGTCCGAGTATAAGCAGCGTTTCTTTCTTGAGAAAGTCGCCGTAATACATTTTTGACGAAACGGTAAGACCGAGTATAATGGTAATGAGGTTTGCAAGAACCTTCTGCGCCGTATCAGAAAGGCTGTCAAGCACTCCGCATTCGCGAAGAAGATTTCCGAACATGAGAAATCCGACAAGTGCAACCGACGCCGGAGATATAAGTCCTGCAATGACCGTAACTATTATCGGGAACAGTATCTTTACCGGCTTTGAAACTCCGCTTTTCGCGTAAGGCATACGGATAAGGCGTTCCTTTTTGGTGGTTATCGCGCGTATGACGGGCGGCTGAACTATCGGAACAAGCGCCATATACGAATATGCAGCGACAAGAATCGCGCCCATATACTTACTGTTAAAATAGTTTGCGACGAATATCGAAGTAGGTCCGTCGGCAGCGCCTATCACGGCGGCGCTTGCAGCGTCCTTTAAGTCAAAGCCCAGAAGACAGGCAGCCGAAAGCGTAAAGAATATGCCGAACTGAGCCGCAGCGCCGAAAAGAAACAGCTTTGGGTTTGACAGCAGCGGCGTAAAGTCGATCATCGCGCCGATTCCAATAAAGAGCAGCAGCGGAAACAGCTCGTTTGCGATTCCGGCGTCAAAAAGCACAGTAAGCGGTCCCTCCGTCGTTCCCTGTGTGACAGCGCCCGAAAGCGGAAGATTTACGAGTATTGTTCCGAATCCCATAGGCAAAAGCAGCGACGGTTCCATTTCCTTAGCAATTGCAAGGTAGATGAGCAATGCTCCGACCGCCCACATGACAGCCATCTGCCACTCAAAATTAAAGATGTTTGCAAAAAGAGTCTGCATTTATTTTCCTCCGTTTCTTTTCCCTGCAAAAGGACAGCCGCGGCAAACAAAAAAGACCTTCGCACCGACATAAAAAGACGATGCAAAAGTCTCGCTGATTTAAAACTTATGCGGAGTGCCGACAAAGCACCCGTACTGACGCAAAAGCTCCGCAAATTGAAGCGGCCGCTACTCCCCTTTGTCCGGAAAAGTATTTTATTTACAGATATAATATTATAAATTCCGTATTTTGTCAAGAGATTTTTGAAAAATCAAACGCGGATTTATTATAAAATTTCAGGCTTTTAAGCATTTTCTCATCGCAGGAGAGCAAAACGCCGCGTTTTTTGCTTTTATCATCATGAAACATTGCGATATATGCGTTTTCGTCGTCTTTATCGCAGGCGAAAAGCAAAGAATCGAGGTTCCGTGAAGAATTTTCAGGGTTAATCTCATCAAAACGCGAGATTTTATATGCGGACTTAATATCGGCGTCGAAAACCTTACGTCTTACACGTTTACCGTATATACAGGAAATTTCAAGGTTTCCGTCGCAGACAATATATTCAAATTCTCTTTTCGTAAAAGTAAGCGCCATATAGCAGAACGCTGCGACCACGGCGATCCAGACAAGGCAAAGCTGGACAAGCGAATAAAGGAAAACGCAGACTGCGGCAGCCGCGGCAACAGCGACAGCTACGGCAAGCACACGCAATGCGGCAAATTTTTTATCGGCTTTTACCTTTACCAGACGTTCGGTATAGGAGGGCGAGCCGAAAGAATAATCGTTATTCAAGAAATCACGCTCCGGAATTTTATTTTTTCAACAATATAATAACACGCGAAAAGGAAAAAATCAACAGCTTAGACGATATAAGTTCTGCAGGGAGTGCCGATTTTACGGCAGAAATGAATGACGAAACGTGTACCTCTCGATTCGCCGTCCCAGACTGCGACGACCTGATCGGCATAAGCCGCGATAAGTTTATTACGGACGATCGGCGCCGCTCTGCCGTACAGCTTATATTCCGGCAGGAACTCGGTATATTTAAGACCGTGAGACTGCGCGTATTCTTTTGCCAGAAAATCAACGCCGCACGCGCCGCCGGAGACAATTTCATCTGTTTCTTCGGGAATCAGCGGAGAAAGGTCAACTTGGGTAATACCACGGGAGCCTATGACTGCAACTTTCAACTAAAACACCTCTTTTTGTCCTATTGGTAGGACATAATATTTCAACATTTATTATACACTAATATTGTCCAAAATCAAGACATAGGGTATAAAAAATGAAAAGAATTATTGATTCAAACAATGTCAATATAACCGGAAAGAAAATAAAAGAAGCAAGGATAAAATCGGGGTTAAGTCAAAAGCAGTTATCCGAAAAGCTTGAATTACTTGCGGTATACACGTGCAGAGGTTCAATTTCAAGAATAGAAAACGGGCAGCGTGCGGTAACGGACATTGAGTTAGACGCGATCACTAAAATTTTAGGCGTTTCTTTTGACTTTCTTTTTTCCAGACAACAGTAACAGAGGTGCTTTTATGGCTATCAAGAATTTATCAATACGAATAGACGAAAAAATGCTTGACAAATTACACGTTATTGCAGATTACGAGGGCAGAAGTGCCAACAGCGAGATACTGATTTTAATAAGGAACGAGATAGAGAGGTACGAAGAAAAGCACGGGGCTATACAGATACGCGACACCACGAAGTGAGAAACAGAGGAATATAGGTGCGGATTATTTGGGCTGAAACGGATTATTCTCTTCAAAGTGCAACTTTATACGCCCACTTTTCGGAATCGAAAAGTGGAAAGATACTTTTTGTTTAGCCGTTGTTGCTTATTTTGGGCGGAAAAAGATAATTCACTGCCATGTGCAACTCTATTCTCCAACTTTTCGACGGCGAAAAAGTTGCAAAAGCCGTTCGCCGCTCAAACGCCGCAGCGAAAGCGCGGCTTCTTCTCCACACATCAAACTATCGTCGGTAAAACTTTTCAGCACCTCCGAAGTTCGCCATCTTCGCTCGCAGATGCTCCGCACTGCTCGATATGGGGTTCTGTACGAAGTAAAACAATTCCGGCAAAATTGTTACTCTTAATATACTCAAACAGTCAACAGGACTTACCTTTCCGACCAGCTCGCCTACGGCGAGATGACTACGGCTGAATGTTACTTTTTTGCACTGTAAAAGCCGTGCTTTTTTTATTTCTCGCAAAAAAAGTGTTCGTCATATATGCGTCATTATACCACCACTTTCGGAAAAATGCAATATTTTCACTATAATTTAATCAAAATAACATCATAGTGGTGTAATTGAGGTGAAAATATGGAGAACAAGCTTTTAAGATATACGCTGAGAGTTGACCGTTTGCTGTTTCAGAAGTTTCGCTACATTGCCGAGTCGGAAGGCAGAAGTGCAAACAAGGAAATTGAGCAGTATCTGAAAAGATGTGTCGCAGAATACGAAAAGCAAAACGGAAAAATTGAAATAACCGAAGAATAATAGGGTGCGCTTTACAGCCGCCCTTTTTTACATTTTCCCCCCAACATAAAACTAACATTCAGCCGTAGTCATCTCGCCGTAGGCGAGCTGGTCGTGAAAGCGTGTCCTGTTGACTGTTTGAGTATATAAAAAGTAACAATCTTTCCAAAATGGTTTTACTTCGTATAAAACCCAATATCCGCGCGCCTGTCGCGCGGCGATTTCGCGGCACAGTTTTAGGGACAGTGCGAAACGAGAGTTTTTGAGCTTTCGGAGGGGCAAATGGGTTTCATCAGGCGAAATCCTCCACGTAGCCACGCTTTCGCGGCGGCGTTTGAGCCGCGAACGGCTTTTGCAACTTTTTCGCCGTCGAAAAGTTGGAGAATAGAGTTGCATATGGCAGTGAATAATCTGTTTCTGCCCAAAACAAAAAAATCAGCTAAGCACAAAGTATCTTTCCACTTTTCGATTCCGAAAAGTGGGTGTATAGGGCTGCAAGTGGAAGTGGATTATCTTTTTTAGCCCAAATCAGACATCACTCAAAAAAAAAGAAAAAAATTTCCCTCTTCTGCCTTGATTGTCCATAAATAACGTGTTATAATATCTAAATAAATCTAAATAAAAATCTAATTATATTATCTTCCCGGAGGAATTTCAAAAAATGAAAGCAGTTATTACAGTCACCGCTAAGGACGCTAAAGGTATTATCGCTAAAGTAAGCGCAAAACTCTTTGAGTACGGCGCAAATGTCGTTGATATCTCCCAAAGCGTTATAGGTGAATATTTCGCTATGATCATGCTCGTCGAACTCGATGATAAGGATAAAAAATTCTTTGAAATGTCCGACGCACTTAAAACCCTCGGTGAACAGACCGGTCTCGTTATCCACGCTATGCATGAGGATATTTTTAATTCCATGCACCGTATCTGAATTTCCGCCGAAAGGATTTTGCTTTATCATGATAAATACTAAAGATATTCTCGAAACAATTAATATGATCCGCGAGGAACATCTCGACGTCAGAACCATTACCATGGGTATCTCCCTGCTCGACTGCGCGGACGGTACCGCAGAAAAAACCTGCGAAAATATTTATAATAAAATCACAGCTTACGCTAAAGACCTCGTTAAAACCGGCGAAGATATCGAAAAGGAATACGGTATCCCGATAATTCATAAGCGCGTTTCCGTTACACCCATTTCCCTCGTCGGCGGTCTCAAAACAAAAGAAGATTATATCCTCGCCGCAAAAACTCTCGATAAAGCCGCAGCAGCAACAGGCATTAACTTTATCGGCGGTTTCTCGGCTCTCGTTCAGAAAGGCATGACAAATAAGGAACTCGCTTTCTTTGAGGCAGTCCCCGAAGCTATCGCTTCAACCGAAAGAGTCTGCTCAAGCGTAAACGTCGGCTCGACACGCGCAGGTATCGACATGGACGCAATCAATAAATGCGGTCATATCGTAAAAGAGCTTGCAAGACTTACAAGGGACGACTGCTCTATCGGCTGCGCTAAATTTGTCGTGTTTACCAATGTTCCCGAAGATAACCCGTTCATGGCAGGCGCGTTCCACGGCGTGGGCGAACCCGAATGTGAGATTAATGTCGGCGTTTCCGGTCCCGGCGTTGTAAGACACGCTATCGAAAGCGCAGGCAGCTGCTCTCTTACGGAGCTTGCCGAAATCATAAAGAAAACCGCGTTCAAGGTCACAAGAATGGGACAGCTCGTTGCGGTTGAAGCATCAAAAAGACTCGGCGTGCCTTTCGGTATCGTCGATTTGTCGCTCGCTCCGACTCCGGCTATCGGAGACTCGGTTGCGCGTATACTTGAGGCTATGGGACTTGAAAAGTGCGGCACTCACGGAACTACCGCGGCTTTGGCTATGCTCAACGACGCTGTCAAAAAGGGCGGCAGTATGGCGTCAAGCAGAGTCGGCGGTCTTTCGGGCGCGTTTATTCCCGTTTCAGAGGACGAAGGTATGATCGAGGCTGCGGCCTGCGGTGCGCTTACCATTGAAAAGCTTGAAGCTATGACCTGCGTCTGCTCGGTAGGTCTTGACATGATAGCAATTCCCGGCGATACTCCCGAAGAAACAATTTCGGCTATCATCGCGGACGAATCCGCTATCGGTATGATAAACTCCAAGACTACCGCCGCAAGACTTATTCCGGCTTACGGCAAAAAAGCCGGCGACAGCGTTGAATTCGGCGGTCTGCTCGGCTATGCCCCGGTTATCCCCGTAAATACTTATTCGAGCGAAGTGTTCGTAAGACGCGGAGGAAGAATCCCGGCTCCTATTCACAGCCTTAAAAACTGATTTTCTTTTGAATTTACATTAATTTTCATTGTTATGCGATATTTTGTCGCAAAAAGCGAAAATATGTATTGAAATTTGCGTGTATATGTGTTATAATAGTCTGTGTGTGCGGTGTTTACTGTTTTTGACACTCGCGGCACAGACTGTTTTTTCATATTATAGTGTACAGGAGGTGAAAGATATTGGAAATGACAAACAAGGCTCTTTACGACACATCTCATACGATTGCGGCAGAGCTTATCGGTGCGCACGAATATCCGTGGCAGGTGCTTCCCGAAATAAAGGAATTCATCATACGTCTCGGAAACACGCTTAATTCCGAAAAGTTCGAGAAACGCGGCGAGGACATCTGGGTTGCCAAAAGCGCAAAGGTTTTTTCGTCGGCTTATATTGCAGGTCCCTGCATTATCGACGAGAACGCAGAGGTACGCCACTGTGCTTTTATCCGCGGCAGCGCTATCGTAGGCAAAAACTGCGTTGTGGGCAACTCCACAGAGCTTAAAAACGTTATACTCTTCGACAACGTTCAGGTTCCGCATTACAACTACGTGGGCGACAGCATTCTGGGATTCAAGTCACATCTCGGTGCGGGCGCAATTACGTCCAACGTAAAAAGCGACAAGACTCTCGTTACCGTAAACTATAACGGCGAAAGAGTCAAAACGGGACTTAAAAAATTCGGAGCAATGGTCGGCGACATGACGGAAGTCGGCTGCAACAGCGTGCTTTGCCCGGGTACTGTTCTCGGCAAAAGCTGCACGGTCTATCCCCTTTCGAGAGTGCGCGGATTTATTCCGGAGTCTCACATATTCAAGGGTGCTGAAAAGGGCATCGTGAAAAAGATCTGACGTTAAATCAAAACGACATCGGTATCATTTTTGCGGCTCTTTTCGGGAACCCGCAAACTATCAAATAAAAGGCAGCGGAATTTATCCGTCTTATGCTTTAGCGCCCGACCGCCGAAAAACAGTTCACGGCGGCGACGAGGAACAGGGTTATCGAATATTCGGCGGATGCCCTGACGGCAGTGCGGTTACTGTCGGAAATTTCTGTTTCAAAAATCCGTATGACGCTTCAAAAAGTGTTGTCGGCGCAACAAAGACAGAAATACTTAACGGAAAAATACAAATAAAGCACGCTTGCTGTCATGTTCCCGAAACGGCAGTGCGGCAAACGGAGTAATATATTTATGTGCGGAATTATCGGTTTTACCGGAAAAACAAACGCTGTTCCCCTTCTTCTCGACGGTCTTTCGGCTCTCGAATACAGGGGTTACGACTCTGCCGGAATTGCGGTTTTCGGCAAAAACGGAGATCTTGAGGTATACAAGTCAAAGGGGCGTCTTGCAGCTGTCGCTGAAAAGATCGCGTCGCTGCCCGAACCTCTCGTATCTTACTGCGGAATAGGTCACACACGCTGGGCAACTCACGGCGAACCGTCCGACATCAACGCCCACCCTCACGGAACGGAAAACGTATACATTGTCCACAACGGCATTATCGAAAACTATGCCGAAATCAAAAAGACGCTCACCGAAAAGGGCTACGGTTTTGTTTCGGAGACGGACACGGAAGTCGCGGCAAAGCTGCTTGACATGAATTACCTCGAAACACGCGATCCGTTAAAGGCACTTAAAAAGACCATTTCAGAGCTTCGCGGCTCTTACGCACTCGGCGCCATTTTCAAGGATTATCCCGGCGAAATATACGCGTCGCGCAAGGACAGTCCGCTTATTCTTGCGGTATCGGACGACGGAAACTACATAGCCTCCGACATTCCGGCTGTTCTCAAGCATACAAGAAAATACTATCACATATTTGAGGGCGAAATCGCCAAGGTCACACCCGACAGCATTACAATCTACGGTGCCGACATGAAGGTATGCGACCGCGCTCTCGAAGAGGCAAAGTGGGATCTCGAAGCTGCCGAAAAGAGCGGTTATCCCCACTTCATGATAAAGGAGATCAACGAAGAACCCGATGCTATCGTAAAAACGCTGCGTCCGAGAATCAAGGACGGCATGCCTGACTTCGGCATCGACGCGCTGACCGACGAAAGACTTTCAAAGTTCACAAGAATTCACGTTCTTGCCTGCGGCACGGCTATGCACGCAGGTCTTGTCGGAAAATTTGCAGCCGAAAGCCTTGCAAGAGTTCCGGTTGACGTTGAGATCGCGTCGGAATTCAGATACAAGAACCCGATTTTACAGTCCACAGACCTTGCAATAATAATTTCACAGTCCGGCGAGACTGCCGACACGCTTGCGGCTCTCAGACTCTGCAAAGAACACGGCGTATTCACGCTCGGAATTGTAAACGTTGCAGGTTCTACCATTGCACGCGAAGCAGACGCCGTTATGTACACCTGGGCAGGTCCCGAAATCGCCGTTGCCAGCACAAAGGCATACACGGTACAGATCTCGCTTATGTATCTCTTTGCTCTGCGCCTTGCATATGCAAACGGATATCTTACCGAGGCACAGACCAAGGAATATGTGGACGAACTTCTCAACAAATCTCCCGAAGCCGTAAAACAGGCTATCAAGCTTGACGGCAAGTGCAAGGAGATTGCAGACAAGATCAAAAATGCGTCCGACGTATTCTACATCGGCAGAGGACTTGACTATGCGCTCTCGATGGAGGCGTCGTTAAAGCTCAAGGAAATTTCCTACATTCACTGCGAGGCTTACGCCGCAGGAGAACTCAAGCACGGCACAATATCGCTTATTACGGACGGTGTTCCGGTATTTGCGCTTGCAAACTCCGACGCCCTGTTTGAAAAAATGGTAAGCAACATCAAGGAAGTCCGTGCAAGAGGTGCGGAAGTCTTTATGATCTGCCGCGAAAAGGACAAAGACAAGATACCCGAAGGCGTTGCGGACGACGTAATACTCGTTCCCGAACTCTCCGAGGTATTTATGGCAATACCGGTTGCGACAGCGGTTCAGCTTATCGCTTACCACACGTCGGTTCTTCTCGGCTGTGACGTTGACAAACCCAGAAACCTTGCAAAATCAGTTACGGTTGAGTAATTCAAACCCCAAGCAGAATAAACTTCAGGCAGTCCGAAAGGACTGCCTTTTCATATACAAAAAAACGCACCGTCCAATTCGTTTCTTAAATGGTCAGTGCGATTTTAATTTATACGTATTTTTATGTTTACACGAAAAAGCGCTGCGTTACATGGAAATCCAGCCGAAAGCGTTTGCTATTGAGCTGATAAGGATAATTGCCGCGAAGAACGGGCACAGGAAACGTATCATGGCGTTGAAAATTTTTCTTCTGCGGAAAGAACAGCCGTCGAGCGTAACCTCCTCTGCAATGCGGTTTGTGCCGATTACACGGGAAACAAGTATGCAGCTTGCAATAGCCGCAATGGGCATCATTACGGAGTTTGTCAGAAAATCAAAGAAGTCAAGGAGCTGCATTCCGAGAATGGTGACATTTGCCAGAGGTCCGTAGCCGAGGCTTGACAGGCTTCCGAGCACCACCATGGAAATGCCGATAACTACGGTAGACTTGTTTCTGCTCCAGTGCAATTCGTCCTGCAATGTGGAAACGGCGCTTTCGGTAAGAGCAATCGAGCTTGTCAGCGCCGCAAACAGCACCAGCAAGAAAAACGCAATACCGATTACCGTGCCGAATCCCATTGAGTCGAACACTTTGGGAATGGTAATGAACATCAGCGAGGGGCCTGCATTAAGTGCCTTCGGATCTCCGCCGGAAAACGCAAACACCGCAGGGATAATCATAAGACCTGCCATAATTGCAATGGCGGTGTCAAAAATCTCAACGTTGCGTGTGGAATCCTCGATAGAAACATCTTTTTTCATATAAGAACCGAAAGTAATAAGAATACCCATTGCAATGGACAGTGAATAGAACATCTGTCCCATGGCGGAAACCACCGTCATCCATGAAAAGTTTTTGGGATTAGGTATCAGAAAATACTTTACGCCCTCAATAGCCCCCGGACGTGTTACGGAATAAATACCGATTATCAGCGACAACACCACGAGAACAGGCATCATTACCTTTGATACGCGTTCGATACCGTTCTCGACACCGGCAAAGATAATTGCAAGCGTCATTGCAGCAAAGATCAGAAAGCAAAGCTCGGAGGAAAATCCGTTGGAAATAAATGCGGAAAAATATCCGTCCGCAGCAACGGTATGTCCTTTGCCGAAAATGTACTCGGCAAGATATTTTACAACCCAGCCGCCGATTACCGAGTAATACGGTACTATAAGAACAGGGATTATCGCGTTGATCCAGCCGCCGAAACGCAGTGCCGGACGGTTTCCGAAAGCTTTATATGCTCCGACCGGGCTTTTTCCCGTCATACGTCCGATAGAAGTTTCGGCAACAATCATGGTATATCCGAATGTCATTGCAAGAATAATGTATACAAGCAGAAAAATTCCGCCGCCGTATTTTGCGGCAAGATAAGGAAAGCGCCAGATATTGCCAAGACCTACGGACGCGCCCGCAGCGGCAAGGACAAAGCCGATTTTACCGGAAAATGAGCCTCTCTTATGCTCGTGATTCATGAAAAATCTCCTCTCTTTATTCCACGTATAGCTGATTTATTTTACCACAGAAGAAAAAAATGCCGCCGAAAGCACCAAACTTACGGGAACCGTTTTTGCAACGCGCCTTTTTGAGTTTTGCGCCGACCGGACAGCATTTATTCCGTGTTAACTTTAAAAAATTACTTTTGATTTTGCTCTTTAAGAAGATCGCGTATTTCGGTAAGCAGCACTTCTTCGTTTGACGGTTCGGGTGCAGGCTCTTCTTTTTTTTCTTCCTCTTCCTTCTTTTTGCGCAGCGCCATTGCCTTATTGCCGGCAGCGGTGAACACCTTTATAAAGATGAACACGGCAAGCGCAACTATGAGAAAATCCACAACGTATTGCAAAAACAGTCCGTATTTTACGGCAACCTCGGCGATTTCCGGCGTCGTATCGGTTGCCGGCACTGCGGGGCTGAGCACCCATTTTTTATCCTCAAAGCTTATACCGCCGGTAAGCATAGACATAAGCGGCATAATTATATCCGACACAAGCGACGACGTTATCTTGCCGAATGCAGTTGCAATAACGACGCCGACCGCCATATCCACAACGTTTCCGCGGTTTATGAACTCTTTAAATTCCTTAAAAAATTTCATTGTCATTTCCTCCGGGAAAATTATTTCTGGTATATTTCGGGTTTGAGTATTCCGACGTAAGGAAGATTTCTGTATTCCTCGTTATAATCAAGACCGTAGCCTACTATAAACTCGTCGGGGATTATAAAGCCCTGATAGTCGATATGTATTTCCTTTTCGCGTCTGTCGGGCTTATTGAAAAGCGTGCAGAGCTTTACGCTGTTTGCGTGAAGCTCGGTTTTAAGGTGATTGAGCAGCCAATGCAGCGTATTTCCCGTATCGAGTATATCCTCTATTACAACTACGTTATAGTCGGAAAGATTGCTTCTGTCGGGTTCTGATTTAAGGCGCACAATGCCTGTTGAGGTGGTTCCGGAGCCATAGGACGAAACCTTGATAAAATCAGTCTCGGCACGGAGATTGAACTCTTTCATTATATCCGCCATAAATACGACAGAGCCTTTGAGAATGCCCATAAGGAGCACTTTTTTGTCGGAGTTGCGGAAATCGTTTTCCATTTCTCTGCATATTCTCTTTACCGCGCCGTGTATTTCCTCTTCGGAAACAAGCACCTTTGAAATATCGTTGCTGCAATCCATCAACATTTTTTCTTTTCCTCTCGTTTTTTACTTTAATAAATACTTATTTGCGCACTATTTTGCATCTGCGCCGTTTTTTAGCCTTTCGTTTCTCTCGCGTTCCGCCTGTGAAAGCCGCAGATACATCGGCAAAAGACTCTCTGACGAATAATCGCCGTCGGGTTCGGTATTCAGCTTTTCATTTGCCGCACGTGCGACGCTGTACGCGTTCTGATACAAAAGATCGGCTCTTGCCGTGCTTATGTTAAGTCTTTCGGGACGGTTTGTTTCGAAGAGCAGCTTATATGCAAGATATGCTCCGTCGCCGACAAGAACAATATCCGCGTTTTTATACTTTTCGCAAAGCTCCGAATACAGCTCATCTGCGCTCAAAGCTCTGTCATCGCACAAACGAAGCACATTGCCCTTACCGTCAGCCATGAAAAGCGCGTTATAGAACTGATTTCTTCTCGCGTCCATGCACGCGCATATCACCGTTCCGTCTTTCTCAAAGCTTACGTTGAGCGCAAGCGCGTAAAGTGCCGAAACCAGAACGCATTTTATATTATCTTTTCCGAACGCAAGTCCTTTTACCGCGGAAACGCCTATACGGACGCCTGTAAACGAACCCGGACCGTTGCTCACGGCAATTACTCCGATATCGTCAAAGCTCACCGATGCCTCTTTAAGGCAGAAATCCGCCATAGGCAAAAGACTTTCGCTGTGCGTTGCTGTGCTGTTTACGGTACACTGCGATTTTACGCTGATTTCAGCGCTGTCATTTGTTTCGCAAAGTGCCGCGCACGCCGTTTTCGCCGTTGTGTCCAACGCTAATATATACACTTTTAAACTACCTCTGAACAAAAAATCAATTTCGAATTTTTTAAAACCGTTTGCGCATAAAAGCACTTTTGTTTCGACAAAATCCGCATTAAAAAATGCAAAAAAGGCGCACAACGGAAAATTCAATCTCATATGTGCGCCTTTAAAAGCCGATTATTCCTCCGAGGTCTGTTCTTCCTCGTTGCCGTATGCAATTACAACGCGTCTGTCTCCCTGAGAGCCGACGGAGAAAGTATGCACACCGTCAACGTTCTGAAGTTCGGAGTGTATTATTCTGCGTTCATACGGACTCATAGGCTCAAGCGTGAAGTTTCTTCCCGTAGCAAGCACCTTATCCGCCATTCTTCTTGCGAGAGAGCAGAGAGTTTCGGCGCGCTTTGCACGGTAGTTCTCAATGTCGAGCACTACTCTTACGTATTCATGTCTGTCGGGATTCTTGGGAAAACGTCCGACGACGATATTGCAGAGATACTGGAGAGAATCGAGAACGTCGCCGTGTCTGCCGATGAGCATTCCGAGTCCCTTGCCTTCGATATTTATGCAGATGTCCTTTTCGACGGTGCCGTTATCCGCAAGGTTTTCTTCAATTCTTGCAACCTTTGCGGTAGCCTCCGCGCCCATATCGGTTATAAGTCTGTTGATATACTCAAGGACCTTATCCTGTACCGTTTCAACAGCCGTAACCTTTACGGTTGCTTCTCTCGAACCGAGTCCGAGAATACCTTTTTTGCCCTCTTCAAGCACCTCGTACTTTACTTCCGAAACAAGCTTTCCGAGCTGGCTTGCGCCGAGTGCGACAGCCTCTTCGACCGTCTTTGCGCTTACTGTTACTTCCATGTTTTTACTCCTTTCGGCAGACTTCAAGACACATTAACGCTGCCGTTTTTATAAAACTACGGCTTTAAGCCTTAAATTTTTCTTCTTGCCTTTGGAGCTTTGCCGGTGCTCTTGATATGAGCCTTCATCTTAGGCGTAAGCTCGCCCTTTTTGGTACTTACTCTGAGTCCGTCATCATTTTTCTTTGCTCCCGACTTATCGGTTTCAACGGTCTTATCGTAATCGTCTATCTCATATGCCGCCTTAACGGGCTTTTTGGAGGCTTTTCCTTTTAGTGCAAGCTCGGCAGCCTTGATCTCCTCCTCCGTTACCTGCGGAACAGGATAAAGCTTATAGAGAAGTATCTGCTGCGCCGCGGAGAGAATGTTCTGGAACATCCAGTAAACGGCGATAGCCGATGAAACCGAGAACGAGATCCATACCGACATAATCGGCATTGTCCAGTCCATCATTGCAAGGCTTCTTGCCTGTGCCGGATCGGTGGATTGCGGCTGATATGTGAATTTTCTTATTATTTTTGTGCTGAAGAACGCAAATACAAACGTAAGAACCGGTATGAGAAGGTACGGAAGATTCTCGCGTGCAAAATTTATGCTCGGAGTTATTGTCATATCAATTCCGAAGATATTGAAAGACTTATGCATCGAAGAAATCTGCGTAAAGATCGAATTCCAGTCAAAACCGGCGTCCGTCATTATGTTTCCGACCTTTTCGGCAACGCCGGAATCTCCGACAATAGCGTTAATCGTGGCTATTTCACTGTACTTTGAAACAGTTACGCTCGCAGCTTCGCCGTATGCCGCGGTGAGCTTCGAAACAACGTCCGAGCCGAGGTTTGCAATATAGGTAAGCGGTTTTATAATAACGCCATAGAGTGCAAACAGCACGGGCATCTGTATAAGCAGCGGCAGGCAGCCGGACATCGGGTTGATGTTCTCCTCCTGATAGAGCTGCATTATTTCTTCGTTGAGCTTCTGCTGGGTTACTTTGTCGTTTCTGCCGGCATACTTCTTGCGTATAGCCATTTCCTTAGGTCTCATTCTCGACTGCTTTATCGAGTTTTTCTGCTGCTTTATGCCGAACGGCAAAAGAAGAACCTTGATTATTACGGCGAACAAAAAGAGCGTCAGCAAATAATTCTGTCCGAATACATTATAAATGTTGCGGATTATCCAGCCAAACGCCGGTGATAAAATCGGAATATCCATTACTTTTTCTCCATACTTTTAGATTTTTTATTTGCAAATCTGATTTTCGGCGGAACTTTGTCTATTCCCCCCCTGCAGAACGGGTTGCACCTAAGCAGTCTCCAGACCGCAAGCGCCGTTCCGGCAAAAAAGCCGTGAACTCTGTAAGCCTCAAGCGCATATTCCGAGCAGGTCGGATAAAAACGGCAGGTCGGTCTTACTTTCAGCGGAGAAACAAATTTTCTGTACAGCCGAATCAAAAACATACAAACATATTTCATTTTTCTTTATTTTCAAGCAGTCCGAGCTTTGCAAAAGACGCCGTGAGCTGTCTTTCAATATCGGTACTCTTAACTTTTTTGCCGAATGCCGCGCCTCTTGCGGCAATGACAATTATATATCCTTCCCGAAGTTTCGGCAAAACCGCTCTGTATCCCTCTCGTATTATCCTCTTTACGCGGCTGCGCTTGCACGCCTTGCCGAGTTTTCGGTTTATCGAAAGTCCGAGCCTGTCCGGAAGTGCATTTCCGTCTTTATCTTTACGGTAATTCTTGAGTACGTATACCGCGGTATACTTTCCGGCGTCGCTCTTTCCCTTTCTGTACGCTTTGACATACAGATGATTTTCGCACAGCGGGTACAATTTTCTGTTCATATCCTAAAACTAAATGAAAAGGGTGAAACCCACCTGTGTCCCGGCATTAAAGCAGCACAACATATATGAGTTTTCACCCTTTTATCTTTTTTGACTTCAGATTAATAAGTGAGTCTTGCTCTGCCCTTAGCGCGTCTTCTCTTTAAAACCTTTCTGCCGTTAGCAGTCTTCATACGCTTTCTGAAACCGTGCTCTACTTTTCTCTGACGTTTCTTAGGCTGATATGTTCTTACCATGTGCACTGCACCTCTCTTTCCGATTCTAAGCATCTGAAATACGCACAGCCGCATACTTCAAAGCACAACTTAACAAATTTATTTATATTATACACGCAAGAGGGGGCTTTTGTCAAGTCTTTTTTTCCTCTGCGGCATACTTTTATATAAACTTTTTGAAAACTTTACTCTTTTCAGACAAGTCCGAGTCTGCGCAGAGCAAAGCTCCATGCGAAAATCGTCGCGGTACAAAGCAGCGTTGTAAGCAGTATTATCTGGTTTGCGAGTTTATAATCGCTGTTCATGTTTTTTGCCATTATAAAGCTTGAAACGGCAGTAGGAGTGCCGAACGCTATAAGTACAAGTCCGAGATGTGTTCCCGTAAAACCGAGAACATAGTGCGACACTGCCATCATGACAGCCGGCACGGCAACGGTTTTAATCAGTGAGGCGGTCACGGCTTTCGCGGCTCTGCCCTTCAGGTCGGCAAATCTGAACGACGCGCCTATCGTTATAAGTGCGATCGGCGACGCACAGTCGGAAAAATATCCGAGAGTTTTGACTGCAAACGCCGGGAGCGTCAAATTATACACGCAGAAAGGAACCGCAAGCACAACCGCGATTATCAGCGGATTTTTGACAATTCCGCAAAGCACGTTTATTACTCTTGAAACAAGATTTTTGCCGTTTTCCTTTTCCGAGCCGTCGAATATGCAGAGCACGATTACCGCAAGCACGTTATACAGCGGTATCATGCAGGCAATGAGCACCGCAGCAAGTCTTGCGCCCTCGTCTCCAAAAAGATTCTGTGCGAACGGCACGCCCAAAAACGCCATGTTTGAACGGAATATGCCCTGTATAAACGCTCCGCACGCGCCTCTGTTCTTTATAAAGGCAGGCACAAATATCATAAGCAGCAAAGTAAGCGCAAGCGTTGCCGAAACGCAGAAACCGGCAAGACCGAAATCTCTCGGTATCAGCGCGTCTTTATCCACAAATGCGACCTTTGTAAACAGCATACACGGCAGCATTACTCGGAACACGAGCTTATCGGCGCACGTCACAAAGCTGTCCGTGAGCACGCCCGTGCTTTTAAGCACATATCCGACAAGAGCGACAATGAATATCGGAAGAACTCCGTTTGCGCAAAAGTAAATATCGGAAAGCATACTTAAAAATTACTCCTCGTCGGTTCTGTAAAAGTCTTCGATAAGAAATTCATTGGGTATTGCATTGTCGATTATTCTGCGCAGTCCCGACATGGTATTTCCGGGATCGCTTATTCTCTGGCAGCGGTGCGAAGAAAGCAGATCTTCTGTATAATCGGAGAATTTATATATCTTGAACTTTCTCCACGACGTATTATACTGGCACACCGTCGGGATAAAATACGGCGCGTCAACGAACGCTGCGTCTCCTGCCTTTACAAGGTCAAATCCCGCAATTCCGCCGACCATGTTTCTCATATACAACATTCCCGAAAGGAAGTTTCCGAGAGAATATATGACAAGCGTTCTTCCGCCGTCGGGTCTTTCGTGCCATTCCATGGGTTCGAGAACGTGTGGGTGCGTGCCGATTATTACATCAACGCCGTTATCCACCATTATCTGCATCTGCTTTTTCTGAAGATCCGACGGTTTGAACCAGTCCTCATTTCCCCAGTGAATCGACACCATTACTATATCGGCAAGCTTTCTTGCCTCTTTTGTCATTCTGTCTATATCCTTTGTTCCGCTTTCATCGCACAGAGGTATTACCATTTTGCTTGACGACGCAAGCGGTATGCCGTTTGTACCGTAGGTATACGAAAGCAGGGCTATGGATATGCCGTCCTTTTCGATAACTCGTATATTGTTATAGTCATCCTTATCGGTATAACCGCCGATATAGGTTATGGGCTGCTGTTTCCAGAACTCGACGGTTCTTGCGTATCCGCTTGTGCCGGAATCAAGCATATGGTTATTTGCAAGGTTTACTATATCAAAGCCAAGCTCCATGAGGTCATAACCGACCTGATCGGGAGAGTTGAACATGGGATAGCCCGAATAGCCCTTTTCGGGGCCTCCGAACGGAGATTCCTGATTGATATACGCAATATCCGCGTCCTTGATTATATCTGCGACGTTTGAGAACATGGGGATAAAATTATATTCCTTATCCGTACCTGCGGCAAGGTCTTTGGCGTCGGCAAGCACGGTCGAATGTACGATATTGTCTCCGCACGCGGCAAAAGACACTCTCGTAGTCTGCACCTTCTGAGAAACCTCTCCGAGCGCGCTTACGGCAAGAGGATAGTTTGCGACGGCTGCCGGCTTTGACGAATCTGACTTTTTCTTATCGGTCTTTTCGTCGTTCTTATCCGTGTTCTTATCCGTCTTTGATCCGGCTTTTTCATCGGATTTTGTATCTGTTTTTACCTCGGACTCAGTTTTGTTTTCGCCGTTCGAGTCCTTATTATTATCTTTTTTTGTTTCGTTATCCGTCTGATCGCCGTTTTGGGCTTTTTCGCCGGGTTCATCGGACTCTTTATCGGGTTCTGCCGTCCGGACTGTGCTGTGCGCATTGTCCTTTACGGGCGTGTTCTGCGAATCGATGGTGTTCTTTACAAAAAGCAGTGTCAGCGCCGCAACTATAACAATAACGGCAGCGGCGGCAATTCTGTTGTTCATCTCGTTCTCCTTTAATGTTTATATCCGTCGTATTTTATTATTTTCTCATGTTTTACAAGATAGACGTTCTGCGCCTTTTTCATAAATTCCGCGTCATTCAGCGAGTCGGTATAGAAATTTTCAATCTGTGCGCCGGGAAACTTCTTTTCAAAGCACCTGATTTTTTCCTCTTTAAAGCATATCTGCGTTATTTTGGCGCTTTCAAGGTCTATTTCGGAGCAGACATATTGTTTTATTCCGAGAATTTCAAGTGCCGGGCGCAAAAGGAATCCGAAAGTCGCCGAAACCACAACGTCGTCAGACCTTTGCAACGACTTATACCGGCTTTTGAGCTTTCTTTTGTTCTTAATCCAAAATTTTTCGGTAAGTTCCTCAAGATCCGGCACGGCGCAGAGTGCCTCGGCTGCGTATTTCTTTGCAAGAAACGAAAACCTTTCGGGGCTTATCTTACATTTTTTGTATTTCCGATAGCTGTCAAGCACCACGAAAAGATATTTTACAAGCTTCGGGTGACGCCTTATGCACAAAAGATAAAAGTCAAACAGGCTTTCTCCGTCGTATATCGTATTATCAAAGTCGTATACGTTAATGCATATCACCGCCGATTTTCATATTTACAATAATTGTAACACAAACAGTCAATTTTATCAACAATTTAAGAACATTTTTATGCAGAAAAAATCCGGTGCACAAAAATCACACCGGAATAAACTCTTTCGTTTGTTTTTCAGTTCCAGCCGCCGTCAACTCCGAGAATCTGAGCCGTGATATAAGACGCCTTTTCCGACGCAAAAAACAGTATCGCCTGCGCGACCTCCTCCGGTTTTCCGACACGGTTCATGGGTATTTCGTCTATGACAGATGCGCGTTCGTTCTCATCGAGATGACAGTTCATTCTCGTATCTATAAACCCCGGACAAACGCAGTTTACGGTAATGCCGGACAGTGCAAGCTCCTTTGCAAGCGCCTTTGTAAAGCCGGCAAGCGCAGACTTTGACGCCGAATAGTGAACCTCGCAGCTTGCTCCGCGTATTCCCCACACCGAAGAAACGTTTATTATCCTGCCGAACTTATTATGCACCATATATCCGCACGCGGCATTTGAACAGAGATACGCCGATTTTACGTTTACGTCAAAGGTTCTGTCCCACTCCTCTTCCGTCACATCGCACAGCATTTTTATGCTTGAAATGCCTGCGTTATTGACAAGCACGTCAACTCCGCCGAAATCCTTTGCGATACGCGAAAACATATTTTCGACCTGCGCTTTATCCGAAACGTCGGCTTTATAGCAGAAAGCCTTTGCGCCGTATGTTTCAAGCTCGCGGCAAAGCTCCTTTGCGCTTTTTTCGTCATTAAGGTAGTTTACCGCGACGTTATATCCGTCTTTTGCGAAAGCTCTTGCCGTTTCTTTGCCTATTCCGTTGGAAGAACCCGTAACAAGCACGCACTTTTTCATAAACTTCACTCCAGGCCGTAAAACGCGTTTGCGTTATCAAATGTAAGCTTGCAGAATTCCTCTTTTGAAATTCCCAAAAGCTGTGCGCATTTTTCCGCCGTATATTCTATATAATCCGATCTGTTTGTCTGTCCCCTGAACGGCACGGGCGTAAGATACGGGCAGTCGGTCTCAACGAGAATACGGTTCAGCGCGTCTGGGTGCACCTCGCGCAGTCTTTCGACGATCTCTACCGTCTTTCTTGCGTTCTTGAACGTAACGACGCCGTTTACCGAGATATAATATCCCATTTTCATGACCTGCTTTGCCATTTCAAAGCTGCCCGAAAAACTGTGTACAACGCCGGTAACGTCTGGAAATTCAGACATTATATCAAGCGTGTCGCCGTGCGCGTCCCTGTCGTGTATTATAACCCTTGCGCCGAGTTTTTTTGCAAGGTTCATCTGTTCGCGAAAACACTTTATCTGCGCGTCCTTTTCCTCTGCGCCGTAATAGTAATCGAGTCCTATCTCGCCGATTGCAACGGTCTTTGGCTTTTTATAAAGCTGTTCGACAATATCCAGCCAATCGGGATTTTTCATATCGTTTACTGCGTCCGACGGGTGAACTCCGCTTGCGGCGTAAACAAAATCGTACTTTTCGGACAGAGCGACGCTCGAAAAGCTTGTTTTCAGGCTTGAGGCGACGTTTGTTATACGTCCGACGCCGTTTTTATAAACCTCGGACAAAATTTCGTCGCGTATTCCGTCAAAGCGTTCGTCGTCATAGTGCGCGTGAGAGTCGAAGATCATCTTACCTCGCTGCCTTCTTTAACGGCGTCATCAAGAAATACAACGTCTATCTTATCGTCCGAGCCTGCGGCGAGTATCATGCCGTTGCTCTCCACTCCGCGGAGCTTTACGGGCTTTAAGTTGGAAACTACTATTACTTTTTTGCCTATAAGCTGTTCGGGCGTATAGAATTTTGCAATGCCCGAAACGACCTGTCTGCGGTTTTCGCTGCCGTCGTCAAGCACGAGCTTTAAAAGCTTGTCGGATTTAGGCACAGGCTCACATTCAAGCACCTTTGCGGCAATAAGCTTTACCTTTGCAAAGTCATCTATTGTGATTTCAGATACTTCTTTTTCGCTTTCGCCCTTTTTATCGGACTTTGCGCTTTGCTTTTCAAGCTTTGCAGCCTCTTTTTCGGCTTTCTTTCTGTCCTCTTCAAGACGTGCGAAAAATTCCTTTTCGTCAATTCTCATAAACAGAGGCGAAGGCGCAGGATTTACCTTAAAATCATCTCCGTAATCAAATCCGAACTTTTCGGCGTCGCTCCAGTTCTCGATTTTAAGCTGAAGCTTGTTTTCGGGCGAGCAGATCTGCGTCATTATCTTTTCCGCCGAGTCCGGAATTAGCGGATACAGCATTACTGCGCATATTCTTATACCCTCTATGAGATTATACATAACCGTCTTTAATCTCGGATATCTGCTCTCGTCCTTGCCGAGAACCCACGGCGCGGTTTCATCGACATATTTGTTAAGGCGTCTGAGAACCGCCATAATCTCGTCCGCAGCGTCAGCCATATGCAGCGTTTCGATACATTCGGTAACTTTTTTGAATCCGTTTTCGACTGCGGAAATCAGGTCTTTGTCGATATCCTCTTTTTCATCGGGAGCATATACAACGCCGCCGAAATATTTGTTCGCCATTGCGGCGGTTCTGTTTACAAGGTTTCCGAGAGTGTTTACAAGGTCGGAATTATACTTTGCGACAAGCATTTCGTATGTTATGCTGCCGTCGTTGAGATAAGGCATTTCGGAAAGCACGTAGTATCTTACGGCGTCCGTTCCCATAAGATCCGCAAGATAATCTGCGTACATTACGTTTCCGCGCGATTTGCTCATCTTATCCATGCCCGAAAGCAGCCACGGATGACCGAATATCTGTTTCGGCAGCGGTTCTCCGAGAGCCATAAGTATACAGGGCCAGTAAATTGTGTGGAATCTTAAAATATCCTTGCCGATTATCTGAAGATCCGCGGGCCAGTACTTTTTATAAAGCTCGCCCTTTTCGTCAACGTCGTATCCGAGAGCAGTGATATAGTTTGAAAGCGCGTCTATCCAGACATATATTACGTTGCCGGGATCGAATTCTATCGGAACTCCCCACTTAAATGTGGAGCGCGAAACGCACAGATCCTGTACACCGGGCTTTATGAAGTTATTTATCATTTCCTTTTTGCGCGCTTCGGGAACAATAAAATCGGGGTGGGATTCTATATAATCTTCGAGAGGCTTCTGATATTTTGAAAGTTTTAAAAAATATGCAGCCTCTTTTGCGCGCGTTACGGGTCTGCCGCAATCGGGGCACTTGCCGTCCGACGCCTGAGTATCCGTCCAGAACGACTCGCAGGGTGTGCAGTACCAGCCCTCATATTCGCCCTTATATATATCGCCGTTGTCGTAGAGCTTTTTGAATATGTGCTGAACCGCCTTTACGTGATAGCCGTCGGTCGTGCGGATAAATTTATCGTAGCTTATGTTCATCTTTTTCCAGATGTTTTTCATCTCGCCGGTAATTCCGTCAACGTACTGCTGAGGCTGTATGCCCTTTTCGGCTGCGGCATTCTCTATCTTCTGTCCGTGCTCGTCGGCACCCGTAAGCATATATACGTCATAACCGCACATTCTCTTATATCTCGCCACGCAGTCGGTCAGAATAAGCTCATAGGTGTTTCCTATATGCGGCTTACTCGACGTATACGGTATTGCGGTAGTCAAATAATACTTCTGTTTCATATTTATGTTTGTCCTTTCTGAAAAAGAGTGTTTTACTGATTAACGGCGCCGTCGCCGGAGTCTTGCGGATTCCTGTTTTCCTCGTCCGCGTCTGTTTGGTCTGCAATGTCAGAACACTGAGCGTCACATTCTCCGGTTCCGTCATTTTCCGCATTGTCCGGGAAATTATTATCCGCAGATTCGCAGATACGTCTTAATTCTTCAAACGTACCGGCACCTTTTGCCCTTCCCGTGTATTCATACGTGTTTTCAAACATTGTGCAGTACAGCCTGTCCGTGCTTTCGTCTCCGAACGCGTTTTCGTAGAGATATTCCGACATATACACAAGCGTCAGCAAAAAGTAAGGCAGAGTATACGCCACAAGCAAAAATCCGAGCGTAAAAAGCGACATCACAAAAAGTGGCACAAAGCTCAGAGCGCACAAAAGTATCTCGCCGCGGCTTGTTCTGCACGCGCTTTTCGCCATGAGAAAGCAGGCAGGTATATCGTCGCTGTCAAGCCTTACGGCAAAATACAGCCCGATAAGATTATCGGCATTTGCCGCCATTCCGAGAAGCACGGCAATTACAAGCAGTATGTTAAGTCCGAGATTGCTTACGTCAATGCCGTACATATCGTATCCGTAAAGCGAGGAATCGTAAAAGTAACTGCGGTAAACCCAGAGGGCAATCGCAGGAAGAAATCCCGGTATGCAGCGCAGAACAAAGCAGATAAATATTCTGTATGCGCGCGAAATTCCGAAATCGCTGCCGAACGGCGCAAATACGTCGCTTACCTCGCATTTTTCCTTTTTTACCGCCTTGTACTCAAAATAAAACATTCCGACAACAAGCGGAACCGTTACAAACAGCGACAGAAACGTATAAAACGCAGGAAAAATATAGATATAATCGGAGTTTATCCCGATATTTGCCAAAAGGTCATACAGAGAATATCCGAACCCCGTAAGTCCGGAAAACAAAGCCGTAATTATCAGAAACGCAAGCGTCTGGGTGACCCAGTCAGAAAGCAGCTTTTTGCGCGCGGCGCTTTTAAAGTATTGTCTTTGTGTGCGTGTAATGTTCATTATCTGTCTGCCGTGGAATTTACGGCGCACCTCCGTCTGATTTTTTCTGCATACGGTTATTATTTGCAGAAAAAGAGGTTTTGTTTCACTGATGTGTAATTTTTATCCTTAAAGCACTATCTTTCCGCCGCAGACGGTATGCAGCAGCTTTCCGTCCCTTGAAAACAGTGCAAAATCGGCGCGCTTTCCGGGTTCTATGCTTCCGCAGATGTCATATATTCCGACTGCCTTTGCAGGATTTGCGCTTGCGCACTTTACAGCCTCGTCAAGCGTTACTCCGCAGAAATGCGCGTAATTCAGAACGCCGTCGCAGAGTTTCAATGAGCTTCCGGCAAGCACTCCCGAATCTACGGTAACAATTTTACCGTCCTTTACGCAGACGTCCTCTCCCGCGCTCTTTAATACTCCGTCGCGCTCGTCGCAGCCGGCAAGTATTATGGAATCGGTTATGAGAACCGCTTTGTCCTGTCCCTTTGCTTTTGAAAACAGCTTTACGGCAGTCTGGTGAACATGAAGTCCGTCGCAGATTATCTCGGCAAAAACGTCCTCGGCAAGAGCCGCTCCGAGAAGTCCAGGATTTCTGTGATGCAGCTGATTCATGGCGTTGAACGTGTGGGTTATGCAGTCAGCGCCGAGATTTATGGCTTTAAGCGAGGTATCGGTGTCTGCTGCGGAATGTCCGAGAGTTATCATAACTCCGAGCTTTTTACATTCCTTTATGAAATCAAGCGCGCCCGGAAGTTCGGGTGCAAGTGTCATTCTTATTCTAAGTCCGTCTGCGCACTCTATGATTTTTTTCACAAGCCCGATGTCGGGAAGTTTAAGCAGCGCCTCGTTGTGAGCGCCTCTTTTTTCGTGCGACAGAAACGGTCCCTCTATGTGTATGCCGTCGTAGTGTACCTTTGTCACAAGCTTTGAAGCGGCGGCAATGTTCTTTACGGCGGTAAGTATATTTTCTTCGGTTTCGGTCGTGGTTGTGGGAAATACGCTGGTTACTCCGCAGGAGCTGTACCAGTTTTCAAGCTTTACGGCGTCGTCAGTGCTGCACTGAGTAAAATCTGTTTTTTTTGCTCCGTGCGTGTGTATGTCGCAGAGTCCGGGATAAAGCACGCCCGAAAGTCCGTCGAGAACAATGTCGGCGCTTTTTCCGCACTCGCCGTACCCGACTTCCGTTATCTTTTCGTTTTCTATACACACATATCCGCCGCACTCTGTCTCTTCACAGCTGAATGCGACGTTTTTTATAAGTATCATGCAAATGTAC
Source organism: uncultured Eubacteriales bacterium (assembly GCA_934446675.1). Classification (GTDB taxonomy): domain Bacteria; phylum Bacillota; class Clostridia; order Oscillospirales; family CAG-382; genus UMGS1387. Next base: position 65,977 of record CAKSEL010000004.1, read on the forward strand.
CTCCGTACAAGATGTTTGCCGGATATTTGATAATTTGAGCTGCGTTCTTTCGCAGATTGCTGTAATCTCGGGACAGCAAGTCTGAAAGCAACTTGGTTCTTCAGCCGGTTTGTAAGTTCCGCCGCGAAGTAAGCAAAAGTTCTTCGGTTACTTTCTTTCGCAGATTTATGTTATACCAAAACAGCAAGTTTTATATAAAAAAGCTTTTTATCCCGAATAAACAGTCTATCCGCGAAGCAAGTAAAAGTTCTTCGGTTACTTTCTTTCGCAGATTTATGTTATACCAAAACAGCAAGTTTTATATAAAAAAGCTTTTTATCCCGAATAAACAGTCTATCCGCGAAGCAAGTAAAAGTTCTTTGGTTACTTTCTTTCGCGAATTTATGTTATGCCAAAACAGCAAGTTTGAAACCAACTTGGTTCTTCAGCCAATTTGTAAGTTCCGCCGCGAAGCTAGCAAAAGTTCTTTGGTTACTTTCTTTCAATAAAGTAACTCAAGAAGGTGACCCATTGTATAAGTTCATAGCGTCGGCAATTTTCCCGGAAGAAATAAGTTCGGACGCGGATAAAACCTTGTCAAACTCGGCAAAAAGAGTTTTCTGTTCTGCGTCGGTAAATTTCGAGAGTACCCAGTCGGCAAGATCCATGTCGGCATAAGGCTTTGCGCCGACTCCGACTTTTATGCGCGGAAACGCGTCGCTGCCGAGATGCGAAATTATGGACTTTATGCCGTTGTGACCGCCGTCGCTGCCTTTTTTGCGTATACGCAGCCTTCCGACGTCAAGGGATATGTCGTCGTAAATAACCGTAATGTTTTCGGGAGGTATTTTGTAGAAATTCGCAGCCTCGGCAACTGCCTCTCCCGAATTGTTCATAAAGGTCTGCGGAAGCATGAGCAGGGTTCTCTTTCCGCCCGATATGCACTCTCCGACAAGCGCTTTGAACTTTACGCGGTCGATTTTTGCGTTCTTTTTCTGAGAAATATAGTCAAGTGAAAGAAACCCCGCATTGTGGCGCGTAAGCCTGTATTTGTCACCGGGATTGCCCAGTCCTACTATCATGTGCGTTACCGGCACTCCGGCACTGCCTGATTCTTTCTGCTCTATCTGCTTAAAAAGCGAAAATATATCCATGTTTTATAAAACTCCGGGTGTTATATGCATTTTTTGCGCTGTCATACGCTTTGATTTATACCGAAAGCCGCCGAAAATAGCTGTTTTATGCGCTCATTCTGTCCGAAAACATAAAGATAACCGAACAGCGCCTCAAGTCCCGTCGCTCTGCGGTACTGTATTATATCGCCGTGATTGGGCGAAAAGTGCGTTTTTGCATTTCTGCCGCGCTTGAAAACCGCGGTTTCCTTTTCCGAAAGCAAAGGCAGTATGCGTTCGGCAGCGTCGCTCTGTGCCTCACACGTTACATACGCCTTCGACGCTCTTACAAGTCCTCCCGGCTTTACCTCGCCGCTCAGATGAAGTACCGCGTCGCGCGCAAGCAGCTCCATGCAGGCGTCGCCTATATATGCAAGCGTCAATACTCCGTAGCTGTCGGGATTCTTGTCCGCGCCGAACAGCAAAAGTCCGCCGTTTAAAGCGCCGCTCTCAAGGCTTTCGGTATTGTTGTCCATGTTCTTACACACGCTTCCACTTGGGGCCGTTCGGCGTATCCTCAATCACTATTCCGCGCGCTTTAAGCTCGTCTCTTATTCTGTCAGCCTCGGCATAGTTCTTTGCTTTCTTTGCGTCGGTTCGCTTTGCGACAAGCTCTTCTATTTCCGCGTCGTCGGAATTTCCGGCGCTTTCTTTTTTCTCAAATCCGAACAGCGCAAGCATATCCGTATATATCTCCCACGCCTTGTTCAGAAATTCCGCGGAAAGATTTTCGTTTGCAAGCGCACGGTTAATGTCGCGCGTAAGCTCAAATACGGCGGCTATTCCGTCGGCTGTGTTGAAATCGTTGTCGAGCGCGTCGCACATCTGCTTTCTTCTGCCTTCAAAAGCGCAGAGCAGATTCTTTTCTTCATCTGAAAGAGAACGCGGAACATCATTTGCCGCAGCCTTTATTCTGAAACCGAGATTTTCCTCGCAGGTATGCAGTCTTTCAAGCGAAACCTTTGCCTGATGCATTGCCTCCTCGGAATAGTTTACCGGACTTCTGTAATGAGCCGATATGATAAAGAAACGTATTGTTTCATATCCGTACTTTGCCGCGGCATCCCTTACCTTAAAGGATATGCCGGACTTTGACATCTTTACGCCGTCGGTAAGTATATATGCGTTATGAAGCCAGATTCTCGTAAATGTAGGATCCGTGCAGCCGCAGCAGCTGTTATAGCTTTCGGACTGCGCAATCTCGTTTTCATGGTGCGGAAACGCAAGGTCTTCTCCGCCTGCGTGTATATCTATATTCGCGCCGAGATATTTTCTCGACATTGCCGAGCACTCTATATGCCAGCCCGGTCTGCCCTTTCCCCAGGGCGATTCCCAGTACGGCTCTCCCGGCTTTGCGGCTTTCCATACGGCAAAATCAAGCGGATCTTCCTTTATATCCGAAACGTCTATTCTCGCGCCGCTTTCAAGGTCGTCTATATTCTTATGCGACAGCTTTCCGTAACCCTTGAATTTACGCGTTCTGAAATATACGTCCTTATCCTCGCTTTTTCCGTCGGGACTTACGGCATACGCATATCCGCCCTCTTCGAGCTTCTTTACCATTTCTATGATTTCGGGAATATTCTCGGTTGCTCTCGGGTGGTGCGTCGCCTTTTTTATTCCAAGACCTTCAGCGTCTGTGAAATATTCCTTTATATATTTTTCCGCAACCTCTTTTACGGTCGTGCCCTCGGCGTTTGCTCTCTTTATGAGCTTATCGTCAATGTCGGTAAAGTTCTGAGTAAAGTTTACCTTATATCCTCTGTATTCAAGGTATCTGCGCAGAAAATCAAAAATTACAAAGCATCTTGCGTTTCCGACATGGAAAAAGTCATACACCGTCGGGCCGCAGGTATACATCTTTACGGTATCTCCGTCGAGAGGCTTGAGTTCCTCAAGCTGTTTTGTCATGGAATTATAGAGTTTCATGCTGTTTTATCCTTTCAGCCGTTAAAAATTTACGGCTTTTGATTATTTATTCTTCCGTCTTACCTTTGTTTCCGTCCGTTTTTGCCTCTTCAAGCTGCTTTTCAAGGTTATCTATACGGCGGTAAAGCTTGCAAAGCTCCTGCGATACGGGATCGGGTATATGAATCTGGTCAAGGTCGTTGCAGACTGTCTTTTTCTTGGCGTCACCGGTATATATTATCCTTGCCGGAACACCGACTGCCGTTGCGTTTTCGGGCACCGTATCGAGTACGACGGCGCCTGCCGCGATCTTTGCGTTATCGCCGACAGTGAAAGGTCCGAGCACCTTTGCTCCCGAACCTACCATTACGTTATTGCCTATTGTCGGGTGGCGCTTTCCGGTATGCTTTCCGGTGCCGCCGAGCGTTACGCCCTGATATATGGTGCAGTTATCCCCGACAACGGCGGTTTCGCCTATTACAACGCCCATTCCGTGGTCAATGAGTAAACCTCTGCCAATCGTTGCGCCGGGGTGTATTTCAATTCCGGTCTTATGGCGTGCGTGCTGAGATACCCAGCGCGCTATAAATTTCATATTGTGCTTAAAAAACCAATGCGCGATTCTGTGATATATCACGGCGTGAAGTCCCGAATAGAGAAAGAACACCTCTGCACCGTTTCTCGCAGCCGGATCTCTGTCGCGTATGGCTTTTATATCATATCTGAGATTATCAAACAAAATGCATTTCTCCCAAAAGTTAATTTTTACATTGTTATGTATTTTTTATACGCTTTGAAGTAAAGCGCGCCGGAATAAAGAGTAAAGAATATGACGACTGCCATACAGATATACGTAAGCGGTCTGTAAGTTACGAAAAAGTCCGAGAAAGAGAGGATCATGGGTTCGAGTATGAGAAGTTCTATGAAAATACACTGAGAGAACGTCTTTATCTTACCCGGCATTGCGGCTGCTATTACAATGTGCTCGGCGTTTACCGCAACAAGTCTCATGGACGTTACGGCAAATTCTCTGAAAACAACGATTATCGTCGTAATTACAAGCCAGAGTCTCATTTCCTCAAACGCGTATATTGACGCTATGAGCGCGCCGATAACCATGAACTTATCGGCAAGAGGATCCATAAACTTTCCGAAATTTGTGATGAGATTATATTTTCTCGCTATTTTTCCGTCGGCAAAATCCGTCACCGCCGAGAGAAAGAAAACCACCGCCGACACTATATAAAGCGGCACTTTTATATCTTCGTTTCCGAGTGCGTTCGGAAGCATAAGACATACTACGAAAATCGGAACCATACATATGCGGAGTATTGTGAGTTTATTCGGCAAATTCATAAATAACACTTTCCTTTCCTTTTACTCAAAGTACCGCTTCGCCGAGAAGGTCATAATCCATAACCTCGGTTATTTTTACGTTTACAAATTCACCCGGTGCGATTTTTCTGTCCTTGGACGAGAAATATACTTTACCGTCTATTTCGGGTGCGTCGAATTCGCTTCTGCCGAAATACACGCCGGCTGCCTTGTCAAAGCCCTCGCAGAGGACGGTCAGAACCTTGCCGACCTGCTTTTTATTGAAAGCTTCATGTATTTCAAACTGATTCTGCATAAGCTTATCCATTCGCTTCTGCTTTGTCTTTTCGGGGACTATGCCCTCTTTTATCTTTGCCGCGGGCGTTCCATCCTGGCAGGAGAACGTAAACACGCCGAGCCTTTCAAATTTAATCTCTTTCAGAAACTCCGCAAGAAGTGCGAAATCTTCTTTTGTTTCTCCGGGAAATCCGACTATTACCGTGGAACGGATTACTATGCCCGGCACTTCTTTTCGCAGCAGAGCTATCTTTTCCTTTATGAGCGCGCTGTTTCCGCGTCTGCCCATTGCTTTTAACACCTTATCTGAAATATGCTGTATCGGAAGGTCAATATATTTTACGACCTTAGGCTCCGACGCTATCGTTCTTACAAGGCTCTCCGTGAGTTCTTCGGGGTAACAGTAGAGTATTCTCACCCACTTTACGCCGTCTATCTTACAGACCTCGTGCAGCAGCACGTCGAGTTTCGGTTCGCCGTAAAGGTCGTTTCCGTATCTTGTGGTATCCTGGGAAACAAGGATTATTTCCCTTGCTCCGAGAGAAACCATTTCCTTAGCCTCGGCAACGACGTCCTCAATCTTGCGGCTTCTGAACTTGCCGCGCAGATACGGAATTATACAGTATGTACAGTGATTGTCGCAGCCCTCCGATATTTTAATATATACCGAGCTTTCGTCAGTCGTTACAACTCTGTCTCCGCCGAGAGGATGGTTTTCCGGCGCCGTTATGCAGCTGTACTTTGCTTTATCCTTTTTACCGCCGTTTTCGTAGGCATATTTTACAGCCTCGGTTATTTTTTCTATATCGCCGACGCCCACTATCGCGTCAACCTCCGGCATAAGGTCAAAGATTTCCTCTTTATACCGCTGCGAAAGACAGCCGGTGACGACTATGCCTTTAAGATTTCTGTTTTCGCGCAGCCATGCGACGTCGAGAATGGTGTCTATCGCCTCCTGCTTTGCGCTGTCGATAAACGCGCAGGTATTTACAACCACAACGTCTGCGTTTATATCCTCTTCGACTATTTCAATGCCTGCCTTATTAAGCTCCGCGAGCATAAGCTCCGAATCCACAAGATTTTTTGAACAGCCCAAAGAGACAAACGCGCATTTTATACTCATTTCAACATACCTTTCTGAAATTCCGGGTGTTATCCGCAAAAAACTCTGCGCGGATAAAGGTTTACACAATATATTACCACACTATTTTATTAAAATCAAGTGCACAGCGCTTTTTTGTATGCGCCATAACGTAAATTTTTATTGAAAATTGCAGCAGCCTATGATAAAATACTAATGAATTGCCGTTCCGGCATGAATTGAAACTAAGGTTTCATGAAAAGTGCGCGGGGTGCACATGAATTGCGCTGTGCGCATGAAAAGTGTGAGGTAAAACAATCATGATAAACAAAAACAGCTTTCCCGAGCAAAACAAATTCAGTATCTCTGTCGAGGACAGCGGATATGCACTTCTCGACAGCACGTGGTACCGGGAAAACGAGTGCAGTCCGTTCTCAAGGCTGTATTTTATAAAGGACGGCAGCGGATATTTAAAGAAAGACGGCAAAACAATACCGATAAAAGGCGGCTTTGTCTATCTCGTTCCGGCAGAATGTCAGTTTTCATACGGCTGCGAAAGTCTTGAAAAAATTTACTTTCACATTTCGGTCTTAACGTCGGAAAAATACGAGCTGCTTGCCGGAATAAAAGAAATATACTGCCTTCCGTTTTCACAGCAAGAGTTTGACCGTCTTTACGAATGTTACTTTTCAGAGGACTACGCACGTCTGCTTGAGCTTAAAGGCACGCTGTATTCGACGGTCGCAGACTTTCTTTCGCTTACGCATTTCTGCGGCGTTCCGATAAAACGATACTCCGAAACCGTTGAAAAGGCTATGAAATACATTCAGCACAATCCGCTTATAAGCCTGCGCGCAAAGGACATTTCGGACGCGTTATTCATCTCCGAAAGCAAACTGAGAAAAGTCTTTAAGGACGAAACAGGCACGGCTGTCGGCACTTATTCCGACACGATAGTATTCAACATGGCAAAAAGAATGCTCGTCGAAAACAGGCTTTCGGTAAAGGATATAAGCCGCGTTCTCGGATTCTGCGATCAGTTCTATTTTTCGCGCAGCTTTAAGTCGCGTTTCGGCAAAACTCCGCTGCAATACAGACGCGACAATGTGCGCACCTTATAATTCGTATTACATTTTTTTGCAGTTTTTCCTGAAATTTTATGTATTAAGTTTCTCTATCTACTTGAAAAATGTTTTGCGATATGATAAAATTAATCATAGCATATTTACAAAGGTGTGATTATTTTGAAAAACAAGAAAATACTGACCATAATTCTCAGCCTTATGATATCTGCTCTTGTGCTTGTGTTTTCGGTTATTACGGTCGTCGCATATTCGTCCGACGAAGATCCGCTTGTAACGCTCAGCTACTTAAACGAGGTTGTTATACCAAAGCTTAAAGCAGAGCTCGGCACATCATCACAGAACGGAAATAACGGCTCGGACAGCGTTCAGACAGGCAATTTTTCAAACACGGGCGACGCGTCCGGTACATACGAAACGCTTGAGCTTGACATAGGCGATACACTGCTTGCAAAAAGCGCGCTTGAAATAATTGTCCGTCCCGGAAGCATCGTAACTGCGGTAAGCCCCTTCAAACAGCAGGGCATTGCCGACATCACCAACGGCAACGAGCTTTACGACGGCGACGAATTCGCAATCAACGCCTACTGCATCATTCCGCGCGGAAACGACGGCAGAGGCATAAGAGTTTTCAGTGAAAAAGCATATGTTCTGATAAGAGGTGAATACGAAATTGGCTAACAAAACTCCTAAATTTTCAAAAAAAGAAATAGCTGTGAGAGCAATGGCAATAGTTCTCGCCGTTCTCTTTGTTGTAACGGGTCTTATTGCCGTTCTTCCGACATTCTTTTAATTGATAAAAGACCTGTCACAGCCTCATATGACGCCGGTATATCGCTATCCGGCGCCGCGCAATTAAACCGCATACGACGCATACTTGTTTTATTTTACCGGTATGCGTCTTGTCTTTCACGGAAAGGGTGAAATATATGTCCCGCAAAACAAGATTTACGCTTATTTTCGCGCTGCTCTGCGCTTTATTCATGTTTAACGCCTTTGCGGACGGTGTGAGTGCCGAAACAAAGGTAAGAGTCGGAATTTTCTACTCCTCGACGGCTTTCAAAGGTCAGGCTGCCGTAAGCTCCGAAACAGGCTTTTCGATAGGCATCTATGACGAAAACGGAGATTTTTCAGAAACCGCGCTTGAGAACACAGTCAAAAACGCATACGTATACATAAACGACGGCGCTCTTGTTTTTGCGTCGGAGGACATGAAAGACGAAGAAAGCAATCCCGACGGCGCAATTTTCCGTGCAGAAGAAGGACAAAAGCTTATTCTCCGTCCGGCTGCGCTTTCCGATGGTGACGAAAACGGCGAGAATGATGAAGATAACGGAAACGTCGCGGCAGACACCGAAAATTACAGCGCAGATCTGTCGTATATAGGAATTTCCGGCAAAAAATATCCCGAACTTCTCGAATTTGTAATTGATCCCAACGGCAACATAAAAGTTATAAACGTCGTCGGGCTTGAACAGTACATAAAAGGCGTTCTGCCGAACGAAGTCTACACGTCATGGGAGCCGGAAGCGCTCAAAGCCGCAGCCGTCGCCACAAGAACATACACATTAAAGAGTATGCGCGGCAAACATTCCTCCCTCGGCTTTGACCTATGCCCCACCACCGACTGCCAGGTATATGCCGGCGTTACCAAAACCGCAAAAAGCACCGACACAGCCGTTGACGAAACCTACGGACAGGTCTTAACATACAACGGTTCTCTTATAGATGCGGTATATCATGCAATAAGCGGAGGCATAACCGAGAGCGCATGGGGCGCATGGGGCGGCGACAAAAACGCTCACCCTTATCTTACCGTCGTATCCACTCCGTTTGAAAAATACGGCGAATTAAAGCAGGGACACTGGTCCTATGTCATTCCGGCAAACACCTTAAAGAGCATTATCGACGCAAAATATCCGGACAAGCTTACCGGCGACATAAAAAGCATAGATTACAGCACCGACGGCGGCGAGTACATTCACACAATGGTAATTACCGACACCGACGGCAGGCAGATAAAGCTTACAACCTCAAGTGCCGTGCGTTCGCTGTTCAACAAATACGCGCTCAGCGCAAACTTCACTCTCGGTCGCACCTTTGCTCCGTCCGACGAAAAGACTGACGACACTGTAACCGTTGTAACCACAAAAGGCAGAGAAACTGCCGACACCGCAGACGGTCTTACTCTTATCACGGCGGACTCGACGGAAAGCTTTTCCGGACTTTCGGACGTATATTTCCTTAACGGCAAAGGCTACGGTCACGGCGTGGGAATGAGCCAGTTCGGCGCACAGTATGCGGCGCTTGAAGGCTATACCTACAAGCAGATACTTGAAACCTATTATCCCGGAACGCTCATTGTAAGCAGATATTAAACTCAAAATCAACCGAAAGGACTGTTATATTTGATAATAAACATACTCTCCGGCGACGTCATGGGACAATATGCCGACAAGCTCGGCTTTTCCGACAAAGTTATTCCGTTCGGAGAATCAATGATCAGCGGACACCCGACAAGCGACATTTTCAGCAAGGAGTTTATTGCGGAACGCGTCGCAAGTCTGAAAACAACACCAGAAAAATACAGGAAAAAGATTGTATTTCCGCTTTCAAAGCTGCGTTCGACGGACGAGGTTCACGTCTGGTTCGGCAGAGATATGTACTGCCAGATAAATCTTGTAACGGTTCTCGCACTGCTTGAAAAAAGCGGCATAAAGTCCGCAGTATTCCACGAGGTTTTCGAGGACGACATGGTTGAAAAGTCAAAGACCAAAATATCAACCGACGGTTTTACCGACGCATATAACAGTATTCTCGTAAACAGAGAGCCGACCGTGACGGGACTTGACACAGTAAACTCGGCGCTTGAAATGTATTTTGAGTTTATAAACGCCGAACAAGGTCCGCTCTGCGACTTTATCAGAGAAAACAAAGACGATTCGGTGCTTACGCTGACGCTTAAGATCATACGCTCCTATGCCGAATACGGGCTTGGCGACGTCGCCTGCAAAGATCTGATACTGCATGTACGCGAAAAGCAGGGCGATAATCAAAATGCCGAAGCAGAGGAAAACTGAGTTTCAGCAAAACAACAACACAAAAACAAAGCCGAGTGCAGGGAGAAACAAATCTCCGTTTTACGCACCCGGCTTATTTTTCGGTTTTATTCAGTTTCAGCCGTTAAGCTGCTTTGCCATACCTAAGAGATCTTCGTGCGACAGTTTTCCGTCACTCTGGAAAAGCTCAAAGCTTATTCCTCCGAGTTCCCACTGAAGATGCTGCATTCTGCTTATCTTTACTTTGTCGGAACCTACGCCGAACACAAGCTCTCCGCGCTGTGCCGCAGCCTTATCCTCATCGGTATACTCATAGTTTACCGGAACGAATTTCTGTGTATACGAACAGTATCTGTACTCAACGCCGTCCTCGGAAAATACCGTGCAGCCGGCAGCAGAGCCGTCGCCGTCCTGTTGCAGCGGAGTTTTATGGTTATCCTGTGAGAGCACGACCACATCTCCGTCTTTTTCGTAATAGAACAGCAGCGACTTATAGTTTTCAGCCGTATTTCCGTCCCCGTCCTCAATGGTATTTGTGGCTGTTCTGCCTTCCTTAAAGGTATATACGTTATCAAAGCTTTCGACAAGCTTTGCTTCAAATCCGGCGTCGCTGACACACTGCTCCCTTGTCGGCAGCGAAGTATAATCGGGGTTTGAGCTTGAGTGTACGCCGATAGACACGGCATTCTTAACTGCGGCAAATACGCCGACTCCGAGAACCGCAACTATTGCCGCGGCTGCGAGAATTGTTCTTTTTGACATAAAAATCTTCTCCTTTTTTGTACTTGCGGCGCTTTTTGCCGCTGAGATGAGTATTTCTTCCGGAAGATTTTCCGGAACATTGATTTTAAGAAATGCTTTTTTCAGTTCTTCACCTTTCATTTTATTGCCCTCCGTATTCAATTTTCAGCTTTTGCCGTCCGTACTGAAGTCTTTTTCTGACTGCCGTTTCGGAACACGAAAGAATATCTGCTATCTCGGCGGTTTTATATCCCTCGGCATAAAACAGATACAGCACCTTGCGGTATTTTTCGTCAAGCGACATAACGCTCTCCATTATTCCGTATTCCGGCGTATCATTACCGCAGTATTCACGCAGTTCATCAATATCGGCACAGCGGTTTCTTATGCGGAATCTGCATATATCCTTTGACTTATTCGCAGCAACCTTCAAAAGCCATGCCTTTTTATGCTCCTCGCCGTTAAAAGAGGGAGAGCAGGTCATATAGCTCATAAATGTTTCCGAAAGCGCGTCCTGTGCGTCGGCATTATTGCCGAGTATTGAATAGCACAGTCTGAAAAGTGTATTTGAATACTTATGTACGGTCTGTTCTATTTCTTCATCAGCCGGCCGGACTGAATTTTTTCTCATTGCATCAGCTCCTTTCACTATATACACGTTCCGCAGCTCTGTTTTGTGACACAAAAACAAAAAAATCCGCAGCATATTTCAGCCGCGGATAAAATACCTGTCTTTTATTTACTTTGCGTAGTCAACCTTACGGTTTTCTCTGATGATCATAACCTTGATCTGTCCGGGATATTCAAGCTCGTTTTCTATCTTCTTTGCAATATCGCGCGCAAGGAATACCATTTCGTCGTCCTTTACCTCGTCGGGCTTGACCATGACTCTTATCTCACGGCCCGCCTGTATTGCAAAGCACTTTTCAACTCCGTTGAATTCGGTTGCTATCTCCTCAAGTCTCTGAAGTCTCTTGATATACGACTCGAGGTTTTCGCGTCTTGCGCCGGGACGCGCTGCGCTTATCGCGTCGGCTGCCTGTACAAGCATTGCAACGACGGTCTGAGCCTCAACGTCTCCGTGATGCGCCTCGATAGCATGTATAACGTCCTTATTCTCATGATACTTCTTTGCAAGCTCAACGCCTATCTGAACGTGCGAACCGTCAACGTCATGATCGACAGCCTTGCCTATATCATGCAGCAGACCTGCGCGCTTTGCAAGCATTGCATCTACTCCGAGTTCGCTTGCAAGCATACCTGCGATATGTGAAACCTCGATAGAATGTATAAGCACGTTCTGACCGTAGCTTGTACGGTAACGCAGTCTGCCGAGTATCTTTATAAGTTCGGGATTTATGCCGTGAACGCCTGTTTCAAACGTAGCCTGTTCACCGCACTGCTTGATATTCTGCTCGACTTCCTTACGGCTCTTTTCAACCATTTCCTCGATACGTGCAGGGTGTATTCTGCCGTCGGAAATGAGCTTTTCAAGCGAAAGTCTTGCCACTTCGCGCCTTACCGGATCAAAGCTCGAAACGGTTATCGCCTCGGGCGTATCGTCGATTATAAGGTCAACGCCGGTGAGCGTTTCAATGGTTCTGATATTACGTCCCTCGCGTCCTATAATTCTTCCCTTCATCTCGTCGTTGGGAAGCGCAACCGCGGAAACCGTAGCCTCGCTCACATAGTCGGACGCACATCTCTGAATGGCAAGAGAAATAAGGTTTCTCGCCTTATTATCCGCCTCTTCCTTGTACTCCTGCTCAATTTCGGCAATCTTCATGGACGCCTCGTGGCGAACCTCGGATTCGACCTTGTTAAGCAGGTATTCCTTTGCCTGTTCGGACGTAAATCCGGAGATCTGTTCGAGTTTCTTTACCTCGTCGGCAATTATTCCGTCGAGTTCCTCTTTCTTTGCGTCAAGTTCTTTTTCTTTCTTTGCCAGAGCCTCTTCCTTGCGCTCGCAAGCCTCTGTCTTCTTATCGAGAGACTCTTCCTTCTGCTGGGCGTGTTTCTCAAGACGCGCTACCTCGTTTCTGCGCTCCTTGATCTCACTTTCCATTTCGTTTTTGTTTTTGAGTATTTCTTCCTTGGCTTCGATCAAAGCCTCTTTTTTCTTGGTCTCGGCGTCCTTCTCGGCTTCTTCGCGGATCTTCTTTGCCTCGCCGTTTGCATTTTCGATTATGCTCTGTGCGTCCTTGCCCTTTGACTTATCGCTTACGCCTTTTATGACAAAGCCTATTGCAAAACCGATAACAACGCCTATGACCGCTGCTATTGCAAGATTCAAAATAAAAGCACCTCCTTCGTCGTACATAAATAACAAAACAGGTGCGATACAATATAAAACGGATTATTCCCGGCATTATGAACAAAGCCGAAAACCGCGAAATTACTGCCCGAAACGCAGAATCTCCGGTAAAAAATGCGCCTTTATCTGGAGCAGAGCGCATAAAAATACGGCGTAAAAATCCGGGGAACGTGACATTTGCTTATTTTGACGATTTATATAAAAACCTTTATTGTTTCATACTGTAAAGCACTGAAAAATTTATAATTATGTTATTTTGTAACCCTACAATAGCACTATTATACAACAAAAGTGACAAATTGTCAATAGCATATGCACATCATGCGAAAATTTACGCCGAAAATCTTAAATTTTCTTAAAAAGTCACTCCAGGATATAGACCACAACGTTTCGTCTGCCGAACTGTATGCACTCGTCATAAGTCGGGTACGCAAGGTCTATCTTATTGCCGATTATCGCGCCGCCGGTATCCTCAGCCTCGCAGTATCCGTACTCGACGGAGCCTGTCACAAACATTTTTGTATGCAGCGGAACGGTATCGGGATCCACTGCGGCTATTCCCTTCTGCAGCGAACGTCCGGTCGCGGTGGTTGTGGTGGTAATTCCCGGAATATAGGTGTAGGCGGTAGCCTCCATGGGAATGTAATACGAGTAATTATAAACGGTTCCGTCCTCTGCGGTAACGGTTCCGCCGACGCCGCGGCTTACAGTCTGTTCCGTCGGAAGCGAAAGCACGGTTTCGGAGTACATTGCCTCCTCGACGGGAGCGCCGTTTACGTATTTTACGATGTAGCTCCTCCTTGCCTCGCCTTCAACGCCGGGCGTTATTACCTCGGTCGTGCCTTTGGGTATTGTCTTTGACTCAAATTCAATGGTCTCAAACGGGATTTTCTCCACGCGCGTTTCGGTGACGTATTCAACCGAACCTATATCGACGATTATGTTATCATAGAGCACCGTATCGGGCGATATATTGATTATATCGTTTTCGCCAAGCTCTATTCCCTCATACTGCAGAAACGCAGCACAGTCAACGGGGAAAAATTCATATTTGCTGATAACTCCGTGATCCACAAGCGTCACGTTAACCGGACCTGCCATATACATAAGGCTTTCCGCGGTGTTATCCTCTGCCGATATAGAGTTTTCGGTCTGATGATCGTTATTCTCGGAGCTTTCGTTGAATACGCGTCCGGAAAATGCGCTTGTCTTTACCGTAAGCACGAACAAAACCATTATCGCCGTGCATATAAATCCGACGGTAAATCGCGCCGCTGTTCTCAATTTGTTAACAATCACAGCCGTTCTCCTTTCAAAAAATTCCGGCAAACAAGTTGCCTTTCTCGGTCATGGTTTCGTATCATAGCACAAAGATTTCAGTTTGTCAACCCTTTTCACAAAATTTTCACCCGACTTTGTTATTATATTCCACTGTTTCCGAAATTATGCGCGTTTTATCATAAATTTCGCAAAAAAATAACGTCCCGCGTTTTTCACGGGACGAAGTGCAAAGGTCAGCCGACCTTGTTAATATTTACTTAATAATTCCGCTGTCTTTTATAACCTCAACAATGCGGTTTATTTCATCAACGCTTTTTGTTAGAGCAAAGCGGACATATTTTTTGCCGTTTTTGCCGAAAGCCTCTCCGGGAGTGCAGATAATTCCGGCTTTTTCCATGAGCAGAGTGCAGAACTCAAAGCTGTCGTCATATCCGTCGGGGAGCTTTGCCCAGACGAACATTGTCCCGTGGGAATCCGGGACGTTCCAGCCTATTCTGCGAAGTCCTCCGCAGAGTGCGTCGCGGCGTTTCTGGTATTCTGCTTTCTGATTTTCGACAAAATCGCGCGGACATTTGAGTGCCGCAAGCGCGCCGTACTGAACCGGTCTGAATACACCGAAATCGTACTGCGAACGCAGCAGTTTCATTGCGTTTACCACGCTCTTATTGCCTATCATAAAGGAAATACGCGCGCCGGTTACGTCAAAGGACTTTGAAAGCGAGAAAAACTCGACTCCGACTTCCCTTGCTCCGGGCAGCGACAGGAACGAAAAGCTCTCTCTGCCGTCAAAGATTATATCCGAATACGCATTATCGTTGACTATTATAAAGCCGTACTTTTTCGCGTACTCTATTGCAGTAAGGTACATCTCTTTTGTTGCGACGGCTCCGGACGGATTTGACGGATAGGAGAGAATTATGTATTTTGCGCGTTTCAGAACGTCCTCCGGTATCTTGTCAAACTCAGGCATAAAGTGACTTTCCTCGGTAAGGCTGTAAAAATACTCCTCTGCATCTCCCAGAAACGCACCTGCCTCAAACACCGGATATCCCGGATCGGGAAGCATTACAATATCGCCCTTTGAGCAAAGCGCAAGTCCAAGATGTCCGATTCCCTCCTGA
Organism: uncultured Eubacteriales bacterium; assembly: GCA_934446675.1. Lineage (GTDB taxonomy): Bacteria > Bacillota > Clostridia > Oscillospirales > CAG-382 > UMGS1387. Next base: position 81,326 of record CAKSEL010000004.1, read on the forward strand.
GAGCCGTGAACGCTCACTATTTCGTCGGAGAAAATTTCCGTATCAAAACGGTTTTTATAATATTCGCACAGAGCCTCCGTCAGTTCCGGAATATCCGTCATTGCATATTTATAGTTTTCGGGATTTTTTGCAGCCTCGCTTACCGCGTCCATAACGCTCTGCGGAGGTTTGAAATCGGGAGTGCCTATCGAGAGATTATAGATCTGCCTTCCCTGCTTTAAAAGCTCCTCTTTTCTCTCGTCAAGAGCCGCAAAAATTCCTGTTTTGAAGTGTTCGAGTCTCTTTGCTTTCTGAAATTCCATTTTACATGACCTCTGTATCAATTATTTTTGCTTTCCTCATAAATCGGTTTACATAATCCGCCAAAACCTTGCAATTGCGATTTCCGCACATTATGTAAACTGTTTTGGATTTTTATACAACAATTCGCGATTATACATCTGTAATTTTGGCAATATGCACAATTTGATTTTGTAACCAATTTGTAAAAACAAATCTTATCTGTACAACGTTTGTGTTTTGCGGCACGAGATATGGACAAATTATGCGCAATGTCCGCCGTTGCGGCACAAGAGAGTTTACTTTTACCGCGAAATATGTTACAAAACTTTAAACATTGCAAAATCTCGGATTATCTGCGTCATGACGCAGGTCGTTTTTTGTACATTGTATTAAGAAAATGTAATAACGTAAACCGATTTTGTGCGGCGCACATCGGCAAAAAAACTCTGCCGGAAACCGTTTTTCTTCCTATATATTATATATGTTTTTTCAGAGTCTGAGTTCAAATTTACTTCCGGTAAAATCAACCAGTCCGTCGCGTTTCATACGGTGAAGTTCCTTTGACATTGCGCACCGTTCGACGCAGAGATAATCGGCAAGCTCATGACGGTTAAAGGGTATGCTGAACGTAAGAGAACCGTGCTTTTTTGCCTGTCCCGAAAGATACGACAGAAGTTTGTCGCGCGTGGTGCGTTTACAGATATGATTGATCTTAAATTCAAGCTCTCTGGATTTTGACGCTACCGACGAAAGCAGATTCTGTATGAGCAGAGTATGCTCCGCGCAGCCCTTTGAACAAGGTGTGCTCATTCTTTTTATGTCGAGAAACACGACGTCCGTATCCTCTTTTGCCACAACGTCGAAAACCGGCGCGTCGTTCTTTGCAAGCGCATATGCCTCGCCGAAACTGCTGCCGGCTACATATTCCGTTATTATGGATTTATTTCCCCAGACATCGCAGCTTTCGGTATACAGCTTTCCCGAAAGTATTATTCCGACCTGCGTTACCTTTTTGCCTGCCTCCCACACGGTCTGCCCCGCGGAAAAGCTTTTCTGAGAGCTGTCAAGGCACACAAGCATTGACTTTACTTTCTCACGCGGTATCTCCGAGAACAGCTCGGTATTCATTATTATATCGCATCTGTCCATACTGATTTCCCCGTTTTCCTACATATATATTATATATTGTGTTTTTCATTTCAAAACCGCAAATACATATAGTGGCATTTGACACATACATTATAAGACAAATATTGTATAATGTCATTAATAAAGATACAACAAATAATAAATTCAATGCAAATTCGGGAGGTTAATTATGCACTGCGAAATTAAAATAGATGAAAATATATACTGGATTGGCGCAAACGACAGGAGAATTGCTCTTTTTGAAAACGTTTATCCGGTTCCGAACGGCGTTTCCTACAACTCATATTTTATTGATGATGAAAAAACGGCGATTCTCGACACGGTTGACGCGTCGGGCAGCAAAGTTTTCTTTGAAAATCTCGGCTATATCCTTGACGGCAGAAAACCCGACTATCTCATTATCAACCACACGGAACCCGACCATGCCGCAACCGTTGCGCTCACCGCCGAAAAGTACCCCGAACTTAAACTTGTATGCAATGCAAAGACTGCGGGTATGTTAGGTCAGTTCTTTGAAAATGATTTTTCGGACAGGGTGATTACCGTAAAAGAAGGCGACACGCTGTCCCTTGGCAAGCACACTTTGACTTTTGTAATGGCTCCTATGGTTCACTGGCCTGAGGTCATGGTTACATATGAAACCGAAACAAAGACGCTTTTCTCTGCGGACGCATTCGGAGTTTTCGGTGCGCTTTCGGGAAACATCTTTGCGGACGAAACGGATTTTGACATTTCCGAAGCACGCCGTTACTACACAAACATTGTCGGAAAGTACGGCGCTCAGGTTCAGAGCCTTTTGAAAAAGGCGTCGGCGCTTGAAATTAACCGCATTTGTCCGCTGCACGGTCCCGTACACAGAAAAGACATCAGGGTATTGATCGAAAAGTATGACAAGTGGAGTTCCTACACGCCCGAAGACACGTCGGTTGCGGTATTCTATGCGTCGGTATACGGCAACACCGAAAACGCCGCCGAGATTTTAACGTCAAAGCTTGCCGCAAAAGGAATTAAAAACATAAAGCTTTATGACGTTTCGGCGACTCACCCGTCATATCTTGTCGCGGAGGCTTTCAGATGTTCTCATCTTGTGTTTGCCTCGATATCGTACAATGCAGGAATTTTTGTAAACATGGAAAATTTACTTCACGACCTTGTTTCGCACAACATACAGAACCGCACAGTTTCATTTATCGAAAACGGTTCATGGGCTCCGACAAGCGCGTCTATGATGAGAAAATTTCTTGAGCCTTGCAAGAACATGACGTTTATCGAGGACAAGGTTACGGTAAAATCATCTCTCAAGCAAGAGCAGTATGAGCAGATCGAAAAACTTGCCGACGCGGTTTACAATTCAATGAGCAAGGCTTAAAAGCATTATTATATAATATATAGGAAGAAAACCGAAAAATCAAACAGATTTACCGGGCGCAGAATATAACGCGTCCGGCTTTTTTTATGCTTAAAATTACATTTATATATCAGTATCGGGCATAATAATATCAAAAAATGTGTTCGGGAGAAACTGAAAAAAATGAAACAGGCGGTTATAGATATAGGTTCAAACTCGGTAAGGCTTACACTTTACGAAGTGAACGGAACGGAATTCAAAATACTTTTCAGAGAAAAAATAATGGCGGGACTTGCGGGATATGTTGACGAAAACGGCAATTTAAGCCCTGCCGGAATAGAATGTGCGTGTTCGGGACTTAAAATCTTTTCCGATATTTTAAAGTCGCTGCATATTGACAACACCGCAGTCTTTGCAACGGCGTCACTGCGCAACATAAACAACACCGGCGAGGCTGTGTCGCAGATAAAAGCCGCGTGCGGATACGATATTGAAATTCTGAGCGAAAAGGACGAGGCTTTATGCGGCTACTACGGCGCAATGCGCGAATTTGAGCTGCCTGACGGCGCGTTTATCGACGTCGGCGGAGGAAGCACGGAGGTCGTCACGTTTGAAAATGCAAAAGTCATAGACTGTATAAGCTTTCCGATAGGCTCGCTCGGTCTGTATTCGTCATGCGTAAAGAAAATTCTTCCCGGAAAAGGCTCGAGAGAGCGAATACTCGGCGAAATCAAAAAGCAAACCGAAGGGTGCGAAATCTTTTCGTCATGTGCAAAGCACAAAGTGCTGACAGGCGTCGGAGGCACGGCAAGAGCAGTGCTCAAAATTGCAAAAAGCTGTTTTGAACTTCCCGAAAGCTGCCGCTGCATATCGGCGTATCAGCTCGGAAAACTTGCCGATTTTTTATGTTCGGGCTCAAAAAAGGCGTCTGATCTCATACTGAAGCTTGAACCGGACAGAATTCACACTATTGTTCCAGGAGTTATGATTCTGCATCACATATTCCGCCTATTGGGTGCGGACGAGCTTATTGTCAGCAAATACGGCGTCAGAGAAGGTTATTTATGCACAAAACTTTACCCGTCGGCAAAAGAAAATACGACTGCACTCAAAACCGTGAATTAAGCTTGCTTGACTTTCACGGACGTGTGCTTTCGCTTGCGGAAAACAGCGACATTCCGCCTTTGGAAAGGCTTAAATTTATAAGAATATTCTGCTCAAACGCCGACGAATTTTACAAAGTCCGCATAAACAGGCTTATCAAAGCCGCGAAAAGCAAAAATATGTGCCCGGACAGAAAATCAGGGCTTTATCCCCAAGAGCTGCTCAAATGTATTCGGCAGAAAACAAGAGAGCTGATAGCAAGGAAAAAACTTTTGCTGTGCGGCGTTTCGGAGGAGCTTAAAAGACACGGAATAACGGAAACCGGCGTTTCGGCTCTTTCGGAAAAAGATTACGGGATTTGCGGAAAGTTTATGGAAAAAAACTTTTGCGGAGCAAAAATTCATTGCATAAAACAAGGAGAAAAAGTATCGCTGAACGGCGGCAGGCTCTACGCAGTATGCTTGACCAAAAGCAAAAAGCACCCGGCATGCATAGTTGAAATTCCGCCGCAAACCGCGCCTTTTATAAGGCTTTCGGGAGAAGAATTCAGATATACAGCAACCGAAATTCTGATACTTCATTTTTTGCCGCGCATTTTTAAAGACCTCGGAATAACGGAAATCTGCGTTGCAAAACCCATGCAGAACGGCGACATAACAATACCTGAACGCACTTTTCGCGAGCACGGCGGCGATGTATGCAAAGCCGTATTGAAACTTGCAAAAAAGCGTGAGGGTCAGCGTGTTGTCAAACTTGAAGTCTGCAGCAAAATCTCGCCGATGCTAAAAAAAACACTGTCGGACTTTTCGGGAGTACCTCGGAAATTTATATTTGACGATTCGTATATATCGGATACAAGTTTTTTTGACGCGTTTTACCGTGCTGCAAAGAAGAAAAATCCCAGCCTTGCATATTCCCGCCATGTGCCGGTTATTTCCGGCGAATTTCCAGTTACGCAAAGCGTTTCGGACATTATAAAACGCCGCGACAGGCTTCTGTTTTATCCGTATGACAGCAACGACACGTTTTTAAGGCTGTTAAAAGAATCGGCATACGATAAAAAGGTCTGTTCGGTAAAAATGACAGTTTACAGGCTTGCCGAAAATTCCGTTGCCGCAAAGCTTTTATGTCTTGCCGCAGGAAACGGCAAGTCCGTCACGGTTATAATAGAGCTGCGCGCACGGTTTGACGAACAAAACAATCTCAAATGGGGGCGTATTCTCGAAAAAGCCGGCTGCCGCGTTATTTACAGAACAAGCGGTCACAAATGCCATGCAAAAGTGTGCCTTATAACGCAAAAATCAAAAAAAGGCTGTTCGTATATTACTCAGATAAGCACCGGCAACTACAACGAGGTCACAAACACGCTGTACACCGATCTTTGCTTTTTTACGGCAGACAAAGATATCGGAAAAGACGCGTCGCGCTTTTTTAAAAGCCTTGAAAACGGCGAAGAGCCGTGCGGTTTAAAACATTTAAACGCCGCTCCTTCCGACATACGAAATGAGTTATTAAAAAGAATAGACGAGCAGGCGAACTGCGGCAAAAACGGATATATCTGCATAAAGGCAAACTCGCTTTCTGACGGAGAAGTTATAAAAAAATTAATAAATGCCTCAAAAAAAGGCGCCGAAATCCATCTTTATATACGCGGAATATGCTGTATCAAGCCGAATGTTCCGTTTTCCACCGAAAACATTGAGGTAAAAAGCATTGTCGGCAGATTTTTGGAACACGCGAGAATTTATATGTTCGGAAAAGCGCCCGACGCGCACCTCTACATCTCATCGGCAGATCTTATGCCGAGAAATCTGCGCCGCAGAATCGAAATGCTCTGCCCCGTTCACGACAAGGCTGTACGTGAAAAGCTGTTTTCAATACTATGTGGTCAGAGCGCACAAAACCGCAATTACGCCGCAGATTACAGCGGTGCGTAACACAAAAAAATCAAACAAAAAAATGACGGGAAAAAAACCCGTCTTATATTTTATATTCAAAGCGTTCATATGCGCAATTATATGGATAGGTGATTGTTTTGAGGAAAACGCACAGAACGCCGTGAAAACAAAATAACTAATTATTTTCGGCGCATTTTCCGTTATAGGCAATTCCCGCGTACATGAGTATTCCGTCGACAAACAGCGTAACGCACGCCGTTACGGCAAGTTCATAATCAAAATACACGCCTGTAAGCGCCGCAGCCGAAAGTATGCTGCTCCAGATAACAGCCCTTATGCGGTTGCTTTTCTTTTGCTTTTCGGTAAGCTTTTTATTGGGGTGCGCCACGGGTGCGAAAATTATCACCGTCACAATGCAGAAAATGCACATAAGCGCACACATCGGAAACACAAAAGCGCTTTTTGCGGCAAAGTACGAAACCGCAAGCACCGTACCGAAAGTTACAAGCATTGAGGTTCTGCACAGCGCAAAAGTTTTTGCGTGAAATCCGCCCGAATAGCGTCTTACCGTCCAGAGAAATGCAAGAAATACGACGGAATCAAAGAATCTTCCGAAAAGCGCGCCTATTATCCCTACCATTGCAAAATTTATAATGTCGGCAAAAATAAGCTTAAATCCGTAGCTGTATATCTCGCGTTTTTCGTCAGGTATGCATTTTTTCTTTACGTAATAATCCGTTATTCCGTCTGCCAGTCTGTCCATGTTTCCACCGCCGTGTGTAATAGTTATTATGCGCGAAGCGCATTTCATGTGCCCCTCCGGGCACTTTTCATGAAACTTTAGTTTCAATTCATGCCGGAACGGCAATTCATTCTTATAGAGTATTATATCACAGACAGCCGAAAAATGTCGCTTTTGGCACAACTAACACAAATAGCGGCACAACTAACACAAAGTGCTTGGTTTTTCGTTCCGTATTCTCACAAAAAGTCACAAATCGTTATATAAATTTTCCTCGGAATTTGACGTTATCCATTATTTCCGGGAGATCTTCACGTTTCCTTTTGCCGTCAGCCGACGGAAAAAATCTGAGCGGCAAAAAAAGACAGTTTATCTGTGAACCAAAACAAAAAAGCCGGATTTCAAGTCCGGCTCATTATATTAATTTTATATGTTATTTTTGTAACAATTTTGTTTTAAGCTTCAGATATTTCAGCCGTACAAATTCAAATGCGGCGGAAATATAATTCTGCACCGTCATCATAGGAAGAATAAGCAGCACCGTAAGAAGAACGCAGCCTATGTCAAGCCTTGATATATTGAAAAACTCAGGCAGCAACGCGATACACAGTATATACAGTATTCCCATTGCCGAAAACAGAGTTATATGCCACGTGTTGAACGGCTTGCAGACCTTATAGAGCATCATATATCCGGCAGCGGAATAGACTATGCAGGCGACGGTCGACATCATCGCGTATTCTATGCCGAAAGACTGTGCGAACACAATAAGACATTCTACGAGGAACACCGCTGTAAGCGCAGTCGGAAACGCACGGTAAAGCACATTTCGCAGAAACTTTCCCTTTACAAGCTCCTTATTCGGTTCAAGCGCTAAGAAAAACGACGGTATTCCTATCATCATGCACGAGGCGAGCGAGATCTGAACGGGCTTTAACGGATAGTACGACACGGTTATTATTGAAAGCAGCGTCATAAAGAAAGAAAAAATATTCTTGACCAAGAACATTGACGCCGTTCTTTCTATATTATTTATAACGCGTCTGCCCTCATCTACAACGTGCGGCATACTCGAAAAATCGGAATTTACAAGCACCATATCCGAAACATTTGCCGCGGCTTTGCTGCCCGACGCCATAGCCACGCTGCAATCTGCGTCCTTTAATGCAAGCACGTCGTTTACTCCGTCGCCTGTCATTGCAACGGTATGCTTATTCTTTTTGAGTGCGCGTATTATCAGCCTTTTCTGTTCGGGGCTTACCCTGCCGAACACGGTACATTCAAGAGTTTTTGCAAAAGTCAGTTCTTCGTCCGAAAGCTTTGACGCGTCAACGTACTTATCGGCATTCGGTATACCTGCCTTTGCCGCAACAGCCGCGACAGCCGCCGGATTATCACCCGAAATCACCTTTACGTTTACGCCCTGCGAAGCAAAATACGAAAAAGTCTGCGCCGCGCTCTGTCTTATCGGGTTTGACAGCACCGCAAACAACAGCGGTTCTATTTTAACATTGCAGCCGTTTTCCGAAAGAACGCTGTCCGAATCTTCGCCGTCAGACACCTTGCCGAAAGCAAGCACGCGTTTACCGCCCGAAATATATTCCGGAATTCTCCCGTCATACTGTGCAAAGTCACTGCCGAGCAGCATTTCGGGCGCGCCGAAAACATAGGTATTTCCGTCGTCAAGGCTGCACGCGCTGTATTTTGTAAGAGATGAAAACTCTTTCTTTCGCACTGCTTTGCCAAACGGCTTTATATCATTTTGTACAAAATAATTCGTAACGGCGTCGGAGGTCACGTTCTGCGTTTCCATTGCCGAAACAAGGCTGCAAAGCTTTTGCAGTGCGCCGCTCTGATCTTGACACACCGGTACTATCTCATCAAGCGCCATTTCAGGCTCGGTTATGGTTCCGGTCTTATCTACGCATATGACGTCTACTCTTGCAAGGCTCTCTATGCACTTCATATCGTGAACCAGCGTTCCGCCCTTTGCAAGTCTTATTGTGCTTGCGGCAAGCGCTACGCTTGTAAGCAGATACAGTCCTTCGGGTATCATGCCTATCGACGAGGCAACGGCGTTCTCCACGCTTTCCTTTACCGAAAGTCCGAGCGTTGCGTGCTGATTGAAGTACATTATCAGCGCAAACGGGATTATGATTATGCCTATTGCCATTATGAGTATATTAAGCGAACGCATCATTCCGGGACGGGTGCGTTTTTTGGTCTTTTTCGCGTCGGACATCAGCCTTGAGGCAAAGGATTCATCTCCCACGGCGTCAAGTCTTGCGCGGCACTTTCCCGACACCGCAAAGCTTCCCGAAAGCAGTCTGTCGCCGGTTACTTTTTTTATCTCGTCCGCCTCTCCCGTGACAAGCGACTCGTTTACGAAAATCTCTCCGCTTACAACTACCGCGTCGGCAGGTATCTGATCGCCGCTTTCAAGCTCTGTTATATCGTCGAGTACAAGATCTTCGCTGTTTACCGTCATCTTTATGCCGCCGCGTATAACATTGCTTGTCGGGCACGCCATGAGGTTAAGCTTATCGAGCATTTTCCGCGAACGCAGTTCCTGCACTATGCCTATTACGGTATTTGAAACCACAACGCCCAAAAAAGCCATATGATTATACGACCTCTGCCACAGAAGCACTGCGGCAAACACAAAGAAAATTATATTGAAATAAGTAAATACATTCTTTGTTATTATCTTTGCCGTGCCGTAACGGTCGTCGCCTGCGGTTTTATTGGTAAGGTTCTGCGCCTGTCTTTCGCTCACCTTTTGTGCGTCAAGTCCGTATTCCGGATCGGGCGTATAACGGTACACCGTATATTCGGCTTTTGAATTTTCCTGCTTTTTATTCAACACTTTTTCATTATCCTTTTTGTTTACAATAATATACTCAGTATTTTATCACCGTTTTTGCATTTGGGATATGAAAATGTGTAAAATTTACAAATTATTACAAATTGGCGCCCTGTTCTTTTTCGCAAAGGAAAACCCTGTCCGCTTTTGGCAGACAGGGAAGGAGAGAGTAGAGCGATTTACTTATTAAAGCAAATCTGTAATCACACATTTATATAATGCGTGGTTAGTCTGATTGAATTTTTCCGGGATCACATCTCAGATGTTTCCGATATTTTCCCGAACGCATATACCGCGAAGTTATCCGCGTCAAGCTCTGCGGCTTTTCTTATGCAGAGGTCAGCCTCGCCGTATTTTTCCATACCGTACAGGGCATATGCTTTAAGAATATTGCCGGCAACAAGGTTATTCTTTACAATATCAAGCTCGAACGGCATGGGGCTTGGCGAACCTACGCCGTAATATGTGCGCATATCGCAGTTATTTATGAGGTTATCCGCGCTTTCTTCCATTTCGTCAAGAACTGCGTTTGCCTCGTCGTTCTTTCCGAGTTCTTTAAGCGCAAGCGCCCTGAACAGCGATATTTCCGACACTGCGGCTTTATATTCGGCTGCCTTTTCGAGATCTGCCGTATATTTTTCCGTATTATTCTCACGCTGTTCAAGCTTTGCAAGATAATAGTATATATGAGCCTCCTGATTGAAGAAGGTCTTAGCCTCGCCGTAGGATTTCGGCATATTTATGCCGTCGTTATAAATTTTCCTTGCTTTGTCAAGCTTTCCGTCCTTTACAAGCTCGTTTGCATAGAGCACATGCATCCATGCGTGCTGTTTGGTAAGCTTTCCTTCTCCGCCTTCATAGATGTGGAAGTGCTTTGATCTTGCCATATCTATTGCCTCTTTATACATTCCCTTCTGAGAAAGCAGAGTAAGCTTATCGAGATAGCAGTCGTCGCGTTTGGAGAGAAGTTCGGGGTACTTGTCGTACACTTCAAGTCTTTCATCGATAGAATGACCGCTGTTTTTAAGCAGCTGTTCGTATTCGAGCAGCAGTCTCGGATCTTCGGGACGGTATTTCAGCGCATTCTGCATACATTCGAGCGCCTTATCCGGCATATTTGCTTTATCAAAGTAATAAAGCGAGAGATTTCTCCATGCCTTGCCGTGTTTTTCATCTGTTCTTACGCACTCATTCCAGAGTTGTGCAGCCTCGTCATATCTGAACTTATCGTAAAACAGATTTCCGAGATAATAGCGCGCGTTTGCGGCATTTTTATCTTTATTCACAGCGTATTCAAGCACGGCAATATCCGAAAGCTCCGACGGGAAACAATATCCCGTATCAAGCTTTTCGGCAGACTTTATATACTCGCCTTTTCCCGTAAGATATGCAAGATAGTAGTTTACGAGAGGACTTGCCTTATCGGCAAATCCGAGAGCATAGACCGCGTCCTCATTAAATCCGGCTTTCATATAATCTCTTGCGGTATCGAGCATATTTTCTGCCTTTTTTGCAAACTGCGCAATCTTATCCGTTACGTTTTCATAGTGCGAATACTCGACAAGCGCAAGCACGTCAAGCTTATCGTCGTTGACGCCTTCAAGTGCGCTGCTCTGTGCAAGAGGACTTCCGAGCTTTCTCAGAACCGCGCTCTTTAAATTCTTAGCCTTTGTATGCCCCTTATTGAGTCCAAGGGATTCGTCAAGCTTTTGCAGTGCCGAATCATAATCTCCGTTACGGCAGTCTATGCACGCAAGCTCATACATTGCGGCGCTTCTGTGAGCATAGTTCCATGCCGCCATATACAAAACGTCATAAGCTTTGTCATATTCTCCGAGATATTCCAGTGCCACGCCTTTAAGATAGAGTGCCTCGGTATCCGTCGGGTGCATATTTCTGCTTGTAAGGCGCTCTATTGCCTTATCGCAGTATTTTACGCAGTCATTAAACTTTCCGTTTTTGAGCGACAGACGCGCCATAGACGTGTTGCATCGTATATCGCCGCCGTCTCTCTTTAAGCCTTCAAGGTAGTAATCTTCGGGCTTATAGTTATGCTGCTTATACTGTTCGAGATGATAGCCGTTGATATAAAGCTCCTCTACGGTCTTATACTCGCAGGGGCGTTTTACCGGCTTTCTTACCTCTATGGGCTGCTTTTTGCCGCGCTTATAAGGCTTATATTCCACAAGCACTTTGCCGTCGGCAGAAGAGAGAGTTACGGTTATATTATGAATATCGGAAATCTCTGTGTCTATGTACTTATGGTACGCTTTATCGGGCGACATATCGGTATTTTCCGAATAAACCGTCTTTTGTCCGTCGCGCACCTCAATTTTGCAATTTTCAAATACGCCCGTTACGTTAAATCCGACATACAGCTTATTATCGCGCTTTTCAACATTTACGCAGGCGTCAATAGTCGCGTTCTTTATCTCGCCTATCTCGCGAACGGGATACCAATACTGTTCAAATTCGCGCGTTTCATACGGTGCAATCCAGGTAAAGTCAGGCTGATTGTCGGTATACACGCCTGTCATAAGCTCAATATAAGGTCCGTTCTTATCAGTAAGGTTCGAGCACCACATATCTCCGAAATCGCCTGTTCCCCAATGCCACATTTTCTTGCCGGGCGAGATGTGGTGGTTTGCTACGGTCGCAATACCCTTGCCGAGTCCCGTATCATATCCGCTTATAAAGTCCATATCCGACTGTCCCTGAGATATAAGATAGGACGAGGGTACTTTTACGGCGTCGTAGTGCGAAAGGTCGGTTCCCTTGCCGAAATTATACGGGCGCGCGGTCTTATATATACCCTTTGCTATGGGCCATTCGAGTACGGCGCGTCTGTCATGGTCGTTTACCCATTCGCAGTCCGGCGGAAACACGGTGCGGTAATTGTTGTTTACGGGAACTGCGAGGTTTGCCCACCACATAAAAAGCTGCGGAAGGCTTGTTCTGTTATAAACGCGTACTTTTGCCTTTATGTAGCTTCTGCCTTTATCGAGCGTGATACCTGCCATACCCTTCATTCTTCCGAAAGGCTCGACTTCACCGGTCCAGACGGTCTTTCCGCCGTCGGGATTTTCTTCGCAAACCGCTTCAAGCGGCATAAACGTCGTAGGTCTGTGGTGCTGCGGCCAGTTGAACTCTATTCCGCCGGAGATCCAGGGCCCTGCAAGTCCGACAAGCGCAGGCTTTACCACTTCGTTATAATAGATAAAATCATAATCTGACGTCTTATCGTATCCGCGGAGAATTTTTCCTCCGAGCTCGGGCGCCACAACGGTTTTTATGTACTCGTTTTCCAGTGTGAACACATTATATTCCACATCTGTTTTATTATCGGAAATTCCGTCGCAGTAAGGTATCGGGTACACGCGTCCCGACGCTCCCTGATAGGGTTTGTTTTCAAAAAACATGGGCAGCTCGTGCGCCTTCTGCGGTATGTACGTCGGTATTGTCATGCCGTGGTTTTTACAGGTTACTTCTGACATTTTCTTTCTGACCTCCGTGAAACTTTTTATATACAACATTTTAGCAGAACTGCCGCAAATGCAACAGACTGAATATCGTGTAAAAAAAGACGAAAATTTCTCATTGTCAAAACGCTTTTTGCATGTTACAATATAAATATACTCCTGAAAGCAGGTGATTAAAACGGTATGCATTATAACAGAGCCGTCATACGGCAGCAGCATGTGGGGTAAAGTCATGGCGGAATCGTTAAAGGCTCAGCTTAAACAAAAACGTATTCCCTTTGAAGAAAATCCGGGTGAGATAAGCACGGACACCGAATGTGTATTTCTTATCGCATCGGACGAAGTATGGATAAAAAACAACATACGGCTCACGGCAGGCGCAGGATTCAAGACCGTTTTATTATGCAGCCGCCGCACCGAAATTCAGGGATATGTTTACGGCAGCGTCTATTCGGATATTTCGGGCTCGTTAAAGCACATGATTTCAAAATATTTCATTCCCGGCAAAACAAGGGCGGTACTTTATGCCGTAAACCAAAGTTCGGCGTCGGACACGGGAAAGTTAAACGCTCTGCGCTGCTGCACGGGAGAATTTTTCGATTCGTTCACGGCTATTCTAAACACAGGATCTCTTAAAAAATGCTTTGAAGAATTTGAGCCTGCGGCGCATAACACCGACCTATGCATTGCCTTTAACGATTTTGCGGCAATTTCGCTTGTGCAGAATATAAAGAGAAACTGTCCCGAAGTTTTGGAAAAACTCAAAATTATAAGCTTTGCACAAACGGAGCTTTCGTCATTTTACAGAAAATATTTTGAAAGCATAGACACAAACTACGAAAGTTTCGGAAAAGCTGCGGTTTTCATATACGAAAAGCTGGGAAAACACCCGTACATGACGGGGATTTCGATAGGCGTCGGCACATATCCCGAAAGTGACGAAAAAAGCGCCGTCAAGGCTGTATGTCCCGACGGCACGACAGGTTCGGCATCATTCTATTCCGACAGCGAGCTGCACTCTCTTTTGGCAGCCGAATGTTTCCTTAACACAAGCAACGAAACCGACAGGGAGATATTCCGTATGCTGTGTCACGGCTTTACGCTTGAGCAGACGGCGGAAAAGTGCTTTCTTACGGAAAGCGGCGTAAAATACCGCATAAAAAGGCTGGTTTCGCTGTGCAAAGTCAAAGGGCGCGACGAGCTTTGCGGGATACTTACACGTTACAATATCTTCTGACTTACAACATCGACAGACGATATTTTCCCTGCCCTGTCAAGTGCATTTTTTCTGCTCTCTATATACTCATACGCCTGTATTGCGGCAACCGCACCGTCAGAAGCTGCGGTTATAAGCTGATGCAGCGGCTTTTTTCTTACGTCTCCGGCAGCAAAAACGCCGGGGACATTTGTTTGCATATTTTCGTCCGTAACAATATAACCGCGAGCGTCAAGCGTCAGTTCATTTCTGAAAATATCGGAGTTCGGCTCAAATCCTACGAACACAAACACGCCGAACGCGTCCTCTGTACTGTTTACGGTATATTCCGTAAACTTATTGTCCTTTGTATTTTCGCAAAGCACTGTTTTTATGCTGTCATATCCCGAAACCTTACGCATTTCGGTATTATACAGCACCTCTATATTATCTCTTTCTTCAAGTTTCTTTTTCAGATCCTCAGCGCACTTAAAACTGTCCGCGCGAACAAGGCATTTTACACTCCGGCAGATACGCGAAAGATATATCGACTCCTTTGCTGCGCTCTCACCGCCGCCGATTACGAAAACGTCCTTTCCGCGCCAGAAAAAACCGTCGCACACGGCGCATCTGCTCACTCCGCGTCCCGCATATTCGTTCTCACCTTCAAAACCGGCTTTTCTCGGTCTTGCACCCGACGCGCATATAACGGTTTTTGCGCCGAACACGCCTTTATCTGTAATACAGGTCTTTATAAGTTCGGAAAGCTTTGTTTCGAGCAGTTTACAGTTTACAAGCTCCGCGCCGAAGGACTCTGCCTGTTTGAGCAGATTTTCCGCAAGCTTTGTACCGGAAATTTCCGAAAATCCGGGGTAATTTCTTATATCGTCGGTTATGGTCGCCTGTCCGCCGATTATGCCCTGTTCAAAGATCACGGTATGAAGTCCGGCGCGTGCCGAATAAAGTCCTGCGCAGAGTCCCGCAACTCCTCCGCCGGCAATTACAACATCATAAAGCTTTTCAGACACAAAAAGCACTTCCTTTATATTTTTTCTTAGTATCTGCAAAAGCTTTCAAAAGCATACGCAAAAATTTCCGTTCGGGAAACGCAAAAAAACAGCCCGACAGAACTTTTTTGTCCTGCCGAGCCGTATATATTCAATTTATTTGTTTATTTTTTAAGGTATATCTTATTGCCCTTTATCTCATACGTATATCCGAAGAGATCTGCATATTCGTCGAGAGATACCGACGGAATTCCGTCCTTGAGATATACGGGACGCGCGAGAGTAAAGCTTTCTCCGTTCTTTTCGGCGTATGCCTTGCCGACGGTGAATGTCAGCTTATCCTCACCGTGAGTTACTTCAAGTATACCCTCGTCCTTGTGCCATTCGTAACGGCAGTCTTTAAGAATACCGCTTGACGGATCGAGAGGAACATATATTTTTCCGTTCTTTGTTTCGGGATAATCGCCGAAGAACATCTGCTTTCCGTCATAATCATATACGGTGGTATGCTCAACGCCTGCAAAGAACGATATGCTCTCTATCTCAAACTCGCCGGGATTTATTGTCGGGTAGAACTTGATGCCGTTTATTATTCCCGTCCAGCAGGGCTTGGTATCGAGCTGAATTATATGCTGTTCTCTTTCGGTTGACGCTGCCCAATGGTCAAAGCGTGCGTTTATGTCGAAGTTTTCGCCGTCGTTTGAAGGTATGAATCTCGACAGAGCCGTTCCGCCGCCGGCAGGTTTTCCGGAAATGATTATCTTTGCATAAGCGATATCCGCGCAGTCAAGTCCGCAGCCGCGAAGCGTCATTGAAGCTTCTCTTTCGGTTGCCTTGCCGACAAGCTTTCCGTCCTTTATCTCGGCTTTATCCATGTTCTCGAACGTCCATGCGTCAAGGTCTGCCTTTGTCTTGAACTCAAACTTCTTTACAAGAGTATCGGCCGCAGGGAATGGTCTTGAATCATACTTTGTTCTTGCGAGCTTTCTTCTCGACTGAACGTGCAGATAGCAGATACGCGAAAGCTGTTCTTCATTCGGAGCTACATTTTCATGCGGAGTATCTGCGCATACCGCTTTTCTTACGGCGTCGAGATACCCGAATCCGTTAAGTCCCGACGGCATCATATACGTACCCTCTCCGTACTCGTTCCATGTGGAAAGGTGCAGCATTTTCGACTTCCAAGAGTTTTTCTCGTATTTCGGAAGTATCTCGTCCATGCAGTACACAAGTCCGTTATACATATCCTGGCACAAAAGGTTGGGACGTCTGTCTCCTCCCCAGCCTACATTCTTAAATCCTACGCTTACGGTCGGAACTATATGAACCTGATTCATATTTATATTATTGAGATTGCACTCAATGTTCTTTTCGAGCTTATACCCTTCTCCGCCCCAGTGATATGCGTGGAACGCGTCAAATCCGAGTCTCTTCAGGTCATGCGGATTTGCATGGCAGCCCATTATGATAAGGTCGTCGTAACCGAGTTTTTTGACCTCATCTCTGAGATACTGAAGTCCCTCTCTTGTATTTGCCTCGCCGCCGAGATCTCTCTCAACGCAGTTTACGCCGAAGCATGACATTATTGCCTTATTATCTATGCTTGCATATCTCGGATCGGAGAAGAAGTAGTCTATCCAGTACGGTACAAGATACTTCTTGAATGCCTCAAGTCCGTTCGGGTGCGCGCAGTTTGCAGCCTCCCACAAAAGCGCAAGCTTCATATTATCGGCATATTTTGCATGGAAATGTCCCTGATGTATCGCATACGAAAGTCCGGTTGACTTAAGAGGCGCGTCGGATTCGGAGGAATACCAGCAATAAAGCTCATAGTCAACACCGTGCTCCGCAAGGAACTTTATTTCCCAGTCCGCAGTCTCCGGAAGTCCCTCGTCATAATATCCAAGAACCGGCTTTACGTCGTCGAACGGCGTTATTGCGTCCCAGCCGAAGTGCGAGCCTTCATGCCAGAGCGAGCAGATATTCATACCTACGAAATAGTCGCCCTTCTTTTTGGGTATAACGGGCGCCGGAACATAATCTTCGGGTTCGTCGGGCATATTCCAGACGAGTATATCTGTAAACATTGCGTCGGCTGCCTTTTTGCCCTCAAACGAGAACTCAAACGCGTCGGCAAAAGCTGCGGGTTCGTCAAAATCAAGCACCTTTGTCTTTTTGCCGTTGAGCCATACGAGAACCTTGCCGGTTCTTGTGTCAGCCTCCATTCTCATGGTCTGCCATACGTTTACGTGATGTGAACGTAACATCGTATCGCCGTGCATAAGCGCGTCGCCGTCGTCATATACCGAAAGCAGGGTATTGCTGCCGTTTTTAAGTTTCAATGTCACTCTGCCGCACTTTGACGGTGTGTGATACTTTATTTCAAACGCGGTTCTGCCTTCGGATTTTTCAAATACTCTCGAAACGGCAGCGCCGGTATTCTTTGCAGCCTTTATAAAGTAGCAAAGCGCCGTTTTTCCTTCTACTCTGTAATCTTTTTCAACCTTTGCGCCGTTTGATGATACAAGGTATTCTTCGGGAAGAGCGCCGGTTATTCCCTGTCTTACAAAGTCGTTTACAAGATAGTTTACATACAGCTTTGTGAATGCAACGGCACAAGCGCCCATGTCCTTTTTGCCATATCCTATACGTATGCAGGACATATCGAGTCCGGTTCTCTCAAAGTCATATTCTCCGCGGAACTTATCGTCCACCATGAGTTTTGCTTTACCGATTCTCATATCCATTACGGCTTTGATATATCTTCTTCCGTAGTCAAATCCGCACACACCGGTATTTCCGGCATAAAGCACGTTTCCTACGGTGTGCAGATCCAAAAACGCGTCGTCGCGCGAGCCGAAAATTATATGCAGTCCGTCGCCACTCTTATTATCTATAACACCCTCATATGTGAGCACTCCGCCGTTAAACGCGCGGACGTCTCTGCGGTACAGAACCTCTCCGTCCTTATCGGAATTGAGGAAATTCTTGCCGTGCTCCGGACCTTCTCCGTCGCCGAAGTAATCCCAGCCGGAACGAAGTCCTCCCCAACCGTACATATCATTGTCATCAATAAGATAGACAGCTTCTTTAATTTCTTTATTCATCATTCTAATCACTCTCCCGTTTGATTTTCAGCCTGAATTCGGCTTGAGTTTAGTTAAGTTTAGCAAAAGAGCAAAGGTTCGTCAAGCGAAAAAGCAAAAAAAAAACCAATTTAAGCCGTCGGCTTGAAAATACTCTCATTTTCTCATTATTTTTCTTAAAAACTCACAATTTAGTTAATAAGGCACAAAAAAACGACCGTGTTTCAGTCAAATAAACCAAAACACAGCCGTCAAACCAAAAAAGTATTTTAAGAATGTTGAAAAAAACTCTGCAAAACGCCGGATATTCTCAGATTCTGTCAAGAATATCGCAGAGAGCCTTATATGCGCAGGCATATCTTCTGGAATTTACTTCGGTAAACTCGCTTACGGGTTTTCCTGCGTCTGCCGGAACTTCATAATTGGACAGGTGCGGCTCAAGGCTTAAAAATCCGTTATAGCCGTTCTTATAGAGGTCTTTGAGAATAGCCTCAACATTGCCGTCACCGAATCCGACGGGAACAACGTGACCGTTCTTTATGCAGTCCTTGATATGTATATATTCAATATAAGGCTTTAACATATCGTAAGCTTCGAGAGTATCCTGCGAGCACTCTACAAAGTTTGAGAAGTCAAACACTGCTCTGAAACTGTCGGACTTTATCTGCTCAAACAGCGTCTTGCATCTTACGGCAATATTTCCGTATATGCCCTTTTCGTTTTCATGGAGAAGAACGACGCCGTTCTGCGCCGCGTATTCAACCAGCTTTCCGAGCTTTTCAACGACAAATCCGGTATAATCCTCCGGCTTTTCGTTTTCGGGCATAAAGAAACTGAACGCTCTTATATACTTTGCTCCGAGAGTGTTTGCAACCTCAACGGTATTCTTGAAAAGATCAAAATGAGCGTCAAAATCGTCCGTCATCTTGATCTTGCCTATCGGAGAACCTATCGACGACGCCGAAATTCCGTAGCAGCCCATTATTTTTTTAAGAGTTGCAGTCTCGTATTTATTGAGATTTGAAACATTCTTGCCGTCGATTACACGGGGCTCGAAATATTTGATTCCGAGCTTTGAAATAACGTCGAACTGCTTTATTATACCGGCGTCTATTTCGTCAGAAAATCCTGATATGTGATAATTCTTATTCATTGCTTTTACCCTCCTGCGGTACTCTGAAAATTATACCAAAAGTATCCGTTTATATCAACATTTTCAGTGCGTTTGACATTCGATATTGATATTTTCTTATACGATTCTGATATTATTTATAGTAATCAAACTCTACGTCGTAAATATTTACGGTATCTCCGTCCTTGATTCCCTTTTCTTCGAGAGCAGCGATTATGCCCGAATTGCGCAGAATTTTCTGAAAATAGTTCATAGACTCATAATCGTTGAAGTTTATGGAGTTTATTACATTGATAATACGCTGTGCCTCTACAAAGTACGTACCGTTGACGTTTCTTACGGTAATCTCATCGGACATATCGCCGATTTCGGGTTCGGCATAGAGGTCAACCTCCGGCGTGAACACCTTTATTTCGGGAAGATCGGAAAGTTTCTTTGCGATAAGCTCTTTAAGCTCGTCAGTTCCCTCGCCTATTCCTGCGCACATGAACACGATCGGTATACCGCGTTCGGCGGCAAATTCTTCAAGTCTTTTCTTGTTTTCCTCGCTTGTCATATCAAGCTTATTCGCCGCGATTATTCTCGGATGCTTTGCAAGCTCGGGACTGTATTTTTCAAGCTCTGCATTTATAACGTTAAGGTCGTCTATCGGATCTCTGCCCTCAATTCCCGACGCGTCAACAACGTTTACTATAAGTCTGCACCTTTCTATATGACGCAAAAACTGATGTCCCAGACCTTCGCCCTCGGAAGCGCCCTCGATAAGTCCCGGAATATCGGCAAGCACATAATTTCCGGCTTTCGCGTTTACTACGCCCAGAACCGGAGAGAGCGTTGTGAAGTGATATTCGGCAATCTTGGGATTTGCCGCGCTTACCATAGAGATTATCGTCGATTTTCCCGCGCTCGGCATACCGACAAGTCCTGCGTCGGCAAGCATTTTAAGCTCTAATACGACCTCAAGCTCTTTGCCCTTTACTCCGCTTTTGGCAAAGTTTGGCGTCTGTCTTGTCGGAGTTGCAAAGTGCGTATTTCCGAAGCCGCCCTTACCGCCCTTAAGCAGCACATAATATCCGTTTTCGGCAACGTCCTCGTCGGACATATCCTTTATAACTTTTCCGGTTTCGGCGTCCTTGATTATTGTTCCCGGAGGAACGGGAATTTCGATATGCTCCGCATTTCTGCCGTGAAAACGTCTTGCGGCGCCGTCCTGTCCGTTGGGAGCGACAAACTTTCTTCTGTATTTGAAGTCAAGCAGAGTATTCTCGCCCTCATCGGGAACAAATATAACGTCTCCGCCCTTGCCTCCGTCTCCTCCGTCGGGTCCTCCGTGAGAAACATATTTTTCGCGTCTGAACGAAACGCAGCCGTTGCCGCCGTTGCCGGCTTTTACATATATTTTTACTTTATCTATAAACATTCTTTCACCGCTTTTCCATATCAAGCTTTATTATCAACAAAAGGCCACCGGATTATCCGACAGCCTTGTTTTAACCGTATGAATTTTGAGAAAACTTACGCCTCGTAGACGCTTACTTTCTTTCTTCCGCCGGAAATATGCTCAAACTTAACCTTGCCTGCGGTAAGAGCGAAAAGTGTATCATCGGTTCCGATACCTACGTTTGTACCGGGATGAATGTGAGTTCCTCTCTGTCTTACAATTATGTTGCCTGCAACAACAGGCTGACCGTCAGCCTTCTTTACGCCGAGACGCTTGGACTCGGAATCACGGCCGTTCTTTGTAGAACCGACACCTTTTTTATGAGCAAAAAACTGAATGCCTAATCTTAACATTACCTTACACCTCCGTTGTTATTTCTACGAATTCGGGATAGCTCTCGGACAGATCCGAAACAAACTGCGCATATCCCTCAATTATACGTCTTGCCATCTCCGACTGCTCTTTTGTGCAGCTCAATGAAAGACGCGCTTTCGGAACATCACCGTCAAAGTCCGTATCAAAATCAATATCGGATTTTTCAAGTATGTCCATTACAAGTTCAAGTGCCGATGAAAGCGCCGCGCACACTATATCGCTCCCGTTTTCCGAATACCCCGAATGTCCTTCGGAAAGCACCGTATACGTAAACTGCTCATGTCCGTTATGCTTTGCTTTTGCGGCTTTAACGAAAACCTGCGTCATAACCGATTCTTCAATCAGCCGATCTTATTGATCTGAACCTTGGAATAGGGCTGTCTGTGTCCCTGCTTCTTCTTTTCGTTCTTCTTGGACTTATACTTAAGAATAACGACTTTCTTTGCCTTGGCGTTTCTGAGAACAGTACCTTCAGCCTTAACACCGTCTACAAACGGAGTTCCGACCTTGATTCCGTTATCGTCGGAAAGAGCCACTACGTCAAACGATACGTTTGCGTTTTCTTCAACGCCGAGCTTCTCAACGAAGATGATGTCGCCCTCTGCTACTTTATACTGCTTTCCGCCGGTCTGAATAACTGCGTACACGAAAAGCACCTCACTTTCTTAATAAGACTCGCTGAACACGGGCTTCCGGTTTCTTCCATATATTATATAAAAGCGCACGGAATTAGCTACCCTTATCATGCGGCTTTACTATTATATCATATGAAAACACCTATGTCAAGGGTTTTGAGAGATTTTTTTGGCATTTATCGGGCAAAAACGTTGCATTTTCAGTATTTGCGGTGTATAATAGCTCTTGCCGGTGTAAAAACCGGCAGGGCAGAATCTCTTTGCGGTGGATTTCACCGGCGGTTGCGCCGCCTCTGTAAAGGAGGTGGTGGCTATGGAAAAGTACATAAGAACCTTTATCTTTGCATTTTTCCTTATATTAGCTTTTACTTTAAAAGCAAAATAACCGCCCCTTCGCCAAAAGAGTAGCGGTTATTAAAACCTAATCATTTCGGCGCAACCGTTTGAGGTCTTGCCTTTGTACTTATATTATATCCGCAAAACCGATATTTGTCAACATATATGCGAAAAATCTTTTATATGTTTACATTATTTATATTATATGTCTTGACAAAGGTGTGCGCTTGCTATATAATATGCTTAAATTTATAAATCTTAATCTTATCAAGAGCGGCTGAGGGAACAGGACCGAAGATGCCCGGCAACCTGTCCGAACAAAATCCGGACAAGGTGCTACTTCCTGCATGATACCGGCGTTTGCGAAAACGCGCTGCGGTTATCATGAAAGATGAGAAGTAAACGACTTCTTCCCTGCTCTGATTTTTTCGGTGCAGGGTGTTTTTTTCGGCACGGCAAAAGAAAGGAATTCAAAATGAAAAAAGTATTATTCACATCGGAATCGGTAACGGAAGGACACCCCGACAAGATATGCGACGCCATATCCGACGCGGTGCTTGACGCCATAATCGAAAAGGATCCGACGGCACGCGTTGCCTGCGAAACGGCTATAACCACGGGACTTGTACTCGTAACCGGAGAAGTTACGGCAAACTGCTATGTTGACATTCAGGGAATCGTGCGCGACACGATACGCGAAATAGGATACGACAGAGCAAAATACGGCTTTGACAGCGACACCTGCGCGGTTATCAGCTCAATTCACGAACAGTCTCCCGACATCGCTCTCGGCGTTGACAAATCGCTTGAAGCAAAAGAGGGCGATACCGACAAGTATGACACCGGCGCCGGCGACCAGGGACTTATCTTCGGATATGCCTGCAACGAAACCAAGGAGCTTATGCCGCTCCCCATCTCTCTTGCGCACAAGCTCGCAAAACGCCTTACCGAGGTCAGAAAGAACGGCACTCTGCCTTATCTGCGTCCCGACGGAAAAACTCAGGTTACGGTTGAGTACACAGACGGAAAACCGTCAAGAGTCGACGCGGTTGTCGTTTCCTCTCAGCATGATCCCAAAGCCGAACTTGCGGCTATCAGACGCGACATCATAAGAGAAGTTATCCGTCCCGTAATTCCCGAAGAACTGCTCGACGAAAACACAAGATTCTTTATCAACCCGACGGGACGTTTTGTAATAGGCGGTCCCAACGGCGACACCGGTCTTACCGGAAGAAAGATCATTGTCGATACATACGGCGGATATGCGCGTCACGGCGGCGGAGCATTCTCCGGAAAAGACCCGACAAAGGTTGACAGAAGTGCTGCATATGCCGCAAGATACGTTGCGAAAAACATTGTTGCGGCAGGTCTTGCGGACAAGTGCGAGGTTCAGATAGCATACGCGATAGGCGTTGCACACCCGATCTCGGTTCTGGTTGACACCTTCGAAACGGCAAAAGCCGACGAGGAAAAAATTTCAAAGGCTGTTTACAAGTGCTTCGATCTTCGTCCGGCTGCCATAATCGAAATGCTCGACCTCAGAAAGCCTATCTACAAGCAGCTCTCGGCTTACGGTCATCTCGGCAGAGAAGAACTCGGTGTTACATGGGAAAAAACCGACCGCGCAGAGGCTCTCAAAAAGGCGGTTGCGGAACTTTAAACTGCAGCGCGTAGTGTTACATCATGTATAACATCGGCAAACAATTAAATATCGTTATTTTGCACATTAAAACGCACCGATTTATATGCCGTGCAGGAAATTTGAAAATATTTTCTCTCGTTTTCTCAAAAATTCTCGCATATACTCTGTGTTTTGATGTTTTTTGTAAGATGTATACAAATTAGAGAGCGAAAATTTGGGAAGAAATAATCTTTTCTTTTTCAGAAAAATTTGGTATTATATAGTAGATAATTCAGAAACTCTAAAATTGTTTAAAGTTACAGGTGTCTGATCTTTAGGAGGTTACAACAGATGGCAAGTGTTTCGTTAAAGCACATTTTCAAAAGATATCCAGGCGGCGTTACAGCCGTAAACGATTTCTGCCTTGAAATCAAGGACAAGGAATTCATTATACTCGTAGGTCCTTCCGGCTGCGGCAAGTCAACCACTCTGCGTATGATTGCCGGACTTGAAGAAATTACCGAAGGCGAACTTTACATAGGCGACAGAATAGTAAACGACGTTGCGCCTAAGGACAGAGACATCGCGATGGTTTTCCAGAACTATGCTCTTTATCCGCATATGACAGTATTTGAAAACATGGCTTTCGGTCTTAAGCTCAGAAAAACACCGAAGGAAGAAATAAAGAGACGCGTTGAAGAGGCAGGAAGAATCCTCGACATAAGCCACCTTCTCGACAGACGCCCGAAGGCTTTGTCCGGCGGTCAGAGACAGCGTGTTGCTCTCGGACGTGCCATTGTCCGCGAACCTAAGGTATTCCTTCTCGACGAACCGCTCTCAAACCTCGACGCAAAGCTCCGTGCTGCGATGAGAACCGAGATCACAAAGCTTCATAAGAAGCTCGGTACAACCTTCATCTACGTTACGCATGACCAGGTAGAGGCTATGACCATGGCTTCGAGAATCGTCGTTATGAAAGACGGTATTATTCAGCAGGTCGATACTCCTCAGAACCTTTACGATCTGCCCTGCAACCTCTTCGTAGCAGGATTTATCGGAACTCCTCAGATGAACTTCATTCATGCAAACCTCACCAAGGAAGGTTCCGACGTATTCGTTGAATTCGACGGCTGCAAGTTCAAGCTTCCGACCGAAAAGGCTCAGAATCCGGCGCTTGCGGACTACTTCGGAAAAGAAGTTATCCTCGGCGTTCGTCCCGAATGTATCCACGACGAGCCTATGTACCTCTCCTCCCTTGAGGACTGGACAACAGACGTTCAGATCGACGTTACAGAGCTTATGGGTGCTGAAATTTACCTTTACTTCACTCTCGGCGAGGACAACAACCTCATCGCAAGAGTATCTTCCAGAAGCAAGGCAAAGAGCGGCGACACCGTTAAGGTTGCGTTCGATATTTCTCACATTCACATTTTCGATAAAGACACCGAAAAGTGCATCGCACACTGATTATATTTGCAATAATTACGGCAGGCTGCTTTTACGGCGGCTTGCCTTTCTTTTTAAATAGCCAAAGATACTGATTTTCGCGAAAGGAAAACAAAAATGAAATACGTCATAATAATAGGCGACGGAATGGCGGACTACAAAATCGAATCTATCGGCAACAAAACTCCGCTCATGGTTGCAAAAAAGCCGAGAATGGACTACATGGCGTCTCACGGCGTTATCGGATATTCCCACAACGTACCGGAAGGCATGGTCCCCGAAAGCGACACGGCAAACCTTGCGGTTATGGGATATGATCCAAAGATATACTCAAAGGGACGTTCTCCTCTTGAGGCGTTGAGCATGGGCATTGAAATGCAGCCCGACGAAACCGCATTCAGAATCAACACGGTTGCTCTTACGGAAAACGACTGCGACTACGAACATCAGGTAATAATCGACCACGGTGCCGACGAGATACCGACAGAGGAATCGGCAGAGCTTATAAAAACTCTTGACAAGGAACTTGGCGACGAAAACCGCAAGTATTATCCCGGCGTAAGCTACCGCCACTGCCTTATATGGAAAAATGCACCCGAAATATTCCCGTTCATGCGTCCGCATGACATACTCGGCAAAACGATAGGCGAATATCTGCCGAGCGGCGAAATCGGCGCGCCGTATCTCGAAATAATGAAAAAGAGCTACGAGATATTAAAGAACCACCCCATAAACATTGACAGAAAAAAGCGCGGACTTCTGCCCGCAAACTCGCTTTGGATATGGAGCCCCGGCAAAAAGCCGCAGCTCAAATCATTTGAAGAAAAGTACGGCATAAAAGGCACCGTAATCTCGGCGGTTGACCTTATAAAGGGTATCGGAAAATGTGCAAAGATGAACGTCCCCGACATTGAGGGCGCAACCGGCAACATCAACACAAACTTCCACGGCAAGGCTGTCGCTGCGGTTGAGGCGCTCAGAAACGGCGACGATCTTGTATACGTCCATGTCGAAGCACCCGACGAATGCGGTCACAGAGCCGAGCTTGAAAACAAGATAAAGTCTATCGAGTACATCGACGAGCAGGTAATCGGATATATTGAGGACGAGCTGAAAAAGGACGGCGAAGAATACCGTTTTCTCATACTTCCCGACCACCCGACTCCCATTGCTCTCAGAACGCATACCATGGACGCCGTGCCTTACATCATGTACACAAGCACAAACGAAGTAAACTCCGGCGCGCCTTGCTACGACGAACAGTTCGGCGTTGAGGATTCTGCGGTTCTCGGACTTAAAAACTACGACAAGGGCGAAAAAATCATGGACGATTTTCTCGGAAAATAAAATTTTTAAGGAGGTAAACAAACATGGAAAACACAGTTTTTTCGGTTATAATTATGCTCATGTTTGCCGTTGTCGGCTTTTTTGCCGGAGCATTTTTAGACAACAACGCTTTCAGCGGTGCAATTCTGTTTGCGCTTATTTCCGGAATTGCCTGCATTGTTCATGCGATTGAAAGCAAAAAGCAGTAAACCGCATAAATTCAAGTAAAAATAATGCAAAATCTCCCGTGTCCGGTACGCATATGTACTCACGGGAGATAATTTTTTGCTTACAAAGCAGCACAATCTATAAATTTGGATTGCATAAAGCTCTTACTGTTCCACAACAGACTTATAATAGTTTCCGAAATCCGCAAGAGCGTCAATGATCGGCAGCATCTGCCGTCCAAGCTCAGTCAGCCCGTACTCAACTCTCGGCGGAAGTTCCATGTAGTCGCGCCTGTACGCAAGCCCGTCGTCTATCATCTGTCGCAGGCTGTCTGTCAGCACTTTCTGGGATATTCCGTCAAGATCTCTCTGCAGTTCATTAAATCTCCACGGGCGCGCTTTAAGATTACGCAGTATAAGCAGTTTCCATTTCCCGCCGATAAGAGATACGGCTGTCGCAACCGGACACGCCGGCAATTCCTGTTTTGTTTTCATTGCTTCTTCACCTCTCAGATATATTACACCATGAAGCAAAATGCTTGCTTGCAATGGCATTTTGCAAAACCGTCAATTTCGCAGCCGCCGAACGGCGGAGGCGGCAACGCCGCCAAAGGCTTGCGAAGCAAGGCTTTCTGCGTATATTATAACACACATTTGTAAAAAAGTATACAGTAACAAAAAAGTGCGTACTTGTTTTTATATGTACACCGTGATACAATACAATCAAGCAAAGGACATTTGCAAAACACACACGGAGGTATTCACCATGAAAAACTACACCAAAACAAACATAGGCAACGAAGGCAGAACTGAGCTTCACGAAAAACTCGCGCTTACCGGCGCAGAAATCAGCATAAACAATCTTCCGGCAGGAGCAGGCGTTCCGTTCGTTCACTCACACAAGACCAACGAAGAGATTTACGGCGTCATTTCCGGCAAAGGCAAGGTTGTTATTGACGGAGACGAAATTGAGCTTAATGCAGGCGACTGGCTCAAAATTTCACCTGCCGCAAAGCGTCAGTTCTCGGCAGCGGCTGACAGCGGAATTACTTTTGTCTGTATTCAGGTAAAAGAGAACTCTCTCGGCGGATTTACAGCGGACGACGCTGTTGTATATTAATCGGACAACAAAAATAATGAGCATGGTTACGGTAAATTCCGCAGCTATGCTCTTTTTTATGCTTATGTAAATTAAAAGGTGCGCATTTATTGCTTTTCAAGCGCGGAGATCACTTCGTCCAGATCTTCGGCAAAGCATATTCCCTCCTGGCGTTCTTTTGACGACAGACCTTTGTCTATCATCTTGTCAAGCAACGCTTTAAGGCTGTCGTAATATCCGTTCAGATTATAGAGAATACACGGTGCGTCAAGCTGTTTTAAGGACACCTTTGACATAACCTCGGATATTTCCTCAAGCGTTCCGGTTCCGCCGGGAAAGGCGATAAAAGCGTCGCCGAGTTCTATCATCTTTGCTTTTCTTTCCGACATACCGCGCGTCACTATAAGCTCTGTCAGGTCGTCATACAAAAAGCCCATATCCACAAAAAACTGCGGTTCGACGCCCGTCACTTTTCCGCCCGAATTCAAAACGCTTTCGGCAATCTCGCCCATAAGTCCGTTTTTCGAGCCGCCGTAAACAAGTGAATGTCCGTTTGTTCCTATCCAGTGTCCAAGCTCTCTTGCCGCTTTTAGCAAAGCAGGATCATTACCCTCGTTCGCCCCGAGATAAACCGTAATATTCATTTAAAATCAACCTTTCCAAACAATACAAAAACATTCAATGCTGCGTCTGCAATCATAACAGTTACATTTGCGGCGCCGTATCTTAACACTCCCAAAGCTGAAGTTTAAGGTCTACATTTCCGTTTGCCTTAAAAGTCACCCCCTCAGCCTCAAGCAGCCCTCTCTGCTCCTGCCAGCCGGGAACCAATCTTCCGCAGTGATTTACAACCCGATGGCACGGATAATCTCCGTAAAACTCTGCCATGCTTAATACCTTTCCCACAAGCCTGGAATTGTTATCTCTGCCGACAAGCTTTGCTATCTGGCCATAGGTTGCCGTTTTTCCGCAGGGTATTTCGCTTACAACGGACAGTATTTCATAAATCAAATTTGTGTCGGATATTTTACTCATTTTGTCATTATCCCCCAGCTTTTAAGTATGTTTTTGCAAATCCGGCATATAGAGAAAACTGTCCCTGTCGGGATATGAGTACGGCACGGGCAATTCATCTTTGCTTATTCTGCGAAATCCGTTCTTTTCATAAAATTTATGCGATACGCACGCAACCGACGGCGTATCCAGTATGATGTGTCTGACGCCGGCGTTCTCTGCAAATTCAAGCAGTTTATTATACAGTGCAAGTCCGACTTTCTGCGAACGGAACTCTTTTTTTACAAAAAACTTTTTCATTACGGCACAATTACGCTCTTTCATCATAAGTCCGAGAGTTCCGATAACATTTCCGTCCGACAATGCAAGCCAGAATTCACCGCCGTTCTGACGATAACTTGCTTCTATATCGAGCAAATCAGGCTGCTCTATGAGCGTCAGTCCGATTTTTGCTTCGTTATTCTGAATATCAAGAATCAGCGACACAATTTCTTTATCATATTTTCCGCTGTATGTTTCTATATGCAATCTTAAAACACCTCAAAATTAATCTTATACAAACATTCTACGAAAGTTTCATATACAAAAGCGGATAAGGATTTCCCTGTTCGTCGGTTTTTGTTCTTTTAAAAGTTTCAAAGCCCATATGCTCATAAAATCCGGCAGCTTGCGGGTTTTGTTCGTTTACAGCAACCTCATTTACCCCGTAATTTTCAATGCCGTATCTTAAAAGCCGTTTTCCGAGACCCTTGCCGCGCTCATTTGGTGACAAAAACAGCATTTCCAGACGGTTATCCTGCGTTCCCATAAATGCTATCGGTTCTCCGGAACGGTTTTCGGCAATTATCAAGTGCTGCACGCCGCAAAGAGCTTTCGGAACATATTTTTTGATACTGCTTATTTCTTCATCGGAGAGAAAAAGGTGAGTTTCGCGCACCGAGGCTTCCCAAACGTTCAAAAGCGGCGTCAGCAGAGACGTTCTGTCATGTACTTCGTATATTTTCATTGTTTCACCTTATGTCTGATTATACCTCAGGTAAAAAACTTGTCTGTAACGGTATTTTTACGCGGTTGTAAATTTACGCTTTCTCATTCAGCACGGCATATTCAAGCTCGTCTTCCCAGTGTACGCCATCCGACTTCACATATCTGCATTTCTGTATGTAATGCGCCTCTCTGCGCATTGCGCATTTTTCCATTACTTTCCATGAGGCGATATTATCAGGGTGGCAAAGCGCATAAACGCGGTGTACTTTTAATTCTTCAAAGCAATATTTAATCAGCGCTTTTGCCGTCTCCGCGGCATAGCCTTTTCCCCACTCGCCCTTTAAAAGCATCCAGCCTATCATTGCGGATTCCTCGTCATAGTTACGGGTAATCTCGGCTCTGCCTATCTTTTGGTTTGTCAGTTTATTTATTACTGCCATTTCATAATTTATCTGCGGCACTTTTCTCCACCCTGCCGTGATTTTTGCAAGGTGATCTTTTGCCGCGTCAATATCCATTACCGGCAGCGGCATATATTTCATTATTTCTTCGTCAGAGTAAAGCTTAAAAATGATGTCAAGATCATCGTTGTCAAAAGCTCTTAAAATGAGACGTTCTGTTTCTATCATAAAATTCTTCCTTTTGAACATATACGATTTTATTATACAGATAAAGAGGTACAAACTGAACAACACGCGGTTAAAACTGTGTTGATTTTAAAGATCTTTTGACAAATTCATCAATTCAAAATTGCACTCCGCAGCAAAATCATAAAAATCCTATTTTGCAAATATGCTTTGTCAAAATAATTGTAACACATTTTTCCGGTTTCTTCAATATATAAAATCCCTCTTTTTCTGCACAGAAAATTTGTACGGCTCGTTATGACATATGCAAATTGCATATGTTCTTATTTTTGGTTTTTTAGTTATTCGTTTGGCATATGCAATTTAGAGATAGACAGCGCCCGGACATTATAGTATAATAACCGTGAAAGTGAGGTATACAATATGTTTAAGATCAACAGAGAAGAAATCGGGAATTACATTTCAAAAAGGATTTCCGATAATTCCACCAAATTCAAAAGCGACAGAGATTTTTGCCGTGAGTGGCTGAAACTAAACAATGAGGAAATAAATCCAGACAACATCCAAAACAAAGCCAACAAATTGTCACAGATAAAAAAGGGTACCAAAGGAATTCAGATTGATGATTTACCGGCTTTCTCCGAACTGCTCGGAGTATCATTTGAGCAAATTCTCAGCGCCGGAAATTCAGGGAAGGCAAACGAAAAAAGAATGACAAATTATTACATAGCACAATCGCACAGTCAACAGGAATGGCAGGAATACATAGACAGAGAAGACAAGCCTATTTTGTGCAAAGACGAATTCGGCATAAACATCATTGAATACGCTATACAATTTCAAAACTATGATTTTCTAAAATTTCTGACAGAAAAAGGCTATATATGGTTTGACAGCCAGAAAGATGAAGACTATGTCACAACTTTCGGTGCAGGAACAAGCATTCAGAAAATCAACTTTGAAGACCGCGGAAACGGCATATTTGTACGCACCCCCGACATGAATGATATGGAATACAAATTAGCAACCGAGGATCAGCTCAGAATGTATATGATAGCACTCGCCTGCGACAACGGGGATACTGATATGCTGGAAAAATTGCGTGCCAGAGAAATTCCCGGGCTATACTACATGGCACATTATTTGTCGTGCTCGCATCCCGACATTAATGCAAGTTATAATGAGGCTGCCAAGAGTGCCGTGAAGAGAATCGCAAAATCAAGACACAAAGAAATTTTAGAATACTTCACCGACAGTTTTGAAGTACGAGATCATGTCAAGTATAACGACGGCAGCAAGAGAAAACACGTTTTTGTCTACCCGTTTATTTCTCAATTATTAGATTATTTAATATCATATAACAGTCGTTTTACAGATATGGCGCTGAAAAAAATGATTGAATATAACAATTCCGTTTACGATAAACTGAAAAAACTGATCAAAAATTCGACAGAAAACGGATGTTACACCGGCGACAGCTGGAAAAAGGAGCTTGACTTTTATAAAAACGGAAACATCGTAAGTTTCAGAGATACATATGCCGTTACCGGTATCATTACGAATATTGCGAATGCAACAAAGACATCAAAGAATCCCGAAACCAACAAACTGATTGATGAACTGCATAAAACATATGATCAAATCAGGCATTTAGGAAGGTGATTTCATGACCGGAACATTCTTTGATTTTGACGATGGTGACTTTGCATACTTAATATGGCAATTGATTCTGAAGGAAATATGCTGCTACGCATAGCCGATAACATGGCCATGGATATAGAAACCGGCGATTTCCATATCGTTTCCGGCTGGAATGACGGCGAAGATGACTGCTGAAAGGAAAATTACTTATGAATTCCACAAATTATGAATACCGAGATATTCCCGAAACGCAAAAAAAGAGAAGTCATAAAAAAATTATAATCACCGCAACAGTCTTATCAATTATTGCAATCTCCGTGATATGCACTGTATTTGTAATCGGCAAGGAAAAAGAGATTATTTACTATGACAATCTGGAAAACGCCGCATACAAAATGATTGACGGTGCGGCAAATGCAGAAAGTGCCGGCAATCTGATAACAGACGTCTGGTATAACGCAATTATGAACGAATATGATGATGATACGGACAAATTCACGCTGAAAGACGGTCAATTCGTTGATGATTTTAACGACGCGTTAGAAAATTTGTTTGCCGACGAGGCGTTTCTTGAGAACATATATGAAATCCGGGACAATCAGGATGAAGTTCTTTATCTGATGAAACAGCTCAAAAGTCCACCTGCAAAATACAAAGAGGCATATTCTGTTCTGAAAGAATATTACGGCAATTATTTGTCAATGACCAACATGGTCATATCCCCATCCGGAAGTTTTCAATCATTTTCGGACGACTTAACCCAAGCGGATAAGGCGACGGCAAGCTCGTTTGATAAGATTAAATTATATCTTAACTAATGAAATATAAAAAGGCAGGCTTAATTTGCACTGTCTTTTTTCTGTCATACAAAAAATCCCCCTGCCTGTTATTTGGCAGAGGGACTCATTTCGGATATAAATTGTATCACTTTGTCTTGCCCTTATGACGGCGCGAAGAAGGTATATGCCGCGGTCATTTGCCGCAAAACATATTACCGTTTCCGTCAGGTCGTCAACCGGCAATTTTCAAGCAGCGGACAAACTTTGTCTCAGTGCTCCTTGATTGCAGCCTGTGCAGCAGCAAGTCTTGCTATCGGCACACGGAACGGCGAGCAGGATACATAGGAAAGACCGATCTTATGGCAGAATTCAACGGAGGAAGGATCGCCGCCGTGTTCGCCGCAGATACCGATATGCATATCGGGTCTTACGCCTCTGCCAAGCTTAACTGCCATTTCCATGAGCTTACCTACGCCGACCTGGTCGAGCTTTGCGAAAGGATCGTTCTCGAAGATCTTTGCGTCATAGTATGCATTGAGGAACTTACCGGCGTCATCTCTGGAGAAGCCGTAGGTCATCTGGGTGAGGTCGTTTGTACCGAAGCAGAAGAACTCAGCGTCCTTAGCTATATCGTCAGCGGTGAGTGCTGCTCTCGGTATCTCTATCATTGTACCTACTTCATACTTGAGGTCGGAGCCGCTTTCCTTGATGATAGCGTCAGCAGTCTCAACAACGAAGTTCTTAACGTACTTGAGTTCCTTTTCATCTCCTACGAGAGGAATCATGATTTCGGGAACGATTGTCCAGTCGGGATGAGCCTTCTTTACATTGATGGCAGCCTTGATTACAGCGCTTGTCTGCATCTTTGCGATTTCGGGATAAGTTACGGTAAGACGGCAGCCTCTGTGACCCATCATCGGGTTGAACTCATGGAGAGATGCGATGATGTTCTTAATGGTCTCAACGCTCTTGCCCTGTGCCTGTGCGAGTGCAAGAATGTCAGCCTCTTCGGTGGGTACGAACTCATGAAGCGGAGGATCGAGGAATCTGATGGTTACAGGGTTGCCTTCGAGTGCCTCATAGAGCTTTTCAAAGTCGCTCTGCTGCATAGGTTCGATCTTTGCAAGAGCCGCTTCTCTTTCCTCAACGGTATCGGAGCAGATCATTTCTCTGAATGCTGCGATCCTGTCGGGATCGAAGAACATATGCTCTGTACGGCAAAGTCCTATACCTTCCGCACCGAGTTCTCTTGCCTTCTTAGCGTCGGTAGGAGTATCGGCGTTGGTTCTTACCTTAAGTCTTCTGTACTTATCTGCCCAGCCCATGATTCTGCCGAACTCGCCTGCGATCTTTGCGTCAACAGTCGGGATAATACCGTCGTAGATATTACCGGTAGAACCGTCTATGGAGATGAAGTCGCCTTCATGGAAGGTCTTGCCTGCAAGGACGAACTTCTTGTTTTCTTCGTCCATCTTTATGTCGCCGCAGCCGGATACGCAGCAGGTTCCCATACCTCTTGCAACAACCGCTGCATGAGAAGTCATACCGCCGCGAACGGTGAGTATACCCTGAGATACCTTCATACCGGTGATGTCTTCGGGAGAAGTTTCAAGTCTTACGAGAACTACCTTTTCGCCCTTAGCAGCCCAGTTTTCAGCGTCTTCAGCGGTGAATACGATCTTACCGCAGGCAGCTCCGGGAGATGCGCCGAGACCCTTGCCCATAGGAGTAGCAGCCTTGAGTGCCTTTGCGTCGAACTGCGGGTGGAGAAGTGTATCGAGGTTTCTCGGATCTATCATGAGAACTGCCTCTTCTTCGGTCTTCATGCCTTCGTCAACGAGGTCGCATGCGATCTTGAGAGCAGCCTGTGCGGTTCTCTTACCGTTTCTGGTCTGGAGCATATAGAGCTTCTTGTTTTCAACGGTGAACTCCATATCCTGCATATCGTGATAATGGTCTTCGAGAGTCTTGCAGACTTCGGTGAACTGCTTGAAAGCTTCGGGGAACTTGTTTTCCATTTCCTGAATCTTCATAGGAGTACGAACGCCCGCAACAACGTCTTCGCCCTGTGCGTTTACAAGGAATTCGCCCATGAGCTTCTTTTCGCCGGTAGCGGGATCACGTGTGAACGCAACGCCTGTGCCGCAATCGTCGCCCATGTTACCGAATGCCATCATCTGTACGTTGACTGCGGTACCCCATGAATAAGGAATATCGTTGTCACGTCTGTAAACGTTTGCTCTGGGGTTATCCCATGAACGGAATACCGCCTTGATTGCGCCCATGAGCTGTTCCTTAGGATCGGACGGGAAGTCTGTGCCGATCTTGGACTTATATTCAGCCTTGAACTGTTCAGCGAGTTCCTTAAGATCGTCAGCGGTAAGCTCTACATCAAAGGTAACTCCCTTCTTTTCTTTCATTTCGTCGATGAGCTGCTCAAAATACTTCTTGCCGACTTCCATAACGACGTCGGAGTACATCTGAATAAATCTTCTGTAACAGTCATATGCCCATCTGGGGTTGCCCGACTTCTTTGCCATAACCTCTACAACCTCTTCGTTAAGACCGAGGTTAAGAATGGTATCCATCATACCGGGCATGGATGCACGCGCACCCGAACGAACCGATACAAGCAGAGGATTCTCATGGTCGCCGAACTTCTTACCGGTGATATGTTCCATCTTGTCGATGTATTCCATGATCTGTGCCTGAATCTCGTCGTTGATCTGTCTGCCGTCCTCATAATACTGAGTACAAGCCTCTGTTGAAATGGTGAAGCCCTGAGGAACAGGAAGACCGATCTTGGTCATTTCCGCAAGGTTCGCGCCTTTACCGCCGAGAAGCTCACGCATGGAAGCGTCGCCTTCGCTGAAAAGGTATACATACTTTTTGCTCATTACTTATGAACCTCCTGAATTTTAAAATACTTTTTTAGTTTTTTCTATGTCGCACATGGTATTATAGCACCTATTTTCAAATATTTCTACATATTTTCTCAACAAAAAACACTTTTTACATTATGTTCAAATTTTCACATACATAACGCCGTCAATTTTTTCCAAATGCGGAAAGCCGTGAATTATTTTACTCCGTCCGGCAATACTCATAGAGTAAGCATCACGAAAAAATGCCTAAAGTAAGGGGACGGAAAATATGCACGGCGGAAAGGTTGAAATCTGCGGAGTCAACACATCGAGCTTAAAGGTTTTATCGGCATCGGAAAAGAAGGAGCTGCTTGCCAGAGTCAAAAACGGCGACATGGAAGCGCGCGACGAGCTTATACGCGGAAATTTAAAGCTTGTTCTGAGCGTAGTCAAACGCTTTTCGGGAAGAGGAGAAAACCCGGATGATTTATTTCAGGTCGGCTGCATAGGGCTTATAAAGGCTATCGACAACTTTGACGATTCACACAACGTTCAGTTCAGCACATATGCCGTCCCGATGATCATAGGAGAGCTGCGCAGGTATCTGCGCGACAACAACGCGATAAGGGTCTCGCGCTCCATGAGAGATCTTGCATACAAGGCTCTCGGCGTAAGAGAGGAGCTTTCGGCAAAGCTTTCGAGAGAACCGAAGATCGAGGAGATTGCAAAGCAGCTCGGCGCACAGAAAGCCGACGTTGCGGCGGCGCTTGACGCCATTGTGGATCCAATTTCCCTGTACGAGCCCGTTTTTTCCGAAAGCGGAGATTCGGTATATGTAATGGATCAGGTAAGCGATGACAAAAACACCGACGAAAGCTGGCTTGAAAGCATTGCTATCTCGCAGGCAATAGACAAGCTCTCTCCGAGAGAACGCAGGATAGTCACCATGCGCTTTTTCGATGGCAAAACCCAGATGGAGGTCGCAAACGAAATACACATAAGCCAGGCTCAGGTCTCACGCCTTGAAAAAGGCGCTCTTATTAAAATAAGGAAAGAAATTTAAACGGTTTTTACGCGGTGCGCCGGACAAAATTACGGACGCCGCATTTTTTATGTGGATTTTTTCCAAAAACCGTGTCCGAAAAGCCCAAATGTATAAATATTTTTGCGAAAACTGTTGACTTATCGGCGTCAAAAAGGTATAATATATGGCATAAGCGACTTTTTCTAACAAGAAAGGAAGAAAACTTTAATGAAAAACAGCGTATGTTCCTTTGTGCTTATGCTGCTGCTTGTCGTTCTCGTAACGGCTGTGGCTGTTTTCGGCATAGGCGCATTCAATCTTCCCGGCGCGTTCGACGACGACGCCATAAGCAAAGGACTTGACCTTGTCGGCGGTTCTTCCATAACTTATGTTGCAGAACCCGATGAAAATGCCGAAAACTTCGACATGGCAACGGCTCTCGACACGGTTGAATCAATGCTCAGACAGCGTCTTGACACTCTCGGCTACACCGAAGCTACCATCGCAAAGATGGGCACGGACAGAATAAGAGTTGAAATTCCGGGTATCGACGATCCCGAAGACGCTCTTAAAAAGCTCGGCTCCACGGCAAAGCTTGAATTCCTCGATTCTTCGGGAAACGTTATCCTTGAAGGCAAGGACGTCAAGGAAGCCGTAGCAAACTACGGTCAGACAAGCGAAAGTTCCATGGGTTCGCAGTATTACGTTTCGCTCACCTTCAATGACAGCGGCAGACAGAAATTCGCCGACGCCACCGAAGAAATGGCAAAGCTTGCTTCTTCAAGCATGAATTACATTGACATCGAGCTTGACGGCGAGAATATTTCGAGAGCCTCCGTTTCGTACAGAATAGACAGCGACAGCTGCATGATTTCGGGCAACTTCTCAAAGGACGAGGCAGTTTACCTTGCAGAGCTTATCTCCTCCGGTCAGCTTCCCGTTGTTCTCCGTGAGATCGAACTGAGATACGTAGGACCTACGCTCGGTTCCGAAGCGCTTGCTTCGAGCATAAGAGCCGGTCTTATCGGTACTCTTATCGTAATGCTGTTCATGATCCTTGTTTACAGACTTCCCGGTCTTGTATCGGCGATAGCTCTTGTAAGCTACATTTCGATCTTCGCTGTTCTTATAATCGTATTCAAGGTCAACCTCTCGCTGCCCGGTATCGCAGGTATCATACTTACTATCGGTATGGCGGTTGACTCAAACGTAGTCATATACGAAAGAATCAAGGAAGAACTCAACACCGGAAAGAGCACCAGAGCCGCAGTTAAATCCGGTTTCGGCAGAGCTTTCTCGGCAATTCTCGACTCCAACGTAACTACGATAATCGCGTCCGTCGTACTTTGGTACTTCGGCACGGGTGCGGTAAGAGGATTTGCAATCACGCTCTTCATAGGCGTTGTGGTTTCTCTCTTCACGGCACTTTGCGTAACGCGCGTTCTTCTCAACTCAGTCACCAACATGGGTGCCGGCAGATGGCTGCTCGGCGCCAGAAAATCGCAGCAGGCGTAACGGAGGTGCGGAAGAATGAAAAATTTCAGCTTTACTAAAAACAAAAATATATTCTTTATACTCACCGCAATAATGATTATCGCGGGAATATGCTCTTTCGTTATCCGCAGCTTCAATTTCGACATTGAATTCGTAGGCGGTACCGAAATCAGCTACGACCTCAAAAAGGCCGTTGAAAAGTCCGACGAGGAAGCTATCAAGAAAATGGTGACCGACATTATCGGTGCGGACAACTTCTCCTCACTTCGTATTGTCGGCGACAACAAGAACACTGTTGTCATCAGAACCAAGCTTGTTTCGGCTGACGACGAGGGCAAGTGGGACGCTGCTGCTGCCGACGTTGAAGCTGCCGTAAAAGCGCTTTATCCCGATTCGACCACAGTTTCAAGCGCAGAGGGCAACTCGATATTCAGCCTTTACACCGAGGAAAGCGCAACTGCCGCTACCGAGGACGATACAAACGCTATTAATGAGGCACTTACCGACGTTGTGCCCGACGCTACCGTTACAATAAGAGATGACGGCACGGTGAACGTTTCATTCGACGTTGCAGGCCAAATCTCCGAATACAGAGAAGCTATCTCAACTCAGATCAAAGAGCTTTATCCCGACGCAGTCTGGGAATCCACCGACACTGTAAGCGCAGAGGTCAGCACAAGCCTCAAGAAGTCGGCTATCGTTTCTGCTGTTGCGGCTATCGCGCTCATGCTGCTCTACATTGCATTCAGATTTGACTTCGGTTCGGCGTTTGCAGCAGTTCTCTGCCTTGCTCACGACGTATTCGTAATGCTCGTTGCGTACTCCGTTTTCCAGATACCCGTTGGTTCTACCGTAATCGCAACGGTGCTTACAATTCTCGGTTACTCAATCAACGCAACTATTATTATATTTGACCGTGTGCGCGAGAACGTAAAGCAGATGCCTGTCGGCATTCCTTTCTCTGAAAAGGTTGACGACGGTATAAGATCCACCCTCATGCGTTCTTTGAACACCACAATTACAACGCTTGTTACGATAGGTCTTATATACATTCTCGGCGTTACCTCGATAAAGCAGTTTGCACTTCCCCTTATCGTAGGTATCATCGCAGGCGCATATTCTTCTATCTGCCTTGCAGGTAACTTCTGGACAATATTCAGAAGCAAGAAAAAGAGATAAAAACCGACAATCGGATTTTGCGGGCCGCAGCAATGCGGCTCTTTTTTTGCACATATATGCACCGCACGAAGAAAATTTATCTTTTGTCTCTTTACATAGACTCATTTACAATGTATAATGTATAGTAATCACACAAGAAAGGCGGTGCTTTATGCAGACGGACACACAGACGCAAAATTCCGAAAATACGGCTTTGCAGCAGCCCAATTCCGGTTCAAAATTCCGTTCGGCAAAGAAAATACCGCCGCCCAAAGAAAAAAATTCGGGCATTACGCGCGTTTATACCGAAAAAACTCACGGCAGAGTAAATATAATAACAAATTCGCGCTACAACACACAAAGCTCCTCGCGTCTCATGTCGCCTCTCGACGCCGAGCAGAGAAATGCGGCGCTTTACGGCGCAACCTCCAACAGTGCGCTGCGCAAAAAACGAAAGCCGTCGCGCAGACTTTCACTCAAAAAAGCGCCTATCGTCCCGACAGCGCCAAAAGATCCGGTTACGATAAAGAAAAACTGGCTAATAAATCAGATAAAGCAGCACGTTGCCTCGCTTGACATTCCGCTTTTGATTACGGCGCTGTTTATGTGCTTTGCCGGACTCATCTCTGTCAACAGCGCAACGCTTACATACGGCACTCACAGATTTGTTATCGTACAGTTCTGCGCCTGCATTCTCGGATTTTGCGTAATGACGCTGCTTTCCGTCGCGGATTACAGGCAGCTTATACGGCAGTACAGAACAATAATCGCACTAAACGCCCTTATGCTGATAGTGACCTACATTTTCGGCAGCAGCGTTACCGAAAGCTCCAACGCGAACTGGATAGACCTCGGTTTT
The DNA here is from genome assembly GCA_934446675.1 of uncultured Eubacteriales bacterium. Classification (GTDB taxonomy): domain Bacteria; phylum Bacillota; class Clostridia; order Oscillospirales; family CAG-382; genus UMGS1387. The sequence goes on from CAKSEL010000004.1 coordinate 121,464, forward strand.
ATCAAAATTCAGCCGTCAGAGTTTTCAAAGCTTATGTTTATTTACAGCTTTTCGGTACATCTGAGCTTAGTAAAGGACAGGCTGAACAAAATTTCAACATTTATCACGCTGTTTATACACGCGTGTCTTATCTTCGGGCTTGTGCTGCTTCAGAGAGACCTCGGATCGCTTACCATCTTCCTTATGATATTTGTGGCAATGTGTTTTGCGGCAGGGCTGAGCATATGGTACTACATTGCGGGCGCTGCGATTGCCGTAGGATTATCGCCGTTTATATGGCGGCACCTCGGAGTATATCAGCAGAACCGAATACTGCTCTGCTTTGACAGTTCGATAGATCCCGGCGGCACAGGCATACGCTATCAGCAGCTGCGCAGCCAGACCGCAATCGGAAACGGCGGACTTTTCGGCACGGGCTATACACACGGCACGGTAACGCAGGGACTTTCGGACGGGCTCCCGGCAAAGCACACCGACATGATCTTCGCAACGGTCTGCGAGGAATGGGGGCTTATAGGCGCGCTTGTAATTCTCGGCGCTACCTGCTATCTCATCTACCGCATACTTAAAATAGCGCTTGAATGTGAAAATCCCGTCGGACGGTACATATGCGTGGGCGTTGCGGCGCTGCTTATAACTCAGGTCGCAGAAAACGTCGGAATGTGCCTTGGCATAATGCCAGTAATCGGCATTACATTCCCGTTTTTAAGCTACGGCGGTTCTTCCGCACTCAGCACGTTCCTTGCAATAGGCATGGCGCTGTCGGTGCGCTCGCACAGAGAAAAAACCTTCTTTTCATAAAATTCACGGAGGAAACCAAATTGAACGACTACACCAACGAAAATGCTGATATTTTCGACGAACCTCAAAAGAAAAAAGGCTTTACGTTCGGAAAGCTTATTAAATGGATCTGCCTTGCGTTTATAATAGCGGTATGTGCGATACTTTTTGCACGGTGCTATATGTACAGCGACTCACCCATAGTCAAAAAGGTAATAACCGACAGCAAGTTTACCGACGCATACAATGCCGATAAAGAAAATTTTGAAGTTCTGCAATACGGAATTAAGTCCTCGTGGGTTGCGATAAAGGAAAACCGCCTTATCGAGTTCAACTATCTGTACTATGTTCCCAAAACCGAACAGCTCCAGTTTTCGGTAAAATACAACCTCGATCTTCCCGGAGAAGATGTCGGGCTTCCATTTAGGTTCAAGCTTACGGACTCCGACGGAAACGAGTACACATCATACACATACGAATTTGAAAAACGCTACGGCTACGGATATTACCGCCTTTGCTTTGACGGCATTAAGCTCGAAAAAGACGATACTGCCGAAACCGACAAAAATAAAAGCTACACCGTAGCCATTGACATGAAGGACGCAGACGGCAACTATTCAGAGCTTTGCACAAACGAGATCTACAACGGTTCTACGGTATGCCGTCCGGTTGATTTTTCAAAATACTTAAAGTAAAAGTAAAAAAGGAGCGCATTATGAAACGCATAACTCTTTCGGACATTGCAAAAATGACCGGATATTCAATAAACACCGTTTCCCATGCTCTCAACGACAAAAACGACATTTCGGAAAAAACCAAAGCCGAAATAAAAAAAGCCGCGGTAAGTCTCGGATATATAGGCAATTCCTCCGCAAGCTTTTTGAGAAGCGGAAAAAGCCGCGCCGTCGCGGTAATAATTCCCGACATTGCAAATCCGCACTTCTCGATAATGATTAAGGAAATGCAGCTTGCTTTGAGAAATGCAGGCTACACAGCCGTTGTTTTCAACACCGACGAGGACGAAAAAAACGAAACAGACGCTATTATGACCTCTCTCCGGCAGAACGTTGACGGAATTATAATCTGTCCCGTGCAGAAAACCGTGGATAACATCGAATATCTCGAAAAATGCGGCGTTCCCTTTGTGCTTATAGGCAGATGTTTTGACAAAAACAAGCACAGCTACGTTGTATGCGACAACAAAAACGGCGGATTTCTGGCAGGCAAAGAGGCTATCCGCGTAAGCTGCGGAAAACCCGTGCTGTTTCTCAACGCAAGCTCATTTATTACGACCTCGCGCGAACGTCTTGACGGCATAAAGCAAGCTTTTGAGGTTTCGGGCATACCTCTTTCAAATCTCAGAGTACACGAGGTTTCCCCAATGCTGTCCGACGGCGGAGATATTGCAAAGATACTTTCGGACGCAAAAAATTACGGCGCCGTCATATGCTTTTCGGACCTGCTTGCAATGAAAGTCTGTATGCTGCTGCGCGGTATGTCTCTTGAAATACCCAAAGACATAAGCGTTATAGGCTTTGACGACATTGTTTCAAAATTCGCGCTGCCCATAATGCTAAGTTCGGTTTCTTCGTCGAAAACTCTTATGTCATCAAAGGCGGTCGAGTTCCTTTTTGAGCTTATCGGCGGCAAAAAAGCCGAAAATTTGCGTGCAGTTCTCCCGACCGAGCTTGTAAGACGCGAAACCACAAAAAATATCTGAACAAATTTCACGGCGGCTATTGACATTCCGCCTTTTTTGTGGCACAATATCATTAACGTTAATGTAAATATTTCCGGAGGCAGGTTATGACAGACAGATTATACAACTTCGTACTTCACAAAGAGCATCACAAATACAGAACCGACGCCAAAATAAGCATTGATTATTCCGCAAGCCCGATTGAGCGCATGACAAGCAGATTTGAGCAGATGTGCGCACTCCAGACGCCGGTCATACTTCCCGACGAGCAGATCGTTCTTATAAGAACGACAAAAGATCTTCCGGACATAATGACGGAACAGGAGTGGGTGGAAATAGAGAAAACGCATTTCAGGCACGAACTCGGATATATGTCGAACCTTTCGCCCGACTACGGCAGAATTATCTCGACAGGGCTTTCCGAGTGCGCAAAGACCGCCGACGAATACGGAAAAAGAGAAATTGCGGCAATTATCTCGCTTTGCAAAAGATACCGTGATTTTGCGCGCAAAAACGGACGGGACGATGTTGCGGACATACTCGGAAACGTACCCGAAAAACCGGCAAAAAGCTTTCGCGAGGCGCTTCAGTTTTTCAGAATAATACACTTTGCGCTCTGGCTCGAAGGAAACTATCATGTTACCGTCGGACGCTTTGACAAATATATGTACCCCTATTTCAAAGCCGACCTTGACAGCGGCGTTCTCACCAAAACCGAAGCGTTTGAGCTGTTATGCGACTTTTTCCTCTCTTTCAACAAGGACAGCGACATGTATCCCGGCGTTCAGCAGGGCGACAACGGTCAGAGCATGGTTCTCGGAGGCACGGACGAAAACGGAAACGAGGTTTTCAGCGAGCTCAGCGCCATGTGTCTTGAGGCAAGCGGCAGACTGCTCATGATAGATCCGAAAATAAATCTGAGAGTAAACTCAAAAACGCCGGACGAGGTATACATAAGAGCAAGCACGCTTACAAAAGCAGGACTCGGATTTCCGCAGTATTCCAACGACGACGTGGTTATCCCGGCTCTCGAAAAAATGGGATACGACAAAAAGGACGCGGCAAACTATGTTGTTGCGGCTTGCTGGGAGTTTATAATACCCGGAATCGGCGCGGATATTGCAAACATCGCCGCCCTCTCTTTCCCGAAAGTAATAGACGTCTGTCTGCACAGGGATCTTGAAAAATGCAAAGACTTTGACGAATTTTTAAGCTGCGTTAAAAAGCAGATACACGACGAATGCGAAAATATCTGCGGCAGCATAAAAAAGCCCTGGTTCGTACCCTCTCCGTTTATGAACGTCTGCATGGACGTAAACATATACGAGGGCGGAAAATACAACAATTACGGTATTCACGGCACCGGCATTTCAACGGCTGCGGACTCGCTGTCGGCAATCAAAAAATATGTCTTTGACGAAAAGAGCATAAGCGCAAAAGAGCTTATCAGCGCAGTTGACGGCGACTTCAAAAATACGCCCGAACTTCTTGCAAAATTAAGATACGAAACTCCCAAAATGGGCAGCGACGACGACACTGCGGACGGTTTCGGAACAATGCTTCTCGACGAATTTTCGGCAAGTCTTTCCGGAAAGAAAAATTCACGCGGAGGAATATACCGCGCAGGCACCGGAAGCGCTATGTTCTATCTCTGGCACGCGGACGAAATAGGCGCGTCGCCCGACGGCAGACGCAAAGGCGAACCCTTTGCGGCAAACTTCTCTCCGAGCCTGTTTGCAAAGACGTCCGGACCTTTCGGAATTATCAAATCCTTTTCAAAGCAGCACTTTATAAACGCCGCAAACGGCGGTCCGCTCACGCTTGAATTTCACAGCAGTATGTTTGACGGCGACGACGGCATAAAGAAAGTCGCAATGCTGGTAAAGGCTTACATGGCTCTCGGCGGCGAACAGTTACAGCTGAACGCGGTAAATCTCGAAACGCTCAAAGACGCCAAGATCCACCCCGAAAACCACCGTCAGCTCGTGGTCAGAATATGGGGCTGGAGCGCATATTTCGTCGAGCTTGACGAGAGATACCAGAACCACGTTATGAAACGCTGCGAATACAAGCTATGACAGGCACGGTTTTTGACATAAAAGAGGGTGCGGTACACGACGGTCCGGGACTTCGCACCACGGTATTCTTAAAAGGGTGTCCTTTAAGGTGCGTCTGGTGCCACAATCCCGAAGGTCTGTCAAAAGAACCGCAGCTTATGGTAAAGCAAAACCTGTGCGTCGGCTGCGGAACCTGCCGCAAAGGCTGCAGCCACCCGGAATGTGCGCCGTTTTCGCGCTGCGTTCACGCCTGTCCCAACGGCTGTCTTTCGGTAAGCGGAAAAGAGTACACGTCCGAAGAACTGTGTTCGGAACTTTCAAAAAACCGCCTGTTCTTTCAGATGTCGGACGGCGGAGTAACGTTTTCCGGCGGAGAACCGTTATTTCAGGGCGGATTTTTACTCGAATGTCTCGATATTCTGCAAAAGGACGGTATAAACACCGCGATAGAAACAAGCGGTTACTGCGATGCGGACTTATTCGGAAAGGTTTGCGACAAATGCGGCTTTATAATTATGGACATAAAGCTTTTTGACAGAGATACGCACAAGAAATACACCGGCGTTTACAACGACGCGGTTCTCGACAATGCGAAGTTTCTTATGAACTGCGGCAAGCCGTTTCTGTTCCGCACTCCGCTTATTCCGCACATAACCGACACAAAAGAAAATCTCTGCAAAATACGGGACTTTATAAAAGACTCTCCTTGGGAGAAACTAAAATACAACGACATGGCAGATCTTAAATACAAAATGCTCGGAATGGAATATCCTTACGGCAGCATGGAGGTAAAAAATGAAAATTAACGCGCAAATGTACAATGCAGACGGCGCACTGCCCTGCGCTTTTGAAGAAAAATCAATTTCAAACGGAGTAACAGCCGTAACGGTAAGTGCCAAAAGCGCCGCGGCTCTTGACGCTTTATGTGCGGTGAAGCTAAGTCTTATACCCGACAACGCTTTTTCCGAATACACCTCGGTATACCGCCATTCCGAGTATTGGTGCAGACCGCAGTTCGGAAACGACCTTTCTTCAATTCCCGACGAAACGCAGACGCTTATACTCAAAAACTCCGACGGCAGCTATACCGTAATTCTACCGGTTGTTTCTGAGCTTTACAGGTGCGTTATAGAGTCCGGAAAGACAAAAAACGAGTTCTGTGCGCGTCTGTTTACATATGCCGACGGTTTAACCGAGTGCAATGCCCTTTCTTTGGTATACAAGACGGGAGATAATCCGTTTTCCGTCATGCACGACTGCGTAAACGCCGCGATAAAGCAGCTCGGAAACAAAATACTTCCGGCAGAACAAAGAAAATATCCCGAAATATTTGAATATCTCGGCTGGTGCAGCTGGGACGCGCTGCACATTGAAGTAAACGAAAAAGGCTTACTCGAAAAGTGCAGAGAATTCAAAGAAAAGAACCTTCCCGTCCGCTGGGCGATACTCGACGATATGTGGGCAGACGTTCCGAACTTCAAAAACCATACATACTCGGATTTCGGCGAGATGATAAAGCTCATGCACTCAAGCTCTCTGCGCTCCATGGAGGCTGATCCCGAAAGATTTCCCGACGGTCTTAAACATACCGTTACCGAGATGAAAAAATACCTCACGTGGATAGGTATGTGGCACCCGACGACCGGGTACTGGTTCGGAATTGAACCCGGCAGCAAACTTTTTGAAAAGTACAAAGAGCATCTTTACAAAACCGCGGACGGCAGATACATATTAAAACCGGATTACGAAAGCTATCACGCGTTTCTCGATGAGTGGCACGCTTTCTTCAGGGACTGCGGCGCAGACTTTGTAAAGGTTGACAATCAGAGCATTATAAGGCGGTTTTACAAGCACACGCGCCCGATAGGCGAAATTGCACACGATATGCACGCGGCAATAGAACAGTCAACTCAAAAGCATTTTGGCGGTGCGCTCATCAACTGCATGGGCTGTGCAAACGACAACATCTGGAACAGACCGTCAAGCGCCGTTTCACGCTGTTCCGACGACTTTCAGCCAAACAACCGCGAATGGTTCACAAAGCACATTCTTCAGTGCTCCTTTGCGTCGTTCATGCAGAGAGACATTATCACCTGCGACTGGGATATGTGGTGGACAAACGATCCTCAGGGTATCAAAAACAGCGTCATACGTGCGGTTTCGGGCGGTCCGATATACATAAGCGACGAGATAGGAAAGAGCGAGCGAAACGTAATTATGCCGCTCATACTCTCCGACGGAAAAATACTCCGCTGCGACAAACCAGCCGTTCCGACTGCCGACTGTCTGACAGGCAATCCCGAAACAAACGGCAGAATTTTCAAGCTTCAGAACACGGCAAAAGGCAGCGGTGTGCTTGCGGTATTCAACATTGACGCATCAGACTGCGCGGCGCACGGCAGCATAAGCCCAGACGACATTGACGGACTCTGCGGAGAAGAATTTGCGGTATACGAGCACTTCACAAAGCAGGCGTTCACCGTGAAAAAAGGTCAGAGAATACCTCTTACTCTCGAAACACGCGACAATTTCAGGCTGTACAACTTTGTACCTATCAAGGACGGCTTTGCCGCACTCGGAGATGTCAGCAAGTTCATATGTCCTCTCACCGTAAAGAGCGCGGACAAAAATTCCGGTGCCGAAACGCTCGAACACACCGACTGCCTTATCTTTAAGGACGGTAAATTCGAGGCGGTAAAGGCATAAAAGTATATAATGCACGTCTTTTTACATAAAGGACGTGCTTTTTTATTTTACGGCACTCTCCTTTTCGGCTTTTGACAGGCTTTTGCACACGCCGAATATCACGGCAGCGGAAATAATAAACGTAAGCGTATCGGCAACAGGCATAAAATAAAGAATTCCGTAAAGTCCGAAACAAACCGGCAGCACAAGCACAAGTCCGACGCCGAACACTATTTCACGAAGCAGCGACAGCAGCGCCGATTCCCATGCCTTTCCTATCGACTGCAAAAATATAAACGTACCCTTATTCACCATAGCAAACGCCGTCATGCACATAAACAGCCTTATGCATTTCAGCGCAAATTCATTATAGTAAACGCTCTCGTGCGCCGCACCGAATATATTGATAAAAAACTGCGGAAAGCACAAAAACACCAACGCGGCAGCAAATCCAACAGCTGCCTGAATCGCGGTAAGATACAAAAGCAGCTTTTTTACGCGCGAATATCTGCACGCGCCCATATTATACCCTGCAACCGGTATGCAGCCTGCCGAAAGCCCGACGGATACGGATATTACTATCTGAAAGAACTTCATTACTATGCCTATTACCGCAGTCGGAATATGCGCATACATTTCTTTTCCGAAGATCTCATCTCTTGCTCCGTATTTGCGGCACATATTGAGTACAGCCGCCATTGTAAACACTATCGACACCTGTGAAAGAAAGCTTGTAAAGCCGAGAGAAAGTATTTTCTTTACGCAGTAAAAATCAGGCTTAAAGCACTCACGGCTAAGCTTTACCGATTTAAAGAAAAACACGTAATACAGCGAAAATGCCGCCGATATTATCTGTCCGATTACGGTTGCAACCGCGGCTCCCGTCATTCCCATATGAAAAGTATAGATAAACAGCGGATCAAGCACACAGTTTGCCGCAGCTCCGCAAAGCAGCGACACCATTGCAAAACGCGGACTTCCGTCGGAACGTATTATCGGGTTCAGTGCCTGACCGAACATATAGAACGGTATGCCGAGGCTTATCCAAAAGAAATATTCCTTTGACAAAGCATATGTTTCGGCGTTTACCTGCGCCCCGAACGCGCAAAGAATTCCGTCTGCGAACACAAGATATACAGCCGTCACTACAATGCCCGAAAGCACCGTCATAACAAGCGCGTTTCCTATACTTTTGGCAGCACTTTCGTCCTGTCTTGCGCCGAGAGTCATGCTGAAAAATGCACTTGTTCCGTCGCCTGTCATTGTGGCGACAGCCAGGGCTATTACCGTCATTGGAAAGACGACCGAATTTGCCGCGTTTCCGTATGATCCGAGATATTCGGCGTTTGCTATATATATCTGATCCACGATATTATACAGCGCGCCCACAAGCAGCGATATTATACACGGCAGGGAATATTTACATATAAGCTTTCCGAGCTTTTGGGTTTCAAGATACCTGTTTTGTGCGGTATTTGTCATTTTATTTTTCCTCCTTACCCGTGCAGACAAAAAAATCCCGGTACAAAACAAAAGCTCTTGTCACTTTGTCTCGTATCGGGAAAAAATCCTTGTATCGTTTCGGGCAAATATTTATTTTTATGTATTTTATCAGAGATTTTACGTTTTGTCAAGGGCAAAAATCACCGAAAATCACCCGTTTCTGAAGTCAAGATATTTCAAAAATTCCTTTGCTGCGGCGCTCAGAGCTTTTTTGCTTTTAAAAGCAACCCCGATTTTTCTGTATGCCGGAACGCTGAGCGGCTTTACGCATATATCATACGGTATTCTCCTTAAAATAAGTTCGGGCAGCACGCTTATGCCGAGTCCGCACTCGACCATCGACATTATCGCATAGTCGTCCCATGTGGTAAACTTTATATCGGGTTTCAGAGAATATTTTTCAAACAGCGCTGAAATATCGGTGTTGTTATCCTTATCGAGCAGCATAAACGGCTCGCTGCACAGTTCTTCTATCGGAAATACCTCGCTTTTTGCAAGCCTGTGATTTTTGGGTATTACGGCGCAGAGCCTGTCGTCCTCAAGAAATATGCTCTCAAAATCCCCTTCCGACGGCAGCCGCAGAAATCCGAAGTCTGCCCTGCCCTTCTCTATCCATGTTTCTGTTTCGGAATAGTCGCCCAAAAGCAGTTCGTATTCTATTTCGGGATAATCCTTTCTGAACGCCCGTATTATATTCGGCAGCCAGTGCGCCGCAACGCTTGAAAAAGTGCCTATGCGTATAATTCCGCGGTTTATAAGTATTCCGCAAGGCAGCGTTTTTCCTCTCATATTTCTCGGATTTATAAATACGGGTCTCGGCTGTTTATTATACTTTTCCTCAATATCCGCGCTGCCCGTAAAGACAGTTGCGGTGTGCGGATACCTCGAACCGCTGTCGGCGGTGCTTATGTCATGCATATTCTTGCACGAAACACTGACGCCGTTCCAGACTGTCGGCGCTTTTCTGATAGTCGGCGGCGCGGTATTTGCGGAGCTGAAAAAGAAATAGGGTACATCAATAAAATTACCGTCCGGCAAGTTTTTTCATGCAGGACGGTTTTTGCCGTATTTATATGCGGAATATGTGAAACAATAATACAAAGCGTCACATAAACCTTACGTTCTCATATTCGTCGTCAAGATAGCTCTTTATATCGACGTCACTTATCACAATGTCAAGCTCCGAAACTCCGCAGAGCTTATATGCCGAATAGTGGTTGAGCTTGCTGTTATCGCACAGAAACACTTTTTTTTCGGCGTTCTTTATCATAAGCTTTCTCGGCATTATCTCGCTTGAAAAGCAGTCGTAAAGCGCGCCGTCCTTTGTGAGCGACTGTACCGAGAAAAAGCAGAAATCGGTATGGAACGAATTTATAAATTCCTCGGTCTGGGAACCGACGCAGCACGAAGGATTTTCGGTGCTCAGCTTTCCTCCTGTAAAATACGCGTTGATGGAATATTCCGAACACGCCGTCATGCTTGCAAGGCTGTTGGTTATAACGGTTATGTTCTTGATATTTTTTAAGTGCTCAACGCAGAAATACGTACTTGTTGAGCTGTCGAGAAACACAACGTCTCCGGGTCTTACAAGCGACGCCGCCTTGCTTGCGACAATAGCCTTTTCCTTGGTATTTTTATGGCTTCTGAGAAAGAACGGTATCTGCTTATTTACGGAATTCTTTATCTCGGCTCCTCCGTAGCTTCTCGACACAAGCCCTTTCATTTCAAGCCGTTTCAGATCCCTGCGTATACTCGACGGGCTTATATGTATCTTTTCCGCAAGATATTCCACCGTCGCATACGCATTCTGCGAAAGTATATTCATTATCTCCTTTTCACGCTCGTTGCTGTACATATAAAAACCTCCTCTTGCTCATTTCTGCTCATTTTACATATATAAATATAAAATCTGTCTTATTTTTCGCCGTTGTTGATTTTTGTTGCTCATTAATTATATAATAATAACAGAGATTTGTAAATAGCAAATTTGCATTTTTGTAAAAAAAGAGGAGAGAGTGAAATTGTACGATACGGCGATAATCGGTGCCGGGGTAATCGGTTCAATGATTGCAAGAGAGCTTTCGCGCTACGATCTTAAAGTATGCGTTCTCGAAAAGCAGAACGACGCCGCGTGCGGAGCCACCAAAGCAAACTCCGCGATAGTCCATGCCGGCTTTGACGCAAAGCCCGGAACGCTCAAAGCAAAGCTCAATGTTTTGGGTTCCGAACTTATGGAACAGACCGCAAAAGAACTCGGTGTAAAATACAAAAACAACGGCGCGCTTGTTATAGGCTTCAACGACAGTGATTACGAAAAGATTTCAAAGCTTTACGAACAGGGCTTAAAAAACGGCGTAAAAAATTTAAGAATTATAAACTCGGACGAGCTTCACAAGCTTGAGCCAAAGCTTTCCGAAAAGGCAGTCTGCGCTCTTTACGCGCCCACAAGCTCTATCGTATGTCCTTATGAGCTTTGCATTGCGGCTCTCGGAAACGCCATGGACAACGGCACGGAGTTTATAAGAAACTTCGAGGTTAAGTCAATCGAAAAGAAAAACGGCTGCTACGAAATAAAATCCGAAAATTCGAGCGTCTGTGCAAAATACGTAGTAAACGCCGCAGGTCTGTATGCCGACAGCATTGCAAACATGGTATCCTCCTGCGGATTTACCATTCACCCGCGCCGCGGAGAATACATTCTTCTCGACAAGGAATGCGGAGATCTCACCGAGCGCACAATATTCAGAACGCCGACCGACAAGGGCAAAGGAATTCTTCTCTCCCCGACCGTTGACGGCAACTTCTTAACAGGTCCTACCGCAACAGACTGCGAAGACAAGTCGGACAAGAGCACGACCAATTCGGGGCTTCTTCTTGTCATGTCGCAGGCACGCGAAAATCTGCCCGGAATTCCTTTCGGCAAGACTATCACCTCTTTCTGCGGTCTGCGCGCCGTAGGAAGCACCGGAGATTTTATAATAAACGCCGCAAACGACAACTTTATAAACGTTGCCGGAATAGAATCCCCCGGACTTTCCGCGTCTCCGGCAATAGCAAAATACGTTGCCGATATGCTGGCGCAGCACGGACTTGAACTCACGCCGAAAAAAGACTTTAATCCCATAAGAAAGCCGAGCCATTATTTCAGAGAGGCGTCAATAGAAGAAAAAAATGAAGTCATAAAGAAAGATCCCTCATACGGCAGAATTATTTGCCGCTGTGAGGGTATCAGTGAAGGCGAGATAAAAGCCGCGATACACGAAAATCCGGGCGCTGTCGATCTTGACGGCATTAAGCGCAGAACGCGTGCAGGCATGGGCAGATGTCAGAGCGGTTTCTGTCTGCCGTATACGGCGGAAATTCTTGCGCGCGAGCTTAATATTCCGTTTGAAAGCGTTACAAAGTCCGGCGGAGATTCAAAAATTGTCCTCGGCAAGACAAAGGAGGATAAGTAAATGACTGAGCTTGTTATAATAGGCGGCGGCCCTGCCGGAATGAGCGCCGCGGCTGCGGCATACGAAAGCGGTATCCGCGACATTCTTATCCTGGAGCGCGACGAACGTCTCGGCGGCATTTTAAGGCAGTGCATACACAACGGTTTCGGACTTCACAAGTTCGGACAAGAGCTTACGGGACCTGAATACGCGTACAGGTACGAATGTAAGATGGAAGAATACGGTATTCCCGTAAAGCTTGACACCATGGTTCTCGACATAACGCACGACAAGGTTATTACCGCCGTAAACAAACACGACGGGGTATTTCAGATACAGGCAAAGGCAATTATACTCGCAATGGGCTGCCGCGAACGTTCAAAAGGCGCGCTGAATATTGCGGGCAGCCGTCCGGCAGGCATTTACAGTGCCGGAACCGCGCAGAAGCTTGTTAACATGAAAGGTTTTATGCCGGGCAAAGACGTGGTTATCCTGGGTTCGGGCGACATAGGTCTTATAATGGCGCGCAGAATGACGCTTGAGGGCGCAAAGGTTCATGCGGTCTGCGAACTTATGCCGTATTCCGGCGGTCTTGCACGCAACATAGAACAGTGTTTACACGACTTTGACATTCCGCTTATGCTCAGCCACACCGTAACTAAAATTCACGGCAAAGACCGTCTTGAAGGCGTGACCATAAGCAAGGTTGACGAAAACAGGCGTCCCGTTCCGGGCAGCGGAGAGTACATTGCCTGCGATACGCTTTTGCTTTCCGTCGGTCTTATTCCCGAAAACGAGCTTACAAAAAAAGCCGACATTGATCTCGACAGAATAACCAACGGCGCGGAGGTTGACGAAAACAGACAGACATCGGCAGAGGGTATTTTTGCGTGCGGCAATGTGCTTCACGTCCACGACCTTGTGGATTTTGTGTCTGACGAGGCTGAAATTGCCGGAAAAGCCGCTGCGGAATACATCAGAAACGGCGGAACAGCCGCTGAAAACTGCGTTCGCGTCACAACCGACGGCAAGGTGCGCTACACCGTTCCGCAGAAGATAACCTGCACAAAGGATACCGACGTTTTCTTCAGGGTAAGCGACGTATTCAAGAACGTAAAAGTCGTTATCAAAAACGGCGGCGAGGTAATTTTCTCAAAGAAACTGAAAAAGGCAGCGCCCGGTGAAATGAACCGTATTACTCTTAAAAAGGAAATTCTGAGCGGCGTCGGGCAGTTAAGTTTCGGACTGGAGGAAGCATGATGAAGAGAGAGCTTACGTGCATTGTCTGCCCTATCGGCTGTCAGATAAGCGTTACCGAAAAGGACGGCAAGCTTGAAATAACCGGAAACAGCTGTCCGAGAGGCGCAGAATATGCCAAAAACGAATGTACAAACCCAACAAGAGTCGTCACTTCGACAATGCTGACAAAAAGCGGACTTCCGAGACCTGTAAAAACCGACCGTCCGATTCCGAAATCAAAAATTTTCGAATGCATGAAGATAATCAACTCGTCGGTACTTGACGACGGCGCGAAAATCGGCGACATTGCCGTAAAAGACGTTTTCGGCAGCAACATAGTCGTATCCGGCTGAAAACCTGTTATTAAAATAAAAAAACAACGGAGATATACCATGACTTTAAAGGACAAACGCTTTTTTCTGCTTGACATGGACGGTACGATATATCTTGACGACGATCTTTTCGACGGAACTCTCGATTTTCTGAAGTACGTAAAGGACATCGGCGGAAAGTACATTTTCATGACAAACAACTCTTCAAAAAGCGTTGACAAATACGTACAAAAGCTTGCAAAACTCGGAATATGTGCGGACAAGGACGATTTTCTGACTTCTGCCGACGCGACGGCGCTTTATCTTCTCGAAAAGAACTACCGCAAAATATATGTTTTGGGTACACGTTCGCTCAAAGATCAGCTGCGTCATTCGGGACTTACCATAACCAACCGACTCAGCTCGGACATAGACTGTCTCTGCATGGGTTTTGACACAGAGCTTACCTTCAAAAAGCTTGAGGACGCCTGTATTCTTCTCGGACGCGGCGTAGACTACATTGCTACAAACCCCGATCTTGTATGTCCGACGAAATACGGCTACGTTCCCGACTGCGGCTCTGTCAGCACAATGCTTTACAATGCCACAAAGAGAATGCCGTTATTTATCGGCAAACCGCAGCCCGAAATGCCTTATCTTGCAATGAAAAAATACGGCTTCAAGCCTAGCGAAACGGTAATTATCGGCGACAGGCTGTACACAGACATTGCCTGCGGAGTAAATGCGGGAATAAGCACGATCTTCGTTCTCAGCGGCGAAGGTACTCTTGAAGACGCCGAGAAAAGCGACGCAAAACCTGAGTACATCTACCAAAACATACGCGCATTATACAACGATTTAAAACGATAGGAGAGAGTGAGAAAACTGCAAAAGCGGCATCGGAAATCAAAGAAAACCATGCCGCGGCAGTATAATCACATTAAAGGGCGGTGCTTTCGCACCGCCCGTATTTTTTATGCTGAGTTTTAATTACTTTTTGAGGTTTGCTTCAAGCTTATCAAGCTCGTTCTGCATAGCCTTGGGAAGTCTGTCGCCGAACTGTGCGAAGTACTTTCTGATACCGGTTTCGGGATCTTCGATATCTTCGATCCAGTGTACCTTATCAACTGCAAGCAGATTCTTAAGTGTTTCCTTGGAAACGTCAAGTCCCTCAACGTCTATATCCTCAACCTTCGGAACATAGCCTATTGCGGTTTCCTCTGCGTCTACCTTGCCCTCGCATCTGTCAAGAATCCAGAGAAGAACTCTCATGTTATCGCCGAAACCGGGCCACATGAAGTTACCCTCATCATCTTTTCTGAACCAGTTAACGTGGAAGATCTTAGGAGCTTTATCGCCGAGCTTTTCGCCCATTTCAAGCCAATGACCCCAGTAATCTGCCATGTTATATCCGACAAACGGCTTCATAGCCATCGGGTCACGTCTTACTACGCCGACTGCACCTGCGGCTGCTGCGGTAGTCTCAGACGCCATTGTTGCGCCGACAAACGTACCGTGAGTCCAGTCTCTCGACTGATATACAAGGGGTGCGCACTTTGCACGGCGTCCGCCGAATACGATTGCGGATACCGGCACTCCGAGAGGATTCTCGAATTCGGAAGAAATGCACGGGCAGTTGATTGCGGGTGCAGTAAATCTGGAGTTCGGATGAGCAAGCTTGCCGCCGTTTGCGGTAACTTCCTTACCGTTGACCTTATTGCCGAGCCAGTCTGTTGCGTCTTCCGGAGGATTCTTGTCGAGTCCTTCCCACCAAACAGTATTGTCTGCGTTATTGATTGCAACGTTTGTGAAGATCGTGTTCTTCTTGGTTGCCTGAAGTGCGTTATAGTTGGTCTTTTCGCTTGTACCGGGAGCAACGCCGAAGAAGCCTGCTTCAGGGTTGATAGCGTAAAGTCTGCCGTCGGGACCTATTCTGAGCCATGCTATATCGTCGCCGACTGTCCATACCTTATAGCCCTTCTTCTTGAGGTATTCCGGAGGAATGAGCATTGCAAGGTTAGTCTTGCCGCAAGCCGACGGGAATGCTGCGCAGATATACTTGATCTCGCCCTTGGGATTTTCAAGTCCGAGGATAAGCATATGCTCTGCCATCCAGCCCTCTTTCATGCCGAGGTAGGAGGCAATTCTGAGTGCAAAGCACTTCTTTCCGAGAAGTACGTTTCCGCCGTATGCGGAGTTGATCGACCAGATAGTGGAATCCTGCGGGAACTGAACGATATATCTTTCTTCGGGATCTACGTCTTTCTTTGCGTGCAGGCACTTTACAAAGTCGGGGTTATCGCCGAGCGTATCGAGAACTTTCTGTCCTACTCTTGTCATGATAGCCATGTTGAGTACAACATAGATACTGTCTGAAAGCTCAATACCGATCTTGGAGAACGGAGAACCGACAGGACCCATGGAATACGGAATAACATACATGGTTCTGCCCTTCATGGAGCCGGTGTAAAGCTTCTTGAGCTTTGCATACATTTCATCGGGCGCCATCCAGTTATTGATAGGACCTGCTTCTTCCTTTGTGGGTGTGCAGATAAAGGTTCTGGACTCAACACGCGCAACGTCGTTT
Source organism: uncultured Eubacteriales bacterium (assembly GCA_934446675.1). GTDB lineage: Bacteria > Bacillota > Clostridia > Oscillospirales > CAG-382 > UMGS1387. The sequence goes on from CAKSEL010000004.1 coordinate 137,759, forward strand.
TCCGCTGTTCTGTGATAGTAGCATCCGGGGAGCTTTTCTTCGTTAAGCTTGATCATTTCGCCGGTTTCTACCGCTTCTTTTCTGAGAGCTTCGAGCTGTTCTTCGGAGCCGTCAATCCAGATAACCTTATCAGGCTGAGTCATGGCTTTCATTTCTTCGAGCCAGGCAAGGACTGTTTTGTTATTAGTCATTTTATCTTACCTCCTGCAGCATTCGCTGTTAATTTAGCTGTTTTAATTGTCCGGAGGAAAGATTTGTTAAAAAATCTCCAACTCCGTCCGATAATAATTATAGCACCTTTTTTATGTTTTGCAACAGACTGCGCGCAATTTTGGCAAAAAATTAAACTCTTGTTCAAATACCCGATACATACAAACAAAAAATGAACAAAACAACAGTTTAAAATGCAGAAAATGTCGCATTTCATGTTATTTTCGGAGATTACGGCGCATTTTGTGAATTGTGCGCACGAGATTCGTTCAAAACGGCGTGTGTTCCGGAATTTAAAACGCAGCTTTGAAATATACATATACCGAAAGGAAAGGTGTATATATTTTGAGAAGCATATACGACGAAAGATCACTGAAATTTGCTCACTACATAATTGACAACAACGCAACGGTTCGCGATACGGCTAAAAGGTTCGGAATTTCCAAATCGACCGTACATACAGTTGTAACAAGACGGAAACTTTTTATATAGAAGTGGCGTAATATTGCGCCTTTCAGGGATTTTGCACAATTCAAAATCTCTCTGTAACAACCGAATAGAAAATGCATAACAAAAAATCCCGAAAACCGCTTAAAATAAGGCTTTCGGGATTTTCGCTGTTTCGTTATTGTTACATCTATATTGAATTTTTTACTTGCGTATAGCATTTATATTTTAGCAGATGCTATACGCTTTTTTCGTGCGGAAATCAGCCGCACTTGCAAGGAATTTTAATATTTTAGCCAAATTTTTAAAATTGCTTGATTTTATTTCGGTATAGCGATATAATATTATTAGGGTGATGAAAATGAATATCAATGAAATTTTAAATAATATCGGAATGACAAAGTACCGCTTGGCAAAGCTCGCCGGGATTCCTAATGCGACACTCAGTGAATTGTGCAGCGGCAAAACAAGTATCGAGAAGTGTTCGGCTGAAACATTATACAAAATCGCAAAGGTATTAAATGTTTCGATGGAGAGCCTGCTTGATGACAGAATGACAGCTATCGAAAGAGAACATTCCTATGAGCACGGTCTTCCCTCGTATCTGCAACACGATTTAGACGCATACAAAGATGCATTATCAAAGAATTCAACTTTGATAGATTGCTATTGGGGCGAACTTTACGGCAGCATCAACATAGCGGAAATAAACGATGGACTGATAACTCCGGAGCACGCGGATTATTTAAGACAAAAGTATTTGTGGAGGTAGAGTATGTCCGATTTGCAAAAACATATCTTGTAGCAAGACTTGAGAAAATTTTGTTGCCTGCCCACAAAAAAACTGATATAATTTTAGGAATAATATAGAATGATTATTTTCGTGATAAAGCTTGATTTTATTCCCCAAATGTGATATACTATATACAACAACCCGAAAGAGGTATGATTATGGAATATATTAAGGTTTCACAAGCGGCGGAAAAATGGGGACTCTCACCGCGCAGAGTCAGACTTTTATGCGCTCAAAACAGAATAGACGGCGTTGTTCAAAAGGGCAAATTATATATGATTCCCGAAAATGCACCAAAGCCCGTTGACGCAAGAACGCTAAAAGGAATAAAAATGTCAAAGGAGTTATCTCCCCTGCTGCTGAAAATCGACGCATTGAAAGCGGAGCTTGATAAAAAACGTCCGCTTACGCAAGGTGAGGCGGAAAGACTGCGTGACGAATTTATGGTGGACTTTACCTATAATTCAAACGCAATCGAGGGAAATACTCTTACATTAAAGGAAACGGCAATGGTTTTGGAAGGTATGACAATCGACCAAAAACCGCTGAAAGACCACCTCGAAGCAGTCGGTCACAGAGATGCGTTTTTGTATATCGAGGATATTGCAAATGACACAAAAATCAGCGAAACGGTGATTAAAAATATTCACTCGCTCGTGCTGATGAACAGACCGGAGGATAAAGGCGTGTTCCGAAAAATTCCCGTAACCATTATGGGAGCATATACCGAGCCTGTTCAGCCGTATATGATTGAACCGAAAATGACGGAACTTCTCGTCGAGAACGAAAAACGCAAAAAGAAAATGCACCCTATAGAAAGAATTGCACGGTTTCACCTTGAATTTGAGGGCATTCACCCCTTTATCGACGGCAACGGCAGAACAGGAAGATTGCTCTTGAATCTTGACCTTATCCAAAACGGCTATCCCGCAATCAATGTGAAATTTGCCGACAGAAAAACATATTACGCCGCATTTGATGAGTTTTACAAAAACAGCAACGCCGAATCTATGACAGAACTCGTGGCAAAATATGTAATCGAGCGAATGAAACAGTATTTGGAAATATTAAAATAAGTTAGGAGAAAAATTATGGCTTCAAATAATGCCAATATCGGCTTTGAAAAACAAATTTGGGACGCAGCGTGCGTCCTTTGGGGGCATATTCCCGCGGCGGAATACAGAAAAGTTATTGTAGGGCTTATATTTCTGCGCTATATTTCGAGCGCATTCGAAAAGCGCTATCAGCAGTTGATAGACGAGGGCGACGGATTTGAGGACGACAGAGACGCATATGTTGAAGATAACATCTTCTTTGTGCCGGAGGAGGCACGCTGGAGCAAAATTGCGTCAAATGCTCATACACCTGAAATCGGCACAATTATTGACGATGCTATGCGTGCCATTGAAAGAGAAAATGCAACGCTGAAAAATGTACTGCCCAAAAACTACGCAAGCCCCGATTTGGACAAGCGTGTTTTGGGCGATGTTGTTGACCTGTTTACAAATATGGATATGGGTGACACGAAAGAAAGTAAGGATTTGCTCGGCAGAACATATGAATACTGCATTGCGCAGTTTGCAGCCTACGAGGGCGTTAAGGGAGGCGAGTTTTACACTCCGGCAAGTATCGTTAAAACAATCGTTGCTATCTTAAAGCCGTTTAAAAACTGCCGCGTGTATGACCCTTGCTGCGGCAGCGGCGGTATGTTTGTGCAGAGTGCAAAATTTATTCAAGCACACAGCGGAACTCGCGGCGAAATCGCCGTTTACGGACAGGAGTCAAATGCCGACACTTGGAAAATGGCAAAAATGAATATGGCTATTCGCGGTATTGATGCGGATTTCGGTCCATATCAGGCAGATACATTTTTTAATGATTTACATAAAACACTCAAGGCTGATTTTATTATGGCAAATCCGCCGTTCAACCTTTCTAACTGTGGACAGGAAAAACTCAAAGATGATGTTCGCTGGAAATACGGTGTTCCGCCTGCCGGAAATGCCAACTATGCGTGGATTCAGCATATGATACACCACCTTGCACCCAACGGAAAAATCGGTCTTGTTCTTGCAAACGGTGCGTTATCGTCGCAATCAAGCGGCGAGGGCGAAATCAGAAAGAATATCATTCAGGCTGACCTTGTGGAAGGTATCGTTGCTTTGCCCACGCAGCTTTTTTACAGCGTTACAATTCCTGTTACGCTTTGGTTTATTTCCAAAAATAAAAAGCAAAAAGGCAAAACTCTGTTTATTGACGCACGCAAAATGGGATATATGGTTGACCGCAAACACAGGGATTTTACCGATGAAGATATAGAGAAACTGGCAGATACATTTACAAAATTCCAAGACGGAACACTTGAAGATATAAAAGGTTTCTGCGCCGTATGCGACTTTCAGGAGATTGAAAAGCAAGACTTTATTTTAACTCCCGGCAGATATGTCGGCATTGAAGAACAAGAGGACGACGGCGAACCGTTTGAAGAAAAAATGACTCGTCTTACTTCCGAGCTTTCGGATATGTTCAAAAAGTCGCACGAGCTGGAAGATGAAATCCGCAGGAAATTGGGGGCGATTGGGTATGAAGTGTAATTGGACTACGAAAAGGCTATCAGAAATCGCATATATCAACCCAAGAGAGAGTCTCGGTAAGGGCATCGTGGCAAAAAAAGTGCCAATGGATAAGTTACAGCCTTTTTGTAGGGACATTCCAGAATTTGTGCTTGAAGAATATAAAGGTGGCACAAAATTCAGAAACGGCGACACGATTATGGCAAGAATCACTCCTTGTCTTGAAAACGGAAAAATTGCAAAAGTTTCAGTTTTGAGTGATGGCGAAGTAGGTTTTGGTTCAACCGAGTATATTGTCTTTCGTGCAATTGACGGCGTAAGTGATGCTGATTTCCTGTACTATTTGATTTGCAGCCCTTTGGTTCGCAATCCGGCAATTAAATCTATGGTTGGTTCATCAGGTCGCCAACGAGTCCAAACGGATATTGTTGCCAATTTAGATATAGAATTACCGCCTATTGAGGAACAAAGGAAAATTGGGGGATTGTTAAAGGCTATTGACGACAAGATAGAGCTTAATAATGCGATAAACAATAATTTAGAGCAGCAAGCAATGACGCTTTTTAAATCGTGGTTCATAGACTTCGAACCATTTGACGGGCATGTACCTACGACTTGGATAAATGGCGTACTTGGCGATTTTGTTGAAATAAAGCGTGGCGGTTCACCTCGACCTATTCAAAATTTTTTGTCAGATAACGGATTTCATTGGTTGAAAATATCTGATGCAACTGGTATTAGCTCCCCGTTTATCAATGAAATCAAAGAATACATCATTGAAGCTGGTTTGAAAAAGACCGTTTGCCTAAAATCGGGAAGTTTAGTTTTGTCGAATAGTGCCACGCCAGGTTTACCTAAGATACTTGATATAGATACTTGTATACACGATGGTTGGCTTTATTTTCCGTCGTCAAAATTTTCAAATGAGTATCTGTATCTCTATTTCAAACACATTCGAGGCAACTTAGTAGCACTTGGTAATGGTAGTGTTTTCACAAACTTAAAAACGGATATTCTCAAGAATTATCCAACTTACTTGCCTACCGAAGATGTCTTGAAAGAGTTTGACGGATTAGTTCAGCCTATTTTCTCTATGATTCTTTCAAAAACGAGAGAAGCAAAGAGATTATCTGAAATCAGAGATACACTCTTACCAAAACTAATGTCCGGCGAGATTGATGTCTCCGACATCGACCTTTAAGCCGCTAAATTATTGTTTAACATATTACCATAACTCTTGTGGGTGGCAAGAGTTAACAAACGGGAACTTCCGCCCCACAGTCGTTCTCTAATCAAAAAAGGAGAATTGACTATGAAACAAGATTTCATAAAAGATGTTATTCAAGGAATGTTGCCATACCTGAATAACGCGCAAAGTGAAAAATTGCAAGATGTGCTGCAAAGCACACTTGCAGGCTATGAAGTTACCGAATGCACTGACAACAAGGAGAATCCAGAACAAGATTTTGTAGAATTATTTTTATCAGCAAAACGAATTCAAGGCTGTTCCGAAAAGTCTTTGAAATATTACAAAGCGACTATTATGACAATGCTTACAACTCTTGAAAAGCCGATAAAACACATTGTAACAGATGATATTCGGGGATATTTAACCGAATATCAAGAGAAAAACAAATCAAGCAAGGTTACAATAGACAATATACGCCGCATTCTTTCAAGTTTCTTTTCATGGCTTGAAGATGAAGATTACATATTAAAAAGCCCTGTAAGGCGCATACACAAAGTCAAAACCGGGACGAACATTAAAGAAACATATTCCGACGAGGCATTGGAGCTTATGAGGGATAATTGTACGGAGCTTCGAGATTTGGCGATGATTGATATGCTTGCGTCAACCGGTATGCGTGTCGGCGAAATGGTGTTGCTTAATCGCAACGACATTGATTTTAATGAAAGAGAATGTATTGTTTTCGGTAAAGGAAACAAAGAGCGAGTTGTATATTTTGACGCCCGAACAAAAATAAATCTACAAAATTATTTACATAGCAGAACAGATTCTAACCCGGCTCTGTTTGTGTCGCTGAAATCGCCGTATAAACGGTTACAGATTGGCGGAGTAGAAGTAAGACTTAGAGAATTTGGACGACGGCTCGGGCTGCAAAAAGTACACCCACACAAATTCAGACGTACACTTGCAACGATGGCAATAGACAAAGGAATGCCCATTGAGCAGCTTCAACAACTTCTGGGGCATAGAAAGATTGATACAACCTTGCAATACGCAATGGTTAAACAGAGCAATGTTAAGATTGCTCATAGAAAATATATTGGATAGAAAGGATGATGACTATGGCTGAATGGCAGACGGTTCGACTTGGAGAAATAGTTAAGACTAATCAAAGCACATATTCTCCCAAAGAAAATTGGGAATTTGTAAATTACTTAGATACCGGCAATATCACAATGAATAAAATTGATGAAATTCAGTATATCAACACGACTAAAGATAAACTGCAAAGCAGAGCAAGAAGAAAGGTTAAAATAAATAGTATTATCTACTCGACTGTAAGACCTAACCAACTACACTATGGAATCATCAAAGAACAGCCGGATAATTTTTTAGTATCAACAGGTTTTACGGTAATTGATGTTGATTACGACAAAGCTGTGCCTGATTTCATTTATTATGCTTTAACCAAACACGAGGTCACGGAACAACTTCAGGCCATTGCTGAGCAGAGTGTATCAGCGTATCCTTCTATAAAACCTTCAGATATAGAGAATTTGGAGCTTACGCTTCCAGATAAAAAAGCGCAGGAAAGAATTGTCTCTATATTGAGCTCTATAGATGAAAAAACAAAGGAGAATAATGCGATAAACAATAATTTAGCGGCTTAAAGGTCGATGTCGGAGACATCAAGTTCACCGGACATTAGTTTTGGTAAGAGAGTGTCATGCAAGGCTTCGAGCTGCTTGTTTTCGACGATAAGATTATTTTGTTGATTCAACATTGGAGTTAGTAACGCTATAATCTTATTTTGCTTTGTAATTGGGGGCAGTATAAATTCATATTTCAGCAAATAGTTAATCTTCATATTTGGACGCACAGACGTTTCACTTTCTATACGAGCAATATAATTTGAAAAATCTTCCGTCTGAAATTGTCTGAATAAGTACAAAGGCAGGACATTTGATGTGTTCACAGTTAAGCGTATCAAACCATTATTATATACTGCTGGTAAATCTTCAGGAATAATTGTATTAAGACCAAGAGATGCTGTTCTTGTTACCACTATATCATCTTTGTGCAGTTGATAGCGTTTGAAAACATCGTCTGTAACTTTGGTGAATCCCCAATCGTGGAAACTACGATTATTCGTCATATCACCAACTCGAATACATCTTATTCCTGTATCGTAATCTACAATGGGAGCCTTTTGAATAGCGTCTGCCCCAGTATTAGCAGATAAAACAACATTCTCAACAGTAGCCAAATCATCAAATTCATTCGACAAAAGATATTCGTTGAATAATGCTTGCATTTGCTGCTCTAAATTATTGTTTAAAACAGAGGGAGTGAATTATTTTGGCATATAAAGAAATAGATACAGAAAATTTAATACAAGTTGATTCTGTAAGTTCTTATATAAGCGAAATTAAAAAGATGAGAACTTCTGCAGACGGAATATCTACAGGATTGTATTTTCGAGGACAGGAAACAGAATTTTGGGATATAGAACCAAGCATATTTCGCAATGATATGCTTAGCATAGAGCATCAATTAATGCAAATACCATTGCAAAAAATACCGGTAGAATTTAGAGAATTCAAGACAATGTTTGATATAATGACAAAGTATCAGCATTATGGAATGTGTACACGGCTGTTGGATTTAACAACAAATCCATTGGTTGCTCTATATTTTGCTTGCAAACTTCACGGTGAAGAGGAATATGATACAGAAGATGGCAAAGTTCTCAAAGAGCCTTATGGTGTGATTTATTATACGGACAAGTACTATCCGTCTCAATCCACGGATAGAGAAGTTCAGATTATATCCGCTTTGGCAAGTTATGATTTGACAAAAGAGAACACTTTATCGGCTATTCTCGATAAATTAAAATACGATCAAATTATAGACAACGACTTGAAAGCGCGTTGGTCAAGCGAGGAATATGTAAAAGAATTTATAAATATAATCCAAAATAATTATATGGTAATGCCAACATATACAAACGAAAGGCTACGGAAACAAAGTGGCGTTTTTCTGCTCGCAAGCCAATTTTCCTTTGATATAGATGCAGATATTCAAAAATCGGTCATCTCGAAATCTAAAGGAAAACTAAAAGATGAATTTAGTGCATTGCATTTTTACATAGATGGAGAAAATAAAGAGGAGATTCTTAAAGAGCTTGACTTATACAACATTAATGAAGCAACGCTATTTCCGGAATTAGAACATCAACTAAATTATATAAAGTATTCGAACAGTGAATATGTAAAAACTGTAGGCGATTTTACAAAATATGAAGAAAATCACCTATCAGACAATAAAGAAGTATATGCTAATGAGGAAGAACTTAACAGTTATATTATTAAACACATTCAAGACATATTAAACAGCGCAGTTGATGATAGTGATATTAATGACATAACCAAAATTTTGGAAAGCAATTTTTCTGTAGATTGGTACAAGCGAGAGGTAATAATCAGCAAAATGCGAAGATCTATTGCAGGGTATTATTTTTCCAAAACAAATGATAAAAATATGTCTAAGGAAAAATCCATAAAAATTATAGAATTATTGAATGATGCTGTAAATCAATTTACTTTATCAAATAGAGAAAGCGGTGAATAAAATGACTGCAAATTACACTGAAGCTGACTACGAAAATTCAGTAATAGAGCTATTTCAAAATGATTTGGGGTATGAATACATATACGGGCCGGAAATAGAAAGGAATGTTCACAGTCCGTTATATGAGGAGATTCTGCTGGACTCTTTGTATCGTTTGAATAGCGGTCTGCCCGATGATGCAATTCAAGACGCCCTGTTCAAGCTCAAGAACTTTGAAAACGGTGAGCTTATGCAAAAAAATGCGGTGTTCACAGACTATCTGCAAAACGGTATTGAGGTTAAGTATTTTGAAGACGGCGAGGAGCGTTCCTCTACCGTCTATCTTGTTGACTACAAAAATCCCGACAACAATTCCTTTATCATTGCCAATCAGTGGACTTTTATTGAAAACAGTAACAAACGCCCTGATGTAATTCTCTTTTTAAATGGTTTACCTGTTGTTTTGATGGAGCTGAAATCTCCGTCACGTGAAGAAACGGATGCATCCGAAGCGTACAGACAGCTCCGCAACTATATGCAGGAAATCCCGTCGATGTTTATCTATAATGTTATCTGTGTTATGAGTGACCAATTAACCTCAAAATCCGGAACAATCACATCCGGCGAGGATCGCTTTATGGAGTGGAAAACAAAAGACGGTGACTATGAAAATACGCAGTACGCACAGTTTGACACTTTCTTTGAAGGAATGTTTCAAAAAGAACGGCTGCTTGATATAATAAAAAACTTTATTTGTTTTTCAAATGAGGGCATTAAATCTTTCAAAATTCTTGCGGCATATCATCAATATTTTGCGGTTAGAAAAGCGATTGAATCTACAAAGCACGCTACCGTTACTGACGGAAAAGGCGGTGTATTTTGGCATACGCAAGGCAGCGGAAAGTCGCTTTCTATGGTGTTTTATGCTCATTTGCTGCAAGATGCATTAGACAGTCCGACAATTGTTGTCATTACAGACAGAAACGACCTTGACGATCAACTTTACGGGCAGTTTGCCAAGTGCAAGGATTTTTTAAGACAAGAGCCAATGCATGCAGAAAGCCGTGAGCATCTAAAATCACTTCTCGCCGGCAGACAGGCAAACGGCATTATATTTACCACAATGCAAAAATTTGAGGAGTCTTACGAGGCATTATCAGAGCGCCGCAACATTATAGTTATGGCTGATGAGGCACACAGAGGACAATACGGACTTACTGAAAAGATGGACGAAAAGACGGGTAAGTTAAAAATCGGCACGGCTCGCATTATCCGCAACTCACTGCCGAACGCTACATACATCGGATTTACAGGAACACCGATTTCGTCAAAAGACCGCAGTACTCGTGAGGTGTTCGGCGATTACATCGATATATACGATATGACGCAGGCGGTTGAAGACGGCGCAACTCGCCCGGTTTACTATGAAAGCCGTGTAATAAAGCTTAATCTTGATGAGGCAACATTAAGATTGATTGACGCAGAATATGACATTATGGCAGAAAATGCAGATGCGGAAGTTATAGAAAAAAGCAAGCGCGAACTCGGGCAAATGGAAGCAGTGCTCGGCAATGAAAACACAATCAATTCCCTTGTGGGCGATATTCTTGATCATTATGAAAACAACAGAGAAAATTTGCTTACCGGAAAAGCTATGATTGTTGCATATTCCCGTGACATTGCCATGAAAATATATAAACGTATTTTAGAGCTTCGCCCTGCGTGGACAGAGAAAGTTGCGGTTGTTATGACCGAAAGCAACAAAGACCCCGAAGAATGGCGCAAAATTATCGGAAATAAACATCATAAAGAAGAACTTGCGAAAAAATTCAAAGATAATGCAAGCCCTCTTAAAATCGCCATTGTTGTTGATATGTGGCTTACCGGCTTTGATGTGCCGTCACTTGCGACAATGTATGTCTACAAGCCAATGTCCGGGCACAATCTTATGCAGGCGATTGCTCGCGTAAACCGCGTATTTCAAGATAAGGAAGGCGGACTTGTTGTTGACTATGTCGGAATTGCCTCAGCACTGAAACAAGCAATGAATGACTATACCTCCCGTGATAAAAAGAATTACGGCGATACGGATGTGGCGAAGGTTGCATATCCGAAGTTTTTGGAGAAGTTATCTGTTTGCCGCGATAAATTTCACGGATTTGATTATTCAAAGTTTCAGACCGGAACAGATCTTGAACGTTCAAAGACGATCAGCGGCGCCGTAAACTTCATAGTGGCGCGAGAAAAGACCAACGACAAAGACGCCTTCGCAAAAGAGGCCCTTATGCTTCATCAGGCGTTGTCACTTTGCTCGTCAATGGTTTGCGAAAGCGATCGTATAGAAGCCGCCTTCTTCGATGCTGTGCGTGTACTTGTCTTAAGACTTGCAAACACAGGCGTTGATAAGAAAATTTCACTGCCGGAAATGAATGCACGAATCAATGAGCTTTTAAAACAGAGTATTAAAAGTGATGGTGTAATCAATCTTTTCTCGGATGTAAAAGAGGAGTTTTCTCTGTTTGATCCGAAGTTTCTTGAAGAAGTTGCGAATATGAAAGAAAAAAATCTTGCTGTTGAACTTTTAAAGAAACTTATTGCGGAGCAAGTGTCGGTATATCGCAGAACTAATGTTGTTAAATCCGAAAAATTCAGCGAGATTATGCAGCGTTCGCTTAATGCATATTTAAACGGTATGCTCACGAATGAAGAAATTATAGAAGAAATGCTGAACCTTGCAAAACAGATTGCTGCAGCACATCAAGAGGGCGACAAGCTCGGTCTTACCGCCGATGAACTTGCGTTTTACGATGCGCTCACAAAACCACAGGAAATAAAAGACTTTTATGAAAATGACGAACTTATCGCAATCACGAAAGAATTGGCTGATACACTTCGTAAAAACAGAACTGTTGATTGGCAGAAAAAAGAATCTGCAAGAGCAAAGATGCGAATGCTGATTAAAAAGCTTTTGAAAAAGCATAAATATCCGCCGGAGGGTATGGACGATGCAGTGCAAACCGTGATGACACAGTGCGAACTTTGGACGGATAATGTTATGAAGGTATAAAACAAATTCAAACAAGAAAGCGAGGAGAGCTTTATGCTGAAATTTATTTGCTACCCAAAATGCACAACTTGTCAAAAGGCAAAAAAATGGCTTGATGACAACAATATTGAATATGAACTTCGTGACATAAAAGAGGACAACCCCACCTTTGAAGAATTGAGCGAATGGTACAAAATGAGCGGTCTGCCGCTGAAGAAATTCTTTAACACATCGGGGCTTTTGTATAAATCAATGGGACTGAAGGACAAGTTATCTGCTATGTCGGAAGAAGAACAGTTAAAGCTGCTCGCAGCAGACGGAATGTTAGTCAAACGTCCGCTTTTAATCGGCGAGGATTTTGTCTTAGTAGGATTTAAAGAAAAAGAATGGAGTGAAAAATTATGAGAAAGAATTTTGGAGCGAAAGCGTATCTTTACCCAATGCCAGTGCTGATTATCGGCTCGTATGACGAAAACGGAAAACCTGATGCAATGAACGCTGCATGGGGCGGCATCAGCGAAGAAACGGAAATTTCAATTTGCATAAGCGCAGAACACAAGACAACGAAAAACATTATTGCAAGAGGTGCGTTTACGGTGAGCGTTGGTGATGCGGAAAATGTTGCTGCGTGCGACTATGTAGGCATTGTTTCCGGTAACAAAGAGCCGGACAAAATTGAAAAAGCAAGCTGGCACGCCGCAAAAAGTGAATTTGTGGACGCCCCGCTTTTTGATGAGCTACCTATGGCGCTTGAATGTAAACTTATCAGCTATGACGAAGAAACTTGCAGACTCGTCGGCAAAATTGTAAATGTCTGTGCAGATGAAAAAATCCTCAATAAGGACGGCAAAATTGATTTGAATAAATTCTCCCCTATCACCTACGACTCTGTGCATCATACTTATCGAAAAATTGGTGATGTGGTCGGCAAGGCATTTAGTGTTGGGACTAAACTATATGTTTAAGGAGTATATATTATGAATAAATATAATAGAGGATCAGAATGGGGTCGATGGGATTTGCATATACACACCGCATCTTCATATGATTACAAATATAAAAGTGAAGATGCCGATCAATTGTTATGTGATGCTTTGAAAAAAAGTGGCGTTGTTGCTGTAGCAATAACTGATCATTTTACAATTGATGATGAAAGAATAGCAAAATTGAAAAAACTTGCTCCGGAGGTAACCTTCTTTCCAGGTGTAGAATTGAGAACGGATAAAGGATCGAATAACCTACATTTGATAATAATATTTCCTGAAACGATAAATGTAAAAACCCTATCAGAGGACTTTGATGCAATAATGTTTAGAGAAAAAGCCAAATCTCGTGAATCAAATGATACGATTTATTGGTTGTTTGAAGATATAGTCGATTTTTCAGAAAAGCATAATGGAGTTATTTCAATTCACGCAGGCGGAAAAACCAATGGAATAGACAAAGAAATTAGTAATGCTTTGCCTGTGAATGAAGCAATTAAAGCTGATATTGCTGAGAATGTTGATTTTTTTGAAATAGGAAAAACAAGAGATATTGAAGTATATAATGAAAAAGTTTTTAAAGATATTGACGAAAAGCCTTTAATATTATGTTCTGATAATCACGATCCAAGAGACTATTCTTCGAAGGAATCACTATGGATAAAATCCAATCCGACTTTTGACGGATTATTACAATGTATATATCAACCCAAGGAAAGAGTTTACATTGGAACTATACCGCCAGCTTTAGATAGGGCAAATAAAAATGCTAAATCCAACATATCGAAAATATCTATACATCAAATAGCAAATCCAAAAAACACTTTATTTAAGTGGTTTGATACCGAATTGGAATTAAATACCGGTTTGATTGCAATTATAGGAAACAAAGGTAGTGGCAAAAGTGCGTTATCGGATATTATTGGACATATGTGTAAATGCTCAACAATGAATAACGCTTCATTCTTGAATCAAACAAGATTTAGAAAACCGCCCAAGAATTATGCAAACGACTATACATCCACTATTTGTTGGAAAGATGGTCATACGGAAACATTATCGTTAGCAACAGACGAATATGATTCTGTTATTGAAAATGCTCAATATTTGCCCCAAAAATATATTGAGGAAGTTTGCAATGACATTGAAAATACCTTTCAAAATGAAATTGATAAAGTAATATTTTCTTATGTTGATAAAACCGAACGTGGCAACTCAAAAAATTTGCAAGAGCTGGTTTCAGCAAAATCAAAAACTTTAGTTATAGCAATTCAGAAAATCAAGGATGAAATAGATGCTGTAAATAAAAGAATAATACAGTTGGAAAACAAAAAGACTACTTCTTATAAAACATTAATATCTGATAGTTTAAAGAAAATGGAGGAGTATTTAGAAAGACATATAAAAAATAAACCTATAGAAGTAAAAAAACCTGAAGGTAGTAATAAAGATACGGAATATCAGAAAAATTTATTAGAAATAAATAACAATATAGAAAAGACAGAAAAAGATATTGCAATATTGCGCGACCAACTTACAGAGGCTAACTCGTCAATTGATGAATATAAACAACTCATTGCAAGAATCGAATTATTAGAGCGTGATGTTGTTGAGGTGAATGAAATAATAGATACATTTATTTTGTCGCATCCAATAGAAGGATTAGCTCATATATCTATAGTTTCACCAAAAGAAAAATTATGCGAAGGATTAAACATATTAAATAGCACCAAAACAGAACTCTTTGAAAATTTGCGAGGTAAAGATGGTAGTGAAGGGTTAGAAGCGCAACTTGAAAAATTTATGAAGAAAAAAGAAGAGTTGATATCTACAGCGGATACTGAGGAAAAACAATATCAAAAATATCTTACAGATTTATCTGAATGGGATAAGGAAAGGTTAAAAATAATTGGTACGTCCGAAACAGAAGAATCGCTTGAATACTATAAGGCTGAGTTAAAGTTTATCAACGAAGAGTTAGACGATATTTATACTGAACAAAAAGCTATTCGTGAGAAAAAGACAAAGGAGATTTTTGAACTCAAAAAGTCATTGGTTGATATTTATGGTCAAATATATTCTCCCGTTGAAATTGAGATTAAAAAGCTTTTGGGAGACCTTGATGAAAGTATAGAATTTGCAGCAGAGCTACAACTCGCTAACAATGATTTAGGAGATAACCTTTTGAGTTTTATAAATCAAAAGTATGCCGGTATTTTTAAAGGACGAACAGAATCTTTAAATAAAATGAATCAATTGATTAAAAAAACTGAATTTGGAAAATTTGAAAGTGTAAATGCATTTATACACGATGTTATGCAAGTGGTAGATGAAAGTATTGAAGACTCTTCGAAAAAAATTACTAATAAAAATGAATTTTATAATCTGCTGTTTGACCTCGAATATATTGATGTGTCTTTCAAATTGCAGATGGGAGAAAGAAATTTAGATGAATTATCGCCAGGCGAAAGAGGTATTGTTCTCTTGGTTTTCTATTTAGCATTAAGCCAAAACAATGCACCAATAATTATAGATCAACCAGAAGATAACTTGGATAACCAGTCAGTTTTCAGCAAGCTGGTTCCTTGTATATGTGAAGCTAAGAATAAACGTCAAGTTATAATAGTAACCCATAACCCCAATATAGCAATTGCATGCGATGCAGAGCAAATCATATATTGTAATATGGATAAAACCACACACCAAATTACATATACTTCCGGAGCGATAGAAGATGAGAATATACGAAAAAGTGTAGTGGATGTATTAGAAGGAACATTGCCAGCTTTCGCGTTGAGAAGGGACAAATATTTTATAAGTGATGGGCGATTGATGTAATAAGGAGTTGAAAATATGCAGGAAATAAAGTGTCCTAATTGCGGCGAAGTTTTTAAGGTTGATGAATCGAGCTATGATTCTATAGCTAAGCAAATTAGAGATAAAGAGTTTTTTAAAGAAATTGAGGAACGAGAAAGTCACTATGCCAAAGAGAAAGCAGCAGCTATAAAACTTACACAAGCCGAAACTACAGAACAATGGAACAAAGAATTATCAAAAAAAGATGCTGAAATTATAACTTTACAGGCTAAATTAAAATCTGAGGAAGATAATAAAAAAGCCTCGGTTGTAGAAGCTGTTGCTATTAAGGAAAAGGAATTATCTGATAATAGAGAAGAAATATTGAAATTGAAATCAAAAATTGATTTTCTTGAGGCTGAGAAAAAACTAGCAATAACTAAAGCTATTACTGAAAAGGAAAGGGAAATATCTGAGCAAAAAGAAAAAATAGCTCTTCTTAATGGTCAAATTGAAACAAATGAAAAAACCGCACAATTAAAAGAGCAGACTTTAAAAGAAAATTACGAAGAGAAGTTAAAGGGTAAAGATGAACAAATTGCATATTACAAAGATTTAAAAGCGAAACAGTCAACAAAGATGGTTGGCGAAACACTGGAACAACATTGTGAGATTGAGTTTAACAAACTTCGCGCCACAGGATTTCAAAATGCATATTTTGAAAAGGATAATGATGCAAAAACAGGTAGTAAAGGTGATTTTATATTTAAAGAATTCTCTGATGATGGTACTGAGTTTATCTCAATAATGTTTGAAATGAAGAATGAAATGGCTGAGACAGCAACCAAGCATAAAAACGAAGACTTCTTTAAAGAACTTGACAAAGATAGAAATGAGAAAAAATGTGAATATGCTGTTTTAGTTTCTTTGTTAGAGGCTGATAATGAACTATACAATACAGGAATAGTCGATGTGTCGTACAGATATCCCAAAATGTATGTAATAAGACCACAATTCTTTATTCCTATGATTACATTGCTCAGAAATGCATCGTTAAATGCACTGCAATATAAACAGGAGCTTGCAATTATTCGAAATCAAAATATTGACATCTCACACTTTGAGGAGGATATGAATGAATTTAAAGACAAGTTCTCTAGAAATTATAGATTGGCTAGTGAAAAGTTTAAAAAGGCAATAGATGAAATTGATAAGACAATAGATCACTTACAAAAAACAAAGGATGCACTCTTATCTTCTGAAAACAATTTAAGACTAGCCAATAATAAGGCAGAAGAACTTTCTATAAAAAGATTGACCAGAAACAATTCTACCATGGCAGCTAAGTTTGCTGAACTAGAAAATGCTAATAAATCATAATTTCCTTCGTTGACTTTTTCCTCTTTCTGTGATACTGTTTGTGTTGCCAAAGGAGGTGGCACGAATGGTGGAGTTTACAGTAGAAAAAATTATGTATGGCGAGAAATACAACATTGAAAGCGGTGTATTTATGGCGGCATATGAGCTTGCAAAGCAAGGGATAAAGCCGGCGGACATACGAGAGCAACTACGAGAGTTCTATTTAAGAGAAGCGATTAAAACAACAATAAAAATGATAAAAGAGGGCGACTCAATTTCGGATATACCGGAATTTGAGCCGCTCTTTTTATGTGAGGAGGCAGAACAATGCGAATATTAGAAGAATTTTGGTATGGCAATATCAATCCGGTTGAAATACCGTTTCAGCGGCAAAGGCAATTTGACAAAGTGTTTAAATTACTGACCCGAAACGAAGAAAAACTTCTTGAAACCTTAAACGAACAAGAAAAAGAATTGTTTGACAAATACAAGGCTTGTCAAGATGAAATGACACAAATTACAGAATGTCAGACATTTATAAAAGGTTTTAAGCTCGGAGCAAGGTTTATTATGGCGTGCTTTGAAAAT
Organism: uncultured Eubacteriales bacterium; assembly: GCA_934446675.1. Taxonomy (GTDB): domain Bacteria; phylum Bacillota; class Clostridia; order Oscillospirales; family CAG-382; genus UMGS1387. The sequence continues at coordinate 155,352 of CAKSEL010000004.1, forward strand.
GATGATTTATATACCAAATGAAAAACAATTTTAATAGCCGATATAACGGCATTTTAACCCCGCAACAGGGCAAAAGATATGCAGGCAGGGTACTTGCCCCCGCTTGCGTATTTTCGCGCCTTATAAAAAAATCCGGCACGGTGTGTGCTATTCTTCCAGCACAGAAATAAACTCATCGGAAGAAATCTCCCCTTTTTTATACTTCGAGCGTGCGTCTTGATAAACGGCGATTTTTTCCTTAATCGCCGTTAAGGCCTTTTCGTCAGTTGTTTTTTTACGTTTATAATAGAGTGCCTGATACTTTTTTTCATACAAAGAAAGCGCACTGTCCGATTTGACTTTTTCTTTGAACTGTTTTTTTGCCCCAATTTGTCTGCAGGTTTTTCCGTCCTTATAAATATTATCGCAATATTGAATGCCATGGTTATCCGCAATAAAAAATCTTTTGCATACCGGGCATTTTAAAATTGGAATGTTATGAATAATTGCGTGCATCATTTCAACCAAAAGCAGTCCCGAAAGCTTTGTAAGCCAATAAGTTTCGACCATATCAATATTATCGTCAGTATTGACAATAGCTTTTTTCTCAGACAAAATACAGCCGCCGCTCACACTAAATTCTTCCTCACATTTATAATAAGCAGATAACTTGTCTTCGCCTTTCTTACTCGAAAAACAAAGCTCTAAAAGCGAATTGGCTTTATCTCTTAATGCGTCTAACTCGTGAACAGGAAACAAAATTGAAAGCGCTCCGTAATTGCCTGTCGCCACCCCAAAAGTTATCCTTCCCAATCCAAAAATCCGATTGCATTCTTTGGTTGAAATATTTATATGATTTTCTAAAAATGACGCTTGAAACTTCATAAATTGACCTCCGGAATATTACAAAAATATTTCAAGCGATATTTATTTTAAATAATCACTTGACAAAGCCTCTTGTACGCGCTATTATATTTACAGAATATTTATTATTGATAATCGCTTGAAACTATTGTACCACTATTTTTTGTTTTTTGCAATAGTTTTAATAATTTTAATGGAGGAGGTGAAATAAATATGAGCAAGGTTTTAAAAACCGTAAACGGTGAAATGCTGATGAATACCTTTTTACCGCCGATAGAATTTGCGGTGGAAAGTTTAATTCCGCAGGGACTGCATATTTTATCGGGAAGTCCGAAAATCGGTAAATCGTGGTTGGCGCTTATGCTGTGTTTAAAGGTTGCAAAAGGAGAAAAGCTTTGGAATTTTGAAACCAAGCAAGGCACTGCACTGTATCTTTGCCTTGAAGACAGTCTTGCAAGAATCCAAAGCAGATTGTTTGACATAACAGACGATGCTCCGCCTAATATCCACTTTGCAACCTTTGCAGAAAGCATCGGCAGCGGTATTGAGGAACAGATTGAAAATTTCTGTTTGATTAATCAAAATACCAAACTGGTCGTTATCGACACCTTTCAAAAAATACGTACTATCTCAAATGATAATGCCTACGCAAGCGATTACAGAGATATAAGTATTCTTAAAAATATTGCGGACAAGCTGAAAATTGCAATTGTCCTCATACATCATTTGAGAAAGCAAAAAGATGACGATCCGATGAATATGGTGTCGGGTACAACGGGAATTACCGGCGGTGCAGATTCGAGTTTTGTTCTTTGCAAGTCAAAGCGTTCCGGCTCGCGGGCGACACTTTATTGCACGGGACGGGATATTGAATATCGGGAACTGGAACTTAATTTTAATACCGGCAATAAAAGCTGGGAATTAGTTTCCGACAGTGCTGAAAACCCCGAAATACTTCTCGAAGATATTACCGCAACTGTTGTTCGGTTTATGCAGAACGAAAAATCTTTTTCGGGAACACCTGCAAAGCTGGCGGAAAGACTGTCAAAATATACTGACGAAGAAATATCCCCTATCGTTTTGTCAAAAAGGCTCAATCAAAACACCCCGGAACTCAAAGAGTTTGGAATTGCCTATCAGTCCAAACGGAGCAACGGCAAAAGGCTTATTTTTCTGTCAGCAGTCCCGCAAAGACAAAATGATGTTCGACGAAGTGCCGATAGTGACGGTATTTCTTATATCCCAATAACCGTCCCTGCCGACCCTGTCGGCAAAAACAGATAACCTCTTTAAGAGGTTGCAAGCATCGCGCGTGGCTTTACCGCACGCACATTCGCGCCGAAAACGGCGCAGACTTTCGGGCGGCAGCCCGTACCCACTTTTCAAAGCAAAGGAGGAATAAAATGAGACACAGAAACAAGGTTATATCCATAAGAGCATCAGATGTTGAATACAATGTGATTAAAAATTTAGCCGGCGACGCAAAAGAAACTATGACGGATTACATAATCAAATGTGCGATGCAAAAGAAAATCAATGTGATAGATATTAAGCCATTGATAACCGAAGTGAAAAGAATCGGCAACAACATAAACAGGCTTACAGTGCTTGCAAATATGGGCAAAATAGATTCCGTATATTTGAAAGATGTCAGTGCGGAACTTACAAACATATATGCCGTACTTCAAAAAATATGTAAGAGGTGTTCTTAAATGGCAATCGTGGTTGCACTGAACAATAAACGCCAAAGCCGAGCCGGACTGTCGGGTGTTATAAATTATGTTGCAAACGATAAAAAGACACTTTTGCAAAGCGGTGAAAAATTAGTTTCGGGAATAAACTGCTCTCCCCACTCCGCCTATGATGAATTTATGCTGACAAAACATTTGCACTCAAAGGCGAACGGCAGATACTTTTATCACTACTGTCAGTCGTTCAGTCCGGAAGAAAAAGTCACACCGAAAACCGTACACGAAATCGGCGTCAGACTCACAAAAGAATGTTTTGACGGATGCGAAGTAATCATCGGAACGCACATTGAAAAAAATCATTTGCACAATCACATCCTCGTTAACAGTGTCAGTTTTGAAAGCGGAAAGAAACTTCATCAGGATAAAAAGTCGCTTGAAAATATACGAACCGTCTCCGATAAAATATGCTCCGAATACGGACTTTCGGTTATAAAACGCAAGGAGCAGAAATCGTCCGAAACAATGACACACGGCGAATATACGGCGGCAACTCTCGGCAACAGTTGGAAGTTCAGGCTTATAAATACCATTGAAGCTGCAATGAACATCTGCAAAAACAAGGCGGAATTTATATCCTATATGGAAAGCGAGGGATATAAAGTAGGCTGGACAGACGAGAGAAAATCTATTTGCTACACAACTCCCGGCGGCAAAAAATGCAGAGATTACAGACTGCACGAAGATAAGTTTTTGAAGGAGAATATGGAAAATGAATTCAACTTTAGAGGAATTAAAAAGTATGAACCGACAGACGCAGGACTTAACAACGATTTTAAATCGCATGGATATTTTGGAGGAGAAAATCGACGCTCTGTCACATCAGGACAGGGACAGACTGACGGCGGAATTGAATTTGCTTTCAACACAGGTTGGGAAAATTCAAGAAGAACTTTTTACGAAAACCGAGAAAGGATTAAAGAAAATCCGCATAGCGGTGTATCGCATAACAGTAGCGTTAGTGATTTCGATAATATCAATTACGGCATTGGTAAAAGGGTGTTTAGCCTTGTTAAATCTGTTTCGGGGATAAGCAAAAAGAAAGGCTATGATGAGGATGACACGGCAGCAATATCTCTTATAACAGGTCTGTCCGCCGCATCGGTTTGCATATTGATTGAGTTGATTAAAAACACACGTGATAAAGATTTGACGGAAGGCTACATAGAGGAGATGGTTGAAAAACTCGGCGAAAATGACGAGAACGAGCTCGGCGGTATAAGTATGCAGTAAAATTAAACAATAAAAATTGAATATTTGGATTTTGACAGACATAGTATGTAATATAAATCTGATTTGGAAATGGAGGACTTTATATGAAAGGACAAGTTTTACATATAACCTTCCATAATCCAAATACAAGGTCGGACTCCGAAAAAATAGCCGGTGAATTTATTTCACGGGCGGCAACGGGAGTATTGACCAAGATGATTTTAGATAATCAAGAAAAACGAACCTTAAAAAGTAGCTCTGAATCAGAAAGTGATTTGGATTAGGAAATAAAAAGGAAACATACTCCGCCTGAACGATATTTTTGGGGCGGAGTATTTATTTTAAGAGGGAATCAAAATTCCTTCGTAGACTTTTGAAAAATTGTGTGGTATGTTGTGTGTTGTGCACAGCGTACAAAACAAGAAAGAGAGGTAATTATTTATGAGAATTGCACCTTATTGCAGAGTATCAACTGACAAAGCAGATCAGCTAAATAGCTTGGAAATGCAGAAAAAATTCTATGGTGAATTTGC
>CAKSEL010000005.1 GCA_934446675.1 uncultured Eubacteriales bacterium
ATTTAATAAAAAGATAACTCTGTGCGTTAGGTTTAACTTCGCACAGAGTTTTTCACTATACATAAAAGTAACATTTGTAAAAGTCATCTCGCGTAAGCGAGCTGGGCAGAAAAGCGTGTCCTGTTGACTGCGTAATAACGCATAAAAATTGGACTTTTTAGCCTAAAACACAGTTTACGCAGACCGCAACGTGACATGGCATAAGAGTTTAAACTGAGATAAACAAATTTTACTTAGAAACCAACCCCATCGAGCAGTGCGGAGCATCTGCGAGCGAAGATTTAAAATTTCGGAGGCGCACGGAAACTTTACCGACAATAGTTTGATTCGTGGAAAATAAAGCCACGCTTTCGCGGCGGCGTCTGAGCCGCGAAAGGCTTTTCGATAGTTTATCCTCGTAGGAGGACTTTTCTCCGTAGAAAAGCGTCAGCACAAAGTTGCACTTTGAAGAAAATAATCCCGTTTTTTCCCAAAATAAGCAACACTCCCCCCAAAAAATAACCGACGTCAGCCCGCCGCAAGTGCAGTCTGCTTTAAACCTCGGTTAAACGTAAGTTAATTATTTCAGACATTATTCACTTTTTTGTGCCTTTTGCACAGCTTTTTCTCCAAAAACTTCTAAATTTACATTTTTATTACAATTTTTGACAATAATTTTCTCATTATTCTCCCCAAAATTGTTGAAATCGACTGCGAAATGTGGTATTATATATCCATAAGAATATCAAAAGTCTGGAGTGCAGCAAAAAATGACGTCTAAAAACAACGGCAACGCGGCTCAGTACCTCTTTCATGAGGGCACCAACTTCGTCTCATATGAGTTCATGGGCGTACACCCCGTAAAAGACGGATATGAGTTCAGAGTATGGGCACCGAATGCCGATAAAGTATATATATCCGGAGACTTCAACGACTGGAAAGCGGATATTCCGCTAAAAAAGGAAACCGACGGCGGTCTTTGGAGCACGGTTCTTGCATCAGACCGCTTTGCACGGTTCTCTCGCTATAAATTCATCATCGAAACCGACGGGAAACAGTATTATAAGGCTGACCCGTATGCCTTCTATTTTGAAGTTCCGCCGAATACGGCGTCGGTCTATTACGATATTGACGGCTATGAGTGGACAGACTCAAGCTGGCTGGATCACAGAAAGCAGACAATTATCGAGCCGCAATATTCAACGCCTGTCAATATATACGAGCTTCATGCAGGCTCATGGAAAACCAAGGAAAACGGAGAGTATCTCGGCTACCGCGAGCTTGCAAGAGAGCTTGCGCCGTATGTAAAGCAGATGGGATATACTCATATAGAGCTTATGCCTATTTCCGAGTACCCGTTCGACGGCTCGTGGGGCTATCAGGTCTGCGGATACTATGCGCCGACGTCGCGTTTCGGCAATCCTCACGATTTCATGTACTTTGTGGACTATATGCACGCGTCGGGAATCGGCGTTATACTCGACTGGGTTCCGGCACATTTTCCGAAAGACGCGCACGGACTTTATGAATTTGACGGAAAGCCGCTTTACGAATATCAGGGCAAGGATAAAATGGAAAACCGCGGCTGGGGTACGCGCAGATTCGACGTAGGACGAAACGAAGTCGAATGTTTCCTTATCTCAAACGCAATGTTCTGGCTGAGAAAATACCATATTGACGGTCTGAGAGTTGACGCGGTGGCGTCCATGCTTTATCTCGACTATGACAGACAGCCCGGAGAATGGTTCCCCAACGCATACGGCACAAACGAGTGTCTTGAGGCTGTCGCGTTCTTCAAAAAGTTAGGTTCGGTAATAAGAAACGAATATCCCGACACACTCTTTATAGCAGAAGAGTCAACGGCATGGAAAAACGTTTCAAAGCCTGCCGAACAGGACGGTCTGGGTTTCAACTTCAAGTGGAACATGGGCTGGATGAACGACGTTCTCGACTACTTCTCGACAGATCCGCTGTTCAGAAAATATAAGCACGAAAAAGTAACGTTTTCCATGATGTACGCCTTTTCGGAAAACTTTATACTGCCTATCTCGCACGACGAGGTGGTTCACGGCAAAAAATCGCTGCTTGACAAAATGCCCGGCGACTACAATCAGAAATTTGCGGGAGAACGCGTATTTTTGGCGTACATGATGACGCACCCCGGCAAAAAGCTGTTATTCATGGGCTCGGAAATAGGTCAGTTCAAGGAATGGGACTACAAAGGCAGCGTGGAATGGTTCCTGCTTTCATACGAAATGCACGCAAAGCTGCAAAACTATGTCAGAGAACTGAACTTCCTGTATCTCGACCACAGCGAGCTTTGGGAAAACGACTATTCATGGGACGGCTTCCGCTGGATAGACGCAGACAACAGGGATTTGAGCATACTGTCATACGTGCGCTCAAATGCAGCCGGCGACAAGCTTGTTGTCATTCTCAACATGACGCCCGTAGAGCGCCGCGGATTTGTCTGCAACGTATACGATTCCGGCACTTATCACGAGATATTCAACAGCGACAGCGAACGTTTCGGCGGTTCAAACATGATAAATACGCAGCCGCTGAAATCAAAAAAGACTTCTTCAACGCCCGACTGCTTTGCCGGAAGCATTACGCTTGATCTTCCCGGACTCGGCGCGGTAATACTTCATCATAAGGTACGCGTCAGAAAGCCGGCGGAATCCGCAAAGAAACCGGCGTCGTCAAAAACATCGGGAACCGCAAAGAAAAAGGCATGAATTTTCTCACCGGAGAGTGATTATTTTAAGCTAATTCAAGTTTTCGGAGGTTAATATATGTTCAAGAAAAAAGAATGTGTGGCTATGCTCCTTGCAGGAGGACAGGGAAGCAGACTTTACGCACTTACGGAGAATACCGCGAAGCCCGCAGTATCCTTCGGCTCAAAATACCGCATCATCGACTTCCCCTTATCCAACTGCATTAACTCCGGCATTGACACCGTAGGCGTTCTCACTCAGTATCAGCCGCTTTACTTAAACGAGTACATCGGCAACGGACAGCCTTGGGATCTTGACCGCACCTACGGCGGCGTCACCGTGCTTCCGCCCTATCAGGGCAAAAAGGGCGCGGACTGGTACAAGGGCACGGCAAACGCCATATACCAGAACATGAAATACATAGACAGGTACGATCCCGACTATGTTATAATTCTCTCCGGAGACCACATCTACAAGATGGACTACTCGGCAATGCTACGCTTTCACAAAAAGACAGGCTCTGCCTGCACGATAAGCGTTCTCGAAGTTCCGCTGTCCGAGGCAAGCCGTTTCGGCATACTTTCGGCTGACGACGAAAACCGCATATTCAAATTTGAGGAAAAGCCGAAAAATCCCACAAGCACAATGGCGTCAATGGGTATTTACATTTTCAACAAGTCGGTTCTGTTCGACTATCTGAAAAAAGACGCCGCAAAGGAAAAGACGGACAACGATTTCGGCAAAAACATAATTCCCGATATGCTTGAATCAGGCGAAAAGATGTATGCGTACAAGTTTGACGGATACTGGAAGGACGTCGGAACCATCTCAAGCCTATGGGAAGCGAACATGGATCTTCTCGGTTCAAAGCCGGTATTCGACATAAACGACGAAAGCTGGAGAATATACTCGAGAAACACCGCAAAGCCTCCGCAGTACATCGGAGAGGACGCAGTAACGGAAAATTCTCTTATTTCGGAGGGCTGCGAAATTTACGGTACTGTCATAAACTCGGTAATCTCTCCCGGCGTTCTGATAGAAAAGGGCGCCGTTGTAAAAGATTCCGTAATCATGGGCGATTCGACGGTAAAGTCGGGCAGCAGCATACTGTATTCCATAATTGACGAAAACGCCGTTATCGGAAAGGACTGCTCTGTCGGCAGCGACTCGGAAAAGACAAGGAAAATCACCGTTATAGGCGCAGGAACGGTTCTTCCCGACGGTTATACGGCTGAACCCGGAAAAATTATCTCGGCAGACGAAGTAGACGGAGGTACAAGCAAATGACAACCGTAGCCGGACTTATTTTCTCAAACATTCACGACCGCAACATTCCCGAACTTACCCAAAAGCGCACAATGGCGTCGGTTCCGTTCGGAGGACGTTACAGGCTGGTTGACTTTACGCTCTCAAACATGGTAAACGCCGACATATACAAGGTCGGCATAATAACCCACTACAACTATCAGTCGCTTATGGATCACGTCGGAACAGGTAAAGACTGGGATCTTGCAAGAAGCTCGGGAGGTATCAAAATACTTCCGCCGTTCATCACAGCCTATGACAACACCGTAACCTCCGGTCAGCCCTATTCTTCAAGGCTTGAGGCTCTCATGGGCGTATACAACTTTGTTTCGCGCTGCACCGAGGAATACATGGTTCTGTCCGACTGCGACATAGTATGCAACATAGATCTGCGCAGCGTTATAAGCCACCACATAGACACGGGCGCGGACATAACCGTCGTTACGAAAAATCTGTATCTCAGTTCCGACGCCGCAAAGAACGGCACCATTGTCGAGACCGACGACACCGGAAGAATTACAAATCTTATACATCACCCTGCGGCAATGGACGGATTTATGGATCTTTGCCTTAACATTTTCGTTCTCAAGCGCGAATATCTGCAAAGTATAATACTCGACTCGCTTGCACGCGGTTACAAGAGCTTTACGCGCGACATTATCGCAAACAACAAGCTCAACATGAAGTACATGAAATATGAGTACGACGGATATTTTGCCGCAATAAACTCGCTTGACGGATATTACAGAAGCAGCATGGATCTGCTTCGTCCCGAAGTGCGCGACTGCATATTCGGCATAAAGAACAGACCTGTCTACACAAAGGTCAAAAATTCCGCTCCGACCCGTTATTCCGACACGTCGAAGGTATCAAATTCCCTTATCGCCGACGGCTGCGTAATAGAAGGCGTCGTTGAAAACTCCATTATATTCAGAGGAGTAAAGGTCGGCAAAGGAACCGTTATCAAGAACTCCATAATCATGCAGAATTCGGAAATAGGCGACGACGCATTCTTAAACTGCGTAATCTCCGACAAAGAGGTAGTCGTAAAGAACGGAAGAATGTTATCCGGTCACGATACGCACCCGTTCTCTATCTCAAAAGGCATGGTAATATAAGAAAAACAAGCACCCTCACAAATCTCAAAAAGGAGGAAAAGCACGCAGGGTATAACGTTGAAAATGCGTGCTTACACACTATGGCAAAAAAAATTTTAATGGTAGGCTCGGAGGCTATGCCCTTTGCCGCAACGGGCGGCCTCGGCGACGTTCTCGGTTCGCTGCCTGCTGCGATAAAAGCCGAAAACCCGGATTACGACGTGCGTGTTGCAATGCCGCTTTACGCCTGCATAAAACAGGAATATAGGGACAAAATGGAATACATTACGGACATTATCGTTCCTCTTGCATGGCGTCAGCTCTACTGCGGCATATTCAAGCTCGAAAAGGACGGCGTAATATACTACTTTATCGACAACGAATACTACTTCAAGAGAAACGAGATTTACGGCAGCTACGACGACGGCGAACGATTTGCGTTCTTCTCCTCAGCCGTACTTCACATACTCCCCGTAATAGACTTCTTCCCCGACATTCTCCACGCTCACGACTGGCAGAGCGCGCTCTGCGTAGTATATCTCAAGACGCTGTTCCGCGACAGTCCGAGATATTCGGGTATACGCGCCGTGTTCACGATACACAATATTGCTTATCAGGGAAAATACGACATGGCGATATTGGGCGACGTTTTCGGACTTGACATAAGATATGCGTCGATAGTGGCATACGACAGCTGCATAAACTTAATGAAGGGCGCTATCGTCTGCGCCGACAGGGTGACTACCGTAAGTCCGACATACGCAAAGGAAATACGCTATCCCGAACATTCCGAAGGACTGCACTACATTCTTCGCGAAAACAACTACAAGCTTTCCGGTATTCTCAACGGAATTGACTACAATTACTACAACCCCGCAAACGACAAAACCATATACAGAAAATTTACCGTTAATTCCTTAAAGAACAAGATAGTAAACAAGACCATGCTGCAAAAGGAATTCGGACTTCCCGAAAAGCCCGACACTCCGCTTATAGCAATAGTTTCCCGTCTTGCCGACCACAAAGGACTCGACCTTGTTTCAAAGATAATGGAATCGGTGATACAGGAGAACGACGTTCAGCTTATCGTGCTCGGCAAGGGTGAACAGAAGTACGAAAACTACTTTATGTATCTTCAGAACACCCACCCCGATCAGGTAAAGGCTCTCATGATATACGACAGGGAGATCTCAAAGAAGATATACGCCGCGTCCGACATATTTGTAATGCCGTCGCTGAGCGAACCCTGCGGACTGTCGCAGATGATTGCCTCGCGCTACGGTTCGGTTCCGGTAACGCGCGAAACCGGCGGTCTTTACGACTCGATAAAGGGCTATTACGAAGAAAACGGCGAGATCCGCGGCAACGGCTTTACCTTTGCAAACTATTCAGAATGGGAGCTTAAAGACAGAATATGCGCGGCTCTATGGCTGTATCATGACAAGGAAAAGTGGGCAAAATTCGTTAAAAAGATTATGCAGACGGATTTCAGTTGGAATATTTCAGCTAAAAAGTATATTGAATTGTACGAAAACATATGCTAAAATATATGTGAAAGTATTTGCGTTTTGCTGTCATAAGACAGCATTTCGCTATGTTAGGGTAAATTTGATTTTTGTATTTTAATAAAGCGAAGCAAGAACCGTTTATTTTTTCAAAAGGTTCTTATACAGGAGGTCAATCAATGAGCACAAAGTCACAGGTTATGAAAAAAAGCGAGGTTAAAGAGGCTATAACGTCAAAGCTTTCGCGCTATTTCGGAGTTTCTCCGGCTGAGGCAACGAGAGAGCAGATGTACAAGGCGTGCGCTATGACAATAAAGGACATTCTCTCCCAAAAGCGCAACGACTACAAAAAGCTTGTAAACCAAAAGGGCGGCAAGCGCGTATATTATATGTGCATGGAGTTTCTGCTCGGACGTTCTCTCAAAAACAACCTCTACAATCTCGGTCTTGAAAAGGTTTACCGCGACGTTCTTGACGACCTCGGCTTTAATCTTACAAATCTATACGAAGAAGAACCCGACGCAGGTCTCGGAAACGGCGGTCTCGGCAGACTTGCAGCCTGCTTTATGGACTCGCTCTCCTCTCTCGACTATCCGGCGACAGGTTTTTCGATACTTTACGAATACGGTCTTTTCAGGCAGAAGCTTGTTGACGGACTTCAGGTAGAGCTGCCCGACGTATGGCTGCCCGGAGGAGAAGTATGGCTTGTTCCGAGAAGCGACAGAGTTTTCAAAATACGTTTTGGCGGAAGAGTCAAGGAACAGTGGCTTGAAAACGGCAAGTGCCAGATTATTTACGAGGACAGCGAAGAGATAGAAGCCTGCGCCAACGACATGATGATCTCGGGCGCGGACTGCGAGGCGGTAAGCCTGCTTCGTCTTTGGAAAGCACGCGACATAGGCGGCTTTGACATGAGCCTGTTTACTCAGGGACAGTACATGAAGGCTGTCGAAAAGAGCACCAACGCCGAGGCTATATGCAAAGTCCTCTACCCGTCCGACAACCATGCCGAAGGAAAAATCTTAAGACTTTCTCAGCAGTATTTCCTCACAAGCGCGTCCTGCCAGAGCATTATCCGCGACCACATGGCAGTCTACGGCACTCTTGACAACTTTGCCGAAAAGGTTGCGATCCACATAAACGACACGCACCCCGCGCTCTGTATTCCCGAACTTATGCGTATTTTTGTGGACGACTACGGTTTCTCATGGGAAAGAGCATGGGACACGGTAACTCACGTTATCTCCTACACCAACCACACCGTAATGCCCGAAGCGCTTGAAACCTGGAACGAGGACATCTTCAAGCTCAAGCTTCCGAGAATATACATGATAATCTGCGAAATAAACCGCCGTTTCTGCGAAGAGGCATGGGCAAAGTTCCCCGGAGGCTGGGACAGAATAAGCGGTATGGCGATAATCGCATATAATCAGATAAGAATGGCGAATTTAAGCGTTATCGGTTCTCACACCGTAAACGGCGTTTCGGCTCTTCACTCGGAAATATTAAAGAAATCCTGTTTCAAGGATCTCTACAAGATGTATCCCGACCGCTTTACAAACGTCACCAACGGCATTGCGCACCGCAGATGGTTATGCTACTCGAACCCTGCTCTTGCAGCTCTGCTTGACGAATGTATCGGTACTTCTTACAGACATCAGCCCGAAAAGCTTGCCGACTTCAAGAAGTTTGCCTCCGACAAGGGCATACTCGAACAGCTTGAAAAAATAAAACGTTCCAACAAGATTGCATTTTCCGATCTTGTATTCTCAAAGACCGGCATAAAGATAGATCCCGATTCGATATTCGACGTTCAGGCAAAGAGACTTCACGAGTACAAGCGTCAGCTGCTCAACGCACTGAGAATTATCGACCTTTACAACAAGCTCAAAGAAAACCCGAATCTCGATATGCAGCCTCAGACCTTTATCTTTGCGGCAAAGGCGGCTCCGGGTTACGACATGGCAAAGCAGATAATAAAGCTTATCTGCGAAATAAGCGCGGATATTGCGAAAAATCCCAAGATCTCCGAAAAGCTCCAGGTCATATTCCTTGAAAACTACTGCGTAAGCCTTGCCGAGGCCTTAATGCCTGCGGCTGACATAAGCGAACAGATAAGCCTTGCCGGAAAAGAGGCAAGCGGTACCGGCAACATGAAGTTCATGATAAACGGCGCGCTTACAATAGGCACGCTTGACGGCGCAAATGTCGAGATGAAAGAGGAATGCGGCGACGAGAACATCTTTATCTTCGGTCTTACAACCGACGAGGTAAACTCGCTGTGGCAGAGAGGCTACAACGCGGCAAGCTACTATCATCACAACGACCGCATAAAAGGCGTTATCGACAGCCTGAACGCAGGTTTCAACGGTCAGAGTTTCTCCAACATCTACGACTATCTGCTTGTGGGCAACCGCGGAGTCGCGGATCCGTTCATGTGCCTTGCGGACTTTGACTCTTATATGCTCTGCCACGAAAGAATGCTCGACGCATACAAGAACCGCGAAAAGTGGAACAAGATGTCGCTTATGAACATTGCGTCCGCAGGCAAATTCGCAGCCGACAGAAGCATTGAAGAATATGCGCAGAACATCTGGCACTTAAAGAAAATTCAATCGGAGAAACAATAAGGCTATGCAGACCTTTATACCTCAGGCGGTTCCGCCCGAATCTCTCATAACTTTTGAAAAATATACAGAAGGGACAAATGCATCCGCAAAGGGTGCGTTTTCCTTGTCGTGCAGTCCGTCGTTTGCGCTTAAAATATCGCGCAGGCTCGGCATATGCTCCTGTCTTATGACGCTTACAAACGCATTTGACGGAGAAAAGTACGAATATGCTTTCAAATACACAAAAACCGAGCTTTCAACCGACGTTTTCACGCTTGAAATCGACTTTCCCGGTCTTTGCGAGCCGGAGGACTGCGGGCTTTTCTTCTACGGAATAACGCTTTTCTCGGACGACAGCCACATATACGCGCTTTCCTCGGTAAACAATGTTGATTTTGAGGTGCGCGACGCGTCAAAGCACGACGCAAAGGATTTCAGACTGCTTTTATATGCCGACGGCTTTAAAACTCCGGACTGGGCAAAAAGCGCCGTGATGTACCACATATTTGTGGACAGATTTGCAAAAGGCGACCGTGATATACCTCTGCGAAGCGACGCTGTTAGAATAGACGGCTGGGAAAACGGCACTCCGGAATATGCGCCTTACAACGGCGCGCCCATGAAGAACAATTCGTTTTTCGGCGGAGATCTGTACGGTGTCTCGCAAAAGCTCCCCTACCTTTCCGGACTCGGCGTGAATGTAATTTATTTAAGCCCGATCTTCAAGGCTTATTCAAACCACAAATACGACACCGGCGACTACGAAACGATAGACGAAATGTTCGGCGGAAAAGACGCGTTTGACGCTCTTATAAAAGAGGCGGAAAAATACGGAATACGCGTAATTCTCGATGGAGTTTTCAATCATACCGGCGACGACAGCAAATATTTCAACAGATACGGAAAGTACGATACCGTCGGAGCTTATCAGTCATGGGACAGCCCATATCACAACTGGTACGATTTTCAGGAATTTCCCGAAAAGTATTCCTGCTGGTGGGGCATCAAGATACTTCCGAAACTCATGAACGAACGCCCGGAACTAAAGGAATTTTTCTTAGGCGAGCACGGAATCGTCAGAAAATGGCTGAAGAGCGGAACCTCCGGCTGGCGGCTTGACGTTGCGGACGAACTTCCGGGTGAATTTTTAGACCTTTTGAGAAGTGCCGCGAAGTCCGAGAAAGAGGACTCGCTGATCATCGGCGAAGTCTGGGAAAATGCAGCGGACAAGGTCGCTTACGGCGAAATGAGAAGATATTTTCTCGGTCACGAGCTTGACAGCGTTATGAATTATCCAATAAAGAACGCGGTAATTGATTTCTGTCTCGGCGCGGACGCCGAAAGCTTTTACAACACCGTAACCGACATATATTCGAGCTATCCGCCCTTTGTTTCGTCGGTGCTCATGAACATTCTCGGCACCCACGACACCGAACGCATACTTACGGTGCTGTCGGGCGTTTCGGGACAGGGAAAGAACAACGATGAGCTGTCCAAAGCAAAGCTTACGCATGAGCAAAAGGCGCTCGCTGTATCGCGTTTAAAGCTTGCGTCGGTATTGCAGTTTACGCTGCCGGGCATGCCGTCAGTTTTCTACGGAGACGAGGCAGGCATGGAAGGTTATCACGATCCTTTCTGCCGCAGACCTTTTCCGTGGGGACACGCAGACCAGGATCTCACGGAGCATTACCGCAAACTCTGCCGAATTAAAAGAAACGAAAAGGCGCTGCACTCATCATATCTTGAATTTTTAAAGCACGAAAACGGTTTTGTATGCTTTAAGCGCGAAAACGGCGGAAAATCCTTAATTGCCGCGGTAAACGTTTCGGAAAACACGGCAAATCTTTCGCTTGAAGGCAGGTACTGCGATCTGCTTACGGATTCGGACTTTGACGGATATATCGCGCCGCACGGTGCGGTGATACTCAAAAAGCGCACGTGACAAAAACGCATAAAAAAACAAAACAGCTCGGTACGAATTCTCTTTCAAAAACGCACCGGGCTGTATTTTTATTTTTACTTTGTATATCCGCTCTAATCCTTGCCTTTATACGGCGAGTTCTGCGACGCCTTGAAACTGGACGGTGAAAGTCCCGTCTCTTTTCTGAACACGCGCGAGAAATAATAGATATTTTCATATCCCGACATTGTGGCTATATCCGAAATGGAGTACGCTCCGTTCTGAAGCAGCTCGCAGGCATAGTTTATTCTCATGCGCGTCAGATACTTTACCGGCGGCATCTTATATACCGACGTAAAAATGCGTCTGAAATACGAATAGCTCATTCCGCAGATCTCTCCAAGGCACGGACAGTCGAAATCCGATTCGTTGAAATGCTTTGACATATACTCGATTGCCGGCGTTATAAGCTCTTTTGCGGCGTCGGGAGACGCTTTCTTGACATTCTCAAACTCGGCAAATATATCGTACAGTATAGACATACATCTGTACATACAGTATTCGTCGTCTCCGCCCGAAACCCAGAGCATACTCAGATTTGAAAACAGCTTTCTTATATTCTCGTTGCTGTGCGTGTTAAGCACCATTGCCTCTTTTGGCAGATCCGAATCAGAATCGAATATTATATCTATGCTGTCGCCGCACTTTACGAAATCCACCACGGTATTTGGCGCGTCCTCTATGCCTTTTGGAAGATACTCGACGCTGCCCGGAATATTATGTATGGTTTTTCCGTTGAAATGCGTGTAGTTTTCTCCGCTTATCGTGAGTATCAGCTCATAATAGCGCAGATGACCGTTATACTTCAGATTTTTAACGTCCCTGTTCTCCCTGTTTATGTGAAGAACCGTCGTTATCTTCTTTACCGACACGTTAGGTGTGTAAAACACTTTCTTTCACCTCTCGCCGTGCTTTTTATGCACGTTTTTGATAAATCACGGAAATACACTGCAAATCATGTTAACAGTATAACATACGCCGGATTTTATTGCAATACATTGGGCTTAAAAAGTCAATATTGTGTCAAATAGTACAAATGTGACGAAATTTGCATTTACGGGAACTTTCAATAATAATAAAATGTATATGTAATTATAAAAAGAATGGCAAATTTTAGACAAATTGCACAAAAAACGGAGGTATTTTAATGCGAGGCAAAAGCTTTATACGACTGCTTACCGGCACTGCGCTTGCAGCACTGATGGCGTTTGGTTCATCTGCCGCGTTCAGCAAGACAAACACCTATCAGAACGGCAAGTTCACCGATGTTCCGGAAAAATCATGGTACGCGGGAGAAGTCGCGTCGGCTTACGAGCTTGGGTTCATGAACGGCGTTTCGGATACGCTGTACAGTCCCGACGGCGAAGTTACCGTGGCTCAGGGTATAACCATGGCAAGCCGCGTTCATGCAAGCTACAACGGAAAGCAGATCGAAAGCACGGGCGGCGAATGGTACGATATGTACGTAAAATACGCCCTTGCAAACGGAATTATCAAGGAAAATCAGTTTGACAGCTACACGCGTCCCATTCAGAGATATGAAATGGCGGTGCTGTTTGCGTCGAGCATGCCGGCTGACTATTTCAAAGCCAAGAACGACATAAGCTCAATTCCCGACATTGCAAGCTACAAGCCGTACTGCAAGGACATACTCACGCTTTACAATGCAGGAGTTGTTCTGGGTTCAGACGAATACGGCACATTCTATCCCAACAACGACATCAAGAGATGCGAGGCTGCGGCTATAATCAACCGCGTCGCAATTCCCGAAAACCGTCTTTCAGGTTCTCCCAAAGCTCTTCCCAAAGCCGAATTTCCGCTTTACTTTGCCGACGACAACGGCGTTGTATCAACGCTGTCATTCGGTACATACGGCTGGGACGTTGACGCAAGAGGCGGCGACAGACTTGCAAGCTCAAAGCAGCTCTCGGTACTCGACATAAGAGACGATTCGAGAAGTGCGCTGTTACGTAAGTTTAATCTTCGCACAAGCGGAAAGCTCACACTTGAAACAACACTCCAGATTTCAAACGCAGCGGACGGATTTCACGTTATTCTCTCTCACGAGGACGGCGGAAAAGCAGCGCTCGATCTCTTTACGAGAGGTTCAAAGTGGTATATTCTCGAAAACGGCAAGGAAACAGACACGGGAAAAGCCGTTGAAAACGGAAATCTGCGCATAAAGGCGGTAACAGACCTTGACGCAAAGAAAACAACGCTCAGCTTTAACGGAAAGCTTGTCGGAGAATACGCACTTGCCGACAGCAGCGTTGACGGAGTTAACTATCTCATTTTCAGTTCCGAAAAGGAAACTACCTGTTCCGTAACTCCCGACAAAACAAAGCTTTACACGGGATATGCGCTTAACGAAACCTTTGTTTCGGTTCCCAAGGGCGACTATCTTCCCTATACATGGACGCTTGACGGCGCTTCTTGCACTATCGACGCGAGCGCATTCGGCTCATACGATCCTTACAATCTCAAGATCAGCGTTGAAAGCGGAAAAACCGCACTTCTCAAGACTTCGTTCTCTCCTATAAGCCAGAAAACGGCAGCCGAAATGAAGTTTCTCATGAGAGACTACACCGACGGTCTTACTTTTGCTCTTACGACCGGCGGCGCTGACGCGGTAAAGATCTACACCAAAGGCAACGCTTTCTATTCGGCAGACGGCACCAAGCTCTACGAATACGACAAAAACGTATGGCAGACTCTCAAGATAACCGTAAACACCTTTAACGGCAAAGTCGATTACTTTATAGACAACAGAAAGATGGGTTCGGGAACTTACACCGCATCAAAGACTTTTGACGGCATTAAATTCACCGTTCCCGCCTCATCAAAAGCTCTCGACATTTTCACCGACGATTTTCTCGTATACAATATGTTTGACGACGAGGACGACTACGTAAAAGCGCCCAATCCCGTCTCTTCGGACGGATACGAAGTCGGCATGGAGGTCTGCGACATATGGCGCAACGGTTTCCAGTTCGGCTGGGACTACACAAGCGCATTTGAAGAAACGCACCCCTATCTCGGAATGTTCGACGAGGGTTCGACAGAAGCTGCCGACTGGGAAAACAAGTGGCTCAGCGAGGCAGGCGTTGACTTCAAGCTCGTATGCTGGTATTCCGGCACAAGCACCGACGCTCAGAAAACTCCGAGAAATTCCTTCGGTCTCAACGCATACATGAACTCAAAGTATTCCGATACCGTAAAGTATGCGATAATGTGGGAAAACTCCGGCAATCTCCCCAAGAACGCAGCAGACTTCAGAAAGAACTTTGTTCCGTACTGGATCGAATACTATTTCAAGGACAAGGACAGATATTACACCGTAGACAACAAGGCTCTCTTTACCATATACCGTTCTTCAACGCTTACTCAGGTATTCGGCGACAATGCTGCGGTAAAGGCAGAGCTTGATTATCTGAGAGAACAGGTAAAGGCTCTCGGCTACGACGATCTTATAATCCTTACCACATCTTCTACGAGTGCAAAATACGGCAACTTTGCCGACATGGGCTTTGACGGCGTATACAGCTACAACCTCGGTCCGTCTGCCTTCGACGCACAGTATCAGAAAACCGGATTAAAGCAGCAGCTTGACAATGCAAACGCACTCGGAAGCAATTTTGCCGCAGTTCCGACAGTTTGCGTAGGTTTCAACAATATGTATCTCAACGACAATACGAGATACGCAAACATCACCGTTTCCGACTACAAAAACGTCTTTGACTGGTTAAAGACTGACTACTTCGCTTCTCAGAAAAAGAACAGTTGGGCAGCCAATATGGTAATACTCAGCAACTGGAACGAATTTGGCGAAGGTCACTACATAATGCCCGCAAATCTCAACGGATTCGGCTATCTCAACACAATTAAGAACGCGTTTACCGCCGAAAAGGTTGCCGACGCCGACATCTCAAAAGGCGAAGTTCCGACCGAACAGCAGAAAGAAAGATTTACCTCTCTCTACTATCAGGGCAAATCAAGACTCAGACGCGACAGACGCGAGTCCGACAGCAGTTTTGGCAACACATCAAGCCTTACAAGAGCAGTGGGCTGGGATATGGACAAGGACGGTTCAAAGTGGCTCACGGGCGCTTTCGGTATAGACGGATTACAGTGTACGGACGGTATACTCAAAGGAAAGAGCACCGGAGGAGATTTTGCTCTCAGCACGACCGTTGCAAGCCTAAATTCCGCAGACGCTCACTTCTTACACGTCCGCATGAAACTCTCCGGCTGCATTGCCGAAAAGCAGAACGCTCAGTTCTACTTCCTCACCAACCTCAGCAAAACATGGGACGAAAGCAAGGCTACAAACTTTGAAGTCAGCGCCGACGGCGAGTTCCATGACTACTACGTTGACCTCTCGGTAATCAAGGCTTGGCAGAACACCATAACCAACATAAGATTCGATCCCATCGCGCGTGGCGACTGCGAATTTGAAATTACCGTGATCGAAATTATGTCGGCTCCCGAAAAGCCTCTTATCTATCTCATCGACAAAAACACAGTTCTCACGACAGACTTTACCAACACCTTCGACGAGTCCGGAAACATGATCGCAGCAATCAATCCCTACTCCGGTTTCTTTGACAGGCTCGGCATATACTACACCTGGGACAAGTCGCAAAACAAACTCTGCCTGTACTCCTCCGAGCACTCCGCAGAGCTTACAATGGGACAGAAAGAAGCGGTTTCCGATACCGGAAAGTTCACTATGACGACAGCTCCCGTTCTTCGCGACGGTATTCCCGCAATAGAAATTCAGTCTGTTCTCACGGCTCTCGGCTATGATTACGAAAAAGACGCTTCTTCTATTATAATCAAATTAACCGCGTCCGACGTAAAGACCGACGAAAAGAAATACTGGTACGAATTTAACGTCCCGGGTTACACCGAAGGCTGGTCAGGCGCGTGTCTTGAATCGCTGGTTGCACACGAAGGCGTGCTTGACTGCGTATCCAAATCCAACGGCAGACGCCACGACCCTGTTCTCAACTCTCCCGACAAGCTCGACATTCCTGCAAGCAGATACGGCAAGATCACAGTCGGCTTGAGATATGAGCTTACAGACTCGTCAACCTCGGCAAACTCGACCATATTCTTCCGCACCGCAACCTCCTCGTTCAGCGAAGTTACCTGCGTTACCGTAAACACGCCCAAAAAGTCTACGGACGGAGAAGTTGTGGAAATAGAATTCGACATGAGATCCTGCTCGCTCTGGCAGGGCAAAATCCAACAGATAAGATTCGACCCGTTTGAGGCTGCCGGAAACTTCAGCGTAGATTACATCAGAATTATTCTCACCGATCCCGACGCAGATCCCGACGCGTTCAGCTTCCCGACCGAGCTTACAGAGGCAAATGCCGAAAACGCAAAGCTCTACACCATAATCGGCGACGGTGCAAACGTTTCGGTAGTCGAAGATCCCGACAACAAGGAAAATCACGTATATTATGCAAAGGCAAGCGTGACCGGAAAGAGCTGGACTCACCTCAAGTTCCCGTTCACCTTCAAGCCCGGCGCAACATACATGGTAGAGTTTGACGTAAAGCACCTCGGAGATTACAACGGAAAGCCTTACTCCAACGTTCTGACCGCAGTAAACTTCTTCTACAACAGCGCAAATCACACCGGCATCACAAACCAGAAAAACTCAATCGGAGAATGGGTACACGTTTCCGGATCGCTTTCGGTAAATTCCGATTACGTTCCCAGTACCGACGACTATCTGTCGATCTGGTGCAACCCCAGCCCCGAAACGGAACTCGGCTGCAGCTTCTACGTTGACAATCTCAAGGTAGCTCTCGCTGCCGCTTCGGATTCGGCAGAACTTGCACATTCCACAAAGGCAATCGTTGAAAACATAGACGACAACGCAGAGGGCACATCTACTCCTCTGTATGCGTCAGGCGGAACAATGTCGATAACCGAAGATCCCAAAGACAAGGGAAACAAGGTCTACAAAATGACGGTTCCCGGCGCACGTATCTGGAACTACATTCAGGCAAACATGAAATTCACCGCAGGCAAGACCTACAAGTTCAGCTACGACATATACTTCCTTGAAGACGGAAACGGTGAAAGCGTAAGCAAGGCCAATACCTGCACCAACTTCTACTTCGGAGAGGACGGCATAACCGCAAAGAACCACGCCGTTACCGCTCACGCAAAGAAAGGTTCGTCAAACGACGGCTGGCATCACGTTGAAGGCTCGTTTACAATTCCGCAAAACTATATTCCGTCCGAAAAGGACTACTTCGGCATTTACACCGATCCTTCAAACAACATCGGCGTCTGCTACCTTATAGACAACATCAAGCTTTCGTAAAGCAGCACCCGTCATACGCATAAAAATACAGCGCGCCTTAACCGGCGCGCTTTTCCTGTAAGTATACGTAAATTAAGCACCGGTTTTGCACTCCGGTGTTTTGTTTTTTCACGGATTACTGTTTTCTTGCTATTTTGTACTCGTCATAGGCTTGGAAATACGGACAATGCTGAAATCTGCCCTGCAAAAAATACACCATTTCGTCCTCGTCGAGTGCCATTGTACATTCGTAGCTTTCACCCTCGTCGTCCCAGTCGTAGTGTGCGCAGTAATCGCAATTGCTGCCCGTATTCGGACGCTCTGTTTTTACGTTTTGCGTCTTTTTGCCGTTATTGTTCTCCATAATCCGTCTTTCCCTTTCATATTTTTGCCTTATTATATCAGGTCATGTCGCGGTCAACGTCTATCACGCAGTTATAGTTTTCTCCGAGAGTCTGTTTTATTATATCGGAAATATTGTTTACTATCTCATTATCCGATAGTGTAAGCGAGTACGGCGCGCAGACGTCGAAAACAAGATTCGTATGAGTAGTGCCCGGAACGGTTCTGAAATCGTGCACCGTCACCCTCTCGTCAAAGCACTTTACGGCTGTTATTACACTGTCTTTGAGTATACGCGTATTCTCATCGTCCTGTGCGATAGGATCCATGTGAATTACGGCAATACAGCCGAGCCTGTGCATAAGCTCCCTTTCGATATTATCTATAAGGTCATGCGTCTGCATAAGTTCGGATTTGTCCGAAACCTCGGCATGAAGTGAGATCATCACTCTGCCCGGGCCGTAATTATGCACCACAATGTCATGCACGCCGAGTATTTTGTCATGTGCAAGCACAATACTTTTGATATTATCCACAAATTCTTTTGTCGGAGGTTCGCCGAGCAGCGGACTTATGGTATCCTTTGCAGCGCCGACGCCTGCGAAGATGATAAACATTGCAACCGCAAGTCCGAGCCAGCCGTCTATATTGACATTTGCAAAATGCGAAATTATCATACCCGCAAGCACGACAAACGTCGCAACGCAGTCAGACAGCGAATCGGCAGCCGTGGCTTTCATCGCGGAAGAATTTATCTTTACGGCAATCTTTGTGTTATAAAATGCCATATAGAGCTTTACACAGACCGAACACACAAGTATTACGGCGCTTAAACCCCCGAAGCTCTGTTCCCGTGACGGGGAAATGATCTTCTCAAACGACGTTCTGACAAGCTCTGTACCCATGATTACTATGATCATAGACACGATAAGCCCCGAAATATATTCAAATCTTCCGTGTCCGAACGGGTGCTCGGAATCGGGTTTCTGAGCCGCAAGCCTAAAGCCCAGAAGCGTAATTACCGACGAACCGGCGTCCGAAAGGTTATTGAACGCGTCAGCCGTAACGGCAATGGAGCCTGAAAGAGTACCGGCTGCGAATTTAAATGCGAAAAGCAGCACGTTGAGCAGAATTCCGACAAGCGCACACAGCACACCATAGCTTTCTCTTACGGTTTTATCCGTGTAATTCTTACAGTCCTTTATAAAGATCCGCGAAAGAACGCTTATCATCAGATTACCTCCGTGCTGCCTTTTTGCAGCTTTTCTTATTTACATATTATTCAATATGCGGCAGTTTTGCAAAACTTTCCTCAAGCTCTGCGTCCGTCGGAATGTAATCGCTCATCTCGCCGTTATGGAATTTTTCGTATGCGACCATATCAAAATAACCCGTACCGGTAAGTCCGAACAGAATTGTCTTCTGCTCTCCGGTCTCCTTGCACTTGAGCGCCTCGTTTATGGCGGCTCTTATCGCATGGCTGCTTTCGGGTGCGGGAAGTATTCCCTCAACTCTTGCAAACTGTTCTGCTGCCTCGAATACGTCCGTCTGCGTAACAGACGTCGCCTCCATATATCCGTCATGATAAAGCTGGGAGAGAACCGAGCTCATACCGTGGTATCTCAGACCTCCGGCATGGTTCGGAGACGGAATGAAGTTGCTGCCGAGAGTATACATCTTTGCAAGAGGGCAAACCATTCCGGTATCGCAGAAGTCATACGAAAACTTTCCTCTTGTAAAGCTCGGACACGACGCAGGTTCTACCGCAATTATCCTGTAATCCTTCTCGCCTCTGAGTTTTTCGCCCATAAACGGCGCTATAAGTCCGCCGAGGTTTGAGCCTCCTCCGGCACAGCCTATGATTATATCGGGTTCTATGCCGTACTTATCCATTGCCGCCTTTGTTTCAAGTCCTATAACCGACTGATGCAGCAGCACCTGATTCAATACGCTTCCGAGAACATATCTGTAACCCGGAGTTGTGGTTGCCTTTTCGACAGCCTCGGAGATCGCGCAGCCGAGACTTCCCGTTGTTCCGGGGTGTGCCGCGAGTATTCTCTTTCCGACTTCTGTTTCGGTTGACGGAGACGGCGTTACCGACGCGCCGTAAGTTCTCATTACCTCGCGTCTGAACGGTTTTTGCTCATACGACACCTTGACCATATAAACCTTGCAGTCAAGATCAAAGTACGAGCACGCCATTGAGAGCGCCGTTCCCCACTGTCCCGCGCCTGTTTCGGTCGTGACGCCTTTGAGTCCCTGTTTCTTTGCGTAATATGCCTGGGCAACTGCGGAATTGAGCTTGTGGCTGCCGCTTGTGTTATTGCCCTCGAATTTGTAATAGATCTTAGCCGGAGTTCCGAGCTTTTTCTCAAGGCAGTATGCCCTGACAAGCGGCGACGGACGGTACATCTTGTAAAATCCGATGATTTCTTCGGGTATCGGGATATAAGCCGTATCGTTGTCAAGTTCCTGGCTTATGAGTTCCTTGCAGAACACGGGTTCAAGTTCTTCGGGTTTCATGGGTTCTCCCGTTCCGGGATTGAGCAGCGGAGCCGGTTTGTTTTTCATGTCGGCACGCAGGTTGTACCATGCTTTCGGCATTTCGCTTTCATCAAGGTAGATTTTGTAAGGGATTTTTTGCTCAGACATATTCATGTCTCCTTTCTTTTCGGGGACAGAATATAAAAAAACCTGCCCCACAACAATTTTAATTGCTGGGACAGGAAAAATCCTGCGGTGCCACCCGGCTTGACGCATTGTTTAAACTGCGTCCGCTCATCGCGTACATTCTATACGCCGGCTTTTGTTTACGGAGTGCCTTACTCCGGCTCTCATACTCGAAAAACATTTCTTTCAGATCGCCCTCGAAAGTCCATTCGGCTTTTTCTTGATTCACCGCATTCTCACCATCGGCGGTTCTCTTTGGAAACAGTTTAAAAGCTTACTTACTCTTTCTCATCGGTTTACCATAGCATAGCACGCCGAAACACGGTCTGTCAAGAGGAAAATTGTGAACTTTTTTACACGCGGCTTTGCAAAACTGCCCGTTCCCTAAATGCTCTCATTATATTATTGACAAAACTTTAAATTTAGGGTATTATATTAAAATCAAAACTATTTATCGGGGTAAAAAAGTGGCAGAAAGAGCATTTATAAGCGTAAAAGTAACGGACAAGGCAAAAAAGAGCATCGACCGCGGACACCCGTGGGTATATGCCGACGAAATAACCGAGGTATCGGGTCCGTATGCAAACGGTTCTCTTGTTGACGTTCGCTCGTCAAAGGGTTCGTATCTCGGAACGGGATTTATCAACGACGCGTCGAAGATAAGAGTGCGCATAATTTCAAGAAACACCAACGACAAATTTGACAGAGCATTCTGGACGCGCCGCATAAGATACGCGCTCGAGTACAGAAAAACCGTAATGGGCGATGATTTTCATTCCTGCCGTCTTATTTTCGGAGAGGCAGACTGTTTTCCCGGACTTACGGTGGATCTGTTTGAGGACGTGCTTTCGGTTGAGGTGCTCTCGCTCGGCATAGAGCTTATAAAGGATATGCTCTTTGACATTCTTACGGAGGTGCTCGCGGACTTCGGCGTAAAGGTACGCGTGATATACGAGAGAAACGAAGCGTCGGTCAGAACATTGGAGGGAATGGAGACCGGCAAGGGCTTTTATGTTCGCGACGGACTTGAAACAGACACCGACGGTCACGTTATCATAACCGAAAACGGCATAAAATACGACGTTGACTACATAAACGGTCAGAAAACCGGATTTTTCCTCGATCAGAAGTACAACCGTCTTGCCGCGGCAAAGATCGCAAAGGGAAAGAGGGTTCTCGACTGCTTTACCCATACCGGAGCGTTTGCTCTCAACTGTGCAAAGGCAGGCGCGCAAAGCGTGTGCGCGGTTGACATATCAAAGCAGGCAATAGAGCTTACGCGCCAAAACGCGCGTCTTAACGGACTTGAATCAAACATGAGCTTTTTATGCGCGGACGTCTTTGAACTGCTCACGGGGCTTTACGAGTCAAAATCTCACGAGTACGATTACATTATCCTCGATCCTCCGGCTTTTACAAAGAGCCGTGCGACAATTCATGCCGCGCAAAAGGGTTACAAGGAAATCAACATGAAAGCCATGAAACTGCTGCCGAGAGGCGGTTATCTCGCGACCTGTTCGTGCTCACACTTCATGACCGACGAACTTTTTGTAAAGATGCTGCACAGCGCGGCGTCCGACGCATTTGTAAATCTTCGTCAGATAGAGGCGCGCCAGCAATCGCCCGACCACCCGATACTCTGGAACGTTCCAGAAACGGATTATCTGAAATTCTATATTTTCCAGATAGTTTAAAATCAGACCGTTTTTGTGCGAATTGCCTAATTTTTCCGTGCGTTTATGTGCACATTAACATCAAGCTGCCGTATTTCAAAAAAATGCGGAAAATATATTGACAAACCCGGAAAAAAAGTGTATCATACACTCATGAAAAGCAAAGGTGCTGCAGATAGTTTCGTGTCTGCGGCATTTTTTGATTTATAAGCAAAATTTTAAAAGCTGAAAGGAAAAGTGATTACTATGAGCGGAGTACCGGAATTATTCGGAAGCTATGTGTTCAACGATGAAGTAATGAGAAACAAGCTGCCGAAAGACGTCTACAAATCTTTGAAGAGAACGATAGACCGAGGCGAAGACCTTGATATAAACGTCGCAAACGTAGTTGCAAACGCCATGAAAGACTGGGCGGTTGAACTCGGAGCAACGCATTTCACACATTGGTTCCAGCCCCTGACCGGAATTACCGCAGAAAAGCACGACAGCTTTATCACACCGACCGGCAGCGGCAAGGTCATAATGGACTTTTCGGGCAAAGAGCTTATCAAAGGCGAGCCCGATGCGTCAAGCTTCCCGTCCGGAGGACTTCGCGCGACATTTGAGGCAAGAGGATATACCGCATGGGATCCTACCTCTTATGCATTCGTAAAGGACGGTTCGCTGTTCATTCCGACAGTATTCTGTTCATACGGCGGAGAGGCGCTCGACAAGAAAACTCCTCTTCTCCATTCAATGGAAGCCATCAGCGACCAGGCAATGAGAATTTTAAAGCTCTTCGGAAACACCACCGCAAGACGCGTAAATACGACCGTCGGTCCCGAACAGGAATACTTCCTTGTAGACAAGGAATACTTTGACAAGAGAAAAGACCTTTTCTTCTGCGGAAGAACATTGTTCGGCGCAATGCCTCCCAAAGGTCAGGAAATGGACGACCATTACTTCGGCACAATCAAGCCGAGAGTTGCGGCATACATGAAAGACCTTGATGAAGAGCTTTGGAAGCTCGGTATTCTCGCAAAGACCAAGCATAACGAAGTAGCGCCGGCTCAGCACGAGCTTGCTCCCATATTTACAACCACCAACATCGCAACCGACCACAACCAGCTTACAATGGAAATAATGAAGAAGGTTGCGGCAAAGCACGGACTTGTCTGCCTGCTCCATGAAAAGCCTTTCGCAGGCGTAAACGGCAGCGGCAAGCACAACAACTGGTCAATTTCAACAGATACCGGCGTAAACCTTCTCGATCCCGGAAAAACTCCTTATGAAAACGCTCAGTTCTTGCTGTTTCTTGTAGCCGTAATCAAGGCTATCGACGAATATCAGGATCTCTTGAGAATTTCCGTTTCAAGTGCAGGCAACGACCACAGACTCGGCGCGAACGAAGCGCCTCCCGCAGTTGTTTCAATGTTCTTGGGCGACGAGCTTCAGGCTATTCTCGAGGCGCTTGAATCCGGCAAGAGCTACGACGGTTCCGAAAAGAAGACAATGGAGATAGGCGTTCACGTGCTTCCGTCCTTCCCGAAGGATACCACCGACAGAAACAGAACTTCTCCGTTTGCATTCACCGGCAACAAGTTTGAATTCAGAATGCTGGGTTCGGCTCAGTCCATTTCAGACCCCAACATCGTACTCAACACAATAGTTGCGGAAGAGCTCAAGCAGTTTGCGGACGAACTTGAAAACGCAAAAGACTTTACAAAGTCGCTCAACGAGCTTATCAGAAAGACCATAAAGGAACACAAGAAGATAATCTTCAACGGCAACGGATATTCCGACGAGTGGATCGCCGAAGCCGAAAAGAGAGGACTTCTCAACTACAAGACCACAGTTGACGCACTTCCGCATTTTGTTGACAAGAAGAACGTCGAGCTGTTCACCTCTCACAACGTATTTACCGAAACCGAAATGCGTTCGCGTCTTGAAATTCTGTACGAAACATATTCCAAGACCATCAACATCGAGGCCCTCACCATGATAGACATGATGAAGAAGCAGATTATCCCGGCTGTAAGCGATTACACAGCGTTCTTAGCAGGCAACATCGCAGCAAAGAAGGCAGTCAGCGAATCAGTCAACACCGATGTTGAAAGCGAACTTCTCACAAAGCTTTCCGACGAACTTTCCGAGCTTTACAAAAAGGAAAAGGTACTCGAGGAGGCTGAGGCAAAGGAAAACAGCGTAGACGCTTACGAAACCGCTGTTTACTACCGCGACAAGGTATTCGGCGCAATGCAGGATCTCAGAGAAACCGTTGACAAGATCGAACCCGATGTTGCAAGCGATTTCTGGCCCGTACCTACTTACAGCGAACTGCTGTTCAGAGTTTAATCCTAAAAAAATCAATCAAAGCACAATGACGTGCGTTCGGCTTATCCGGAAAATCCGGCGGTCGGGCGTGCGTCTTTTATTTTACTAAATACAAGTGCCGACGGCACATGAAAGGAATGTTTACTTATGGAAACGAAATGGAAAAAACGCATGACGGCGGTATCGGCTGCCGCCGCGGCGCTCATGTTATGTCCCGCGATCTCTGCTTTTGCAGACGAAGCAAGCGCCGTTGAATCTGCCGTACAGGCTGCAAGCGACACGGCATTCAGCATATGGTACCTTATAGGCGCGGCTCTGGTATTCTTCATGCAGGCAGGCTTTGCGATGGTTGAAACCGGCTTTACAAGAGCTAAAAACGCCGGCAACATAATTATGAAAAACCTCATGGACTTCTGTATAGGCACTATTCCCTTTGTATTCATAGGCTTTACGCTCATGATGGCTGAAGATTACGTATTCGGCTTTATAGGCGTTCCGAATCTTCAGATTTTCACCGACTTCGGCACATTTATCAAGACCAACGCCGCAAGCTTTGTATTTAACCTCGTATTCTGTGCGACGGCTGCGACGATAGTTTCCGGCGCTATGGCTGAACGTACAAAATTCAGCGCGTACTGCGTATATTCGGCAGTCGTTTCGGCAGTCATTTACCCGATTGAGGCAGGCTGGGTATGGAACTCTCAGGGCTGGCTCGCAAAGCTCGGATTCCATGACTTCGCAGGCTCTGCCGCAATACATACAGTCGGCGGTGTGTGTGCCCTTATCGGCGCTATCATGCTCGGCGCACGTATCGGAAAGTACGTAAAGGACAAGAACGGCAAAGTCGTTAAGGTAAACGCAATTCCCGGTCACTCTATTCCTCTCGGCGCACTCGGCTGCTTTATCCTCTGGTTCGGCTGGTACGGCTTCAACGGTGCGGCTGCATGGGACAGCACATCTTTAAGCTCTATCTTTATCACCACCACCATTGCTCCGTCGGTTGCGACAGTCGTATGTATGCTCTTTACCTGGATACGCAACGGCAAGCCCGATGTTTCAATGTGTCTTAACGCATCTCTTGCAGGTCTTGTAGGCATTACCGCAGGCTGCGACGCTCTTGACGCGGCAGGTGCATTTGTAGTAGGTATTGTTTCCGGTATACTCGTTGTACTCGTTGTAGAACTTCTCGACCTCAAGCTCCACATTGACGACCCTGTCGGCGCGGTTGCTGTTCACCTTGCAAACGGCGTCTGGGGTACTATCGCGGTAGGTCTTTTGGCAAACCCCAAAGCTCCCGCAGGTCTTACAGGCCTTTTCTACGGAGAGGGCGGCGCGCGTCAGCTCGGAGTTCAGACTCTCGGTATACTCTGCATAATCCTCTGGACTTCGGTCTGCATCACCATTGCATATACGATAATCAAGAAAACAATCGGACTGCGTGCGTCGGTTGAAGATGAAATCGCAGGTCTTGACATTTCCGAACACGGTCTGCCGAGCGCATATGCGGACTTTGCTCCGTCGGTACAGTCGTACTCGGATTCGGCTCCGGTATTTGTTACGGGCGACGTTCCCGAGGCTGAGGCTGTCGAAGTAAAGAGCGTTGAAGTTCCGAAGTCCGCAGCTCCCGCCGCAAAGGACGGCGTAAAGATGACCAAGGTTGAAATCATCTGCAAGGAAAGAATGTTTGAAAAGCTCAAGAACGCACTTATGGAAATCGGCATTACCGGTATGACGGTAACTCACGTAATGGGCTGCGGCATACAGAAAGGCAAGCCGGAATTCTACCGCGGAGTTGAAATCGAACCCTCTCTCCTTCCCAAAATTCAGGTTGAAGTCGTTGTAAGCAAGGTCCCCGTAAGCGCGGTAATCGAAACGGCTAAGAAAGTCCTCTACACAGGTCATATCGGCGACGGCAAGATATTTGTATACGACGTCGAGGACGTTGTAAAGGTACGTACCGGAGAAACAGGCTATGCGGCTCTCCAGGACGTTGAATAATTAAGCGCAGATTTTCCTTTTAATATAATTTCCTTCCTCTTTTACACAAGGCGTCGGGTGCGGATTTAATCAGTCCGTGCCCGATTGCTTTTTTATTGCCGTTTTGTTTATCCGATTTTGCTATTTTTGCAGCGCATTGAGTATTGAAAATGCTATTTTCCACTGTTATAATATACTAAAAAACAGGGGAGATATTATTCTGTCTATGAAAGAGATATACATTGACATAATGGAAAGAGCCGTATATGCCTACGGCAGACAAAGAATAGAAGAATATGTATCGGACGTAAAACGCTGCAGTTTAAAAGAGCACGGTTTTCCGCGCATTACCGCAAATCTTGCAATTCTGAACGCTCTCGGAAGATGTACCGAATACCGCGATATTTTTTTGGAGTGCATGGACATATGCTGCAAACAAATACCTCACACAAAGAGATGCGCAAACGAATTTTCGGTGCGCGAAATAGTCTGCGCGATAAATCTTTTAAAAGAGCACGGAACCGTAAGCGAGCAGAAAATTTGCGAATGGACTGAACTTTTATCAGAGTTTAATCCTTATGAAAACTACGACGTCGTACCGAAACCCGGAGAATCGCGCGGCAACTGGGCTGCATTCGGCGCCGCAAGCGAGATAATGAGGTCAAAGCTGTGCGGAATTGACAGCCGCGAATTCATAGACAATCAGCTTTTATCGCTCCTTGGCGACTTTGACGAAAACGGAATGTACAGAGATCCCAACAATCCCACCGTGTATGACTATGTAACGCGCGTTCTCATGAACTTTATGATGTACGCCGGATATGACGGAAAGCATAAAGATATAATACAGGGATTTCTTGACAAGTCGCACGGTCTTTCGGCAAAGCTGCAATCCGTGACAGGCGACATAGCGTTCGGCGGCCGCAGCAACCAGTTTCTGCACAATCAGATGTGGACTGCCGCCGACTACGAATATACGGCGTCGGAATACGCCAAAGCAGGAGATATGGAAAAAGCAGGCGAATTCAAGGCAGCCGCCGGACTTGCCGCGAAAAACATTCTGCCGCTGCTTCAAAAGGACGATATTCACCACATCAAAAACTACTATCCCGTCGATTCGATGACAGGCTGCGAGGACTACGGATATTTCAACAAGTACATGATAACGCTTGCGTCCATGGCGTACTTTGCATATCTCTTTGCAGACGACAGCATTGCGCCTACCGTACCTCCCTGCCGCAAAAACGCGTATATCGCAAAGACAAGCGATGATTTTCACAAGGTAATTGCAAACGGATTCGGCTATACGCTTGAATTTGACACAAACGCCGACACTCACTATGACGCAAACGGTCTCGGAAAGATAAACAAAATAAACTGTCCCGAAACGATATGCATATCTGTCCCGTTTCCGTCGGCTGAATCTAAGTATAAGACGGAATTTGCAAATCCGCGTCCCATGTCGCTTTGCGTATATACGGAAAACGGCGGAAAAACACTGTACGGCGCAGACACGGCGTATGCTTTCTCATATCTCGGTCAGAAAACAGGCAAAGACTTCATATGCGCCGAATTTGAAAGCGCATTTCCGGACCAAAGCATTTTCCAGACTTACAGAATATCCGAAAACGGCATAGATATTTCCCAAAACGGCGGCGAAAACACCGGTTTCTGCCTCCCGGCACTCGAATGTGACGGCAGAAATCTTACCGAAATAACAGAAAGCGCAAATAAAATAAAGGTAAAATATCAGAATCATGTGTGCGAATACACCTTCTGCGCAAAAGCGGAAAATTACACGCTGTATTCCAACCGCAACGGCAGATACCGCGTATACAAGGTTCCGGCAAAAGACGTACACATCAATATTTATTCGGAGTAAACAGCCATGAACAACTACACTTACGGTCTTGTATCGGTTTCCTTCAGAAAAAACCCGCCCGAAGAAATACTTTCTGCAATGAAAGGCGCAGGCTTATCGGTTATAGAATGGGGCGGCGACGTTCACGCGCCGTCGGACGACATTCAAAATCTTAATGAGCTTGTAAAGCTTCAGAAAAAGTACGGAATTTCCTGTTCGTCATACGGAACGTATTTCAGAATAGGCGTTTCGGAAAAATCCGAAATTTACGGCATTATAAAAGCTGCCGGAATTTTAGGCACGGACATTATAAGGCTCTGGGCAGGTAATCTTTCAAGCAAAGAGGTTACAGGAGAGTTAAAAGAAAAATTCTTCCTCGAATGTAAAGACCTTTCGGAAATTGCAAAGGAAAACGGCGTGAAATTCTGCCTTGAGTGTCACAACCACACATACACCGACGACAAGACGGCCGCATACGAGCTTATAAAATACGTAAATTCGCCGTATTTCAAGATGTACTGGCAGCCCAATCAGTTTAAATCTTTCGACGAAAACATTGCCTGTGCCAAACTTCTCTCGCCGTACACCGAGAACATTCACGTTTTCAACTGGGAGGGCAAGAACAGGTATCCGCTGATCGAAGCCAAAGACGCATGGCGAACCTATCTTTCGCAGTTTGACGCTGACAAGACGCTGCTTCTGGAATTCATGCCCGACGACAGCATAGATTCGCTTAAAACCGAGGCGGATTCTTTAAGAAGTATCACGGAGGAA
The DNA here is from genome assembly GCA_934446675.1 of uncultured Eubacteriales bacterium. Classification (GTDB taxonomy): domain Bacteria; phylum Bacillota; class Clostridia; order Oscillospirales; family CAG-382; genus UMGS1387. Next base: position 29,105 of record CAKSEL010000005.1, read on the forward strand.
TAATTATGAAAAGCATTTTTCTTTGCGAATCTGAATTTAACTTAAACCGCGTTTACGCTAAAAGCCTTACCGAAGAATTAAAGCAGACCGCCGGGCTTTATGCGGACAAAATTTACACCAAAAGCGACGTTCTTGAAGATCCCGAAAAGTTTTCGGATACCGAATATATTTTCTCCACATGGGGTATGCCGACATTTGAGGAGGACGAAATAAAGCGCTGTTTTCCGAATTTGAAATGCGTATTTTACGCCGCAGGCACGGTGCAGAGCTTTGCAAGACAGTTTCTCAACTGCAAAGTAAAGATATTTTCGGCATGGGCGGCAAACGCCGTTCCGGTATCGCAGTATACGGCGGCGCAGATTGTTCTTGCGCTTAAAGGTTATTTCTGCTCGGAGCACATATCGTCTTTATCCGAATGGAAAGCCATGAAGAAAAGATTTTCGGAATATCCCGGAGTTTACGGAGAAAAGGTCGGCATAATAGGCGCCGGAATGATAGGAAAGCTTGTTATAAGCAAAGTAAAGGCTCTCGGACTTGACTGCCTTGTGTTTGATCCGTTTCTGCCCGACGAAAAGGCAAAGCAGCTCGGCGTGGAAAAATGCACGCTTGAAAAGCTGTTCGGGGAATGTTTCGTAATTTCAAACCACCTTGCAAACAACGCCGAAACACGCGGAATGTTAAACTATGCGCTGTTTTCGTCAATGCGCAAAAATTCGGTATTCATCAATACCGGGCGCGGCGCGCAGATAGTCGAAGAGGACTTGTTCAAAATTTTAAAAGAGCGTCCCGATATCACGGCTTTGCTTGACGTCACCGTGACGGAGCCTCCGGAGGACGGCAGCGAATTTTACAAGCTGAAAAACTGTTTTCTCACTCCTCACATTGCCGGCAGCAGCGGAAACGAAGTGCACCGCATGGCGGAATACATGAAAGACGAGTTTGAGAAATTTGAAAGCGGAAACGGCTGTCTTTACGAAGTCACTTTGGAAATGCTCAAAACCATGTCATAAAAACGCACCTCTATACAAAACAAAAGCCGGGCAAAGTAAATTGAAATTACTCTGTCCGGTCAATTTTTATGCCTTTTTAACTTATTTTTCAGATTATATCCGCAAGCATATCGCTCATATTGTACATTCCGTTCTTCTTGCCTTTGAGAAACGCCGCGGCTTTGAGTGCTCCGCTTGCAAAAACCTCACGCGAAAGCGCACTGTGGCTGATCTTTATGACCTCGTTCGCACCGCCGAAAATTACCTCGTGTTCGCCGACGATCGAACCTGCACGCACGGAATGTATGCCTATCTCGTTCTTTCCGCGCTTTTTTCTCTCCTTGGTTCTGTCATACACGTATTCGGAATCGGGTCTTACGGACTTTATTCCGTCGGCTATCATAAGCGCCGTTCCGCTGGGTGCGTCAAGCTTCTGATTATGGTGCATCTCAACGATCTCCGCGTCAAAATCCGACAGCACCGACGCCGCTCTCTTTGCAAGCTCGGTTATAAGATTTATACCGACGCTCATATTGCCGCTTCTGAAAACCGCCGCGCTTTCGGAGGTCTTTTTTATAAGCTCAAGCTCCTCGTCGGTATAACCCGTCGTCGAAAATACAACGGGAGTTCCCGTCTTAACAGCGTATGCGCAAAGCTTGTTTGCCGCGCTGTGGTGGGAAAAGTCTATTACCGCGTCCGCCTTTACGTCAAGCTCGTCCGGAGAGGAAACCGTCGGAAAAGTATGCGGTATGCCGAGATTTAAGTCTATTCCGCTGACTATCTCGAATTCGTCGCTGTTCTCGCACATCTGCTCAAGCGCTTTTCCCATTCTTCCGTTTATTCCGCTGATTATTATTCTTGTCATAATATTTAAACCGGCGCACATCGGGAGTAAAACAAAACCTCCGTCCGTGCGCCCTCCCTTATTTGAATTCTTTTTTTAAGTACCGTCTTTTTTCAGAATTTAAGTCCGGCTTCTCTCATTGCGCAGAACAGCTTTTCTCTGTTCTCGTTGCTTATCTCTGCAAGAGGAAGTCTGAGTTCTCCCGTGCAGAAACCGAGCGCCTCCATTGCCGCCTTTGCGGGAATCGGGTTTGTTTCGCAGAACAGCGCGTTTATAAGCGGTATGTATTCTATCTGGGCTTTTGCAGCCTCTTTGGTTCTGCCTTCAAGCATATCCTTGCACATTTTATGAGTTTCGTAAGGCAGAAGATTTGAAAGCACCGATATTACGCCTATTCCGCCGAGCGCCATTATCGGCACTATCTGGTCGTCGTTTCCGGATATTATCTTGAGGTCGTCTCCGCAGAGATGTATAGTTTCGGCTACGGCGGAGAGGTTGCCGTTTGCCTCCTTTGCCGCAACTATATTCTCATGATACGAAAGCTCCTTATATGTTTCGGGCTTTATGTTAAGACCTGTTCTTGACGGAACGTTATAGACTATCATGGGTCTGTCAACGCGGTCGGCTATTGCGTTGAAGTGCTTTACTATGCCTCTCTGAGAGGTCTTGTTGTAGTAAGGCGTTACGAGAAGAAGGGCGTCGGCTCCGAGTTCGCACGCATGCTCCGACAGGCTTATTGCATAGTTTGTGTCGTTGCTGCCGGTGCCGGCTATTACGGGTACGCGCTTTGCAACGGTGTCAACGCAGAACTTTATAAGCTCTCTGTGTTCGTTGTCGTTGAGAGTCGCCGACTCGCCGGTGGTTCCGCAGACTACAAGCGCGTCTATGCTGTTCTTTATCTGATCCTCGATGAGTTTTCCGAATTTGTCAAAATCTATTTTGCCGTCCTTCATTGGCGTTATAAGGGCTGTCATAGCTCCTTCGGCGATCTGCTTTTTCATATAAGAATCCCCCTTAGAATATTTTGACTGAAAAACGCACATAACAAAGCATACAAAAAAACGAACCGAGTGCCGTCGGTTCGCTTATCTGCGTTTAAGGCTGAACGGCATCTTTTGTATAAAGCCGTCTTGCCGCCGATAGCTCAACACAAAACCGGTTTTCGGTATTTTCTCTTACCAAGGGTTCTGTGACAGTCATACGGCTGTTTGCCGCATGCCCAGCCTCCGTTTGTCATACGGTGCTTCGGCAGAACTTCCTTTCACTTCTCACCGCCTTGCGGCGCGCACGGAACTCCGCTGACAAAACGGATTTTACCGCACGGCTATTTATAAGCTCCGCACCTCTATCATTATATGGTTTTTTATGTAATATGTCAAATTTCTGATTACAGATTAATATTATCATGTTTGGCGTTCTTTGTCAAGGTATTTTTAATAATTATACTTATTGCCCAATTTCATGTCGTAAATATATGAACTTTTCATAAAAATTAGCGTTTACACTATTGACAATCAGCACAAAAAAAGCTAAAATAGTATATAATTATTTGTATTGTGGCATTTTGCGAATTTTACCGCCGCGGACAAATTAGTGCAATCTGCACATAAACGCGCATTTTTGCGCAGGATAACGAAAGGAAATCCAATGCTTTGGACACAGGCAGTCGTACACACTACGACACAGGGAATAGAGCCGGTATCGGGCATACTGCTCATGAACGGCATTAACGGATACGAAGTACAGGACAGCGAGGATTTCAACAGCTTTCTTGAAAACAAAGAGGTTTATTTCGACTACATCGAGGACGACCTTTTAAAGCTCAAAAGCTGCGAAACCACCGTCACGTTCTATCTTCCGCAGAACAAGCAGGGCTTTGAAATGCTTGAGGCAATACGCAGCGGCATAAATCAGCTTAAACTATCGGACAGGGACGGTCTTTTCGGAACGCTTGAGCTTTCGGGCGACACGACGCTTGAAGAACAGGACTGGGAAAACAACTGGAAACAGTATTTCAAGCCCTTTCCCGTCGGAGAAAATCTCTGCATAAAGCCGTCGTGGGAAACTCTACCGGAAGAACTGAAAAACAAGACCGTGATCGAGATCGACCCGTCAAGCTCTTTCGGCACGGGTTCGCACACCACGACAAAGCTTTGCCTTGAAAAGATAGAAAAGTATCTGAAAAAAGGCGACAGCGTGCTCGACATGGGCTGCGGCAGCGGAATACTCGGCATTGCGGCGTCAAAGCTCGGCGCGTCGAAAATAACGGCGGTTGACATTGACGAAAACAGCGCGAGGATCGCCGGAGAAAATTACATCGAAAACCATGTTGACAAATCGTCGTACAGGGTTCTTGCCGGAAACATTTTAAACGATAAGGACTTTTACGACGTTGTATGCAACCAAAAATACGACCTTATTGCGGCAAATATCGTGGCGGACGTCATAATCTGGCTTGCGCCGGTATTCAAGAAGGTTCTTGAAAGCGACGGACGGCTTATCGTTTCTGGAATTATCTCGCAGAGATCTGCCGAAGTCACAGACGCACTTGAAAAGGCAGGCTTTAAGGTTATCGAGTTTGCAGAAAGCAGCGAATGGGCTGCGATAGTTCTATGCCACGCTTCTTTATAAGTCCCGGAGACATTGCGGACGGCAGAATAACGCTTTCGGGCGAGGACGCAAAGCACATTATTTATTCTCTGCGCACAAAGCCCGGCGAAAAATTCACCCTCTGCGACGGAGTCGGAAAAGATTATATGTGCGAATTTGAGAGCGCGGACAGCAGCACGGCTTTCTTTAAGATTCTCGAAACGCAAAATAACAATACCGAGCCTGACATTGACGTAAGTCTTTACATGGCGCTTGTAAAGTCCGACAAGTTTGAGTTTATCGCACAGAAATGCACGGAGCTCGGCGTGAAAAGAATAATTCCCGTGCTTACCGAAAGGTGCATTTCGCGCCCGGACGGAAAAAGCGACAGAAAAAAGCTTGAACGCAGGCAAAAAATCGCACGCGAGGCTGCAATGCAGTCGGGACGCGGAATTATTCCGGAGATATGCGAAACAATAAGCTTTGACGAGGCTCTTTCGGACATGAAAAACGACGAGATGTGCTTCATGTGCTACGAAAACGAACGCCAAACGTCTTTAAATTCGCTTTTTGCGGACAAAATTCCCAAAAGCATATCATTTATGGTAGGTCCGGAAGGCGGATTTTCCGAAAACGAGGCTGGCAAGGCAAATTCTGCCGGAATAACGCCGGTAACTCTCGGTCCGAGGATACTTCGTGCCGAAACGGCGCCGTTATGCGTGCTGTCGGCTCTTATGTACGGTTCGGGCAATCTCTCATAAACAAACCAAAACAAATTACAGACTTTAAAATTTACTAAGATACGGAGTGTTTCTTTTGTCATCAGGAAAAAACATAAACAAACAGTATAAGCTTTCAAAGTCGGACGTTGACTTTTACAAAATGTGCGGAGTGTTCGCCGCGGCGTGCATATTCATAGTGCTCACGCTCAAAATGAACGCGACGACGCTGCTTCGCCACGCTACGGGTCAGAACATGACTTACAACTTCTATATGTTATGCAGAAATCCGCTGTTTATGATACCCGTCGGCATTGTTGCAGCCGCAGGAATCATATGGTTTATTATATGCAGAGTCAAAAAGGTTAATGAAAGCATGAAGATATTTTCAAGCACGGACGCCTTGGGACTTATATGCTACATTGCCGTATTCTTCCTCTGTTTCGGCATCGAGCTTAACAGCTCAAGACACACCTTTTTCCTTGTATTTACGATAATTGTCAGCCTTATATACTACATCTCAAAGCTTTACAACTTTGATTTTCTGTTCTATTCGGTAATGAACGCGCTGTTTGCTCTTACGCTGTACTTTACCGCAATGAGAGCGGAACCCGCAATAGTTGCTTTCAAAATAGCGTCGATAATTATTTTCGCCGCAGTCTGCATACTCGTTCCCATGAAGCTCTCCAACGCAAAGGTGCGCAAAGGAAAACACAGACGCGGATACCTCTTTATACCCGTATATATTTCGCTTGTTATCTGGGCGGCGCTCATGTTTTGGCGCACATTCGTCGCAGCAAACACTCCCGGTATTTTCGCAATAAATTCGCCTGCGTATCTCACGCCTAACGCAATGCTGGTTATTCTGCTTGTACAGTACATTATAGCGGCTATAATCTACACGTTAAGACTTATCAGAGAATAATCCCTTTACAGACAGGGACAAGAAAGGATAGATAAAGAATGTCCACAAGAGTTTTTCAAAGCGTAATCAACCAGTTGAAGGAGAACGTTGACCGTTCGGTTGCGGTAATTGACGACGCAGGATTTACAGTCGCGTGCAGCGAGCTTGTCAGAATCGGAGAGGATCACACGGATATACTCGAAGAACTTTCCGCAGAAAACCCGATAATCTGCAAGGACGGCTACACATACAGACTTTCCGAAACAAACTCCAAGCTCGACTACATCACAATGGTTCAGGGCGAGGACAAGGAGGCTGCCGACATAAGCGCGGTATTATGCGTTTCGTTCGCAAGCATAAAGAGTCTGTACGGCGAAAAGTACGATAAATCAAGCTTTATCAAAAATATTATTCTCGACAACATTCTTCCGAGCGATATTTACATAAAGGCAAAGGAGCTGCACTTCAACGCAGACACCCCCAGAGCCGTATTCTTCGTGCGCTTTACCGAAAAGGGCGACGTTATTCCGTATGACATAATGCAGAATATGTTTCCCGACAAGAACAAGGACTATGTTATAAGCATAGGCGAAAACGACGTTGTTCTCGTAAAGGAAACAAAGGCAGGCGTGGATCTGCGCGAGCTTGAAAAGATCGCTCATTCCATAGTGGACACCGTAAGCGCCGAGTTCTTCCTCTCGATTACGGTAGGTATCGGCACGGTTGCCGAAAACATCAAGGATCTTGCAACGGCGTTCAGAGAATCCCAGGTCGCAATAGAGGTCGGCAAGGTCTTTGACACAAAGAAAAACGTAATCAGCTACGAAAACTTAGGCATAGGCAGACTTATCTATCAGCTTCCCACAACGCTTTGCGAAATGTTCCTGCAGGAGGTATTCAAGAAAGGTTCGCTTGAAAGCCTTGACCATGAAACTCTCATGACTATTCAGGCATTCTTTGAAAACAACCTCAACGTTTCGGAAACCTCAAGAAAACTCTTCGTACACAGAAACACTCTTGTTTACAGACTTGAAAAAATCAGAAAGCTCACCGGTCTTGACCTGCGTGAATTCGAACACGCCATAACCTTCAAGGTCGCGCTCATGGTAAAGAAATACTTAACCTCAAAACCCGTAAAATACTGATAAAAGGAATTTACTATGATCGAATTCAAAAACGTCTCCATGACCTATGACAACAAAAAATACGTTTTAAAAGACGTCGATTTAACCATTGACGACGGCGAATTCGTATTTATCGTAGGTCCGTCCGGTTCCGGAAAAACCACACTTACAAAGCTGCTTCTCAGAGAGGAAAAAGTAACCTCCGGAAGAATTATAATAAACGGTTTCCGTCTTGACAAGATGAGAAACGGCAAGGTTCCGTATCTCAGACGCAAGATGGGTGTCGTTTTCCAGGATTTCAGACTTTTCCCCAAGAAAACCGTATACGAAAACGTTGCCTTTGCAATGCAGGTTATAGGTGCGTCGGGCAGCACGATAAAGACAAGAGTTCCGTTTTTCCTTGACCTTGTAGGTCTTAAAGACAAAATGAAGTCCTTTCCGTCTCAGCTTTCCGGCGGCGAACAGCAGAGAGTTGCGCTTGCGCGCGCAATCGTAAACAATCCCGACATTATAATTGCCGACGAGCCGACGGGAAACATAGACCCCAAACTCAGTATCGAAATAATGGATCTTCTCATTACGCTCAACAAAAAGCTCGGCAAGACCGTAATTGTCGTAACGCATGAAAAAGATCTTGTTGACCACTACAAGCAAAGAGTTATCACAATAAGCGACGGCTCTGTGCTCAATGACAGAATAGGCGGTATGTTTGATGAGGAACTTTAGATTATTCACGTTCATAAAAGACGGATTCAAGGGCGTATTCAGAAACGGACTTATGAGCGTGGCGTCGATCCTCGTTCTGCTGTCCTCGCTGCTTGTTACCGGCATATTCTTAACGCTTGTTATGAACGTCAACTTCAATCTTGAAAAACTCGACAATTTCAACGAAGTCGTATGCTACTTAAAGCTTGATTCAAACGCCGAACAGGTCGAAGAAACCAAAGAGGCAATACAGCGGCTCGACAACGTTCAGAGCGTTACATACGTTTCAAAGAGCGAAGCGCTTGAATCCGAGCGCGAAAAGTACGGCGATCAGTATTCTTATCTCTTTGACTCTTACGACGACGAAACAAACCCTCTCCCCGACTCTTTCAGAATAGAGTACGAGAGCGTAAGCAAGCTCGACGCGCTTATATATCAGCTCGGCAAGATAGACAGCGTTGACAGCATAAGAAACAGCCGTGAAATTGCAATAAATATAGAAAAATTCAAGAATATAATCTCCGTAGGCTGTACGTGGCTCATGGCGGTGCTTATTGTGGTATCGGTCTTCGTAATATCCAACACCATAAAGCTTACTTTCCATTCCAGAGAGCTTGAAATAAGTATAATGCGCTACATAGGCGCCACAAAAACCTACATAACCATGCCGTTTATCATTGAAGGCATTATAATCTCGCTCGTTGCGGCAAGCATTTCATATGTTACCCAGTGGTACATATACACCTTTATAGTCGAAGGTCTTGCCGAGCAGTACAGCTTTGTGTCTATAATCCCGTATGCGCAGCTTAACAACATCTTCTTGGCGCTGTTCTTCGGCGCAGGTCTGTTCATAGGCGTATTCGGCACGGCTATAACAATACGCAGATATATGCGCGTTTAAAACAGGCACTCAAACCCTTTTTACCCGTTTTCAAGGAGGCGGAAAACAAAGTGAAAGCATTATCATTGCGCCGCGTATTCTGCGTTCTCGCACTCTCATGCGTTATGGCTGCCGCAGTCATGATAAACGCCGGAGTCGATATATCACGCTCGTTTTCGGCATACGCCGCAGTTTCCGACAGCCAGAAACAGATACATGAGCTTCAGTCAAAGCTTTCGGGTATTCAGAGCGACGCAAAAAAGCTCAAAGAACAGATTGCAGCCGCAAAATCCGGCGCGGCAAACCTCGAAACCGAAATTCAGAACCTCGAATACGAAACAACGCTGCTCTCCACGCGTATAAAAACCATGGAAACGCTCATAAATCAGCTTGACGTTCTTTACGAACAGCAGGGACAGCAGATCGAGGAGCTTTCTCTGAAAGAAGCCGAGGAGCAAAAGATATTTGACAATATGCTCAGAATGTCGTATATGTACGGCAGCGATACATATTTTCATCTTCTTTTCGGTTCGGAGAACATAGGCGACTTTCTTTCGAGAGTGGATTTTATAGTATATCATTTCAGAGCCAACAACAATGTTCTCGAAAGGCTTTCCGAAACAAAGGCAAGTCTTGAAAAGACGCGCGAAGAACAGAAAAATTCCAAGGACGAAAGCGTTGTATACAAAGATCAGCTCGAACAGGACAAAAAAGAGTACGACGCAAAAATAGCCGAGGCAAATCAGAAAAAGACGCAGTATATGGCAGACGCGGCAAACGCCGAATCTCTCTACGAGAAAAAGCTTGCCGAAACAAACGCCATAAACGCCGAGATCAAGGCTCTTTACGAGGAACAGCGAAAGAATAACACCGCGTCCTCCAACGCAGCTTATTCCGGCACAATGGGCTATCCTCTGCCCTCATCATATACGACGGTTTCCAGCGGATTTATAACACGTACAAGCCCGATAAGCGGCAAAACCGAAAACCACAACGGACTTGATCTTCCCGCACCGCGTGGCACAAGCATATACGCGGCAGACGCAGGAAAAGTAGTAATCGCACGCCACAGTTCTTCATGGGGAAATTACGTAACCATAGACCACGGCGGCGGAATAATGACGCTGTATGCCCATGCAAGCTCACTCAACGTAACCGTAGGTCAGACCGTCAAAAAGGGCGACACAATAGCATATGTCGGCTCTACCGGCTGGTCAACAGGCAACCATCTGCACTTTACGGTCTACAAGAACGGCGTTGCGGTAAATCCTGCGCCATACATAGGTCTCTGAACCGCAGAATTTTAAATTTATCAAGACTTTTTCAGGGGCTGTCCGCAAAAAGACAGTCCTTTGACTTTATAAAGATACGCTATCATTACAAGAATCTGACAAAAAGGACGGCGATACCTTGAACAAAAACAAAAACGCGTTGAAAATACCTATGTATATATTTGCTCTTTCCGCGACTGTCTTACTTACGTTTCAGACGACGTTTCTCCTGGTAAACGATTCCTGGCAAAAACGTGTGGCAAACATGGTTGCCACAGACAGAACCGCGCTTTCCGAAAGCCTTACGTCGCTTGACGGCATTGTAAAGAGCAAATCCGTATATGCCGCAGACACCTCCTCTCTCATCGACGGAGCAATGGGCGGCTATCTTTCGGGACTCGGCGACAGATACGCAATGTACATGAATTCCGAACAGTATTCCGACTACATTGCGGCATCCGCACAGGGTTCGTCAGTAGGTATCGGCATAAGCTCGCTGTACGATTCGGCAAAGAACGGAATTTACGTCGTAAACGTCTACGCGGACTCTCCCGCACAAAAGGCAGGCATTGTTCCGGGAGACACGATAACAAGCGTAAACGGCGTTGCTGTGAACGAATCGGGCTTCTACGGCGCAATGCTCAAAATTGGCAGCGGCGAAGCTTATTCAAGCGTGCTTTTAAAGGTCAGGAAAAGCGACGGAACCTCGGAGGACATCACCGTTCCGCGTGATATTGTTTCGGTAAACGGCATAAGCACACGCATAATTCACGATAACGTCGGCGTAATATCAATAAGCGAATTTACAAGCACCGTGACCGACGATTTCAAGGCAGGCGCCGAAGAGCTTATCAAAAACGGCGCGGACAGATTTATAATTGACATAAGAAACAATCCCGGCGGAGAGATCGACAATGTCGCCTCGCTCTTGGACTTTATACTTCCCGACGGCACAACTATCACCGGCGCCGACCGCGACGGTTCGGCCAAGACCTACAAAAGCGACGTAAATCAGTTTTCTTATCCCATAACGGTTCTCGTAAACCGCAATACGGTATGCGGCGCTGAGCTTTTTGCCGCAGCAATGAAAGATTTTGGACGTGCCTCTTTAGTCGGCGAGACCACCTACGGCAAAGCCACCGTTCAGAGCATTTTCCCTCTGTCCGACGGCGCGGTAAGCTTCTCGACCGTGCTTTTCACAACTCCGTCCGGTTCTTCCTTTGACGGCGACGGCATAGTGCCGGATTATGAAATTCCGCAAAACACACAGGTTTCCGAAAACGTCGAAGTTACCGACGCTCAGCTTGAAAAAGCCTCAGAAGTCGTACTCGCGGTACAGGATATGAGCCCTGCCAATCAGTAAGCGCTTTTTACGAACCGTTCTTTCGCGGTGCAATCAGACATTCATATACCAATACAACTCCGCTGCGCACAAAAACGCGGCGGATATTTGTTTTTTAAGGTGAAAACTCTAAGGCAAAACGCCTTTTTTGTCATTTTTTAAAATTTTCCAACATTTTTCTCGCAAATTCTCTGTACAAATGCCGAAATATGTGTTATAATGTAAAAGAGTATTTATACAGTCAGTTATTATGCCGTTTTGCGGCGAAAATACACGCATTTTTCAAAAAACATTTCCCGAAAGGTTATAAAATGAGCTACAACAAAAACAACAATTCCAAAAACGGAGAAAAAAAGGATTTCGGCAAAAAGAAAAACTTTTCTTCACGTAACAGACGCGGCGACGCAAATCCCGGTTCGGGAAAAACCTACAACAACGGCGAAGGATTTGACGAAGGTCTGTCAAACGGTTCGGTTCCCGGCAGAAACGCCGTAAGAGAACTCTTAAAATCCGGCAGACAGATAGAAAAGATATACGTTCAGAAGGGTCAGCGCGAAGGATCTATAACGGTTCTTGCGGCTACCGCGCTTGAACGCGGAATTCCTCTTATCGAAACGGAAAAGGCAAAGCTTGACAAGCTCTGCGGCTATGAACAGCATCAGGGTATCGTCGCAATAGCCTCTGAAAAAGAATATGTGACGATAGAGGACGTGCTCGAAATTGCAAAGCAGCGCGGCGAAAAACCGCTTATAGTCATAGCGGACAACATTTCCGATCCGCACAATCTCGGAGCCATAATCAGATGTGCAGAGGGCGCAGGCGCTCACGGCATTATTATCCCCAAACGCAACAGCGCGTGCATCACGCCGGCAGTCGCAAAGGCTTCTGCGGGTGCAGTCGAACATCTTGCCGCGGTAAAGTGCGTAAACGTCACCGAAACCATAAAGAAGCTCAAAGAGCTCGGTCTTTGGATATTTGCCGCAGAGGCGGACGGAACAGACTACACAAAAGCCGATTTTGACGTTCCCTGCGCAATAGTCCTCGGCAGCGAAGAAAACGGCGTATCGCCGCTTGTAAAGAAAAACTGCGATTACATTCTTTCCTTACCCATGAGAGGCAAGGTAAATTCCCTCAACGTTTCGACGGCGGCGGCTGTTCTGCTTTACAGAGCCATAAGCCAGAGAGGTCAGAACTAAACAAAAACAACGGAGGTCAGATTAATGTCAGAAAAGCAAAACCTTCCCGAAAATTCAGGCAAAACAGGTCTTGCCGGGCTGTTTGCAGGCAAAAAGCAAGACAGATCGGAAAACGATGCCGTTATGAACGGCGGCACGGAAACCCAACTTGATTCCGCTGCGGAAAACCAAAACAGTGACGAGCCGTATCAGTATTCTCTTGACGACGCTGCCGCACAGAATGATGCCGCCGAAACAGACGGCGGAAATACTGAAAACGGCGACGAAATTACCGTTGAAAAATCCGAGATACATATAGATTCGCAAAACGGCGAAAATTCCGAAAGTCTTTCCGAAAACGGCAGTGCCGGTTCATCGCCGGTCTCAAACAACGACACCGCAGTATTCACCTTCGCAAAGGATCTTCCCGAGGGCATAAGCCACGAGGAACTTAACCTTTCAGAACTTGAGGACAGCGCAAAGAGCTACTTCAATGCAACTCACACAAGCAGCATTGACGACAAGATAGACGAGCTGTGCCGTCTTGCCGACAACGGTTTTGACGATACCGACACCGCAGCCGAAACGCCGGAGATTATTTCGGAAAGTACCGAAAGCGGCGAAGATCCGGGCAAGACCGAAACAAAAAAGAAAAAAAGACGCCGCCGCAAAGATGTAATCTCAAACGACGACATTGCAATGCTTTCGGGAAACCACCCGTCTGCTGAAAGCTCCGACATAACTGACAGCGAACCGCATGACGAATACACCGACGTATTTGCTTCCGGCAGGCTCGGAGAAAATTTCAACAGGCAGTACGACGCACTGTTTTCCGACGACGAACCCGAATGTGAGTACACCGATCCGCACCAGGAAACTTTAATAATCAAAGAGCTGCGTTCAAACGCGCTTAAAGGAGTTTTGTCGGTTATACTGACGATTGCCGCAGCAATTTTCTGCATATATTTTGAAAGTGCCGCAGGAACGGCAAAGTCACACCCCGGAATTTTTGAACCCGGAAGATACGGTGTTGTATACGCGCTTTCCATGCTTCAGATCATGTTCTTCGGCGTTATCTTCAACCTTGACGGTGTAAAACGCGCGTTCAAGAGCCTTAATCCGCACAGGGCGCGTCCGGAACTTCTTTGCGCCGTTACGCTGTGCGTATGCACGCTTTATACGATTATATCCATTACGCTTGCGGGAACAAGCCCGTCGCTGCGTTCTTACTGTTCGGTCGGCTGTCTTGCGCTTGTAATACTCTCGGTCAACAGCTTTATAAAGTCATACACGGCGCTGACATCTTTCTGCATTGCCGCCTCCAAAAAGCCGAAGTTTTCAATGACCGAGCTTGACGCAACCTCCGACGAGGCAGGCGCGTTCGCAAAATATCTCGAACAGGACACTACCATTTTCACCGTTTCAAAAAACAGCTTTATTTCCGGCTTCTTCAAAAAGACTTTTGCCGCGCCCAAAGCTACAAGATCCTGCTTTAAGCTTGCGGTAACGGGAATAATTGTCGGAGTTGTCTGCGGAGTGCTTTCCGGATTTATGACTTCGGACATCTATCACGGCATAACAGTCGGGGCAGGCGTAATACTCGCTTCCCTTCCGGTAAATCTTCTTCTGGCAACGGCTCTGCCCTACCTTGTTTTCTCGCTCAGAGCCGCAAAGTCAAAGACCGCGTTTATAGGCGAGGCTGCCTGCGACGCATACACCGAGGCCGGTATCATATCCTTTGACGACACCGAGGTATTTCCTCCCAAGAACGTCAAAGTTTCAAGCATTCGCACATACGGCGACCACAGAATCGACAGGGTTATAATCTACATGGCGCGCATTTTCGACAAACTGCCGGGTCCGCTTTCATACGTATTTGCAAATTCCGTACAGGGCAGCGACGAGCACATAGGAGAGGCTTCTGTCATAGAACATTCTCCCGACGGACTGAGAATAAAGCTCGACGACATGGAAATTTTACTCGGCACAAGCAATTTCTTCAGACTCTTTGACATTGCAACTCCGTCGGACAACATAGACGAATCCTTCTTGCAGTCTCTCGGCAGCATTATGTATATGTCCGTAAACGGCGGACTTGCCGCAAAGTTCTACATAAAGTATTCGGTAAACCGCGGTTTTGAGCCTATACTCCACAGTCTTTACAATGCAGGCGTATGCGTAGGCGTAAAGACCTTTGACCCCTGCATAAACAACCAGCTCATCTGCGGAAATCTCAAGGGAACAAATTACCCCGTTTCGGTTATCAGAAAATCCCCCGAAACACTTTCCGAAGAGCCTGAAACGACCTCAAACGGCAGCATAGTTTCACTCACCGGCGCTCACAGTTTTCTCCACGGCTTTATAAGCCTTGACAAGCTCAGAAACATCTACCGTTCAAACACCGTTGTCGGCACAGTATGCTCGGTTCTCAGCATTATAATCGCCGCAGCTCTCACGCTTACCGGCGCGGTTCCCGTTCTTACGGTTTCGTTCTTTGTCGGACTTCAGCTTCTCTGGTGTCTGCCTGCGGTTGTATTCTCGTTTTTAAGCAAATAAAAGTTTAAACCTTTTTATCACATCAAATTTCAGCTTGGCACGGCGGTATTCCGCAGCAATCGTGCCGAGCTGTTATTTTTTGCCGTGTTTTGTGCAAATATGACAAATATTAGTGCGATTTTTCAAGCATATTTGCATATTGCAAACAAACTCGATATATAGTATAATAGATTTAAAGAGTTATCCGAAATAAGTTTAACTCGGCAAATATTCCGGAAAGGGGCAACAGGAAATGGCAAATTTATCAGCCGACACAAAAAACATAAAAAATGTGTGTCTTTTGGGACACGGAGGAAACGGAAAGACTTCACTCGCAGAAGCAATGCTGTTTTTGGCTAAGGAAACAGAACGTCTCGGCAAGACCGGCGACGGAAACACGGTATGCGACTGCGACGCTGAAGAAATCAAGCGCAAATTTTCGATTTCTGCTTCAGTTGCTCCGCTGTTCTGGAAAGGCAGCAAGATAAACTTCATAGACACACCCGGTTTTCTCGACTTTGCCGGAGAAGTAAAGCAGGCTCTGAGAGTTTCGGGAACGGCGCTTATAGTTATGGACGCAAAGAGCGGCGTTGACGCAGGAAGCGAGCTTGCATGGGAGTATGCAACAGAGGCAAGAATACCCAAAGCTTTCTTTGTCAACAAAATGGACGACGACAACGCAAACTTCGGTAATACGATAGAGGCAATGCGCGAAAAGTTCGGTCACATAATCTGCCCTGTCGCAATACCGATAATCATTGACAGAAAACCTCTCGGATACGTCGATCTTATCACACTTACGGGCTACGAATACATAAAAGACGGCACCATAAAGGAAATGCCGATACCCGACGCGAGCATGGAAAAGGTAAACGTATTCCGCGATATGCTTGTGGAGTCCCTTGCGGAAACAAGCGACGAGATGATGGAAAAATTCTTTGCCGGAGAAAAGTTTACGCTTGAAGAAATGCAGACTGCTCTCAATCTCGGCATAATAAACGGCTCTATCGCACCGGTAATGGTAGGCTCTGCGGCAACGCTCATGGGTGTTGCACCGCTGCTTGACATTATAGCCGCGTCTTTCCCCAATCCTCTTGACAGATACGGCGAAAGAGACGAGAACGGCGAGAAGATCAAGCCCGATCCCGACGGTGAAACGGCTGTATTCATATTCAAGACGGTTGCCGACCCGTTTGTAGGCAAGATGTCATACTTCAAGGTCATGAACGGCACGCTGAAAAAGGACATGACGCTCACAAACCTCACAAACGGCAATGCCGAAAAGTTTGCGCATATATATGTTATCCGCGGCAAAAAGCAGACGGAGGTCGATATGCTCAACTGCGGCGACATAGGCGTTACTTCAAAGCTTGCCTCAGCCTCCACGAACGACACCTTCGGCGGCAAAATCAAGTATGCTCCCATCGAATATCCCGTTCCGTACCTTACCATGGCAATAGAACCTAAGGCAAAGGGCGACGAGGACAAAATATCTCAGGGCATTGCAAAACTGCTCGACGAGGACAAGACACTCTCCTACAAGAACAATGCCGAGACGCATCAGATGACGGTATCGGGCTTGGGAGATATGCACCTTGACGTTACGGTTTCAAAGCTAAAGACACGTTTCGGCGCGTCGGTAAATCTTACACAGGCTCGTATTCCCTACCGCGAAACAATAAAGAAATCGGTTCAGGTAGAGGGCAAACACAAGAAACAGTCGGGCGGCAGCGGTCAGTTCGGCCATGTAAAGATCACATTCTCGCCCGGCGCCGACGAAGGTCTTACCTTTACACAGAGCGTTGTAGGCGGAAGCGTACCCAAAGGATTTTATCCGGCAGTTGAAAAAGGTCTGCTTGAGGCAATGCAGAAAGGCGTTCTTGCAGGATTCCCGGTTGTAAATCTTGCAGCCGACCTTTACGACGGCTCATATCACCCGGTTGACTCGAACGAAATCTCCTTTAAGCTTGCGGCAAAGCTTGCGTACAAGGAAGGTCTGCCCAAAGCCTCTCCGGTACTTCTCGAACCCGTTGGCGCGCTTAAAGTATCCGTGCCCGATTCGCTTGTCGGCGACGTTATAGGAGATCTCAACAAGAGACGCGCAAGAGTTCTCGGCATGAATCCCGACGAAAAACGCGAGGGTTACACCTTAGTCGAGGCTGAAGCGCCGCAGGCTGAAATGGCAAACTACGTAATTTCACTGCGTGCAATGACACAGGGACGCGGAAGATTTGATTACGACTTTGTACGCTACGAGGAAGTTCCCGCTCCCAACTGCGCAAAGATAATCGAAGAAGCCAAAAAGTACAACGCCGCAGAATAAAAACATATAGCAAAATAATTGCCCGGTTCGGTTTTTAATTCCGTTCCGGGCTTTACTTATATTCTTTTTTTACAACAATGTGCGCTTTTACGCATAATTATTCCTTTACATATTCGAGTATATCGGATATTTCACAGCCTGCCGCCGTGCATATGCGTTCCAGCACATAGCTGTCGTAGCGCGTAACCTTATTTTTATAGTAATTATCTATTATCTGATACCTTATCCCAGTGCGTTTTGACAGTTCATACCGTGTGATATTCTTTTTTGCAAGCATTTTTTCGAGTGTCAGTCTTATTTTTGCCAAGGTTATCACCTCAATATATATTTTATTGAATATATATCCTCTTGACAATTCACTTATATAAGTATATACTTATATAAAGATATATAAAATCTGCGGAAAGGAAAAACGGCACGGATGGCGGCAGCTGCGGTAAAAATAAACGGAAGAACGCCTTTGGACACCTATTTCAGCGTAGACGGCAAAGGATTTTTTGCGTCATCGGGCGGAGGTTTCTTTATACCCGACGGAATGCACACGGTAAAGCTTTCAAAGCGCCGCAAAGACGGCAGAGAAAAGGTATTTTACTCGGTAACGCTGAATTTTACAAGGCACACGTGCATAGAATTTAACCTTGAAGTGAATTTCGATTATATTATATGCAGCGTCACGCACACAATTCACGAAATGACGGAACAGGAAAGAATTAAGTTTTTCAAATCCGAAAAAAACTGACGGTACAACAAAAACAGCAGGTCGGCTGATTGGCTTTCCTGCTGAATTTTTTATTTTATATTATATTTATGCGTCTTTTTCTTTATCCCTTACCAGCACAAGACGGCAATCGGTATTATCCTGAGAAATCTGTTCGACTACTATTCTTCTGCCCTTGATAAGCTCAAGCACCGCCAAGAATGTCGCCACGATCTCACTTCTCGACTCGGCATTTTCAAAGAGTCCGGCAAAGTCGCAATTTCCTTTACGCACAAGGATTTTCATAACGTGAAGTATTCTTTCGTTCACGCTGACGTGACGTGTAGTGCGTATAAGGTTATCGAGCTTCTGCGTATTCTCGTTTGCCTCCATAAGCTCGATTTTTCTTGAGTACACCCTTAAATATGCGTCCTGGAGCAGGCTTATATCATGGTGCAGCTTATACTCCTCTTTTTTCATATCTTCAAGCTGTTCCGGAGGCTTTTCATAACGTCCGGAATACGAAAACTCGCGTTCGTGAAGAACAACGGCTGTCTGTTTTGCCCTCTGATATTCAAGAAGCATATCGACAAGTTCCTGTCTTGGATCGTCCTCTTCTTCGTTATTTCTCGGCAGCAGCATTCTCGACTTAATCACCATGAGCTGGCTTGCCATAACTATAAACTCCGACGCTATCTCCATATCGAACTGTTCCATTTTATGAAGATACTCCATATACTGGTCAAGTATAAGCGCTATGGGTATATCATAGATACTAACCTTATTTTTTGCTATAAGCGACAGCAGCAGCTCAAGCGGTCCCTCAAAGATTTCAAGCTTATACATAGGCTCGTCCGTCTCATAGAGATCCGACGCAAGCACCTCATCATCTATTTTTCCGGCGTCCGGCGAAACCGCCGTTTCAATATCCGTTACATTTTCCGTCATATTGCAAAAACTTCCTTTTCTTTATTACAGAAAGCACGGGAACAGCGACAGAAAGCTGTTGAAAAGCCCGAATATAAGATTTGAAAAGAAAAAGATTATTCCGTCGAGCTTTCCGAAGTACAAAAGCAGCATTACCGCAAACATGATATACTGTTCGTAGCGTTCTATCGCATATGCAATTCTTGTCGGCAGCAGCACCGACGCAAGTCTTGAACCGTCAAGCGGCGGCAGAGGTATAAGGTTAAACACTGCAAGGCTTATATTTGCCGAAACAAAGCTGTATGCAAAAATCGACCACATACCGTAAAACGTGCTTATACTCTGAATTCTCACAAGGTCAAAGGCAATAAAGTTTGAAAATCTGTAAACCGCAAGTCCCAGAAACGCAAGAACAAGGTTTGAAACGGGACCTGCCGCCGCGACTATGCAAATATCTCTTCTCGGCTTGCCGAAATTTCTCGGATTTATCGGAACGGGCTTTGCATATCCGAAGCCGAACAGCAGCATCATGGCGGTTCCTATCGGGTCAAGATGTTTTAAGGGATTGAGCGTAAGTCTGCCGAAATTGCGCGCCGTCATATCTCCGCATTTATACGCGGCATATCCGTGGCTGTATTCATGCACGGTAAGAGAAATGAGTATTATCGGTATATACAGCAAAAGCTGAACAAAAGTTTCACGCGAAAAGCCGTTTCTGATTGCGTTTATAAGCATTGAAGATCCTCCGTTACTTAATCATGTCTTTTAAAAATCCCGCCTCTTGCAGTCCTTCAAAATTATTCTGTCTCAGCACTTCATAGACCGCAATGGCTGCCGAATTTGAAAGGTTAAGGCTGCGCAGATTTTCAAGCATAGGAATTCTTACGCATTTATCGAGATTCTTTTTAAGTATACTTTCGGGTATTCCTGCGGTTTCCTTACCGAAAACAAGAAAGCAGTTATCCGGATATTCGACCTCGGTATAGCACCGCGGCGCCTTAGTCGAGAAATAGAAGAAATGACCGCCGGGGTTCTTATCGTAAAAATCATCAATATTTTTATAATAATGTATATCGAGATATTTCCAGTAATCCAGTCCCGCTCTTTTGAGTTTTGCGTCGGTAATTTCAAATCCGAACGGTTCTATAAGGTGAAGGCTTGCTCCGGTCGCGGCGCAGGTACGCGATATATTTCCCGTGTTCTGCGGAATTTCGGGTTCAAGCAGCACAACATTGATTTTTTTCTTAGGCATTATTAATATCCGAGCTCCTCACCGACAAGTATTACCTTTATTCTGTCCTTTTGTCTGAGCTGCTGTCTGCCGGTAACAACGCTTGACACGCATATACGTTTATCCGACGAGCAGTTAAGACACCGTCCTGCCTGTGTACACGGCGTATCGAGTCCGAGTCTTACGGCGTTTGCCGGAGCAGCTATCTCACAGACGCGCTTTTTAGCTTCATCAAGATCACGCACTATCTTATTATATCCTGCAATTACTATAACGCTGTTCGGGCCGAACGTAAGAGCCGCCACTCTGTTTCCGTTACCGTCCACGTTATACAGTTCTCCGCGTTCCGTTACGGCGTTTGTACTCATTATATAGCAGTCGGCGCTGAAACATTCGCGATATATCTTTCCTATTTGCTCAGCCGACAGCCCCTTTTCGTATCTATCGAGAAAATTATACGAGCCCGAGCGCAGCAATTCGATAACGCCCGATTCAAACAGCGTCATAGAGCCGCCCACACCGACGGTATCGCCGGGATTTATAAGCGACGAAACGAGTTCGAGCGCCTCCTCGCAATTATCCGCGCACTCACAGTACATATTATTATTACGCAGCGCCTGCGCCGTTCTCTCCATACGAAGTCTTATTATATCATATTTATTCTTATCCATACTTTTCACGCTCCCGGAGAAAGTTTTATTACTATGATTTTACCACTAATTTATGTACAAGTCAACAAGCGTGCGAAACAAGTTCTTTTTAAAGCGGATTACAGGTTTACTCAGGGCGGGTGAATTTAGAATATTTTTGCCTGTTTAAAGCGAAAATGAATAATTCACTGCCATGTGCAACCCTATTCACCCTCTTTTCGGAATCGAAAAGAGGAAAGATACTTTGTGTTTATCTAACTAACGCTTGTTTTTGGCGAAAAAGAATAATTCACTGCCATGTGCAGCTCTATTCTCTCACTTTTCGGAATCGAAAAAGTGACAAAAGATTTTCGCCGCTCAAACGCCGCAGCGAAAGCGCGGCTTCCTCTCCACACATCAAACTATCGTCGGTAAGACTTTTCCGCACCTCCGAAGTCTGCAATCTTCGCTCGCAGATGCTCCGCACTGCTCGATGGGGCTGGTTTCTTAACAATGGTTTGGTTGACATAATGTAAATGATTGTGCCATGTCACGTTGCGGTCTGCGTAAACTGTGTTTTGGGTGCAAAAAAGTAATTTTTTCAAGTTATTACGCAGTCAACAGGACTTGTTTTTGTGCCCAGCTTGCCTGACGGCAAGAAACTCGGGTCAAATTCTACTTTTATGTATAGTAAAAAACTCTGTGCAAAGTTTCACACAATGCACAGAGTATATTTTTGTATTAAGTTTTATCAAACTTGCACTTTTCCGCCAGCCAAACATAAATGTAACATTCAGCCGTAGTCATCTCGCGACAGCGAGCTGGTCGGAGAAGTAAGTCCTGTTGACTGTTTGAGTTATATTAAAAGTAACACTTTTCCCGAAAATAGTTTAACTTTGTACAAAACCCCATATACGCGCGCCTGTCGCGCGGCGATTTTGCCGTAAGCTACACGGACGTACCGTAGTAGCAAAGCGGTCGCGCTTGTAAAGGTAATTGAGGTGCGGAAGTCCATGTTTAGGGCATTTACGCTCTTTAGAGTGAAATCCTCCCGTCGGGGGATTGTCAAGGGGCGAGTAGTCCCTTGAACGGCTTTTCGACAGCTTTTCTCCGTAGAAAAGCGTCAGTACAAAGTCGCACTTTGAAGAATATTTCCCGTTCCAGCTCAAAACAATTACCACTTCCCCAACTGCACCGCCCCACTCAGTATAACCTGTTTATAATGCCCTTCAGATATTGCACAGGGTAATGAGCGTTAAAAGAAAAGAGAAACGGCAGCCTTGTGTTGCCGACGCCAAATCTTGCACCGACATGACGGAAACCGAAAATAGCAGGAGGAACCTTTGTAACAATGTCATTGCCGTTTTCGACCCTCACGGTATCGGTGACACGCTTGTTATACGACTTTGCAAACGCCGCGTTCCCAACTCTCGGACAGCCGTAAGTCGTGACGCTGATACTCTTGTCCGGAAAGTTGTATTGTAAATCAATTGCGCACAGTACGGCAAGCGCCGCACCCCGTGAATGCCCGGTAACTATAATTTTGCAGGGTTTGTCGGAAATCAGCAAATGTATTCTGTCACGCACAAGCTTGTTTTTGTACGCGGTTATAAAACCTCCGTGAACACGCACGTCCGACTCATAATTTCCGTAAGGTATGACCTTTTTGCAAAACGCAAGATTTGACAGCCACTCCTTTTTGCTGTCAGTTCCGCGGAATACTATCGTCACGGTATTGTTCTTTATGTTCATGCAGTATTCCGTATCGTTTGCCCAGGAATATGTAGTTCCTCCGCAAAACGGCACGCATCCGTTATATATCTGTGCGCAGTAAGTGAGATTTTCCGTAAGGCGTTCTTTGAACATTTGCATCACCACAACAGAATTATATGCGGCAAAGTTCAATTCTGCCAAAAATATCCGTATGTTTGCACAATTTGTAAAAAAAGAATTTTTTGTATTGTGAAACGGAACTTTTATTTCCGCATTCCGTCGAATTTCAGTGTAAAGACAAGATTTTTCCGCTTAAAAATATGCCTTGTATAAGTTTTGCTTTTCTGCAGCAAAAACTAAGGAAAATTAAGAAAAAAATTGTCGAAAAACTCTTGTGTAAATACTAAATATGGTGTATTATATTAGTAGTTATATCAATATGAGTAAAATCAGTTTACATAATGAAAGGAAAGATTTTATGAAATCCCTCCGTAAAGCTCTGTATCTCGCCATAACGGCTGCAGCACTCACCGCATCGCTGTGTATCGGCGCCTCTGCCGCAAAGCTGACCGACATAAACGGCCACTGGGCAAAGAAGTACATCGAATACGGCGTTGACAAAGGCTACATCAACGGCTACACCGACGGTACTTTCAAGCCGGACGGCACGGTTACAAGAGCAGAATTTTCAAAAATGATAAACAACGCCGTAAAAGTTTCGTCGAAGAAAGATTCGACTTTCTCGGACGTGTCGAGAATAGACTGGTACTACGGCGAAGTGCAGAAAGCCGCTTATGCCGGATATGTAAGCGGATATTCCGACGGCACTTTCCGTCCCAAAAACCTCATTTCAAGACAGGAAGCCGCGGTTATCCTTTACAGAATTTCCGTTCCGACAAACGACACATTTGAACTGCGCAAATTCACCGACAATTCTTCAATCGCCGACTGGGCGCGCGACGCCGTAAGCTCTGTTGCCGCAAAGGGTTACATAACCGGCGACGAAAAATCCCGTTTTCTCCCTGCGTCAAACCTTACAAGAGCGCAGGCAGCAAAGCTTATATACGAGTTTGTAGAAAATGAAAACGTCTACAACGGAGACCTTACCGTAAAAGGCGGCTCGGCTACTTTCTCGGAAGTCCTTTTCACGGACAATATAGTTTACAACTCAAAGCTTTCGGACGCCGAAATACGTTTTAACAACTGCCGTATTCTGGGTACTGTAACAATAGACGGCGACAGCGTAGAAACATCGTTCTATTCCACCTCTGCCGTAAATATGAACGTCGACGGTTCCGACAATACCGTAAAGCTTGACAGAAATTCCGCGGTTTCGGGTCTTACAAAGCTTTCTTCTCCCGCCGAACTTGACGGCGACGGATTTGCCTCCGTAGAACTCTCCGGCAGCGACCTCTATGCAGGCACTGTTGTTCTCGACGGAAACTTCCCGGTTATAAACGTAAACAAATCCGCAATAATCAAGCTTAACGGCACTGCGGACAAGGTAAACGTTTCCGGAAAATCAAACCTCGTAATTCAGGACGGCGACATAAAAGAGCTTGAAATAGGCTCCGACTGTGCAGGCGCGACAATTACCCTCTCAAAGAACGTTACAGTTGACAGTGCAAACGTAAAGTCAAAGGTAAGCTTTGAAGGCACCGGAACAATCAAATCCGCATACAACGCCGTAAGCGGAATTACCTACGAAACAAAGCCCGAAAAGCTTACGGGAAAAACGACCTCCGACGACTCATCGGGCACCGCAGACGGCAGTCTTTCCTCTCCCGTTATCACTCCCGCAAACGCAAAGACAAAGGTAAGCATTACGCCTTCGATAACCGTATCGTTCAGCAAGGCAGTTTATAATTCGAGCGGAGACAGCCTTACAGCAACATATATCAAAAATCACGTAAAGCTCAGACGTTCGTCAAAGACCGGATCTTCGGTTTCTTACTCGGTTACGTCAACCTCCACACGTGCGTTTACCATAAAGCCGCTGTTCGACCTTGCGGAAGACACAAAATACTATCTTGTAATTGACGCAAAATCTTTCTACAACTCCGACGACGACACCAACTCCGAGATTGTTTCATACTTCACGACAGGTTCCGACAGCAGCGACGACGATACCGCGGCGGACATCACATTCTCGCCCAAACGCGCCGCTACCGACGTTGAACAGAACACCGAAATCAAGATTACTTTCAGCAGCGCGATAAAGAGACAGAGTTCCTCAACCGCAGTAAACGCATCTTACATCAGCTCCGGCGCGGTTGAACTCAGAAAAGGCACATCAAGCGGCACAAACGTAGACTTTACCGCCGAGATAAGCTCCACAAAGAAGATCATCACATTAACTCCCGCGGAAAATCTTGAGGCGAATACAAAATATTACGTAATAATCAATTCCGGATACTTCTCCAACGCAAGCGGAACAAAAATAGCAAAAACAACTTCTTATTTCACCACTTCAAACACGCTTCTGCCGACAGTATCTCCCGTAAACGCCTCCACCGGTATTTCCACAATGCCGGAAATCAAGATCGAATTTGACGAAGCTCTTACAAGATCCAACGGAACCGCACTTTCTTCGGCATATCTCATGGCTTCGGTAATCGAACTCAGAAAAAGCTCGTCCACAGGCACTCAGGTCAACTTCTCGGCAACCATAAGCAGCGACAGAAAGGTTATCACCGTCGTTCCCGACGAAGAGCTTGCAAAGAGCACAAAGTATTACGTAATAATAAACGAAGGCACGCTCAAAGGCTCTGTCGGAAAGGCTGTAAACGAGAAGTATTCGTTCTACTTCACGACAGCCGCTGCAATGGCTCCCGTTGTAACTCCCTCTTCGGGAAAGACGGGCGTATCCACGTCAACGGATATTACCCTTACTTTCAGCGATCCGCTGTATACTTCGGGCACTTCCTCAACGCGCGTTCCGATAACCGCAGAGTACATTACAAAGAATGAGGTCGTGCTTCTCAGACGCAGCACCGCAACAGGCGCAGTAATTGCCTGCGACGTAAGCGTAAGCAGCGACAAGAGAACAATAACCCTTTCGCCCAAAACAGAGCTCCTCTCGGATTTCAGATACTATGTAGTTCTCAAGAACAAAACTCTGTATAACGAATCCGGCAAGTATAACTCGGCGTCGAGCACATATTTCTCGACAAGCTCCGTACTTATTCCCGAATTTACTCCCGCAGACGGCACCGACGACGTTGACGTAAAGTCCAAGATTCAAATAATGTTCGGCGAGTATGTTTACAGACCCAATATGTCGGCTCTTACGACAACATATCTTGCAAACAACGTAATAGAGCTGCACAAGAACAATGAAAACGGCGAATCCGTAGGATTTTCCGTAACAATGAGTTCCGACAAGCGCACATTTACCGTAAAGCCCGACGATTATCTTGACGGCAATACCGATTACTGCATAGTCATAGTAGAAGGTTCTCTCTCGGACAGCAAGGAAAACCTTAACCCCAAGGCTACCGCAACCTTTACAACAGGCGCGTCGGTAAACAAGGACGTTACCTTCACTCCCGAAAACAAGGCGACGGGAATATCCACAAATACGGATATTACAATAGCTTTTGAAAGCAAGGTTTACAGATACGGCGGCGGTACGGTTACAAAGACCTACATCACCGACAACATCAAATTAAGAAAAGGCTCGTCCTCCGGCACCGTCGTTGCCTATACCGCGACGATAAGCACAGACGGAAAAACCATAACCCTTACTCCCGGCACCGAACTTGACAAGGCGACAAACTACTACATCGTTCTTCCCTCAAACAAGTTCCAGTATGCTGACGACACCAAGGTTACCGGTAAGACAGTTTACTTCAAGACAAACGACGGCGTTCCTACGCTTACCAAATTCACTCTCGGAAACGTAACCGCTGCAAGCGCGTCTTTCTCGGTAACAAGCGACACCGACGGCACGCTCGTTCTTACCGCAGCTTCTTCCGGCAATCCGACCGTAACAAAGGAATTCCCCGTTACGGCAGGTACAGCAAAGACAGTTGTTCTCACAGGACTCAATCCCAAGACCTCTTACACGGTTAAGGCTTATGTTGCATCCTCGTCCGGATCAAAGTCGGCAACTCTCTCACAGAACATCACAACACCTCTTGCGTTTGAAATGAACGTAGGCGATGCATCCGACACAAGCGTTGAAATAGACTTTACAGCATATGCGGACGGAAAGTTCACGCTTAAATACAAGAATTCCGCAACAGGCAAGACAGTAACAAGACTTACCAACGTACTTATGCGCGAAGGCACGGACAAATCCGTTACGATAGACGAGCTTGATCCCGAAACGCAGTACGAAATAATTGCCGAGTTTGTATGCAACGACGGAGACGGCGAAAAGATTTCTCTTACGGAAAATATCCTCACCGAATCCGCAAAGGATTACCTTGCAATAGAATCTCTCATAATAACCGCAGCAGACGGCAGCCAGTACGAAGCTTTAATAAACGGAACTCTCGCCGCAGCGGTTATAGACAGCACAGACTCAATAAAAGTACAGATCACCTCCTCCGCAACAACAATTAAAATTAACGGCAAGACCGTAAAGAACGGCGCACTCTCCGATTCCATCGCGGTTTCCGGCGAAAGTCTTAATATTCCGATAACACTTACCTACGGTTCTCAGACAAAAAACTACACACTGTCGATAAGCATAGGCTAAGCGTAAAAAAATTTTTCGCACCGCGGCTTTAAACACTGCGGTGCTTTTTTGCACATATTTTGCTTTTTTCGACAAACCGTACCGAAAATAAACGGAGTCTTTACATAAGGTTAATTGTTTTTTTGCTAATTTTATGGTAAAATATACAAAATGGTTGACATAATTTGTGAAAGTGAGGAAATCAATGAAGCAGATCATTAAAAAAGAAAGAGATTATTCGGAGATCACTCCCGAAATAAAAAAATATGCAAAGCTCTGCAATGCCGATTGCAAAATAGATCCCAAACTCTACATTGAACACAAGGTAAACCGCGGACTGCGAGACCTCAACGGCAACGGCGTTCTTACGGGTCTTACCGAAATAAGCGAAATCGTTTCAAAAAAGAAAAATGCCGACGGTACGGACGAGCCTTGCGAGGGTAAGCTGTATTACCGAGGATATGACATAGAAGATCTTGTAAGCGGATTTGTAAAGGACGGAAGGTTCGGCTTTGAAGAAGTCACGTATCTGCTGCTTTTCGGCGTGCTGCCGAATAAAGACGAGCTTAAAAAGTTCAACGACACGCTTGTAAGCTACCGTTCCCTGCCGGATTCGTTTACCAGAGATATAATAATGAAAGCGCCGTCAACCGACGTCATGAACTCCCTTGCGAGAAGTGTGCTGACGCTGTACGCCTACGACAACAATCCCAACGACACAAGCGTTCCCAACATTCTGCGCCAGTGTTTGCAGCTTATAGCCACCTTCCCCATGCTCTCGGTTTACAGCTATCTCTCGTACAACTATTATATAAAGAACAGCCGCAGCTTTTTCATTCACGAACCCGATCCGTCTCTCTCGACTGCCGAGAACATACTGCATTTCCTGCGCCTTGACAGCAAATATACTCCTCTTGAGGCACAGATTCTCGACCTTGCGCTTGTTCTTCATGCCGAACACGGCGGAGGCAACAATTCGACATTTACGACGCACGTTGTTTCTTCGTCGGGAACCGACACATATTCCGCAATAGCCGCGGCTCTCGGATCTCTCAAAGGCCCTAAACACGGCGGCGCCAACATAAAGGTATGCGGAATGTTCGACGACATAAAAAAGAACGTAAAGGACTGGAAAGACGACGACGAGGTCAGAAATTATCTCGAAAAAATACTTCACAAAGAAGCATTCGACAAGACCGGTCTTATTTACGGCATAGGGCATGCGGTATACTCGGTTTCGGATCCGAGAGCCGCAATATTCCGCACATTCGTAGAAAAGCTGTCTGTGGAAAAGGGACTGAATGATGAATTTGCACTTTACAGCAAAGTCGAACGCATTGCTCCGCAGATAATTTCGGGCGAGCGCAAGATGTACAAAGGCGTCAGCGCAAACATTGACTTTTACAGCGGCTTTGTATATGAAATGCTCGGACTTCCCAAAGAGCTTTACACTCCGCTTTTCGCAATAGCGAGAATTTCGGGCTGGAGCGCGCACAGGCTTGAAGAGATCATCAATGCCGGAAAGATAATACGTCCGGCATACAGGGCGGTTCAGCCGAGACGCGGTTACACCTGCATTTCCGACAGATACGGTCAGATTTTATAAACCGCCTTTAATCTGCATTGACAAAATATGCGCGGTTATATATCATAGCCTTAAACTGAAAATTTGCTTTCCGGAGGTTAATGCATATGACTCTGAGCACTGATTTTAAAAAGGCGGTCGGAAAAATAAAACCGGTAAACGGCGTAAACTGCGCGCCGATAATCTCTTACTACAATTACAGCCTGTTTGAAAAGTTTGCGGAGCTTGAAGTACCCTTTTGCAGGCTGCACGATTTCGGCGGCAGCTTCGGAGGAACGCATTTTGTCGATGTCGAAAACATATTTACGGATATGAACGCAGATGAGAAAGATCCCGCGTCCTACGACTTTACCTTTACCGACAGGCTCATTAGCGAACTTGATAAAATAGGCGTAAAGCCGTTCTACCGTCTCGGCGCAAGCATTGAAAACGGTCACAGAATCAAGGCGTATCACATATATCCGCCCAAGGACAACGAAAAATGGGCAAGAATATGTGCAAATATTGTCCGTCACTACAACTGCGGCTGGGCAGACGGCTTTCATTACGGCATAGAATATTTTGAAATCTGGAACGAACCCGACAACGAGGAAAAAATCGAGGACAATCCCATGTGGAAAGGCACGAAGGAACAGTTTTTCGAGCATTACAAGGTTGTTTCACGTTATCTCAAAGAGCAGTTTCCCGAAATCAAGGTCGGCGGATATGCAAGCTGCGGATTTTATGCCGCGAACGGCGACAGCCATGTAAAGGCTGCAAATTCCTCTCCGAGAACGGAATATTTTATAGAATTTTTCCATGATTTTTTGAAATTTATAAGCTCGGATAAGAATAAATCTCCGCTTGACTTTTTCTCGTGGCACACCTATGCGTCGGTCGAACAGAGCGCGTCGCACGCGGAATATGCAAGGCGCGAGCTTGACAGATACGGCTTTACTCATACCGAAAGCATACTTAACGAATGGAATCCCGAATACTTCGACAAGGGCAGCGCAAAGCACGCGTCAAAGATAGGCGCAATGTTATGCGTAATGCAAAACGGTCCTGTTGATCAGGCGGAATTCTATGCAGGCGATCTGTCGCCGTGGGGCTCATTCTTTGAAAAGATACCGCGCAGCTATCCCGAAGAATACGCCGTGACGGCAGAGTTTTACGCTTTTAAGCTGTTTGCAAAGCTGAGAAAGCTCGGAACGCAGTTTTATTGCAGCACCGACGAAAAAAACGTCTATGCAATTGCTGCGGGAAATGAAAAGAACTGCGCTTTATACATTGTCAACAGCTCTGACACAGAGGTAAACTTAAAGCTTGACTGTACCGGGCTTTCGGGCAAAGTATGCAGGGTTTCGCGTACAGACGGCATATCCGGCTTTTGCGAAAGTGAGGAAAGTCTGAAAGTAATTGACCTTACTCCTTATTCTATAACGCTTATCGAGGTGTAAAGACGCATTTGCGGTGAAATTAAATATATTTACAATCAAGAGAGCTTAATGCTCTCTTTTTTGCGCAAAAAAATCCTGCGGCAGGCAACAACCGCAGGAAAAAATATGTTTTTAACAAATTTTAGTTTCAGCCGAGATTAATTTCTTTACCGGCAATATAGCGCGCTAATTTTACGGCATCTCTTGAGTCGATTACTCCGTCGCCGTTCACGTCGGCAAGCTTCTTATCGGTATCTGTCATCGTAACGTCAAATCCGGCAAGGTATTTCGTAAGCTTAACCAGGTCTTTGACATTTACTTCTCCGTCGCGTTCAATATCTCCCGGTATTTCTTCAAGGACTTTCCACTTTGCGGTAATTGTGACATTGCCCGACGGCATTCTCGAAGGAATACTTCCTTCCCAACCGAGAAATTCACGGTTTTCATCATTTGAAAGTTCGGGAAGAACCACGCCAGTTACCTTTGTGCCTTCAACAAAATCATAGGCTATATCTGTTTCTTCATTGCCGGTATCAATTTTAATCGTATACGTATCCGGCTCAAACGCTTTAAGACAGGGCATCTCATACTTTACGTTCCAGTAATTATCCGTGTCAAGTTTAGCTTTTCCGGAAAGGAACGAGAGATCTGCAAGCTCAGACGCGGTAATCTTTGTTCCGCTGTACTGTTCGATCTCGCGTATCGAAGAACCGGCAGGCTTTCTTGCGGAAAGAACGCATGTATCAAGATAATAGCAGTTAATTACAGAGGAATAAGAATTTGCGCTGCCCTCTATAACACCCGCCTGAGAGTATACCGAGCCGTATGAGTCGGCACTTCCGCCGGCAACACAGTTGATTACAAGCATATCCAGAACGTCATAAAGCTCCGCGCCGTCGTTTTCCGAAAGCCATTCGCTTCCCGTTGACATTATGTTTGCCGCAATAATTCCGCTGAATGCACAGGTCTTTGCGTTTGCGCTTACATTTCCGAACGCGGCACAGTTCTCAATAGTCGAAATTCTCGTCGAATATGAGCTGAAATCGGCGGCAATAATTCCGGCAATCGCGCTTTTCTTTGACGAAACCGCCTTTATATCCGCAATTGCGTTACAGTTTGTTATCTTTACGGTACCTGCGTTTTTCTGCTCTGCGTCAACGTTTGCCCTGCCGCAGATTGCCGAAGCATACACATTATCGGTAGCCGAGGTTACGGTTACATCTCCGTATACGCAGATATTATCTACCGTCACGGTGGTTGACGGAGTCATTGCGGTAACGCTGCCGGCAAGTATTCCTGCCGAAACGGCGCCCTGTCCGCCGGATATATTTATATTTGCCTCGGTAATTTTGAGATTTGAAATATTTGCGTCCCGGGTACAGCCGAAAAATCCGGCATAATCTCTGTGCTTTGTTATTGTAAGACCTTTTACCGTGTATCCCGCACCGTCAAAATCTCCGGTAAAGGGATTATCCTTCGTTCCGATAGGAACCCACTCGACGCCGGATATATCAATGTCCGACACAAGAACCGCGTCATATCCGGAAAGCACACCGGTGTTTACTCCGGCGCGGAAACTTTCAAGATCCTCAAGGCTAGATATTCTGAATGCCGTTGCGCTGAGCACAGCTTCGGATCCCGACTCCGAATACGGTTCGGTAATCTCCGGAATCATTATATTCTCCGCCGTACATACGGAAAAAGAGCCGGCAAGCATTGCCGTTCCGAGAAACAAGGCGGTAAGTTTTGACGGGAAAGACATTTGTATCACCTCATAAAAATTTTAAGTCTGCCGATTACAAATTTATATATTAATTATAACATACGGCAAAACATATTTCAAGTGTTTTATATGTTTTTGACGGCAAAAAGGCACAAAATGCCCGCAGCGCCAGAAAGTTTACATATCTTTCAAAGCAAAAAAAGACATCTATTTACAAAATTCATCTCGTTAATTAACAAAATTATTCTTTGAAGAAAATATATGCGTGTGCTATAATTATACAAAATTAAAGTTTTCTCGGAAATGGGGCATTAATATGGCAAAGAATCTTGATTGGAGTAATCTCGGTTTCGCATACAGAAAAACGGATTACAGATATGTCAGCAATTTCAAGGACGGCAAGTGGGACGACGGACAGCTCACCACCGACGACATGATCACAATGAGCGAGTGCGCCGGAGTTCTCCAGTACGCGCAGACCGTTTTTGAAGGACTCAAGTCCTACACCACAAAAGACGGACACATTGTACTTTTCAGACCCGATCTCAACGGTGAAAGACTCGAAAGCTCGGCGGCACGTCTTGAAATTCCGGTATTTCCGAAGGAACGCTTTGTTGACGCTGTCGTAAAGACGGTTGAAGCAAACGCGGACTATGTTCCTCCCTACGGTTCGGGCGCTACGCTCTACGTAAGACCGTACATTTTCGGAATTGATCCCGTAATCGGCGTAAAACCGGCTAACGAATATCAGTTCAGAGTATTCACAACACCCGTAGGTCCTTATTTCAAGGGCGGCGCAAAGCCTCTTACGATATGCGTATCGGATTTTGACAGAGCAGCTCCTCACGGAACGGGTCACATAAAGGCAGGACTCAACTATGCAATGAGCCTTCACGCAATAGTTACCGCTCATCAGAACGGTTTTGACGAGAATATGTATCTCGACGCCGCAACACGCACAAAGGTCGAAGAGACCGGCGGTGCAAACTTCCTCTTTGTAACAAAGGACAACAAGGTAGTAACTCCGAAATCTTCAAGCATACTTCCGTCCATTACAAGACGTTCGCTCTTATACGTTGCAAAGGAATATCTCGGACTT
This sequence comes from uncultured Eubacteriales bacterium, assembly GCA_934446675.1. GTDB lineage: Bacteria > Bacillota > Clostridia > Oscillospirales > CAG-382 > UMGS1387. The sequence goes on from CAKSEL010000005.1 coordinate 62,211, forward strand.
GAAGTCGAGGAAAGAGACGTTTACTTTGACGAAGTTAAGGACTTTGCGGAGTGCGGACTCTGCGGAACGGCGGCTGTTATATCCCCTGTCGGCAAGATCGTCGATCACGGCAAGGAAATCTGTTTCCCCAGCGGCATGAACGAAATGGGCAAGACCACAAAGAAGCTTTACGAAACGCTTACCGGTATTCAGATGGGCGACATTGAAGCTCCCGAAGGCTGGATAAAGATAGTTAAGTAATCCGGCAACAAAACAAATCACAAATTACAGACTGATTATGGATAGGTTCCGTAACCGGTCTGTTTTTTTGCGCTAAAATACCCGATGCGAAAGTTTTATATACTCACGCACCGGGCAAATTCAAAAACAGGATATTTACTTATTCGATAACAATGCTCTTTATCTTCTGATCTTCTCTCGGTCTGTCATATCTGTCGGTTGACACGGTTGCTATCTCGTCGAGTGTGTCAAAGCCGTCGGTAAGCTTGCCGAAAGCCGCGTACTGACCGTCAAGGTGCGGTGAGTCCTCATGCATGATAAAGAACTGGCTTCCTGCGGAGTCGGGATCCATTGCTCTCGCCATGGAAATTACGCCTCTTGTATGCTTGAGGTCATTCTTCACGCCGTTTGCCGCAAATTCGCCCTTAATTGAATATCCGGGGCCGCCGCAGCCGTTTCCGTCGGGATCTCCGCCCTGTATCATAAAGCCTTCTATTACGCGGTGGAATATAAGTCCGTCGTAAAATCCGTCCTTTGCGAGCTTTACAAAGTTATCTACCGTAATAGGCGCGGTTTCGGGATAAAGCTCAAGCGTCATGGTCTTGCCGTTTTCCATTGTAATTACTGCTTTCATATGCATTTCCTTTCCGAATTACAAAAATCATCTTATTCAAACAAAGGACACCCGGAAAATGAGTGCCCTCTGTGTGTTTTTATGCTTTTAAGGAGTTCAGTCCTCGTCCTTGCCGTTCTCTTTATCGAGAGCTGCGTCGAGTGCGTTAAGCATACTGTCAAGTCCGTCGTCGCCGAGAACTTCGTCATCGTCGTCAAAGCTGTCGCCGTCGTTATCCTTAACGTCGTCAAAGTTATCATCGTCACCCGCAAGTCCTGCAAGATCGGCATACTTATTTGCTGCCGGCTCTTCCTTTTCGACTTCGAGTTCATTTCCGTCCTTATCGGTAACTTCGATGTTTCTGTACATCTGCATACCGGTACCTGCCGGAATAAGCTTACCGATAATAACGTTTTCTTTAAGACCGATAAGAGGATCGACCTTACCCTTGATAGCAGCTTCGGTAAGAACCTTGGTGGTTTCCTGGAACGACGCTGCCGACAGGAACGACTCAGTAGAAAGAGAAGCCTTTGTGATACCGAACAGTACGGGAGAGCTTTCAGCCTCTGCGATACCAACCTCGCCTGCTTCAAGACGCGCTCTTATCTGTGCGTTCTTTTCTTCAAACTCGGTAATATCAACAAGCGAGCCTATGAGCATATCCGTGCTTCCGGAGTTCTCTATCTTGACCTTTCTTGTCATCTGACGCGCTATAACTTCTATATGCTTATCGTTGATTTCAACACCCTGCAGACGGTAAACGCGCTGTACTTCCTTGATAATATAGCTGTAAACCGCATTGAGTCCGTTGATTCTGAGTATATCGGCAGGGCTGATATTACCTTCGGTAAGTCCCTGACCTCTGGTTACGGTATCGCCGTCGTTTACAACCATACGTGTACCGAACGGGATAAGGTAAACCTTCTTTTCTCCGCCGTCGGAGGTGAGCGTTACGTGGCGTACCTTCTTATCCTCGACAATGCTTACCGTACCGTCAAAGTCTGCTACGACGCTTGTCTTTTTGGGACGTCTTGCCTCGAACAGTTCTTCGACTCTCGGAAGACCCTGGGTAATATCGCCGCCGGCTATACCGCCGGTATGGAAGGTTCTCATGGTAAGCTGTGTACCGGGTTCACCGATGGACTGTGCCGCGATTATACCTACTGATTCGCCTATATTTACAGGCTCGCCGGAGGCAAGGTCGGCGCCGTAGCAATGTACGCAGGTACCGTGCTTTGCATGGCAGTTGAGTATTGAACGGACGTGTACCTTTTCAATGCCGGCTGCAATGATCTTTTCGACCTGAGCCTCATTGAGCATTGTATCGTCCTTTGCAATAATCTTACCTGTTGCGGGATCCGTAATATCTCCGATTATAAATCTGCCGAGAAGTCTGTCTGCAAGAGGTTCGATTATTTCGTTATTGTCGCGGATTGTTTCAACCCACAGACCTACGGTATCGTGACAGTTTTCTTCACGTACTATAACGTCCTGAGATACGTCTACGAGACGTCTTGTAAGGTAACCGGAGTCTGCGGTACGGAGTGCGGTATCGGCAAGACCTTTACGCGCACCGCGCGCTGCGATGAAGTATTCCAAAATGTTAAGACCTTCACGGAAGTTAGCCTTAATAGGAAGTTCGATTGTTTTACCCGAGGTGGAAGCCATAAGACCTCTCATTCCGGCAAGCTGTCTTATCTGCTTGATAGAACCGCGGGCACCGGAATCCGCCATCATCTTGATCGGGTTGAACTCGTCGAGGTTTGCCTGAAGTGCATTGGTAACGTCCTTTGTCGCGTCTTCCCAAACCTTGATTACGCGTTCGCGTCTTTCATCGTTGGAAAGCAAACCGCGCTTATACATCTTGGATATTGCTTCAACCTGCTTTTCGCCCTCGGAAATAATAACCTTCTTCTGCGGAGGAACGGTCATATCGTAAACCGAGATTGAAATTGAACCCTTTGTCGAGTACTTATAGCCCATTGCCTTGATCTCATCGAGAACTTCGGCTGTACGGGAAATACCGTGGTACTTGATAGAACGGTCGATTATCTGACCGAGTTCGTCTTTCGTTACGACAAAGTTGATCTCAAGATCGAGTTCGTTTGTTTCGTCTCTTTCTATAAAGTGAAGATCCTGAGGAATCGGACGGTTGAAGATAAGGCGTCCGAGAGTTGCGTTGATGATACCGGTCTTTACGGTACCGTCATGCATTTCCTTGGAAACTCTTACACGTATGGGAGAATGAAGTCCGAGTTCTCCGACGGAGTACGCCATCATAGCCTCGTCGAAGTTACGGAATGTCTTATAATGCTCAACGCCGTTTTCGTCAACAACAACGTCGCCGGGTTCGCCGTGCTTAAGCAGCGTAAGATAATACGAACCGAGAACCATATCCTGGGAAGGAACGGTAACTGCGCGTCCGTTAACCGGTTTCAAGAGGTTATTAGCCGAGAGCATGAGGAATCTTGCCTCTGCCTGAGCCTCTTCGGAAAGCGGTACGTGAACCGGCATCTGGTCGCCGTCGAAGTCTGCGTTGAACGCGGTACAAACAAGCGGGTGGAGCTTTATTGCACGGCCTTCGACAAGCACAGGCTCAAATGCCTGAATGGACAGTCTGTGAAGCGTAGGCGCACGGTTAAGAAGTACGGGGTGATCCTTGATTACGTGTTCAAGTGCGTCCCAGACCTCGTTATATACGCGCTCAACCTTCTTCTTAGCGTCCTTTATGTTGGAAGCTTTGCCTGTTTCGACAAGTCTCTTCATTACAAACGGCTTGAACAGCTCAAGAGCCATTTCCTTAGGCAGACCGCACTGATAGATCTTGAGGTCAGGTCCTACGACTATAACCGAACGTCCGGAATAGTCAACACGTTTGCCGAGAAGGTTCTGACGGAAACGTCCCTGCTTACCTCTGAGCATTTCGGAGAGCGATTTCAGCGGTCTGTTATTCGGACCGGTTACCGCTCTGCCGCGTCTGCCGTTATCAATGAGGGCATCGACAGCCTCCTGGAGCATTCTCTTTTCGTTTCTGATGATTATTTCGGGAGCGTGAAGCTCCATCATCTTTTTAAGTCTGTTATTTCTGTTGATAACTCTGCGGTAAAGGTCGTTGAGGTCGCTTGTTGCAAAACGTCCGCCGTCGAGCTGTACCATAGGACGTATATCCGGAGGAATTACCGGAACAACGTCGAGTATCATCCATTCGGGCTTGTTATTGGAGAGTCTGAACGCCTCTACAACTTCAAGTCTCTTGATTATTCTTACCTTTTTCTGACCTACTGCGGTTTCGAGTTCGGCTTTGAGTTCGGCGGACAGCTTTTCGCAGTCAAGCTCCTGGAGAAGCTCTTTTATAGCCTCGGCGCCCATGCCCACTCTGAAGTCCTTGCCGTAGTATTCGTAAGCCTTCTGATATTCCTGCTCGGAAAGCAGCTGCTTTTTCTCAAGTCCGGTGCCTTCGCCGGGATCTATTACGATATAGCTTGCGAAATAGAGCACCTTTTCAAGCATTCTCGGAGAAATATCAAGCAGAAGTCCCATTCTCGACGGGATAGCTCTGAAGTACCAGATATGCGACACCGGGCACGCAAGCTCGATATGTCCCATTCTTTCGCGTCTTACCTTATTTGTGGTAATTTCAACATGGCACTTTTCGCAGACCTTGCCCTTATATCTGACTCTCTTATACTTTCCGCAGTGGCACTCCCAGTCCTTTGTCGGACCGAAGATTCTTTCGCAGAAAAGACCGTCTCTTTCGGGTTTTAAGGTTCTGTAATTTATGGTTTCGGGCTTTTTGACCTCACCGTATGACCATGAGCGTATCATATCGGGTGACGCAAGTCCGATCTTTATAGCGTCAAATTCATTGCGTTCGTTTCCCATTGCTTAGCTTCGCTCCTTTTAATCTAAATATACGAGCTTTTTATCAGTCGTCGTATCCGTCGCTGTCTTTATCGTCGTCAAAGAAGCCGGAATCGTCGAATTCATCTTCGTCCTCTTCTTCATCTTCGACAGCGTCGCCGTTTTCGTCCTCAAGGAAGAAGCCTTCCATGTTGGATTCCTTGACGCTTTCTCCGACATCGTCGGGAGCTACGTTCTTAACGTTTTCCATCTCCTCGGCGCTGCTGTCCTTGAGCGTTATCTCGTTGCCGTCCTCATCGAGCACACGCACGTCGAGTGCAAGAGAACGAAGTTCGCGTATAAGCACCTTAAAGGACTCGGGCACGCCCGGAGTCGGGATATTTTGACCCTTGATTATCGCCTCATAAGCCTTTACACGTCCTACAACGTCGTCAGACTTAACGGTAAGGATTTCCTGGAGCGTATAAGCTGCGCCGTAAGCCTCGAGAGCCCATACTTCCATTTCTCCGAATCTCTGTCCGCCGAACTGAGCTTTACCGCCGAGAGGCTGCTGAGTTACCAGCGAGTAAGGACCGGTGGAACGGGCATGGATCTTATCGTCTACAAGGTGATGCAGCTTGAGGTAATACATGATACCTACCGTTACGGGGTTATCGAACTGTTCGCCGGTTCTTCCGTCGTAAAGTATCGACTTGCCGTCGGGACGCATACCTGCCTTTTCGAGGCACTCTGCTATATCCTTTTCGTTTGCGCCGTCGAATACCGGCGTCATTATCTTCCAGCCGAGTTTCTTTGCGGCGATACCGAGGTGAACTTCAAGCACCTGTCCTATATTCATTCGGGAAGGTACGCCCAGAGGATTAAGCACGATATCAAGCGGAGTTCCGTCTTCAAGGAAAGGCATATCTTCGGGAGGAAGTATTCTCGAAACGACACCCTTATTACCGTGACGGCCCGCCATTTTATCTCCGACGGAGATCTTTCTCTTTTGTGCTATATAAACTCTTACTACCTTATTTACTCCGGGAGAAAGCTCATCGGAATTCTCTCTCGAAAATTCTCTTACGTCAACGACGATACCGCTTTCACCGTGCGGAAGTCTGAGAGACGTATCTCTTACTTCTCTTGCCTTTTCGCCGAATATTGCGCGCAGCAGTCTTTCTTCTGCGGTAAGCTCGGTTTCGCCCTTAGGCGTTACCTTACCGACGAGTATGTCGCCTGCCTTAACCTCTGCGCCTATGCTGATTATACCCTTATCGGTAAGGTTTTTAAGTGCGTCCTCGCCGACGTTCGGTATATCTCTTGTGATTTCCTCCGGGCCGAGCTTTGTATCTCTTGCCTCGTGGGAATATTCTTCTATATGGATCGACGTATAAACGTCGTCTCTTACGAGTCTTTCATTAAGCAGAACGGCGTCCTCGTAGTTATAACCTTCCCAGGTCATGAAGCCTATGAGCGCGTTCTTACCGAGCGAAACTTCGCCGTTGCTTGTTGCGGGACCGTCCGCAATTACCTGACCCTTTGTTACATGGTCGCCCTTGAACACTATCGGTCTCTGGTTTACGCAGGTACCCTGGTTTGAACGCTTGAACTTAATGAGGTGATACTCATGTCTGTTGCCGTCGTTCTCGCGGATAACGATTATATCACCGCTTGCCTTTTCTACGATACCCTCTTCCTTGGCGCATACTACAACGCCGGAATCGACTGCCGCCTTATATTCCATACCTGTGCCGACAATCGGGCTTTCGGTCATCATAAGCGGAACTGCCTGCTTCTGCATGTTTGAACCCATAAGCGCACGGGAGTTATCGTCGTTTTCAAGGAACGGGATCATTGCCGTAGCAACCGAAACCACCATCTTAGGAGATACGTCCATGTAGTCAACGCGTTCTTTTTCGACTTCGGTGATTTCCTCGCGTATACGAACGGTTACGCGGTTATTCTTAAAGGTTCCGTCCTCGTTAAGAGGTTCGTTTGCCTGTGCTACTACGTATTCGTCTTCGACGTCGGCTGTCATGTACTCAACGGCATCCGTAACGACGCCCGTCGCCTTATCTACCTTACGGTAAGGAGCTTCGATAAAGCCGAATTTATTGATCTTTGCGTATGTCGAGAGATACGAGATAAGACCGATGTTAGGACCTTCAGGCGTTTCTATCGGGCACATACGGCCGTAATGGGTATAATGTACGTCGCGGACTTCAAACGAAGCGCGGTCACGCGAAAGACCGCCCGGGCCGAGAGCCGAAAGACGTCTCTTATGCGTAAGTTCCGCAAGAGGATTTGCCTGATCCATGAACTGGGACAGCGGCGAAGAGCCGAAGAATTCTTTTATTGCGGAAACGATAGGTCTTATATTGATAAGGTTCTGAGGAGTGAGGTTCTCGGTTTCCTGCATCGTCATTCTTTCCTTGACGAGCTTTTCCATACGCGTAAAGCCTATACGCATCTGATTCTGGAGAAGTTCTCCGACGCTGCGCAGTCTTCTGTTTCCGAGATGGTCTATATCGTCAACGTTGCCGCAGTTATGAGCAAGGCAGAGCATATAGTTGACCGACGCATAAATATCGTCGCGTGTAATATGCTTAGGTATAAGCTCAGCCTTTCTCTGCTTGAACGCTGCAAGGAATTCTTCTTCGCTCGACGTTGTATCGAGTATTTCGCGAAGCACTCCGACGTTAACTCTTTCTTCAAGATTGAGCGACGAAAGGTCATAGCTTTCCGGAACTATTCCGAGCTTATCGATAAACGCCATATGGTTATTGAAAACCTTGAACTCTACGGGATTCTCGACATCCTGGGAATAGAGGTAAACCTCGGATACGCCCGCGTCCTCTATCTTCTGTGCGCTCTCTCTGTTAAGGAGAGTATTTTCATCAAAGATAACTTCTCCGGTAAAGGGATTTACGGCAGGTCTTGAAAGCTTAAAGCCTGCGATACGTCTTGCGAGCGCGAGTTTCTTATTGAACTTATATCTTCCGACTGCGGAAATATCGTATCTCTTTGCGTCAAAGAAAAGGTTATTGAGAAGTATCTGCGCGCTCTCTACGATTGCGGGATCGCCGGGACGCAGCTTCTTATAAATTTCCTTCAATGATTCTTCATACGGAGATGTGCCCTTCTTTTCGGCTTCGCTCTCCATAAGATCCTTTGACATTGTAGCCTTAAGCTTTTCGTCATTGCCGAACATATCGGTAAGATCTCTGTCGGTTGAAAGACCGAGTGCGCGGAGGAATACCGTTACCGGAAGCTTTCTGTTTTTATCTATGCGGACATAGAAAATATCATTTGCGTCGGTTTCGTACTCAAGCCATGCGCCTCTGTACGGGATAACGGTTGCGGCATACAGCTTTTTACCGGACTTATCGTCGCTTGCTTCGTAATATATGCCCGGAGAACGCACTATCTGCGATACTACAACTCTCTCCGCGCCGTTGATGACAAAGGTACCCTGCTCGGTCATAAGCGGGAAATCGCCCATGAATACTTCGGATTCCTTTACTTCGCCGGTTTCCTTATTGGTAAGTCTGACGGTAACTCTCAGATGTGCCGCGTAGTTAACGTCGCGTTCCTTACACTCTTCAACAGGGTATTTCGGCGTTTTGTCTATCGAAAAATCCACAAATTCGATAAACAGGTTTCCGGTATAGTCAACAAGAGGAGACACATCCTCGAGGACTTCCCTCATACCGTCGTTTAGGAACCACTCATACGATTCCTTCTGCACCTCTATGAGGTTGGGCATTTCGAGCTTTTCATCTATCTTTGAAAAGCTGTACCTGATGTTATTGCCGAGTTTGCAAGGCTTCACCATGGTATGCAATCACTCCATTCACTTCTCGGTCGTTTTGGTTTTTAACCGCGTCGTACGTCCTTTATCCGCTCAAAACGGGCAGACTACTACTCGATTATAATGCAGTATATAACTTTAGCACCTTTTTGGGCATTTGTCAAGATTTATTCCTTAAAATGTCTATTATTTACTGTAAGGTAACAGTTTTTACACTATTTAGACACAGAATGTTTGACCGGGTAGTGCTTGATTTGGGTGGGAACGGAAAATATTTTTCAAAGTGCGACTTTGTACACCCTCTTTTCGGAATCAAAAAGTAGAAAAGATACTTTGTGTTTATCTAACTGACGCTTGTTTTGGGCGAAAAAGAATAATTCACTTCCATGTGCACCCCTATTCCCCCACTTTTCGGAATCGAAAAGGTGGACAAAAGATTTTCGCCGCTCAAACGCCGCAGCGAAAGCGCGGCTTCCTATCCACACATCAAACAATCGTCGGTGAAATTTCCAAGCGCCTCCGAAATTTGCCATCATCGCTCGCAGACGCTCCGCGCTGCTCGATGGGGTTGGTTTCTAAATAAATGTTTTGGTTGACACGGTTCAACTTTTATACCATGTCACGTTACGGTCTGCGTAAACTGTGTTTTAGGCTAAAAAATACAATTTTTATGCGTTATTACGCAGTCAACAGGACTTGTCTTTCTGCCCGGCTTGCCTTCGGCAAGAAACTTGGTTCAAATGTTACTTTTATGTATAGTAAAAAACTCTGTGCAAAGTATAAACACAATGCACAGAGTATATTTTTGTATTAATTAAAAGCCAAATTGCACTTATTAGCCAACTAAACATAAAATTAACATTCAGCCGTAGTCATCTCGCGACAGCGAGCCGAGCGTAAAGGTAAATCCTGTTGACTGTTTGAGTATATTAAAAGTAACACTTTTCCCGAACCGGTTTAACTTCGTACAGAACCCCATATCCGCACGCCTGTCGCGCGGCGATTTCACAACACAGTTTCAGGGGCAGTGCAAAACGAGAGTTTTTGAGCTTTTGGAGGCGCTGTTTGTTTCGGTACGCGTTTACACTCTTTAGAGTGAAATCCTCCCGTCGGGGATTGTCAAGGGGCGAGTAGTCCCTTGAACGGTTTATCCTCGCAGGGGACTTTTTCCTCGCAGGAGGACTTTTCTCCGTAGAAAAGCGTCAGTACAAAGTTGCACTTTGAAGAATATTTCCCTATTCCGCCAAAGCCAACCTGATGCTCCGCCCCTCAGAACCTAAAGTACGCCTTCAGTAAGCAGCATATCACAAGCGCCGGCAGCATATTTGCAACACGGAATTTTCTGCCCAGGCATAAGTTCGCACCCACGCAGAATACGAGTACCGAACCCACAAACGACAGCACAAACGCAACGTCGTCCGGAACGGACTTCCCGGCAAGCGCCGCAATAACCGTTATACCGCCCTGAAATATGCCGACGGGTAACGCCGAAAAAATAACGCCTTTTCCGTATGTCGCAGCAAGCATCATTACTATTATTCCGTCAAGCACGCTCTTTGCATAAAGCATTGACGGATCATGGTTCATTCCGTCCTCAATAGGCCCTATGACCGCCATTGCTCCGACGCACACTATAAGCGACGCCGTGATAAATCCCGTCACAAACTGCGAATCGCGGTTTCCTCTGTCCGCTTTTTCCTTGAGCCACTCTCCGAAACTTTCAAGCCGCTGCTCTATCTTGAGTGCCTCGCCGATAAACGAACCTGCAACAAGACTCGCTATAAGTATCGACGAATTGTATGACAAAAGATTTCCGTCACTTCCGAGCTTTACCATTCCGGCAATAGCTCCCGAAAGCCCTATAAACAGCGTACAAAGTCCGAGCGAATCCATTATTATGTCGCGGAAACGCTGCTTTAATCCCTTTTTGAAAATGAGTCCGCACAAACCGCCTGCAATTATCGCAAGTACGTTTGCGGCTGTACCTATCCCGGTCATGTCAATATCCTCTTTGTTATATTCTGTCCTTCAAAGTCTCATACAGCTTTACAAAATCTCCGGCTTCAAGCTTTTCACCGCGCACGTCTGCGCCCATTCCGAGAGTTTCGGAAACAATATCGCAAAGCTCCGTCTTTGACATATCGGCAAAGATGCCCGAAAGCGAATTTACAAGCGTTTTGCGCCTTTGCGAGAACGCCGCTTTTATCAGTTTTGACGCACCGTTCGTCTGCTCTTTTGTAAATCTCGGCACTTTGTACGGTTCTATTCGTATCACGGCGCTGTCAACCTTGGGTCTTGGGAAAAAGCACCCGGACGGCACCGAAAACAGTCTTTTTACCGACGCGTAAAGATTTATCTGAGCCGTAATCGCGCCGTAATTGTCGTCGGACGGCTTTGAACACAGTCTTTGCGCCACCTCTTTCTGCACCATTACGGTTATAAAGGCAAATTTTCCGTATTGTTCAAGCAGTTTCATGATTATCGGCGTTGTGATATAATACGGCAGGTTTGCGCACACGCAAGGCACAAGCCTGTTTCCGTCCTTGTCCGTATCGCGCTCCGCAATAAATTTATCAAGGTCAACGTCCATTATGTCGCCGAAATAAACCGACACGTTATCGCGTCCCGAAAGCGAATCGACAAGCACCTGTTTTAACGACTCGTCTATTTCAACAGCCTCAACGCGCGTGAATCTGTCAGAAAGCTCTCTTGTGAGAATACCGGCGCCCGGCCCTATCTCAAGCATAAGATACGGCGCTTTTGTTTCGGGAACACTCTCCGACTCAAACGTATAATCGGTACATTCCATAGCGATCCTGCGCGGAATTTTAACGTCGGTAAGAAAGTTCTGACCGTATTTTTTCTGAAATTTAAAATCATGTTCGGAAAACAGCGATGCCAAGCTAACACCTCTTTATCTTTTTATCAAAAACACAAGTACGGAACGCCGAAAAGACGCTCCGCACCGTAATTTTTACATTTATTGCCGAAACTCTCTTATCGGCTTGCGGCACCGTAAAGAGCTGCGCAAGTCAGTTTGCCTCGTCAACGGGAAGATATTTCTTATAGCTGCTCTGCTTAAGATTTGTAAGATTCAGTCTTCCGTACTTGTCGTACTTTATTCCGGAGAGTTTCTGGGACACGTATTTGTCGCAGTTGAAGAAGAGCGGCGCAACGGGAAGCTGTTCCATAAGATACTGTTCAGCCTCGTGCATTGCAGCGGTTCTGTCTTTTGTATTTGCGGCATTTACGATCTTTGCGCATATCTCGTCATATGCCGGATCATTGAAACCTGTGAAGTGAGAACCGTATACAACGTCCTCTTCGTCAGGACCTGTGGTAACGTCGATGAAGTGTCCGCCGTATTCTCCGGAGAACGCGGTAAGCATACTGTAAGCATCGGTCGTCATGGACTGAATATCCATAACTACAATGTTTGCGTCGTTCTGCTCGAACGGATATACACCGTTTGCCTTATTGTAAAGGTAGTTCTGGTTAGGAGTATTGACTGTTACTTCAAATCCGAGGTCAACCCACGAAAGAGCTATGTAGTTCATCAGTGTCTTTTCAAAGTCGCGTCCGTTGCTGCACTCTACGACTATCTTGCCGCCGGACACGCCTGCGTCGGAAAGCAGCTGCTTTGCCTTTTCGAGATCCTGAGAGGTCGGAATAAGGTTTCCGCCCTGTTTTCTGAAGTCCTTGCTTCTTGACGTATCTTCAATTCCGTAAGGAACAAGTCCGGTTGCGGGTTCGACTCCCGTTCCGGGAATGTTTGCTATCTTTGAACGGTCTATTGCAAGCGAAAGCGCCTGTCTTACGCGCGCATCTTCAAACAGCGGATCGTTAAGGTTGAAGAATATGCAGTATGTGGAGAGCATTTCCTCGGTCTTTGCTTTTTTGCCGTAGGAAGCGAGAAGATCCTTTGACGCGCCGTTGAGCGAGAGGTAGAACAGCTCTGTATTTGCATATCTCTCCGCCTGTGCGTCGGGCTTTCTGCCTTCGGAGTAGAGATTTACTATTCTGTAAGGCTTTACGATCTTGTTATCCTTATTGGAGGACGAATCGCTGACGCCTCTGTAATATACGCTTCTTTCGAGAGTAAGCTCGGAGGAGTTCCATGTCTTAATCTTGAACGGGCCGTTTGTAACGTATGAAGTTCCGCCTGCGGACGCCCATGAGCTGTCGCCGGTTACCACCTCTTCGCGCAGAGGTACAAGCGCCGGGCTTGCAAGCTGCTTTAAGAAGTAATCGACGTCGGTAAAGTCCTTTTCAAAGGTTATCTCAAGCACGTTATCCTTGATTGCCGAAATTCCGAGGTCGTTTACCGAAACAAGTCCCTCTTTTACTTTCTTCGCGTTAAGTATCGGATAAAGCATAGCCGCGTTTTCATTATTGCTTTCGGGAAGAAGTATTCTCGTCCATGCATATATAAAGTCGTCCGCGTCTACGACGATACCGTCCGACCAGCGGGAATTTCTGAGAGTTATGGTGAGTTTGAGATAGTCGTCTCTCTCGTCAACCTCATCTTCCCAGCTCTTTGCAAGCGCCTTTTTGACCTTGCCGTTTTCATCAACCGTCGTAAGACCTTCGTAGATAAGTCCCATTATCTTTACCGCGTCAGATGAAGAGTAGAAAGCCGACGGATCAATACTTACCGGAGGGTTGGAAAGATACGTCTGTATTATCGCACCCTTGTCCTCCTCCTTTGCCGCCGTATTGTCATCGGAACTTCCGGAACAGCCTGCGAGAGCCGTACACAAAAGACAAGCGGCAAGAATAAGTGCTAAAATTTTTTTCATGGATAGTTTCCTCCCAAATTGTGTTGACGCAAAAATCGGATTTTACCGATATTTCTACTTTTAGATACATACCATTATATCACTGTTGCCCGATTTAATCAATCGGCTTTTGGGTAAATTTGAATATTTTTCGTTTTGCACAAAAACATTTTATCCGTTTTGTTAGCTTTGAACAAAAATTTTACTTCAAATCCTTAATTTCCCAAAAAACAAAGAACATTTTTTACGTACTCTGAATAAATAAACTTTTCCCGAAATAACTATATAGTACGCACGGCAGAAAAATTACCGGACGTCGGAAAGACACCGGAAAACAACAGCCGCACAAATCAGGAGGAAAGTGCAATGCAGAATACATACGCTCCGGAGGGAGCATTATCGCACACACCGGAAAACGCCGAGCTTATTTCAACGCTGCCGGGACTGGAGTACGCCATGAACAACGGGCTTACTCTCGAGGCAAGAGCCGAGCTTTGCGACTCATCGCGCAATCTGTGCGTAAACCTTGGCGACGGAATACGCGGAATAATTCCCAAAGAAGAAGTGTCATTCAATCCCGACGGCAGACAGCAAAAGGACATTGCCGTAATAACGCGCGTCGGAAAACCGGTGTGTTTCAAGGTAAGATCCATCGACAAGAGCGGTGCGTGTCCCGTCGCGCTGCTTTCGAGAAAAGACGCACAGCTTGAATGTTACGAAAATCACATCTCGCTGCTCTCGCCCGGCGACATAACCGACGCAAAGATAACACACATGGAGCCTTTTGGAGCTTTCTGCGACATAGGAACGGGTCTTATAGCGCTGCTAAGCGTGGACTGCATCTCGGTATCGCGCATAAGCCACCCGTCACAGCGTTTTTCAAACGGCGAGCTTATAAAATGCGCTATAAAGCAGAACGACACCCAAAGCGGAAGAATTACGCTCACCATGAAAGAGCTTCTTGGAACATGGGAGCAGAACGCCTGCCGTTTCAAAGCCGGCGAAACAGCCGCAGGCATTGTGAGAAGCGTAGAGCCTTACGGAATATTCGTGGAGCTTGCGCCTAACCTTGCCGGACTTGCAGAATGGTGTCCCGACGTACGTGCCGGTCAGAGTGCGGCGGTATACATAAAGAGCATTATCCCGGAAAAGATGAAGATAAAGCTTGTGATAGTAGACGTATCGGATCAGGCGTTCCGTTCAAAGCCCGTGGAATACTTTTTCGACGGCACTCACATGGACAGCTGGCTGTATTCTCCGGAAGAAAGCGCAAAGCGCATTTACACGGACTTTTCCGAAAGCGCAGAACAGCCGTTATATTTCTGAAAAAACAAAAATTTAAAATCAAGGCACGCTGCAAAGTTTTTTCAATGCGGCGCGCCCTTTTTTGTTATTCAAGCCTTACCGGCACGGCTTTTTTTACCGTCAGCAAAGCTCTATATTGACCGTCTTTTCGGAAATTGCCGTCTTACAGTGTCCGAGCTTATCAAACACGCTCATGGGAATCATGGGCAGACTGTCGTAAGCTTCAAGCGGCTTCTTGAGCTGCAATGTCTTTCCGCCGGCAATTACCTTGTCGGAACCCACCGTAAACAGCACCTTTTTATCGCCGACCATGACCATAAGTGTCTTTTCGCCGCGGTACCACTCATGATACAGTTTCATAAGGCGGCAGAAATCCTTTTGCGGCTCGAACGGCATATAAGCCTCGCCGTCCTTTATTACCGCCGGGTATGTCGAATCGTAGACCTTGCCGTCTATAAATGTATGGACGGTATCTCTGTCGGACAGAAATTCAAGCTTTGTAACGGCAAACTTACCTGCATACTCGGTAGGATCGAATCTTATATCCGTAACCTTTCCGTGCCAGTGCGGATTTGCCGAAAGATCAAACGTAAGCGTTCCGTCTCTGTTTACACTCGCGCCGACGCTTTGACTCCATGTCCATACGGGTTCCTGCTCCGTAACAAAGAGAAGTCTCCATTCCTTATACGTGCCGTAAGCGTTCTTTTCGGGCAGCGTTTCGTCGGGGCCGCACGTTACCATATCGGTTCTTACCGCCTTGACGACATCTGCGTTTATCTCGGTATGGAGATATATCTGAGGGTCGAAATTCGGTCCAATGCCGCACAGTCTGCCGTTTTCGATCTTGAGTTCGACGCCGTTCTGCGTCTCTATCTCACTCATTGCAATCTCGTTGTTCAGCTCTTTTACGCTCTCAACAAAGTTAAATTTATTCGCGTCCTCATACATCTGAGCGCGCAGCAGACTTCTTCCCTTGGGATAGAGATAACCGAGTCTGTCAAGCTGATTTTCGTCCGGGCGCACGTCGGTATGCGGTTCCTTCGCGTCTGTAAACGCCTTTCTCATCTCGTCGAGATACCCGAATCCGCAAAGTCCCGACGGGCAGATATACGTGCCTTCGCCGTACTCGTTCCATGTCGAGAACACAACAAGCTTTCTCTTCCAGTCCTCGCCCTGTCTTGACGGGAGATTTTCCTCCTTGAACCATTTAAGCACATCGCCCATTGTTTCGGGAGTCATCTGGGGAGAACGCGTGCCTGCCCATGCAACGTTATTAAATCCTGTCGAAACGGTGGGAACAAAGTGTATGTTTCCTTTATTCTGTATGTCGGTTATGCGCTTTTTGGTATACTCTCCGTCATATCCCCACTTGCCCCAGTTATATGCGTACAGCGCGTCAACGCCGGCTACGGCATATCTGTCAAAAGAACCGTCCGAGCACGCCATGAGGATTATTCCGTCAAAGCCGAGTTTCTTTGCGGTTTCGTCAAGATAATCCATATCAGCCTTTATCGCCTCGGGAGAGCCGTAGTCCTTTATCGGAAATCCGAACGACGCTATTACAAGCTTATTTTCTATGGTCATATATCTCGGATCGGTAAAAAAGTAGTCTACCCAGTAAGGCACGACATATTCTCTGAAGCCCACGTTTGCCGGGTGAGGCCCGTTTGCCGCCTCCCAAATAAGGCAAAACTTCATATCGTCGCCGTATTTTGCGTTGAAATGACCCTCGTGTATTGCAGCCGAAAGTTTTGTTGAGCATATGGGTGCGGTAGTCTGCGACGCATACCAGCAATACATCTCAAAATCAAGCCCGTGCTCTTTCATCCACTTTATTTCCCAGTCCGCAACTTCGGGAAGTCCCTCGTCATAGTAACTCATATAGGTCTTGTTTTCTTCCATAGGCGAGATTACGTCCCAGCCCCAATGCTCTCCGTTTCTCCAGAGAGAGCAGATATTCATGCCGACGTAATAATCCTTTTTCTTGGGGATTACGGGTGCCGGAACATAGTCGTCGGGTTCGGGAAGAATATTCCATGCGCTTATATCTGTAAATTTGAGCACTCCGCCGTCTGCGGTTTCATAGGAAATTTCGGCGCCGTCAATGTACTCTGTCTTTTTATCAAAATCAAACTCGCCGCACTTTTTGCCGTTATGCTTGATAAAGGCTTTGCCGGTCTTTACGTCGGCTTCTATTCTGAGATACTGCCAGACATATACGCTGTGCTGTCTTACGGTCTTTCCCGAAAGCGTCATGGACTTTTCGCCGTCGTCGCAGACGGTAATTACGCGCTCACCCGACGACAAAAGCGAGATCTTTACGTCCTGTCCCGCGCTTTTGGTAAGGTATCTTACGCAGAAAGCAACCTTGCCGTCCGATTTTGCAAAATCATGCACTGCTCTTGCGGACGAGCCTTTTGTACTTGTTATGACGTATGTCGTAAGCTCTTTGCCCTCGTAATAGCGGCTTCTGTAAACGCGCGCCGCGCCGTTTGAGTACGTTCTCCAGCCGTAGGGCAGGTTTCCGTCGGTCGAGATCGGGCACTTATCGTTCAGCAGATAATTTATGTACATATGTATTCTGTTTACTTCGGCTCTGCCCTGTTTTGTTCCGTCATAACCGATTTTTACGCGCTTTATGCAACCGCACTCTATCGGATACGTTCCGGCAAATTCGCCGCCGAAGGTGATTTCCGCAAGGCGCGTATCCATATTGAAGTCAATGCCGAGGAAATGCGTCTTTTTATCGGCAGGCACCGGCAGCACATTTTTTCCGCAGCAAAACATTCCGTCTTTCTGCTCTATTATGAGTGCCGTTTTATCGTCCTCCGAGCAGAACTCTGCGAAAAATCCGTCGCCGCTTACTATTGTAAATTCAAAATCAAATCCGGCTTTTCCCTCTCTTACCGGTACAATTTCACGCTTGAGCACCGTCCGGTACTTTCCGCCGCCGTTTGATGCAAGTATAAGCGCAGGTCTGTCCTGCACCACGTCTTCGGGAAGTCCTCTGTCGTCAAAATCCCAGCCGGACTGGACATTTGTCTTTCTGTTTTTCAGCGTACAGTCGTCGATGAGATACACCGCGTCTTTTACGTTTCTGTTATCTCTCATAAAACATTCTCCTTTATATCACAATTTCTCCTGTTGTGATATTTTCACATTGTTGTTTTACCGCAGTTGTACGTGTTTTTTGCGGCAAGCTTATTATAAAGTATACAGCACAAAATTGCAATAGTTTTACGGCAAAAAAACAAGAAAAAATAGCATTATAAACAACAAAACGCGTCATTTTTTGTGCAACATTTTCAAATATCTGAGCACGTATCGACAACAAAAACCGCCGGCATTGCCGCAGGCGCAAGCATGATCGATCTCAACAGCGTAATCAATACTCTTTTTTATTAAAAATCCCCCTTGCAGATGAAAAACTATGTTTTGTAAACAATTATACTATACAAAGTTCTCCATTGCAGGGGGTAAACAAAATTTATGTCAGATTCGGTTTTTCACAGTGCCGAAAAGCTTGAATATGCAGAAAACCACCGCGTTCACCGCAACTATGCTCGCGCCCGTCGGAAGTGAGGCAAGCACGGATAAGTATATTCCGGCAAAAAAGCACACTACGGATACTGCCGCCGAGCACACGACCACTCTTTTAAAGGTCCTGCACACGCACATTGCCGTAAGTGCCGGAAAAATTATAAGACTTGAGATCAAAAGCGCGCCCATAAGTCTCATTCCGAGTACAACGGTAACTGCGGTAAGCACGGCAATAAGCGCATTGTAACGCGAACAGTTGACGCCCGTCGCCTTGGAAAAGGTTTCGTCGAAGGTCACGGCAAAAATCCTGTTATAGAACAAAATATACAGCACAAGCACGGGAACCGAGGCGCAAATGCTTAAAATTACGTCTGCTTTGCTCATTCCGAGAATACTTCCGAACATATAGCTGTTAAAATCCGTATTTATGCCCTGCTTTACCGAAACCGCGATAACGCCTGCGGCAAGAGAAGTCGTGGAAAGCACGGCAACGGCACTGTCGCCCTTAACGCTGCTGTCCGAGCCTATTTTAAGAAGTATAAACGCGCTTGCGACAACGACAGGCACCGCAACGGCAAGCGGCGCAAGATTCATGACAGACGCGACAGCCACCGCACCGAAACCGACGTGTGAAAGCCCGTCGCCTATCATGGAATATTTTTTGAGCACAAGACTTACGCCCAAGAGCGCTGCACACAGGGAAATAAGTATTCCTCCGATAACGGCTCTCTGCATAAAGTCAAAAGAAAACATTGTAACAAGAGCGTCAGTCATTTTTATCCTCCGTCAAAAACAGTCTTGCTGCGTCGGATTTAAGATAATCGCCGACGCTTCCGAAAAAGAGCTGTTTATTATGAAGATGAAGTATTGTTTTTGCGTTTCTCACCGCGGCGTTTATATCGTGCGACACCATTATGACGGTTATGCCGGTTTCGCGGTTGAGCTTATTTATTACGCCGTACATTTCGGCAGTCGCGGCAGGATCCAGTCCCGTCACGGGTTCGTCGAGCAAAAGCAGCGTTTTTGTCGCGCACAGCGCCCTTGCAAGCAGCGTTCTCTGCTGCTGACCGCCAGAAAGATTGCGGTAGCATTTATCGCGAAGGTCGGTTATTCCGAGCTTTTCCATGTTTTCGGCGGCTTTTCTTTTATCCTCTGCGGTATAGAACGAAAAAAGTCCCTTTGAGCCTAAGTTTCCAGACATTACGACCTCATACACGCTTGCCGGAAAATCCTTCTGCGCCTTTGTCTGCTGCGGAAGATAGCCTATCTGATTCTGTTTTAGTCCGTCGCCCACGGCAAGACTTCCCGACGACGGCTTTTTCAGTCCGAGAAGCGCCTTTATAAGCGTTGACTTTCCCGAACCGTTCTCACCGACAACGCACATATAATCTCCGCGGCTGACCTCAAAATCAAGTCCCGTCACCGCGTTTGTTCCGTCATATGAAAGACACAGGTTTTGCGCCTTGAAAAGCGGCATCAGTACAGCGCCTCCTTTAAATTTGCAAGATTTTTTCTCATAAGCGAAATATACGTTTCTCCCGAATCAAACTCGTCTTTTGTGACGTTATGGCAGGAATGCAGTTCAAGCCTTTTCGCACCCGTCGGCTCTGCCACGGCGTCGGCTATTTTGCCGTTTGAAAATTCAATGCTGAATACGGCGGGTATCTTTTCTTCCCTTACCTTATTTATCAGAAATGCAACCGTTGCGGCGCTCGCCTCGGTATTGGAAGCACAGCCGGGAAAAGCGGCGTAGTAGTCAAGTCCGTACTCTTTTGCAAGGTACAGAAACGGAAATCTGTCGCCGAACACGACGGTCTTTCTTGCCGCGCCGTCAACCATGTTCTTAAAATCTTCGTTCAGGCTTTCAAGCTCTGCTTTAAACTCCGCGAGATTTTTTTCGTAATATTCAGCGTTATCCGGATCTTTCTCCGAAAAGACCTTACACATTGCGTCTGCTATCTTGACCGCGTTTTCAACGGACGTCCATACATGCTCGTCATAGCCCTCATAAAGTCCTGTATTTTCATTTCCGTGTTCATGCTCCGCGCCGTCATGCTCCGAATGTTCTTCGGACTGCTCCATGCCCTCTTTATGCTCTTCGGAATACAGCGTGCAGTAATCCATAAACTTAAATTCCGTCCTACCGGTGTTTCCGGTGTTTTGGGAAATACCCTCTATCCAGCCGTCCGACTCTCCTCCGGTATAAACAAACACGTCGCAGTCAGCTATCTTCATTATATCCGACGGCGAAGGCTCATAGGTATGAACCTCGTTTCCGGGGTGTATCAGCATTTTCACGTCCGCGCGCTCTCCTGCAATGCTCCTTGCAAAATCGTACTGAACAAATCCCGTTGCGACAACGCTCATCATATCTTTATCAGCCGCATCGTTTTCGGTTCTGCCGTTTCTGCACGAACAAAGCGCAACGCTCAAAAGCACCGTCACAAACAATATTCCAAACAATCTTCTTTTCATATATTTTCCTTTTCGCAAATTCCTATTCTTGCAAAATGAAATTGATAATCATTTTCAAATTACCGTGACAGTATAGCATAAACACTTGATTTTGTCAAGAGAAAAGCAAAAAAATAAAGCCGTCGCAAAGGACGGCTTGCAGTCAAAGCTGTTTTACAGGCTCACTTCTATGCTTTTCATAAGCTCAAACGAGAAAATGACCGCTTTTTTTATTTTTCCTTTTGTAATGCGCTCAACCGCCGTGCAGTAGATACGCAGCTGTTCGGCGTGACGGTTTATGAGTATGCTTTCGGCGTCTCTGCCGCTCACCTTATCGGTTTTGAAATCCACAACGGTATACGTTCCGTCGGCACTGCGGTAATAAAGGTCGATAACTCCCTGCACAAGCAGTTTTGCCTTATCTTTTTCGATATTTTCCGAAAATTCCGACGCATCGGTTTCAAGATTAAATCTGCGTTCGCGAAAGACCTTTACGCTGTTTTTTATTTCATCATAAAGCGACGTTTTGAAAAACTCATCGAGCTTTTCCGTATCCAGCATTTCTCTTGTGCGCTTATCAATGAACTGCTCTTCTGCAAGTCTGTCAGCTTCGGCTTCGCAGCCGTGCTCCGCGCATTTTTCATAATCTGCAAACTGCATGAACAAATGCATTGCCGTACCGCGTTCGCCGGCATCCGGCTTTATATCCGAAACGGCAAAATCCGGCACTGTTTTAAGGTCGCGCTTTGCGGCATAGAGCATTTCTCCGTCGTCGTCGAGAAGTCCCGACTTTAACTGCGACACCGTAAGCTTTGACGGAAGTCTTGTAAGCAGTTTATCGGGATATTCAAACTTTCCGTTTTCCGAAAGTCTTTCAAGCAGCTCTTTATCGGGTTCAAACACTTCGCGTTCCACCGCGTCCTGTCCGTCCGCAGTATCACGGGCAGACATCTCATATTCAAAGCACACGCACGAAAGAATACTATCAAGGTTTTGCGCTGTCGGAAAGCAATCTTTTTCAAAGTCCTGCGGTATTCCCGCTGTTTCTCTGAATATACGGGCGCAGTCCTCGTTCATTATGCAGTTCAGCACCGCCTCGAGATAGCACGAAACGTCAGAGAAATTACCCGACACCGAGTTTACATAGCAGCGTCTTAAAACTTTGGTTATATCGTTCTTTACTGCAGCCGTCATAAACAGATAATCTCTCGCACGGGTAAGCGCAACGTAGAGAATTCTCATTTCCTCGGCTATTCCGGCAGATTTTTCGGTATTTGCGCATATCTTTCTGAACGGCGTATCTACGGACGTTCTTCCCGTCGCGCTCGACTGGGATTTCAGCATCTCGACGTCCTTTAATTTCATGCCTATTCCGCAGTCATACGACATTACGACGCTCTGAGTTTCGTTTCTGAATTTCGACGCAAGGCTTGAAACAAAGCATACCGGAAATTCAAGACCTTTTGAGCCGTGCATTGTCATTAGCTTTACGCTGTCGTTCCCGACAAGCTGCTCTGCCTTTTCTTCCGCTTTTTCGGACGAGTCGCGGATATATTCAAGAAACGCGCCTATTCCGCGGAAAGAAGTATTTGTATAGCTCCTTGCCATTTCGTAGAGTTTCATCAGGTTTCTGCGCCTGTCCGAGCACACGTCGGGAGTATCTCCGTTAAACACGGGGCTTGAACAGATATTAAGCAGATCCGCGTCGGTATAAAGCTGCCAGACAAACTCGCCCGCATTTTTTCCGCGCGACATTGTTCTGTAAAAGTCAAGCTTTTCGGTAAAATCGCGGCATTTATCCCCTAAAGGCGTTCCGCCGTTGATTTCAGCATACGCCTTTACCGAAAGATACAGCTTTGTTTTGGGAAAAGCCGCCTTGATGACGCAAAGTTCATCATCAGAAAATCCTCCCGGCACCGAACGCATATATCCGGCAAGCTGAATATCGCGCAGAGGGTTATCTATACTGTTAAGTATACAAAGCGCAAGCAGTATTTCTTTTTTCTCATAAAAGCTCTCTCCGACGTCGCAGTACACGGGAATACCGTATTCCGACAGCACCCCGGAGTATATTTTAAGCGCTTTTCTGGAGCGCGTCAGCACCGCAACGTCCGAAAATCTGAATGTTTTTCCTTCGCCGTCACGGTAATTCTCATTATTTACAATTTCAAGTATCTTTTTTGCTATGATCTGCGCCTCAGCCTGTTCGGCGCTTATTTCATCGCCGTCCTCCGGCAGTTTACAGTCTGCGACAATAAGCTCCGCCTTTGATTTTACCGGCACGTTTTCAATACGTGAAAAGCTGAGCGCGTCGCCGTCCTCATAATCTTTGCCCATAA
Organism: uncultured Eubacteriales bacterium; assembly: GCA_934446675.1. Lineage (GTDB taxonomy): Bacteria > Bacillota > Clostridia > Oscillospirales > CAG-382 > UMGS1387. The sequence continues at coordinate 85,113 of CAKSEL010000005.1, forward strand.
GCCGCACAAACAGGAAATTCGTAAGCTCTATAACGCTCTGCGCACATCTGAAATTATCCTGCATGAATATGCGCTTTGTGCATGAGTCGGTATCGCAGTCCGAAAACGACGCCCTGTAAGATTTGAAAATATCCGGTCTTGCTCCGCGGAATCTGTATATACTCTGCTTTATATCGCCGACCATAAAACGCGAATTTTCCGTGCCGTTTTTATCGGTACGTGCAATAAGCTTAAAAATTTCGTCCTGGAGAGGATTTACGTCCTGATATTCGTCTATGTATATTTCCTTGAACCGTTCTCTCAAAGAAAGCGCGGTTTCGGAGGGCTGTCCCGGATTATTCTCATCTGTCAGCAGCTTTATTGTAAGGTGTTCGACGTCGTTGAAATCGAGAATACCGAGCTGATTTTTGGTTTCTTCGAGCCGTCTTGAAAATTCGTCTTCAAGCGCGAACATTACGCAAAGCACCTCTGAGCAGTCAAGCGCGCAAAGCCGCATAACTCTTTCAGCGGTACAGTACATATCCGCAAGTTTTTTACGGATATTATCCGCGCACTCGCTCTTTGCGGTCTTTACGATCTCGCAAAGCTCCTTATCGGGATAATTTCTGACGCTTCCGAGCTTTTGAGCCGCAAAATTTCTCACCGCGTCCCTTGCCGCGGTATAATCCCTTTCCGAAACGGCTTTTAAAAGCAATTCGACGTTCTGTACGTCCGCAGACACCGACGGAAGATACTTATTTTCAAGCTGATCGCCGTCAGCACACATTTTTTCCAGAGCGCAAAGCGTATTAAGCTGCTCCGAAAGCAATTTCTGCGAATAGCTCTTTAAATATCTGCCGTATTGACTTTGGAAAAAGTCTTTTGCCGTTCTGACGTCATCATACATTGAAAGCACGCGTTGTTTTGTCTTTTCGGGATCTGTATCGGCTCTGAGGTGTGCGTCAAGTCCGAGCAGCAGTCCGACAAAGTTTTCGTCGTCTCTTGCGCCGGAAAACATTTCGCTCACGTTTACGAGTCTGTCGGAAAAGTCTTTATCTTCGCTTTCAAAAGCGTCGGACAGCGTTCTGTTCATGATTTTTTCGCGTATGACCTGCATTTCGGCGTCATCTGCAATTCTTACCGCAGCATTAAGCCCGAGTTTCTGGAAATTTTTACGCACAACGTCATAGCAGAACGCGTTTATTGTACTTATATTTGCCTGTGGCAGCAGCGCGATATTACGCAGAATTTTTTTATTTGACGGATCTTTCAGAGCGGCGTCGGAGAGTTTTTTTCTGATTCTGTCCGAAAGCTCCTTTGCGGCAGACGTAGTGAATGTAACTACGAGAAAATCCGTTACATTACAGTCGTCATTTTTATCGCAGAGTCTATTTATTATTCTTTGGGTAAGGACTGCGGTTTTTCCGCTGCCTGCTCCTGCGGAAACAAGCAGAGAGCAATTTCTCTGATCCACTGCTGCTTTTTGGGATTTTGTAAGTTCCACGGGAACACGGCTCCTTTCCTGCTTCTTTTTTAGGAAAAATTGCTACACTTGTGTATGGATAATTTTTGCCTGTTTTGGGCGGAAACGGATTATTCACTTCCACTTGCAGCTCTATACTGACGCTTTTCTACGGAGAAAAGTCCTCCTGCGAGGATAAACTATCGAAAAGCCGTTCGCCGCTCAAACGCCGCCGCGAAAGCGTGGCTACGTGGAGGATTTCGCGCACCGAAACAAACAGCGCCTCCAAAAGCTCAAAAATCCTCATTTTACACTGTCCACAAAGCTATGTTGCGAAATCGCCGCGCGACAGGCGCGCGGATATGGGGTTTTGTACGAAGTTCCAGTTTTATCGGCGCAAGTGTTATTTTTTATATAATCTCGCAGTCAACAGGACACACTTTTCCGACCAGCTTGCCTACGGCAAGATGACTTTGCTTAACATTAGTTTAATGTTTCGTTATTGCGGAGTAATTTCACTTTTCAAAGTAACCCTTTGTACTGAGTTTCCATAGTTTACTCACGCACCTGCTTACATCTGAGTTCGCAGTCCTGCCGTTCGACTGCAAACGGTACAAGCTGGCGGCACAGAGCATCCCACAACTTTTTTCTAATTTAGGGGCTTCCGTTTTCTTTGCAGCTTTCTTTCTAAAAAGAAAGCGCGTACCCCTTCGTTACATCAACTAACTTTCGTCGCCGCCTTTTTCGCGGATAACGAGTTTAATGGGAGTACCCTCAAAGCCAAAGACTTCGCGAAGTTTATTTTCGATATATCTCTGATAAGAGAAATGGAAGAGTTCAGCGTTATTAACGAACAGCACGAAAGTAGGAGCCTTAACGCCGGTCTGAGTCATATAATAGATTTTAAGGCGTTTACCCTTATCCGTCGGAGGCTGAACGCGTGTAGTTGCGTCGGCGAGGACATCATTGAGCATACCGGTGGATATTCTCATAGAGCTTTGGTCATTAACGTAATTTATAAGCTCATAAACGCGGTCCACTCTCTGACCTGTCTTAGCGGAAATAAAGAGTATAGGCGCATAAGTCATATAGGAAAGTGCGGCGTAAACGTCTTTTCTGTACTCGTCCATTGTATGGGTATCTTTCTCGACAAGATCCCACTTATTAATAACTATAATAACAGCCTTACCGCTTTCATGCGCAATACCGGCAACTCTTTCGTCCTGTGCGGTAACGCCCTCCGTTGCGTCGATTACAACAAGGCAGACATCTGCGCGTTCAACCGCCATTTCGGCTCTCAGCACGCTGTATCTTTCAATATTATCTGTAAGCTTTCCGGTTTTGCGTATACCGGCTGTATCTATAAAGACATATTTTCCGAACTTATTTTCAACCTCGGAGTCAATAGCGTCTCTTGTAGTGCCTGCAACGTCTGAAACTATCATTCTCTTTGCGCCGAGAATATAATTGACAAGCGAGCTTTTGCCGGCATTCGGTCTGCCGATTACCGCCACCTTTACGGAATCGTCGTCGGTTTCTTCCTCTGTCTGTTCGGGCATAAGCTCGCAAACCCTGTCAAGCACATCTCCCGTGCCGCTTCCGTGAACCGAGCTTACGGCATACGGATCTCCGAGACCGAGTTCATAAAACTCGTATATTTCCGGCGGAGGCGCACCGATAGAGTCCACCTTATTTACGCAAAGCACGACGGGTTTGCCGGACTTTCTCAAGAATGTTCCTATCTCCCTGTCGTCCGCGGCAAGTCCGCTCCTTATATCCGTCATAAAGATTATAACGTCGGCGCTGTCTATTGCTATCTGCGCCTGAGCCTTTATATGCGACATAATTATGTCGTTTGTGTCGGGTTCGATACCTCCGGTATCTATCATCATCATCTTTTTTCCGCACCACTCGACTTCAAAATACAGTCTGTCGCGCGTAACGCCGGGAGTATCCTCGACTATGGCTATTCTTTTTCCGGCAACCTTATTGAAAAAGGTGCTTTTGCCGACATTCGGTCTGCCGACGATTGCTATTATTGGTTTTGACATTATTTTATCTCTCCGTTCCGGGGATTTTCCAAAATTTATTCGTATATTCCGAGCGCCGCGTCAACAAACGCGTCTCCGCCCGGTCTTACCGGCACTATTTTTACGCCGAGTTTTTCCGAAAGCTCATCTACCGACATATTATCGAGAAACAAGTCCTTTTCATATCTCAGCATAACGTCGGGGATTATAAGCTCCTGACCGAGTTCCTTATCCTTAAGCTGCTCATAGAGATCCTGTCCCGTAAGCAGTCCGCTGACGGTTATGGTATGACCGAAAAAGTTATTCACGGCACGGTAGACATGGTATTCAAGCCCGTCAAAATTTTCTTCAAGCAGTTTGCTCATCTTACTTATGGAATCATATGCGCTGACGCCCGTCACCGACGAAACAACGCGCTTATTTTCAAGGACAAATCCTTCGTCCTTTAGTTCTTCTATACGCATTTCCGTTTCTTCGCACTGATTGCGTATCAGTCCGACGCCGTTATCAAGCTGCGGATAGCCGTCGTAATAATCCTCGCCGGGCAGCTCCATTTCAGCCGTGAGATACCATTCGTCCGAGCACTGGACAAAGTACATTCCGAACTTTTCCATAAACTCGTTTCTCTTTCTGTCAACAAGTGCGATAACGTCTATTGCGTCCTGCTTTCCGAAAGGTTCGAGAGGATAAAGACCGTCCCTGTACTTTGTAAGTCCCGACGGCACGACCGCGATACTTTCAACATACGGAAAATACTCCGACAGATCATCAAGCGTTCTTTCAAGCTCTTTGCCGTCGTTAAGTCCTTTACAGAGAACTATCTGGCAGTTCATATATATTCCGCCGTCCTTGAACACTTTAAGATATTCAAGGCTCTGTCCGGCAAAGCGGTTATTCATCATTTTACAGCGAAGTTCGGGGTTTGTGGTATGCACCGAAATATTTATCGGGCTTATACGCATTTTCACAAGCCTGTCCACTTCTTCGCGCTTCATATTGGTAAGCGTTACGTAGTTTCCGTAGAAAAACGACATTCTCGAATCGTCGTCCTTGAAATAGCACTGTTCGCGCATACCCGGCGGGTTCTGGTCTATAAAACAGAACACGCACTTATTCTTGCATGAGTGCTTTTCGTCCATGAGATAGGTGTCGAAATCAAGTCCGAGGTCGTCATACTGCGGCTTTTTTACGGTTATCTCAAGCGGTTCTCCGCGGCGCTCAAGCGCAATTATCAGTTTCTTTTCGGTAATATAAAACCGATAGTCAAGAACGTCGTTGATAGCGTTTCCGTTTATCGAAACAATTACGTCGCCGGGCAATATTTTATGTTTTTCGGCTATTGAATTTTTATTTACCTTTGCAATTTTTACCATAAAGCGCCGTCTCCGTGAATTTTATTGCCAAACAAAGCAAAAAGGAAGGACTTGCACAAATTTCGGCAAAACCTTCCCTTATTTTCGCTTTTTTTAGACACCTTTATGCGCAAATTCAAGCTTACGCCTCAGTTGCCTTGGTCTCTGTGGAAATGTATTCCTTGCCGGCATATGTTCCGCAGTTCTTGCAAACTCTGTGAGACAGAATAAACTCTCCGCACTTAGGGCACTTTGTCATGCCGGGCAAGCCGAGCTTCCAAACATTGCTGCGTCTCTTGTCGCGTCTCGCCTTGGAGACCTTTCTCTTCGGTACTGCCATTTTTACGGCACCTCCTAAATCTTGTATTATTTTTAATTACTAATTCAAAGCAAAGACTATTGTACTACTTTTCTTCGCGGTTGTCAAGAAGTTTTTTCAAATCCGCAAGACCTTTATTACTCTTTTTTTCCGGCTTACAGGAGCATGTGCCGAAATTGAGGTCGGTTCCGCAGACCGGGCAAAGACCTTTACAGTCCTCGCGGCAGAGCACCTTTGACGGAAATTCGAGGTAAAAAACGGTTCTCGCCGTCTCTCCCGCGTCCAAAACTCCTCCCGGAGCCTCCACATAGTCGGTACTCTCATCTGAAATCTTCTTTGCCACGCCGAAGCGTGCGTCTATATCAAAAGTCTTTGTTACGTCTTTAGCGCATCTCGCACAAACAGATGCGTACTCTCCGGTAAGCTTCATTTCAAGACAGATAAAGCTATCGGTATTATTTCTTCCGTCCGCCTGTTCAAAAACTCTTCCCTTTACCTTTACGGGTTCGGAGAACGTTGCGTCAGCCTGATTCATAAGTTCAGGCTCAAGGCAGAAATCAAACGGAATTTCTTTTGTCTCGCCGTTATATATTTTTGAAACGTCGATTTTCACGGTTTTTTATTCCTCCGCGTTTTTTACTGTCGCACAAGCGATATGCTCCTTGACAGTAACAGAATTATTATACACTGCAAAGTTCTGTTTGTCAACAGATAAAAAGAGGTAAATGTGAACACTGAGTAAATATTTATTTTTTAGGGGGTGTGACTATTTGGGTGAAAACGGGCTATTCTCTTCAAAGTGCAACTTTATACCGGCACTTTTCTGTGGAGAAAAGCTGAAAGATGTTTTATGTTTGGCTAAGTGTTGCTTATTTTTGGCAGAAACGGATTATCCACTGCCACTTGCAAGTCTATACTGACGCTTTTCTACGGAGAAAAGTCCTCCTACGAGGATAAACTATCGAAAAGCCGTTCAAGGGACTACTCGCCCCTTGACAATCCCCCGACGGGAGGATTTTGCCCAAAGTAGGATATTTTTCTCCACCGCATCTCTTACAAAAGTGACCGCCTTGCTACTATGGTACGTCCGTGTAACTTACGGCAAAATCGCCGCGCGACAGGCGCGCGGATATGGGGTTCTGTACGAAGTAAAACTATTTTCGACAAAAGTGTTACTTTTAATATACTCAAACAGTCAACGGGACTCGTTTTTCCGCCCAGCTCGCTTGCGCGAGATGACTTTTACAAATGTTAGTTTGTTGTTTGGGTGGTGCGAAGTGAAATTTTAGCTTTATTTCGCTGTTGCAAAGTAATTTCACTTTCCAAAGTTACCCATAGCACACAATTTCCATAGCTTGCTTCGGCACCTGCTTACATCTGAGTTCGCAGTCCTACTGTTTGACTGCGAACGGTACAAGCTGGCGGCACAGAGTATCCCATAGTCTTTTTCTAATTTATGGGCTATTGTTTTCTTTGCAGCTTTCCTTTTAAAAAGAAAGTGCGTACCCTTCGTACCCCTCCTTAAAAGTCGAGATTGGTTACGTATTTAGCGTTGCGCTGGATAAAATCGCGTCTGGGTTCAACCTTTTCGCCCATAAGGAGAGAGAAAGTTTCATCGGCGCGGATAGCGTCCTCAACATCAACTCGCAGCAGTGTTCTTCTTTCGGGATCCATAGTAGTTTCCCAGAGCTGATCTGCGTCCATTTCACCGAGACCTTTATAGCGTTCGGCCTCGACGTTATTACCGCCGAGTTCCTGTATATACATATCTCTTTCCTCATCGGAGAAAGCGTATCTCTGCTGTTTACCCTTAAACACCTTATAAAGCGGCGGCATTGCGCAGAAGATATGTCCCTGTTCTACGAGCGGTCTCATATGACGGAAGAACAGAGTCAGGAGCAGCGTTTTTATATGAGCGCCGTCGACATCGGCATCTGCCATAATAATTATCTTGCCGTAGCGCAGTTTATCAATATTGAATTCTTCGCCGACGCCGCAGCCGAGTGCGATAATTATAGGCTTTATCTGATCCGACGAGAAAACCTTATCAAGGCGCGCCTTTTCAACATTAAGGATCTTACCTCTCATAGGAAGTATAGCCTGATAACGGCTGTCTCTGCCGTCCTTTGCGGTACCTCCTGCGGAATCTCCCTCGACAAGGAACAGTTCGGACTCGTTTACGTCCTTGCTGCGGCAATCCGCAAGCTTTCCGGGAAGTGACGTTCTGTCAAGAGCAGTCTTTCGCGTAAGTTCTCTTGCGCGTCTTGCAGCCTCTCTCGCGCGGGACGCCTGTTTTGCCTTTTCTATTACTATCTTTCCGACAGCCGGATTTTCTTCAAAGTATTCCGACAGCTTTTCCTGCATGAGAGCCTCGACAAACGGTCTTATATCGGCATTTCCGAGCTTGCTCTTTGTCTGTCCCTCAAACTGCGCTTCGGGAAGCTTTACGCTTACTATCGCGCATATGCCTTCCCTTACGTCCTCGCCCGACAGATTCTTGTCGTCGGCTTTAAGATAGCCGTATTTTCTCGCATAGTCGTTGAGTATCTTTGTAAGGGCGTTTTTAAATCCTGTTTCATGCGTTCCGCCCTCAATGGTATTTATATTGTTTGCAAAAGTTATAAGCGTTTCGTTATACGACGCGTTATACTGGAACGCTATCTCGCAGGAAACGTCGTTCTTCTTTCCGGCAATGTAGATTACGTTCTCATGCAGCATTGTTGTATGCTTTTTTGCATTGAGAAATTCCACGAACGAACGTATGCCGCCCTCAAAGCAAAGAGTTGTCTTTTTCTCATGCGGAGCGTGTTCGTGCGGGACGTTTTCTTCAAGGGAAAGTTCCTTATCGCGTTCGTTTTCAGCCGAATCCTCATCATCGGAAATATCCGCATCGTCGCTTGCCTCGTCGGACAGCGTGCCCTCGTCTCCGAGTATTTCGGGAACGTGCTGTTCCGTCTGCGGACGAAGATCGACAAGCTCTATTTCAAGTCCGGCATTAAGAAATGCCTGTTCGCGCAGTCTTGTCAGAACGGTATCGTAATCGAATATAAGCTCCTCGAATATTTCCGGGTCGGGCTTGAAACGCACGTACAGTCCGTGATCGTCGGTCTGTCCCTCGTCCTTTATAGGTCTTGCGACGGCACCGCGTTCAAAACGTTCGGTAAATTTTCTTCCGTCGTGGCAGTTTACTATTTCCGTCCACTCGGAAAGTGCGTTTACGACAGACGCGCCGACACCGTGCAGACCTCCGGAAATTTTATATCCGTCGCCGCCGAATTTACCGCCGGCATGGAGCACCGTAAACACGACTTCTATCGTAGGTATGCCCATTTTCGGGTGTATGCCCGACGGGATTCCTCGTCCGTTATCGCGCACGGATACGGAATTGTCCTCGTGCAGCGTTACGGTTATCTTGGTGCATATTCCGGCAAGAGCCTCGTCTATCGAGTTATCGACTATTTCGTATATAAGATGGTGCAGACCTCTTACCGACGTAGAGCCGATATACATACCCGGTCTTTTTCTGACCGCCTCAAGTCCTTCGAGAACCTGTATCTGGCTGTCGTCGTATTTATGTGCCGACGAATCGACAGCGCTGTCGGAAGCCGAAACTCCGTCGGTAAAATCGTTTTCGTCGAGATTGTTTGTGTTTACACCGTTTTGTTCTAACATTGTATCAGTTTACTCCTTGTCGTTCCGGTTTGCTTTAGGTATACCGGCTTTTTTGGATTTATCTTCAGTATAAATTATTACAGATGCTTTGACTGCCTTCTCCAGCGGCTTTCAAGCGTCAAAGAAGAGAGCGTCGTTATATACACAAGCTCTTTTCTTCCCTTTGCGCAAAGCACGAAAGCCTTAGGCAGATCGTTTCCGGCAACATATGCCCTGCCAGACTTTTCCGCAGCCGACAGAAACCGTTTTGTATCTGTACCCGTGCTTGCGGTATCAAGGTCGAACACGCCGAGTATCTCGTCTTTCGGCAGAATATAAACACCGCCGATATTTATAAGCGGATTTTTATTTTCAGTCACAGTATCACATCCGTAAATGCATATTTTTTGTTATCCGGCTTTATAAAGCCTGTTTATACCTGCCGTTTTCGACGTAAATAAGGTTCAGCCCCGCGTTTTTCGGCAGGTGTGACACGTCGCAGCAGGTTATGACGGTCTGTTTTCCCGAAAGCAGTTCGGAAAGCCGTTCCCGTCGCCCGGAATCAAGCTCGCTGAAGAGGTCGTCGAGCAGAAACACCGGATATTCTCCCGTAAGCTCCTTTATTATCTCGCCCTCCGCAAGCTTTATCGCAAGCACGGCGCTTCTCTGCTGTCCCTGCGAGCCGAACGAACGCGCAGCCCACTCGGTAAGTCTTGCAAGCTTGCTGTCGTCATCGGTCTTTTCGGGATCTAAGGCAGCAGACGCCGCTCTTTCGTCTTTTGCAATATATATCATAAGCTCGTCTCTGTGCGGTCCGTGGAAAGTCCGTCCGAGCGACAGATCGCTCTGCAAATTCTTTTCGTACACTCCGCACAGTATTTTCGACGCCGCTTTTTCATCATATAAATTCTGCGTTTCGGCAAAGCCAGAATATTTTACGCAGAGTTTTTCCTTTTCGCCCGTAAGCAGCGAATACATATTTCCGGCAATTTCCGAAAGCTTATCGCAGAACATGCATCTCTGCCTTGCAACTACGGCAGCGGCATCGGAGAGCTGTTCGGAAAGCACCGCGATGTAATCCTTCTCGGGCGCTGTACCCGAGATTTTCAGCTTTTTGAGATAGGCGTTTCTCTGAGAGAGCACCTTTTCATAATCGTTGAGTGCCGAAACATATCTCGGTCTTATCTGACACAGCGCAAGGTCCGTAAGCTTACGCCGTTCTTCGGGTCCGCCCTTTACAAGGCTCAGATGATCCGGCGTAAAAAGCACGGCTCTGAAAATTCCCAAAAACTCCGACGTCTTTTGAACTGCAAACCCGTCAACGCTCATGCGCTTTGTTACCGACGCGCCGTTCACGGTGTAATTTACCGACATATTACGCAGATTTGCGCCCTTTTGCAGCGTCATATGCACGTCCGCAGATCCCGCGCCTCTGCTTATAAGCTCTTTTTCCCTGCTTGTCCTGAAGCTTTTTGCACAGGCAAACAAGAACATCGCCTCAAGCGTATTTGTCTTGCCGGCGGCATTTTCTCCGCACAGCACGTTTATTCCGTCGGAAAGAGACGGCAGGGTTCCGGTAAGATTGCGGTAATTGCGGGTCTCGAGCTTTTTAATGAGCATCAGCCCTCATGACCTCTGTTTTTGTGTATTACGGTGCCGAAAAGAAATCTCGGAAGGTTCATCATGCGTCCGGCTCTTGTAGGCTGCTTTATCAGCCTGTAAAACCACTCAAGGTTTGTCTTTACGAAAAAGTCCGGCGCACGCTTTACGGTTCCTGCGAACACGTCCACGCTTCCTCCGAGTCCCGCGGCAAAGCTTACTTTAAGTTTATCGCGGTTATCGTATATCCACTTTTCCTGTTTGGGCGCACCGAGGCATACGAAAAGTATTTTTGCGCCCGACGCGTTTATTTCGTCGGCTATGCTCTGATTGTCGGCGTCGGAAAAGTATCCGTCGCGCACTCCGCTTATTACAAGTCCCGGATATTTTTCGCAGAGCTTATCTGCGGCAATCCTTGCAACGCACGGTCTTTCTTCCGTCGCCTTGCCTCCGCCGAAGATAAATATGCCGTCTCCGGTCTTACTTGCGTATTCGGCGATAAGAGCCGCCGTTTCGACGCCTGCAACCTTTTGTTTGAGCGGCGTGCCGAGTATCCTTGACGCGTATACGACGCCTATTCCGTCGGGAATAATCAGATCCGCCGAGTTTATTACGCCGTACATACTTTCATCGTCTATACAGCACTGAACTATCTCGGAATTCGGCGTATACATTACCGAAACTTTTGAATCGTCCCTTATAAGCTCCTTTACTTTTTCAAACGCCTCGTCCTTTGTGACGTTATCGAAGTAAACTCCGCGTACATTGATTTTCTGCGGCATAACATTCCTCTGTTTCATCGAGAATTTCGCACATATGCGCGAGAACCGTACAGTACGGCACAATTATACACAAATATAATACCACACAATGCCGCAAATGTAAAGAGTTAATTTTTAAACTTTATCGTAACGCACAAAAAAAGAGCGCCGCAAAATCTTAAAACGGCACTCTCAAGTTTATATGTTTGTTTTTACCGCGCGCCCTGCATGACCTCGTCGGGAGATACGACTTTTCCCGTCAGTCTCGATTTCTCCGCGGCAAAGGCTATCATATGGTTTTCGACGGAAATACCTATCTCGCTGAGTTTGGAATCGGTATTCAGTCCGCATTCATATCTGTACAGCGCGTCTATTATGCCCTCGTCTCCTCCGCCGTGTCCGCCGACTATCGACTGGTCAAGGTTCCTGTCGGTAACATCAACCGCCGTGTGAGTCCTTGTTTCAAAGTCGAACAGGTCAAACGTCTTTTTATCCATATACGCCGTGATCTCACCCTTTGTGCCCATTATTTTAAGGCTTCTTCCGCCCTCGTTAAACGCGCACATGTTGAACGACACGACGGCTCCGCCGTCAAATTCAAGATTTACCACCTGATGGTCGACAACGTTGTTATCGCATTTAAAGACGCATTTGCCGAACTGCGTGGTCTTTATGGCTTCCATAATATCGTCGTCTGTCGGATTCGGATTTTTTGCCGCGACGCGTCTGAACCAGTTGGTCTTTCGCTCATAATAGAGCTTTACCGCGTTATACGGACAGGTATCTCCGACGGGACAGCCCTGATAGCAGTAATCGGGAGAGCCTTCGGGCGCGTTTTCGCGCGTGAAATATGTAAGCGAGCCGAAAGACTGCACCTTTTTGCACTTTCTGCCGATGAGCCATTGCAGAATATCCATGTCGTGGCAGCACTTCTGGAGTATCATGCACGAGCTTTTTTCGCTGTTGCCCCAGTTTCCTCTGACAAAGCTGTGCGACTGATGCGTGTTTCCGACGCACTCGGCGGCATGGACGGACATAACCGTGCCAATTTTTCCGCTGTCTATGGTTTCTTTGATTTTAGTGTAAAGGTCTGTATATCTCAGAACGTGGCACACAAGCACCTTTACGCCGTTTCTCTGCGCGCTCTCCTTTATCTTAAGACATTCTTCGGGAGTCGGCGCCGCAGGCTTTTCAAGCAGCAGATCATACTTTTTCTCCATTGCGGCAAGCGCAGGCTCTGTGTGCATTCTGTCCATAGTGCATATTAATGCGACGTCCGCAAACTTGGGCTTTTCAAGCAGCGGCTTATAGTCCGCAAAGCACGCACTGTCCGGAAGATTCCACTTCTGCTTTATATAATTTCTTCTTTCGTCGATCGGTTCGGCAACGGCGACGACCTCGAACTTACCGTCCGCCCTTTTCATAATATCGGTATAGCCTCTTCCTCTGCCGCCCGCACCTATGAGTATCACTTTGAGAGTTTTTTCCATATTATTTGCACCGGCTTTCATAAAAATTCGGTATTTACACCCTTTGGCTTCATTATATTACGTCTTAACATATATAACAATGCATAATCAGCCATAATTCATATATTATCGGGTATATTTTGTAAAAACCGCGCCGCCGCATTTTTAAAAGCTCAAAAAAGTTCTAAACTTCAGCAAAGCCGCGTAAAATGTACAAACACCAAAACAATACCGGAGGTAAAAATCATGTCTTTTGGTAAATCGCTTTATGAGGATATAGCCACAAGAACCGGCGGAGAAATATACATCGGCGTAGTAGGTCCGGTAAGAACCGGAAAGTCCACATTTATAAAGAAATTCATGGATACGCTGGTGCTTCCGAATATGCCGGACGACTTTTCAAGAAGCCGCACAAACGACTCTCTGCCGCAGAGCGCCGCAGGAAAAACAGTCATGACGACAGAACCCAAATTCGTCCCGGAACAGGCAGCGGAGGTAAATCTTCCCGACAGCACTCATTTCAAAGTCAAGATGATAGACTGCGTAGGCTACATAGTTCCCGGAGCCATGGGACTTGTCGAAGAGGATAAGCCGCGCATGGTGATGACGCCGTGGTCGGACGAACCAATGCCTTTTGAAAAAGCCGCCGAAACCGGCACTCACAAAGTAATAAGCGAACATTCGACAATAGGAATACTCGTCACGACAGACGGCACTATCGGAGAAATTCCGCGCGAAAACTACGTTGACGCCGAAAAACGCGTTGTTGACGAACTGAAAGAGCGTTCAAAGCCGTTTGTAATAGTATTGAACTCGGCTCAGCCGCAAAGCGAGGAGGCTCACGCTCTGGCAAACAGTCTTGAGGAAGAATATGCCGTTCCGGTAGCGCTTGTCAACTGTCTTGAGCTTGACGAAAACGACATAGGAAACATACTCGAAATGACGCTGTCGGAATTTCCCGTAAGAAAGCTCGTATTCGACATTCCCGGCTGGGTAAGCGCAATGAACAGGGATCACCCGCTATACAAGCAGCTCATTGACGGCATATCCGAACGCGCGTCGGGCATTGAAAAGGTCGGCGAGATAAGCCCCACATTTTCCGAAGTTTCGGAGGACGAATTCGGCACGGTCATACACGTAAAGAACGTTGACCTTGCAACGGGCAGCGGAAATCTCAAAATCGAAGTTCCCGACAAGCTGTTTTACAGTATTCTCGGCGACGAAACAGGCTTTGAAATAGACGGCGAAGAATCTCTCATACGCATAATGACGGAGCTTGCCGCGGCAAAGCACAAGTACGACAAGATGGCAAAGGCTCTCGAGGAGGTCGAACAGACGGGCTACGGCATTGTTACGCCGTCGGTAGAGGATCTTACACTCGAAGAACCCGAAATAGTAAAGCAGGCAGGCGGCTACGGTGTAAGGCTCAAAGCGTCGGCGCCGTCGATCCACATGATAAAGGCGGACATCAAGGCAGAGGTAAGTCCGATCGTCGGCAGCGAAAAACAGTCGGAGGACATGGTAAAATTCTTACTCAAAGAATTTGAAGAGGATCCGGCAAAGATCTGGGAATCCAATATGTTCGGAAAAACGCTGCACGAGCTTGTCGGAGAAGGTCTGAATGCAAAGCTTGCCCATATGCCGCACGACGCGCAGATGAAGCTTGCCGACACGCTTCAGAGAATTATCAACGAAGGCTCAAACGGACTTATCTGCATATTGCTCTGAAAAAAGCCGCATAAAATTAAAGCACAGGGAATTTTACCTCTCTGTGCTGTTTTTTACGTTATATTTTTTATCAAAACTCCGCGTCCGTGCTTTTGCTCTTTCTGTACGACGCCGGAGTAAGCCCGGTAAGCTTTCCGAAAATACGGCAGAAATACTGTGCCGACGTAAATCCCGAAAGCTCCGATATCTTATTTACGCTCATTCTCGACGACACGAGCAGCGTTTTTGCATACTCCACGCGCATCTGGTTGATTTTTTCGGTAAGCGTCATATTATACTGCGTTCTTATTATGCGGCTGAGCTGTCTTTTGCTGATATTGAGTTTTCCGGCAATCTCCGACGAAGAAATATTACCTCTGTAACGTCTCAGAAAATCGTCAAGCACTCTTATGCGGTTTACCTTTGCATTTACCGTGCCCGAATACAGCGAATTTCCGGTGTTTCCGACAATTCTTCCTATATCCGTAAGCAGCGCGCAGAGCAGACAGCCTATCTTTTCGCGAAAGCCGGTTTCTTTTTTCTTTGCTTCCTCTATTATCGCGCGGCATATAACGCTGCCGTCGGTCTTGCGCTTTATGAAAAAACCGGGGTTACGCACTATGTTCTCAATCAGCGATTCAAATTCCGTTTCCGGCTCTCCCTTGCTGCTTATATCAAGCGTAAATCCGTATTCCTCCTGCGAACCCTCGTTTTCCGATGTCTGCGAATGTATGACGTCCGGCCCCGTTATGTAAAACACGTCCTCGGAAAGCATATGCTCTGCGCCGTTCAGGCACAGTCTGCCCTTTCCGGAGGTTACAAAGTGAAATTCATATCCCGTATGGCTGTGCGGCTCTACCGCCCACGGATTTCTCGGCGGATCATGCATTACATTGAGCAATATTATATCGTAGTTTTTAAAATTATACTCAAAATCCGGGAAGTCTATGCAGGTTCGATTCAAACAAAATCACGTCCGTTCCATATACTTTCTGACAAAATTATACCATATTCGACCTTTTATGTCAATACAAAAATATTGATATTTAGACAATTTAATAATAATTTACAAAAATCCGCTTACAAAATGCCTGCAAATTTCAAAAGTAACACTTGAAAAAGGAAAAGCACGGTATTATAATAGTCTAATATGAAATGCAAAGAGGAAATTTTCGATGTCATTGTCAGATTTATTCAGAAGCCCGTCAAAAAAGCTTGAAAACAGCGTAAAGCAGGTATTCGCAGATCCTCCGGTGCTCGAAACGCCGAGGCTTATACTCAAAAAGATAGTTCCGGAGAACGCACGGGATATGTACGCATACGCAAGCGATCCGGACATTACGAAATATCTCACCTGGTCATGCCATTCGAGCCTGAAGGAAACCGAGAGATACATAAAACTGCTGCAAAAGAAGTACGACGCCGGAGTATTCAACGACTGGGGCGTAACCTTAAAGGAAAACGGGCGGTTTATAGGCACATGCGGCTACACGTCGTTTGATTTTGACGAAAGAAAAGCCGAGATAGGATATGTTATAGCAAAAGACTGCCACGGACACGGATATGCGCCCGAAGCCGCAAGGAGAATAATGAAATTCGGCGCGGAAACTTTCGGTCTTGTCGGATATTTCGCAAAGATGATGGAAGGCAACGACGCGTCAATGAGCGTTATGAAAAAGTGCGGCATGATCTTTGACGGAGTTTACAAAAATTCCATGTACATTAAAGGCGAATACAAAACCATTATAGTTTTCAGGACTCCCGACGGCAAGCTCGACGAGATACTCGCAAATCAATAATAAACCATCAAAATAACAACAGTCCGATACGGAAACAAAAACCATACCGGACTGTATTTTTATGCTTTTTTACGCAAAAATCAAATTAACCGAAGAAAACAAGCGGAATAAGAGCAACCTCTGCTCTGCCCTCGCAGGTAATTTCGATTACGCCTCTGTTCTTTGACTCAACGTGTTCGCCTGCGGTAATGACATATTCGGAAACTGCGGGAATACCGTTTCTGTCGGCATTATCATCGACGTTCATATTGCCCTCTGCCTTCCAGCCTTCGGGAAGTAAGAATCTTATGCAGTAGTGCTTCTGGCTTGCAAGTTTCTTTGCAATGGTAAGCTTTACGCCGATAGTTCCGCCGGGTCTTATATCGGGAGCGTGGTCGTATTCGACAACAACGTGCGAAGCAGTAAAGTCATGTTCAAAGAAGTATTCTGTGCGCTTGCCGAGCATATCTGCAAATGCGCGTCCCTTGAACGCCTCAACGTCCTCTGCGGAAAATTCGTCAGCGCCGTCGGTATAGTTTACACCCGTTACCTTATGCTGTTCGATTACTCTGTTTGTAAGTTCTGTACAGGTCGGAGGCACGTCGTAGAGAGAACCGCGTCCGATAGCAACGGTAACTATCTTGTCGCCGATATATTCCTGCCAGTCCTTAGGCACAACCTTTGTTCCGCCGAGAATACCGAGAACAGAACCCACGGTAGCGCCGGTGCAGTCGGTATCGTCACCGCAGTTTACCGCAATTATAAGCGACTGCTTGAAATCTCCTTCGCCGTAAAGCAGACCGATTACAGCATACGCTACGTTTGCCGGAGCCTGGAACCAGCCGAGTTCCTTATCGGCAAGAGTCATGTCGGTGACAATGTCGCGTGCTTCGCGCCAAGTCTTTTTGTTATCGTAACATTCAACCGCGGTCGTTATGTACTTATAGAAACGGCAGTTTTCCGGAATTTTTGAAAGACCTATGTTGATAAGCTCTCTAATATCCTTTACTATAAATGCCGCGCTTTCGAGTGCAGCTACGAATATAGCCGCATATGTTCCCTCTCCCACGCCGTGGTCAACGCAGGCGTCCTGATATGCGTAGTAAATTGCCTTTTCAACGTTTGCCGGGAACATGGTAGCCCATATCTCGGTTCTTATCCATGCGCCGTTGGAATGCTTCCATGAGTTCTTGTACTCGCCGCACATGGGCGCTACGAGTCCGTGAGCCATGTTGCCCTTGCAGACGCCGTACTCGTTCCAGTAGGGAGTAATGTATTCCATCCAGTATTCGCCGAGAACCTTTGCGTCGATCTTGTTCGGACCGCCCTCTCTTCTGACTGCGGCGAGCCATACGAGCTGAAGATCAAGGTCGTCGTTGGGAAGCGGATTTCCGGGTTCGGAATTGAATCCCTTTATGTCGTGGACCTTTCTCTGTCCTTCAAACGGAGTGCCGAGAGTGCCGCCTATGTTCTTGCCGAGCCAGCACGCGTAGATCTTGTCGCGGAGTTCGTCTCTGTTAAGTCTTATCATGATAATGCTCCTCACTTTTAATTTTTTGAAACAATCGGATTTTTGTGTTATTTTTCCGATAAGTCTTTATTACAAAACAACATTACCATATGTAAAACCCTTTGTCAACAGATTTGAAAAACAAGTCGGATTTTTACAGTCAAAAAGTCGGATTTTTACCCCAAGATCAACTGCCTTGCGACGGGACTTCCCAGCCCCGTGCAGAAATCCCAGCCGATTTTTGCGGAATATTTGCCGTTGGAGCCTGTTTTTACGTCGTCAAAGCAATACTGCGGCTCATTATAGAACGACGCTCCGGCACAGGCATAAAAATACGGCAAAAGTCTGTTTTTTTCAAGTCCCGGCGGTTCTGACAGGAGTATACGCGCGCACAGAGCACAAACACAAGACGCCGCAAGGCTTGTTCCTCCCGACGTTGTCCAGCCGCCGCCCAAAGCACGGTTATAAGACGGTCTTGATATGTACACAAAAGCACCGGGGTTGGTTTCGGCATAAAAGCAGACGTCGGGCAGTGCGCGAAAGCCCTCCGACATACCTTCTATCGGCGAAAAGACTTTCTGAAAATACGGTATTTGCTCATATCTGCTTTTTCCTCCTCCGCCGTATCTCCATGCACGCTGACGCGTTATCATTCTGCCGTCCGCACTCATCTCGCACGTACTTCCTCCGACACTTATCACTCCCGGCGAGCTTGCCGGAAAGAACACTGCGCCTCCCATATCCCCTGCCGCCGACACAAACACGCTGCCACTGTTCTTGAAATATGCGCTTATCTCGCCCTGCGACAGAAACTCGCCGGTTCCGAAACACATAAGCACAACATCGGCGCGTATTTCCTCCGACGCATACCTTACCGCCTCATACATTCTCTCAAAGCTGTCGTCATACGAAAACACGGCGTGAAGCTCCTGTCCCGGACACAGCGCGTTCACCCACTGCACGTCAAGCGACGATTCGGAAATCCACGCGTCCTTTGACTTTGCGCTCTTACCCGACGGAAAGTGCATATTTACGGTATTCTTATCTATTCCGAAAAAGCTGCAGAAAACGTCAAGGTCGTCTCCGAGCGTTTCGTTTCGGAAAGCCTCTATCATTGCAATTTTCAGCTTTTTATCATATCTTTTTACCGGCAGTCCGTATGACTTTATTATCTGCCGCGGCGTTATTCCGTCTTTTCCCGGAGTTTGGTAAAATCTGTCCGAAACCGGCACAAACGGCAGAATATCCGGTTTTGAAATGGGATATCTCGGAATGTTGCACTCGCATATATTCATGTTGATTTCCTCCTTACCCTGCATTATATTCGCGTTTTCACACAGTTATCAGTATACATTAACTTTATGTTAACCGGTTGTTGTTGATTTTGGAAACTATCCGGTATAAAATATAGTAAAATAACGCAAATTAATAAATAATTGAAAGAACGGTGAAACTATGAAAGAGGTCAAAACCCCGAAAAAACCGCTGTATTTTTACTACATTATAGCTTTATGCGTTTTAATGGCGATCAATTTCTTAGCGCTTCCGCATATGCTTGAAAGCCGTATAAAAGAAGTGGATTACGGCACGTTCATGTCCATGACGGAAGACAAGAAAATAGACAAAGTTGAAATTCAGGACAACAGGATCGTATTTACCGCGAAAGACGACAAAAACACCGTCTACGAAACCGGCATTATAAACGATCTCGGACTTGTTGACAGACTGCATGAGGCAGGCGCGGAATTTTCAAGCGAGATAGTACAACAGACCTCGCCGATCGTAAGTTTTCTTGTATCGTGGGTGCTCCCGTTTGCGATTTTCTACGCGCTCGGTCAGTATATGATGAAAAAGATGACCGACAAGGCAGGCGGTCCCAACTCCATGATGTTCGGCATGGGAAAAAGCAATGCCAAAATATATGTAAGCTCGACGGAGGGCATAAAGTTTTCAGACGTTGCCGGCGAGGACGAGGCTAAGGAAAACCTTACCGAAATAGTAAGCTATCTGCACAATCCCGGAAAGTACCGCGAAATAGGCGCGTCAATGCCAAAGGGCATACTTCTCGTAGGACCTCCCGGCACGGGCAAAACAATGCTTGCAAAGGCTGTCGCAGGAGAATCCAACGTCCCGTTTTTCTCGATCTCGGGTTCGGAATTTGTAGAGATGTTCGTCGGCATGGGTGCGTCCAAGGTGCGCGACCTGTTCAGACAGGCTAAAGAAAAAGCGCCCTGTATAGTATTTATCGACGAAATAGACGCGATAGGCAAAAAGCGCGACGGTCAAATAGGCGGAAACGACGAGCGCGAGCAGACTTTAAACCAGCTGCTTACCGAAATGGACGGCTTTGAGGACAACACGGGCGTTATAATTCTCGCCGCAACCAACCGTCCCGAATCCCTTGACCCGGCTCTTACACGTCCCGGACGTTTTGACAGGCGCGTTCCGGTTGAACTTCCCGACTTAAAGGGCAGAGAGGCGATTTTAAGAGTACACGCAAAGAAAATCAAGCTTGAACAGAACGTAGATTTCAACAAGGTCGCGAGAATGGCGTCGGGCGCGTCGGGTGCGGAGCTTGCAAACATTGTAAACGAGGCTGCTCTGCGTGCTGTCCGTGACGGACGTCCGTATGCAACGGAAGAAGATCTTGAAGAAAGCATAGAAACAGTTATAGCAGGATACCAGAAGAAAAACGCTATTCTCACCGACAAGGAAAAGATGATAGTCGCATATCACGAAATAGGTCATGCGCTTGTCGCGGCAAGGCAGTCGCACTCCGCGCCGGTTCAGAAGATAACGATAGTTCCGAGAACCTCCGGTGCGCTCGGATATACAATGCAGGTCGAAGAGGGCGAACACAACCTGATGAGCAAAGAGGAAATTGAAAACAAGATTGCAACTCTTACCGGCGGACGCGCTGCCGAAGAGGTCGTATTCAATTCCGTAACCACCGGCGCCTCAAACGACATCGAACAGGCAACGCGCCTTGCAAGGGCGATGATAACACGTTACGGCATGAGCGCGGATTTTGACATGGTTGCGCTTGAAAACGTAACAAATCAGTATCTCGGCGGCGACGCCTCGCTCGCCTGCTCTGCGGAAACCCAGACAAAGATCGACGCGGAAGCCGTAAGCATAATCAAAAAGCAGCACGAAAAGGCGGTAGAAATTTTAAGAAACGACCGCACAAAGCTTGACGAGCTTGCCAAGTTCCTCTATGAAAAGGAAACCATTACCGGCGAGGAATTTGTGAAGATTCTTGAGCAGGCCGACAATCAATAAAATAAAACATTCCCCGAAGTCAGACTTTCTTTAA
Source organism: uncultured Eubacteriales bacterium (assembly GCA_934446675.1). GTDB lineage: Bacteria > Bacillota > Clostridia > Oscillospirales > CAG-382 > UMGS1387. The sequence goes on from CAKSEL010000005.1 coordinate 106,046, forward strand.
AGGCTCCGGGGAAAACTTTAATATATTATAAAAAGACAAACCATGCGCAATTAAGCACACACGGTCTGTCTTTCTTTTTTACGCCTTTTCGGGCAAAACTTTTGTATTACACTTCAGAATATGCCGGGCATTATTTTGTAAGGCTGAACCAGATTCCGCCGTTTCCGCGGTAATCCTGACCGAACGCAACGGACGGAGTTGAGTCGCCGGCGTTAATCTCCTTTGCAATATATCCGGTAACAGAACCGCCGTCATAAATATTGGTATTTATGCTTGCATTTTCGGGCATTACGAGAAGCGATATATTATTGTACTTTACAAAATCAGTGGAATAAAAATTAAACTTTCCCTCCGAGATTGATATTGCCATGTCTTTGCTTACATTCTTAACGCCCACGGTTACTTTCGCAAGTACGTATTCCTTGCCTTCCTCCGGATCATCATTCCAGAAATCGTTGGCTTCTTTAAGAATTTTTGCGGCTTCTTCTCCGCGCCATACTTCATTAAGCGTTACGGTTGCATTGTAAGTTACCGTTTCAAAATCATCGTCATATGTTTCTAAAACAACGCTCTGAGCAGTTCCGATCGGCGCAGGATTTGTTCTGCTGTATTTGTTATCTCCGGGTTTTGCACCGAGAAAAACAGTCTGCGTATCAGCGTCCCACTCTACGTCCTTACCGAACGCGCCTGCCACCGCCCTTACCGGCAGATACGTCGTGCCGTCCATTATAAACGGTACAACTTGGTTTCCGTTTGCGTCCTTGGGTTCGATATACGAGCCGTCAATGCAGATTTTGATGTCATTGTAAAACAATTCCGCGGTTTTGGAAATCTTATCTCCCGCAGCACCCGTCGCCATGCCTGCAAGCACAGCCGCACTCAGCATACCGAGCGCAAATCCCTTTGCTTTTTCTTTAATCGTTTTTTCTTTCACTTCTTTTTCCTCCTGCTGTTTATTTATCGTTTGCGAGTTTATTTTAGCACAAAAAATCTTAACTGTCAATAGAAAATAAAACTTTTAGTTAACGTTTTAAGACTTTGTATTCTGTTAATAATAGCTTTTGGGTGTTAGAATTGAATAAAGGCAGGTGTTAACGTTTTGAATTATCAATTATTGGGCAAACATATACGCGAGAAAAGAAAAGAGAAAAAATACACTCTTGAACAGCTTGCCGAAAAGCTTGACGTTTCCACCACATTTATAGGTCAGATAGAAAGAGCAAAAGGAATACCCTCGCTTGAAACGCTCGTCAAAATTGCAAACGTTCTGGAAACCTCGGCGGACAGCCTGCTTTTCGGAAATCTTGACGCAAAATCCGGAAACAGCCACTTTATCAAGGAAATAGAGGAGCTTACCGCGGATTTTTCGGCAAAAGACAAAGAACTGCTTTTAAAAAACATAGAAATAATAAAGGAACTGCGTCAAAGCGGCGGCGCATAAAAACTTTTTTCAAATGTACGAAAAAAATCGCAAAAAGGTATTGACAAAAGCACCGTGAAGTGATATAATATCATACGTCGCAGGGCAGAGGGCAAGAAAAACCTTAAAGCTGCGTGATATAAAACGGCTGAAATGCTGGTGTAGCTCAATTGGCAGAGTAGCTGATTTGTAATCAGCAGGTTGGGGGTTCGATTCCCTTCACCAGCTCCATTCAAGGCTTTTTTGCTTTGAAAGATACAATAAAATACGGGGGAATTCCCGAGCGGCCAAAGGGGGCAGACTGTAAATCTGTTGTCTCTGACTTCGGTGGTCCGAATCCACCTTCCCCCACCAGAAAAGCACTTCTGATGAGGTGCTTTTTTCTTGCCGTTTTCCGCAAACAGCTTTGCCGCAAATTATTCACCATGCAAACGCAAAATACCATGCGGTGAGCAGAAATATATCCGTTTACATCGAAACAGCGCCTTGCGTACAAATGCAGCATACGTTACAGCCATTACATTTTCCGCTTACGGCGGATTTTTTATTATCCAAAAAAGCAAAATGCGCAAAAAAACGTCCGCCTTTCGGCGGACAGGTACTGATATGATTTTTTTAACCGTCCGAATTTAAGATTTCGACAAGCTCTTTATCCCTTACGGTAAGCTCAGTCCACGCAGGATAAAATCCGCACTTGACGGCGTTCTTTACAGAACGGATATTTGACCACGCAGAGCAGTAAAACGGCACTTTCCAGCGTTCGAGAATCTCTTTTGCAAGGTGTGACGTGACCGAGCACGCAACGTTCTTTCTGCGGTATTCCGGCAGCACATCGACGCCTATCTGCCACATATTTTCGCAGTCCGCCGAGCAAGCCGCAAGCCCGACAAGCTTTTCGCCGTCATATGCGCCGACGCCGAGCACGTCAAGCTGTTTTCTTTCCCTGCATATCGCGTTGCTCCACTCGTCGGTATACAGATCTTCAAACTGCGCGCGTCCGAGAATCTTCAGCTCGTATCCGCAGTCAAAAAGCAGCATTTTTGTGACGTCCGGCAAAAAGTATTCCGCCATAAAACACACGCTTTTGCCGTAAGGTGAGAATTTTTCTTCGAGCACGTGAAGATTCGGCGTTTCAAAGCAGTGCGGAAAGCCGTATTTATCAATATATTCTTTGACAAACGTCAGATACTGCTCTTTTGCGCCGGCAACGACGTTATTTCCGTATGAAACAATATTGCAGTCTAACGGCAGAGCATTGTGCGGCGTCGTCAGATATTTTCTCGCATAGGGCGAGGATTCAGATACTGCCGCAACATTCTCGCTTTTGGTAAAATCCTCAGGCTCGCAGCCGAGTTCGATTGCCGACTGTTTCATTGCAATATCAAGAATTTCCCTGTTTGTAAAACCCATATTTTTCTCCTTCATTGCCGCACATCTGACTTTTTAAGAAATTTCTTATATGTAAGATCAATCAGAAACGCGCCGACGGGCGCCGTAATAATTATCGAAAGCACCGCGACGGTAAGCACCTTTTCGCCGCATTCAAGTCCCATGGCAAGCGGAAGTCCGCCTATTGCTGCCTGTACCGTAGCTTTCGGAGTATATGCAAGCATACAGAAAAGCTTTTCCTTTAAATCAAGCTTTGTCGCGATAAGGCAGACAAAAACTCCGGTCATTCTGAATATTAAAACGCAGACCAAAAGCAGTGCCGCCGTTATTCCGGCACTTGCGGCATAACTTATATTGACGCAGGCTCCGACAAGCACAAAAAGCATTATTTCGGCAGCAGACCAGAGCTTTTCAAACCGCGCCGACATTCTTTCTGCCGTTTCGGGACGCACTTTCTGAAGTGAAATTCCCATGCACATAACGCCTATCAGCGCGCAGAACAGCAAAGTATTTCCGAAAGCGTCCTCAAACGAAACAAGCGCAAAGGACATACCCATAAATATTATGATTTTCGCCGTATCGCGAAGATGAATTTTCTTAAAAAGCACGCCGAGTACAAATCCGATGATTATTCCTGCGGCAATACCGGAAAATATCGAAAACGGTATTTTCAGAAAGTCTGCTGCGGCAACTTTTCCTGTCTGCACAAAGCCTGTAAACACCGAGAACATGACTATTACAAACACGTCGTCAACCGACGCGCCGGCAAGAATAAGCTCAGGTATGCCTTTATCCGTTCCGTAGCCCTCGCTGCTTAGTTTTATCATTTTCGGAACGACAACCGCCGGAGATACCGCCGCGACGACTGAACCCATCACCGCAGCCTCCGCATACGAAACGCCGAGCAAAAGCGGCGCGAAAATAATCATTCCGGCAATTTCAAAGCAAGCCGGCAAAAAACACATAAGCACCGCCGGTCTGCCGGCTTTTTTTAAGCCCGAAATATCAAGCGAAAGTCCTGCGCGCAGCAGAATTATTATAAGCGCTATCTTTCTCAGCTGCGCCGATATGTCCAAAATACTGACGTCGATAAGGTCTAAGCAGTACGGTCCGGATATTATACCTGCCGCCAACATTCCTATAAGCGGCGGAAGTTTGATACGCCTGCATATTTCTCCGAAAAGCAGTCCGGAAAGTAAAATTACCGCGAGTCCCAAAAACATAAAAAGTCCTCCTTAACGCAGAAAAGCCAACGTTTTCTGCAAAATAAAATGCAGAAGTCATCAGCTTAGTAAGCGGTTTCGGCATATGTGCCGCGGGAGAACTTCATTCCCATTGACTGTATTTTACCACACTTTTTATAAAATGCAATAGTTTTTTGAAATATTTTTTATCCGGCGCACCGTTTTTGCGCACGGCATACTTTATATGCGGCATATCGACGCCTCGGTAATGTTTTACCCACGTATCGCAGGGTTTCATTCCGTTCCGCACAGCAACGCGCTGAGATGCGGTATTGGTGTCCCTTATAATGGAACACACTTCGTCTGCGCCGAGCTTTTCAAAAGCATATTGCTTACACGCACTTGCTGCCTCCGCGGCATATCCGTTATGCCAGTACGCCCTCTCGAAAAGATAGCCTATTTCGAGCACCTGCGTATCTTTCCACGGCTGCATTGTAAGTCCGCACTGCCCGACGAACGTATCGGTATCTTTAAGCAGCACCGCCCAAAGTCCGAAACCCCATTTTTCATACCTTGCAAGCTGTCTGTCAAGCCATTCGCGCGCCTCCTGTTTATCAAACGCGCCCTCATATGCGTACATTGTTTCATTATCGCAGAGAGTTCTGCAAAGCGCGTCAAAATCCGGCTCTTCAAGGCGGCGCATATACAGGCGTTTTGTTTCGATTATCGCTTTTTCCACGAAGTTCACTGCCTTTCGGGCACAATCGCGCCTATTTTGGCAAGACTTTCGCAAAGCATACCGTAATTTACGTCTTTTACGCAAATATTCTGCTTTGCGCTTATTGCCGCGGCACAGCCTGCCGCCTGTCCTGTCGCCATGCACACAGCCTCCACTCTCACGGCGCTGTTTGCGTATTTATCGGAGGATATGCAGCGTCTGGCACAGATAATATGCTTTGAATTTTTGGGCAGCAGCGCGCGGTACGGAACTTTTCCGACGGTATCCTCTTTCAGAAACCTCTGCTCTATTCCCGTATTCACATGAAGATCTATCGGATAAAAAGCATAGCACACGGAATCCGGATAATTCTTCCCGTCAAGATAATCTTCGGCGCTTATTTCGGTTTCTCCGACGATTCTTGCGCTTTCGCGTATTCCGGTTTCTTCGGCAATAAAATCAACGGTCAGATTTTCAAGTCCGCGTATGCTTCTGTAAAAGGAATAGATTTTAAGCAGCAGTTCAAGAGAGTTTCTCTCAGCTTCCGTCTTTCCCTCCGATGTGTCTGCGTTCCGGCACGGAATATGCACGTCGATTTTATGAATTTTAAGATAATTTACAAGTCTTTCGCACGTGAGATATTCGGGAAATCCCGCGCCCTCAAACTTTTCGTACATCTGCGCGGTATCAGCCTTTTCAAAATCATATCCCGATATATGGTTCTGCTGTGTTGCAGGCTGCTGAACCTCGCTTTTCACGGTTTCGTATCCGCACATACTTGCAGCGTTTGCGTCGCCCGTAGCGTCAATTACGGTTTTGGCAAATATTTCGCAAAGTCCCTGCTTTCTCGTAACCAATATCCGCACGCCATCCTCGTTCTCGTGCAGATAAGACGGCATAGCGTTAAGAATTACGTTAACTCCGCTTTCGCGGCACATCTGCGATATGACAGCCTCGTATACAAATCTGTTTAGCGTTATCTGTTCGTGCCAGTGTTTTACGGGCTTGTAGGATATTTGCGGAATATGCGCGCCGCCGAGTTTTTCGCAGCGTTTTACCGCATCCCAGCACGGGCCCGATATTATCTGTTTTCCCCATGCGAAGAAAAGTCCGGGAAAATTTACGCACGCCGCCGTCACCGTTCCGCCGAGAATACTGTTTTTTTCGATGAGCACAGTCTGTGCGCCCGACTTTGCTGCCGATATTGCCGCGAACACTCCGGCAGTTCCCGCGCCTATTACCGCGACGTCCGTTACTATCTTCTCTTTTGCGTAATCGAATATATCCATAGTACTTACTTTACCTTACCATTTCGTCCTGACGTCCGACAGCCTTATGCGACTTGACGACGCTCATTATCTCGTCTATTCCGCTTGCAGCCATATCGCCTATTACGGTATTCTTGACTGCCGACGACGCGTCGCCTATTTCAAGCGCCTGTCTTATATCGCCCGTCTTTATAAGCCCGTACAGAACGCCTGCAAGATATGCGTCTCCGCTGCCGATACGGTCTATTACCTCTATATCCTTATACGGCTCTTCCTCGTAAAACTGCCCGTCAAAGTATATCTTTGAGCTGAAATTGTGGCGCATGGGAGATATTACCTCTCTGCGCGTGGTTGCGACAAGCTTACAGCCGTAATCGTTTACATAGCCCTTCATTATTTCTTCAAGCGTGCCGGTTCTTTGCAGCATTCTTCTCGAAGTTTCCTCGGACACGAACAGAAAATCAACGTATCCGAACACCTTTTCGATGATTTCCCTTGCCTCGTCCTCGCTCCAGAGCGACGCCCTGTAATTTACGTCGAATGAGATCAAAGCCCCTGCGTCGTGAAAGCGTTTTATTGCCTCAAGCGCAGTTTTTCTCAACTGTTTGTCTATTGCAAGCGTTATGCTGCTTATATGGAAAACCTTTGTCTTTTCGTAAATGTCGGACGGCAGCTCGTCAAGCGAAAGGCTGCACATTGACGAACGCGCTCTGTCGTATATTACAGACGATTTTCTCGGATATGCTCCGCTTTCGTAATAGTAAAGTCCGAGTCTTGCCTCGTCCGACGAATCGTAGACTATGTAATCGTCGCTCACGTTGCCGTAGCGTATCTTGTTTCTGACAAAATGTCCTATTTTATTTGCCGGAAGCTTTGTTATTATCGCGGAACGCACGCCGAGCATTGCGGCTCCCGACACCACGTTAAGCTCGCTGCCTCCGGCTGTTTTCTCGAATATCTCGCTCTGGGAGATCTTTTCTTTGCTGGGAGGCGAAAGTCTTAACATCACCTCTCCCATTCCGATTATATCAAATTCCGTATTTTGTTTAAACATATCATTCGCTCCTTTCGGGAACAATAACACAGGATTTTATAATATTGTAACACTTTACGTACACAATTTCAAGTATTGCGGCAAAAAAGCACGAATGTTTTGTAATATGTGTCGATTGACAAAAGCGTGCCGTAATGGTAGAATTTAAGCGGTGAGAAAAATGAAAAAAATACCAAAGGACAGCAGCGAATATTTCCTTGTATGCGAGAGCTTCCGCACGTTTATTATAATGATTGCGGCAGGCGGATTTCTGGGCGCGTACACATATATACTCAAAGGCGGAGTATTCTGCAACGCGCAGACGGCAAACCTCGTTTTGCTTGCGGTAAATTTCGGAAAAGGCAATTTTTATCATGCCCTGTACTATCTTATACCGATATTTGCATATTTTGCAGGCTCGGCACTGTCGGAATTTCTGCCCAAGCACGTAAACAGACTGCATATTTTGAGGTGGGACACGCTTTTTGTGGCTTTTGAGATGATTGCGGTATTCTTTATAGGTCTTGTACCCGACGACGCGCCGAATCAGATATGCCAGATCGCGGTAAACTTTATAGCATCAATGCAGTACAACACTTTCAGACAGGCGTACAAAGTGCCTATGGCTACGACTTTCTGTACCAACCACATACGCCAGGTCGGCATAAACTTCGTAAAATTTCTCGAAAAGCGTGATGACGAGTCGGGACGCAGGCTTTATATGCACTTTTTCATGCTGTGTGCTTTTGCGGCAGGCGGAATGTTCGCGTCGTTCCTTTCGGGATATTTCGGAGGAAAAACGATATGGTTTTCGGAGCTTTTGCTCGGCTTTGTATTTATTGACCTTTTGAGAGCCGATCTCGTAACGGAAAGAGACAAGTTTGACGTTGTTCCTCACGGACATTAAACAAAACACAAAAAAAAGGAGAGAATTTATGAACTTTGAAATCAGATCCGGCAAGTTTTACGCCGACGGCAATCCGGTCAGGATAATTTCCGGCGCGGTACACTATTTCAGAATTCTGCCCGAAACATGGGACGGGATTTTTGAAAAGCTGAAAGCTCTCGGCTGCAACTGCGTCGAAACGTACTGCGCATGGAATATGCACGAGCCTGTTCCCGGAACTTACGACTTTTCGGGACGTCTTGATCTGCCGCTGTTTCTCGAAAAAGCCAAAAAAGCCGGGCTTTACGCCATTGTCCGTCCCGGCCCCTACATCTGCGCTGAATGGGAGTTCGGCGGACTTCCGTGGTGGATACAGACGCAGCCCGGTATGGAAATACGCTGTATGAACAAAAAATACATAGAGTGTTTTGACAGATATCTCGACGTTCTGCTTGCAAAGATACGTCCGTTTCTGTGTACAAACGGCGGCAGCGTCATAATGCTTCAGTGCGAGAACGAATACGGATATTACGGCGACGACAAAAAGTATCTCGAATATCTGCGCGACGGTTACAGAAAACGCGGAATTGACGTTCCGCTGTTCACGTCTGACGGAACCGGATATTCACAGCTTGCCGACGGAACGGTTGAGGGGTGTCTTGCAACGCTCAATTTCGGCAGCCGCGTTGAAGAAAACTTCAGGTGCCACGACGAGCTTTATCCCGACAGCCCCAAAATGTGCATGGAGATGTGGGACGGCTGGTTTGACGCATGGGGCGATGAATTCCACCACACAACGGACGCCGGCGCATATGCTTCGGTTGTACGCGATATGCTTGCAAAAGGCAGCCTTAATATGTATATGTTCATAGGCGGCACAAACTTCGGCTTTACAAGCGGCGCAAACCACTATGAAAAATTTGCGCCCGACGTCACAAGCTACGATTACGACGCCCTGCTTACCGAATGCGGCGACATAACCGACAAGTACATAGCCGTGCGAAACGTAATTGCACAAGTTACGGGAAAAGAGCTTTCTCCGATACCGAAAAACAACCCCAAACGCGCCTACGGCAGCTTTGATTTCACGGAGTATTCTCCGCTTTTTGACAACATCGGCACGCTTTCTTCACCGTCACATTCCGACGTTCCTCTGCCTATGGAGCATTACGGAACGGGTTACGGCTACATTGCATACCGCACGGTACTCAACCGAAATTACGAAAACGCTTCTCTCAGCTTTGAGAGCATAGGCGACCGTGCGCAGATCCTCATAAATGACAAACTTTCGGGCATTGTCTATGTAAACGACGACTCTTTGGAAGTAAAGATAAACGCAAAAGCCGGAGATATTCTGACCGTGCTTGTCGAAAACATGGGCAGAGCAAACTTCGGTCCGAAAATGATGCGTCTTAAGGGCATTGCAGGCAGAGTTCTGCTTGACGGCAAGATACATTTTTCATGGGACGTATATCCGCTGCCGATGACAGACCTTTCAGAGGTCGATTTTCAAAAAATGCAGCCGTCCTTTGACGCTAAAACCTGCTCCGTTCCGTCATTTTTCAGAACAAATTTTGAAATCGACGAGCCATGCGACACATTTTTAAGACTTGACAGCTTTAAAAAGGGTTTTGTAATGCTCAACGGCTTTAATCTCGGAAGATACTGGGAAACTGGTCCGCAGAAAGCTCTGTACGTACCGAAACCGCTGTTGAAATCAGGCAAAAATGAGCTTATCGTCTTTGAATCGGACGGTCTTAAAGATTCTCCCAAGGCGCTCTTTACCGATGTGCCTGATCTCGGTGTGACTCAAAACGCAAATCAGTAAAAAACGCGGCAACAGATAAACGCGCCAAAACAAAACGGAGCAAACGCCATGCAACCGGCGCACTCCGTACACAAATTCAAATATAATTTAAGCCGGGTTTTAACGCCCGGCTTTTTCTTTTGATCTGTTTTATATGCTTTATCTTTCTTCTCTGAAATACGGAAGTCCGAGACTTGCGGGAGCCTGGTTTTCCTTTTTATTTCTGATACTTGTAATTATAAGCACTATTACCGTAACGACATACGGCAGCATTTCAAACAGCTTTTTAACGCTTACGGTAATTCCCGGAATATACGTAGGTATAACGTAAAGTCCGCCGAAAAGAATCGAGCCGAGAATACTTACGTCGGGTTTCCACATTGCAAATATAACAAGCGCAACCGCAAGCCAGCCTCTGTCGCCGAATGCGTTATTAGACCAAACGCCGTTTGCGTAGTCCATTACGTAGTAAAGTCCGCCGAGTCCGGCTATCGCGCTTCCTATACAGGTTGCGGCGTATTTATAACGACTTACGTTTATACCTGCCGCGTCCGCAGTCGTAGGGCTTTCGCCGACTGCGCGCAGATGAAGTCCGACTCTTGTTTTCTTTAAAAGATACGAGCAAAGCAGCGCTATTATAATTGCAAGATACGCAAGAAAGCTGTACGAAAACAGCACCTCGCCGACTGCGCCGAGCTTTGAGGCAAACGGGAGCGTCGTCTTGAAGATATTGCTCGTTGCGGAAAGCGAAATTGACGGAACGTCAGCGCCGGTAATGGTTATAAGCGAACCGCCGAAAAAGTTTCCGACGCCTATACCGAAGGTAGTCAGCGCAAGACCGGTTACGTTCTGATTTGCTCTAAGAGTTATTGTAAGGAACGAATATATAAGTCCCATGAGCGCGGAACCTATAATGCAGCACAGAAACGGAATTATTATCGCAAGCGCCGGATTTATCTCAGCGCCCTTACAGCTCTGTTCATATATAAACGCGCCTGCAACGCCGCTTATTCCGCCGACGTACATGATTCCCGGTATACCGAGGTTAAGCTGACCGGATTTTTCCGTAAGAATCTCACCCGTTGAGCCGAAAAGAAGCGGAATACCCTGCATTACCGCACGCTGTATAATTGTTGCAATCATTTCGACGCCTCCTTATGAGATTTTGTAAGCTTTATCTGATAGTTGATAAAGAACTCGCTGCCGATTATAAAGAATATGATTATACCGGTAAGCATATCCGAAAACGACTTATTGAGATTAAAGGTTTCGGAAATACGTATCGCGCCTTTTTGCAGGAACACGATAAGAAACGACGTTATTATCATAAATATCGGGTTGAACTTTGCAAGCCACGAAACCATAACCGCCGTAAATCCGCGTCCGCCGACGGTATCTCTCGAAAGAGTATGATCCGTTCCGCCGACAAGAAGAAGTCCGGCTATACCGCATATCGCGCCCGAAAGCAGCATTGTTCTCACAACAACATGATTTACGTTTATTCCTATATATTTCGCCGTATTTTCGCTCTCGCCGACAACTGCTATCTCATATCCGTGCTTGCTGTACTTGAGATACACGAACATGAACACCGTAAGCAGCGCGACGATTATAATATTCAGAAGATATGTATATCTGCCTATCGCCGGCAGCCAGCCCTGCTTTATAATTCCGAGCGTTCCCGAACCTTTGGGCACTGCCCACTCGTTTGTATAGTACGCAACAAGCTGCATGGCTATATAGTTCATCATAAGCGTAAAGAGCGTTTCGTTTGCGTTCCACTTAGCCTTGAAAAGTGCCGGGAGCAACGCCCAGATACATGACGCAAGCACGCTTGCCGCAACCATTACAATTATAAGCAGCGGAGTCGGGAGCTTATTTCCCAAGAATATCATACAGCTTGCCGTTGCAAGACCTCCGATAAGCACCTGTCCTTCGGCGCCGAGGTTCCAGAAACGCATTTTGAATGCCGGCGTCACCGCAAGCGCCACGCAAAGCAGCATTGCGATATTCTGAAGAAGGCTCCAGATAAGTCTCGGAGTTCCAAACGCTCCGTTGAACATTGTTATATACACGTCAATTGGGTTCTGATGCGTCAGCAGTATTGTGACTATGCCGCACGCTATGAGTGCAAGCAGCACCGAGGCAATTCTTATTATCCATGCTTTCCACCACGTAAGCGACGTGCGTTTTGCTATATGAAACAGAGGTTCATGCACTGTTTTGCGGTTATCCGATGTCATGCTCTTACTCTCCCTTCGCGCCTGTTTCATCATTCTCATCTTCGCCGTCATGCTCTGCGTGAGCCGACTTTGTCATGAGAAGTCCGATCTGTTCTTTTTCGGCGGTTCTTCCGTCTACGATTCCCGAAACCTTACCGCCGCCTATTACGAGAATTCTGTCGCAGAGTTCAAGCAGAACGTCGAGATCCTCGCCGACGAATATTACCGCAACGCCCTGTTTTTTCTGTTCGTTAAGCAGGTTATATATTGTATACGACGAGTTAATATCAAGTCCTCTGACCGGATATGCCGCCATGAGCACCGTAGGAGCTGCCGCGATCTCACGTCCGACAAGCACTTTCTGAACATTACCGCCCGAAAGTCTGCGTACAGGTGTATTTGCGTCGGGGGTTACGACCTCAAGGCTCTCTATTATCTTTTCCGCAAGGTTTTTGGGCTTCTTTCTGTCAAGGAAAATGCTCTTGCCCTTACGGTAGCTTCTGAGCATCATATTATCTATGATATCCATATTTCCGACAAGTCCCATGCCGAGTCTGTCCTCCGGCACGAACGAAAGTCTTACGCCGAGTTCTCTTATCTGCAGCGGAGTTTTATTTCTCAGATCCTCCGATTTTCCTGTTTTGGGGTTATTATAGATTATATCGCCCGACGAGAGTTTCTGAAGTCCGGCAATAGCCTCAAGCAGCTCTCTCTGACCGCTGCCCGCGATACCTGCGATACCGAGAATTTCGCCCGAACGTGCCGTAAATGATATATCGTCAAGCACCTTTATGCCGTCGCGGTTTTCGCAGTTTATATGTTCCACAACAAGCCTGTCCACGCTGTTTTCAGGCTCGCTTCTGTTGATATTAAGCGAGATCTTCTTGCCGACCATCATTTCGGTAAGCTGATTTTCGTTAGTTGCCGCCGTATCGACGGTACCGATATATTCGCCCTTACGCAAAACGGCAACTTTATCCGAAAGAGAAAGAACTTCATGCAGTTTATGCGTAATTATAATGACCGCCTTGCCGTCGTCTCTCATACGGCGCAGAACCTTAAAGAGTTTTTTTGTTTCCTGCGGAGTAAGAACCGCAGTCGGCTCATCGAGTATGAGAATATCCGCTCCCCTGAAAAGCGCCTTTACTATCTCGACGGTCTGTTTTTCGGACACCGACATTTCATATATCTTTTTATCCGGATCTATCTCAAAGCCGTAAAGCTCGCTTATCTGCTTTATCTTCTTTGTATACTCCTTCATGGCAAAGCCTTTTTCGTCCTTCAGACCGAGAACGATATTTTCCGCTGCGGTAAACACATCTACAAGCTTAAAATGCTGATGTATCATACCGATCTTATAGCCGAACGCGTCTTTCGGCGAACGTATTACGACTTCCTTGCCGTCGATAAGAATTTCACCGCTGTCGGGAAAATAAATACCCGATATCATATTCATAAGCGTTGTCTTACCGCTGCCGTTTTCGCCGAGTATCGAGAGTATTTCGCCGCGGTTAACTTTAAGCGAAACATTTTTATTGGCAACTACGCTGCCGAATGTTTTTGTTATGCCGCGAAGCTCTATTGCAGGCGTCTGATTCATAGCTTTACCATTCCTTTCGGACAGAATGTCGGATAAACTCAAAAAACACAGTTTTCAAAAGCGGATTCGACGCGTACAAAATACTGTTAATCAACGGTTCGTCAAACGCACTTTTGAAAATTGTGCAGCAAAATCAAGTACAAGGCGAAGCAAGCGTTTTGCCCCGCCCTGTATGTTTTTATATTCTAAATCAGAACATCTTATTGAGAAGCGTAATGCCGTCTATTTCAAGGTTGAAATAAGGTGCGGAACGCATCTCTGATTCATGGAAGTAACCGTCGAGAATTACCTCGGTATCGGGAGTGTAATCAGCGTCGGTATCAACGTCTGCCATGTAGGAGTCGAGCTTTTCGCCGCCAACGGTGAAAGTATCGGTATTGAATACATGGAGAGTGCCGTCGATTATTGCCTTCTTTGCTTCCTCGATTGCCTCAACAGTGCCTGCTGCCGCAACGTCGGTATTTACATCGGTAAGAACAACCGAGCCTTCGCCGAGACCCTTGCACCAGTCATAAGGAATATCCTCGCCGTTAAGCACGCAGTTGATTGCAAACTCATAGTAAGGAGCCCAGTCGATTCTGGACGATACGATAAAGGTGTTGGGGCAAGCGGAAATTGTGCTGCCGTTATAGGATACGTTGGGGATACCTGCGTTTTCGCAAGCGGTAGGAGCACCCATGGAGTCTGCGTGCTGGCTTATAAGCTTACAGCCGTTGCTGATGAGCTTTGTTGCAGCTTCCTTTTCAAGTGCTTCGTCGTACCATGAACCTGTGAACTGAACTTCCATTGTTGCTGTCGGGCAAACCGAACGTGCGCCGAGGAAGAACGAGGTATATCCGGAAACAACTTCTGCGTATGTATATGCGCCTACGTAACCGATCTTAGCTTCGTCTGCGGTGAAATCGCCGTTTTCGATCATTTCATTGAGCTTAAGACCTGCTGCGATACCTGCGAGGTATCTGCCTTCGTAGATAGATGCGAATGCGTTATGGAAATTTGCTACCTTCTCGGTATGAGCGGTAGTACCGGTCGAATGGCAAAATTCAACATTCGGGAATTCGTTTGCTGCCTGAAGCATATAAGGCTCATGACCGAAGCTATCTGCAAAAATGATGTCGCAGCCCTGGTCTGCAAGGTCTGCTGCTGCTTCGTAGCACTCATTGCCTTCGGGAATATTAGTCTTGAAAACTACCTGGGAATCGCCGAGTCCGAGAGCTTCCTTTGCCTCTTTTGCGGCGTCCATGAAGTTCTTGTCATAGGTGGAGTTTTCGTCGTGAAGGAATATAAAGCCTACCTTTATATTCGACTTATCGAGAGTGTCCGTACCCTTGTTTTCGGTATCTGCGCTGCCGTTTCCGTTTCCGTTTTCGCCGTTTGCGGTATTACCTGAACACGCTGTCATTGCAAATATGCAGACAACCGCAAGTACGAGTGCGAGAAGTTTCTTCATTTTCTTTCCTCCTGAAAATTAAATAGATTTATGAAAAATGATGCTGATTTTATTTTACAATACTTTTACAAAAAATACAATACCAAATTATTACAAATATTGACAATTTGTTTATTATCATTTTGTATTAATGCACAAGTCTTTGCAACTTTTTACGCGCGGCGCAGGTGACGCGGGGCTGGTTTGGATAGGTGCTGTTTATTTTGGGCGAGAAAAGATAGTTCACTGCCATGTGCAACTCTATTTCCCCGACTTTTCGGAATCGAAAAAGTCGCAAAAGATTTTCGCCGCTCAAACGCCGCAGCGAAAGCGCGGCTTCTTCTCCACACGTCTACTATCGTCGGTAAAACTTTTCAGCACCTCCAAAGTTTGCAATCTTCGCTCGCAGATGCTCCGCACTGCTCGATGGGGTTGGTATCTAAGTAAAATTTGTTTATCTCAGCTTTAACTCTTATGCCATGTCACGTTGCGGTCTGCGTAAACTTTGTTTTAGGTGCAAAAGTGAAATTATTATGCGTTATTATGCAGTCAACAGGACTTGTCTTTCTGCCCAGCTTGCCTTCGGCAAGAAACTTGGTTCAAATTATACTTTTATGTATAGAAAAACTCTGTGCAAAGCATAAACACCATGCACAGAGTATATTTTTGTATTGATTTAAAGCCAAATTGCACTTATCAGCCAATCAAACATAAAGCTAACATTCAGCCGTAGTCATCTCGCGACAGCGAGCTGGTCGGAAAAGTTAGTCCTGTTGACTGTTTGATTACATAAAGAATAACACTTGTGCCGAAATGGGGTAACTTCGTACAGAACCCCATATCCGCGCGCCTGTCGCGCGGCGATTTCGCATCACAGCATTGTGGATAGTGCGAAATGAGAGTTTTTGAGCTTTTGGAGGGGTAGTTTGTTGCGGTGTGCGTTTACACTCTTTAGAGTGAAATCCTCCACGTAGCCACGCTTTCGCGGCGGCGTCTGAGCCGCGAAAATCTTTTGCGACTTTTTCGATTCCGAAAAGTCGGTGAATAGACTTGCACATGGCAGTGAATTATCTTTTTTCGCCAAAATCAGGCACCACTCGGCCAAAGGGAATCCCCTTGTGGTCACGCGCCCTGCACCTGCTTCATACCGACATAAACGCAGTCCGTAACTATGTAGTGTTCTTTCAGCTCAACGCCTATCTGTTTTAGAAACTGCTCAAGGTTTATTGTCGTCGCCCTGTCGCTTGCAGACGGATTTGGATTTCCGTCCGGGTGGTTGTGCGCAATTATTACTTTCGACGCGCTTTTGCGCAACACAAGCTCCGCAATTTTGCGGAAATCAACTCTTGCACACGCAAAATCTCCCTCGCCGATAAATTCGCGGTGTAAAATTCTGTTTTTCTGGTCAAGCAGTATTATAAATACACGCTCTACGCCCGACGCACGGAACTCCGATATGAGCTGACGTCCGACAGTGTCAAAATCTCCGGCCGTTTCAAGCTCTCTGAGTCCGTCCGCACATTCTTTTACTATTCTTGAAACAAGTTTTATCGTCACTGCCGAAGTCTTGCCGACTCCGTGAACGTTTTTAAGATCGTCAAACGACGCGTCAAGCACGTTGCCGAGAGATCCGAAAGTTTCAATAAGCGCATGAGCAGCCGGATTTGTGTCTCCTCTCGGCGTCGCACCGTAAAGCAGCATTTCGAGCAGTTCGTGCGGCGCAAAGCCGTTTCCGCCGGTACTTATGAAACGCTCTCTCATGCGTTCTCTGTGATTGTCATGTGTTCCCATTTTTTTGCGTTTCCTTTCGGAATTAATGTCAGATGAGAGCTTCTTTGAGACGTTCGATTATGACTATCTCTCCCGTGCCGGCTTTTCCTCCGCGCACCTTTTCGCAGGTGCGTACAACACGCCTGTATACGCCGTTTTCTCCGCCTTCTGTAACAAGCGTTGAAAACTCGAGCCTTACCGAATTGTCATTTTTCAGCTCTCCTGCCAAAAATTCCCTGCTGCTGCAGGCTATAAAGCTCTGACGGTCATTCGGGTGAACACAGGTTTCGGCATACTGTCTTATCTGTTCGTCGTAGTCAAGCGCCTCAAGTTTCGGAAGAACGTGCTTGCCGTCAAAGCTTACCGGAACAAACAGTCCGCTTTCGAGATCTGCAAACGCCGCTCTTGCAAGAGAACCCGACGCACATTCCAGAACGCTTGAAAGTATGTGGCTTGCAGCGTTGTTGAACTTGTTTACGGTATATTTGTCAATCTCCGCGTCATCAATGTTCCTTATATAAAAGCTTGCCTTTACTTCTTCGGTCTGCTTGTCTCTGAAAAGATGGATTTCTATAACGCGGTAGCCGTAAGAACCGTCAGAACCGGTATTTATGCGGTACTCAAACGAAAAATCGGTTTCGCCGCGTCTGAAAGCATCAAGCATGGAAAAACGGTTGAGCTTATTTATAAAAATTTCCCTGTCCTCGGTATGGATCTTTGCCGCAATGTCATGCTTGAAGTCACTGTCGTAATTCGTGTACATTTTGAGCGGCTTGTATCCGAGAGAATCGACTGCCGGTTCGTTCAGCCACAGTATTTTCCAGCAATTCCGTTCAAGACTTATTTCAACACCCGTAGTATCATACGTAACTACCGCGTTTTTCACTTTTTCAAGGTCAACGTGCCTGCGCTTTTGCCTTTCGTGTTCGGTAACGTCGCGCGCCGTGCCTATGATCATTATTCCGCCGGTTTCGTTCTTGACGCCGGTAAGGGTATATCTCAAAAACGTTTCGTCGGAGCCTCTTTTTGAAAGCAGCGTCAGCTTCGAGGCTTTTCCGAGCGACGTCACGGCAATTCCGTTTTTGAGCCTTCTCGCATCGTCGTCAGACATTCCCTCGTATCTTATAAGCTCCTCTATTCCGTTTTTGTATTTGCTTACATCGGAATGTATGCCGTCCGCGTCCTTTATCACCGATATTTCACCGGTGTTTTTATCGTAGAGGAAAACTCTTGTAGATGTTTCTTCGAGAGCCGCGGCAAGTATACGGTTTCTCACGTCCGTAATATACCTGTTCTTTGCCTCACCCTTGTTGAGATCGGCAACTCTGCCGTTTATCCATACAAGGAACAGAACCATTACCATAAGGATTATCGTAAAACTCGCGAGCATTACGCGGCTGTCGGTCTGCACCGACTCAAAAAGCACGTCCTCCGGCACAAACTGCATTACGTACCAGTCGCTGACTCCGACGGGAGTATATGCGCACGCAAATCTTTTTCCGTCATAAGTAACTCCGGTATATCCGCTTTTTCTGCTTCGTATATCCGAAAGCACGGCTTTTCCGCTTTTTCCGGCATAGAAATCCATTTTGCTCATTGCGCCTATATAACTGCCGCGAAGCCCGAGCCAGTTGTCGGTATCCATAAGCACAGCGCCTGACTTTGCCTCGAAAACCACAAGAGAGCTGTTGCCGCCAAAGCCCGTAGAGCTGAAAAAATCCGAGAGAGAATCAAGCTCCGTCACACCGTAAACCCATATTTTTCCGTTTTCGTCCGATTTGCTTTCAACAGGTGCGAAAATTCTGAAAATTTCCTTGCCGTTTACGATAGAAACAGTCTTTGAACTTATGCTTACGGTGTCATCTGCGCCCGACACCGGTGATTCGGACGACCATACGATTCCGTCGAAAACACTGCCGTCACGCTGGAGACTGTTTCCGTTTGCAAGCCTTACCGAAAAGTGTGAAAACAGTGAGTCGTCGGGACTTGAATAAAGAGTTTTGAGGAAGTTTTCATCGTACACGCTGTCAAAGCTTTCCGCAACTCTTGCCTGTGCCTTTACACGGTCTGTTCCGAAACGTATTTCGCTCTTTATTTTTGCAGCGCTCTGCGACGCCGACTCTTTGAGCGTATCTACCGTTGCGTCGCGGTTTTGTATATACGAAAGTTTCACTATGCTGTACATAAGAAGCAGAACAAACACTATCATAAGCAGTGCGCCTCGGAATATCGCATACTTGTCGGCGTATTTTATATATTCTGCCGGGCTTTTGAATTTTCTGCTCATTTTGTCTTCCTCCTTTCATGCGCGCAGTGCTTTTCATGAAACCTTGGTTTCATTTCATGCCGCAGGCAATTCATTGTATATTACATTATATCACACGGCAAAACTCATTACAACACCGCCGCATTTGATTTTTAAATATACACCAAAATAATTTATTGTTTAATAACATTTTACGCAAAGTAAAACCGCGGCGAAAAGCCGCGGAGAAAAATCGGTATTACAGATACGGACAAGAAGCCGTATTACGCTTTATTTTTGTTTTCCGCCTCGTAAAAATGCGTGCCGTCCTTATCACGCACAATGGAAAGTCTGCGGTTGCATATCGCAAGGGCTGCCGGCTTATGTGTAACGATAAAACAGGTCTTATCGGTAAGCTTTTTAAGATTATCCAAAAGCTTTGCCTCGGTCTTTTCGTCGAGCGCGCTTGTAGCCTCGTCCAGAAGAAGTATCGGGCAGTCGCACAAAAGCGCTCTTGCAACGCTGAGCCTTTGTATCTGTCCTTCGGAAAGTCCTAGTCCTCCCTCTCCTATTACGGTATCAAGCCCGAGAGCGGAATTTTCCACAAATTCGTCGGCACACGCAATTTTCAGTGCAAGCTCTATGCTTTGCTCATCGGCTTTGTCTGACATAAACAGCAGATTTTCGCGTATCGTACCCGAAAGCAGCATATTGCCCTGCGGAACGTACGCAAACAGCTTTCGCATCTCGGGACATACGCCGACGGAATTATCCGTGAACTCAAATTCTATCTTTCCGTCCTGCGGCTCATAAATATCAAGCATAAGCTTGAACAGCGTACTCTTGCCTATTCCGGACGAACCGGTTATCGAAACGAAATCGCCTTTATTTATGTAAAGATCGAGATTGCTGAGCACGTTTTCGGGGCTGTTCTTATCGTAGGCAAAGCATACGTTCTCAATATTTATGCCGCGGAATTTCTCATATGCCTCTTTTACGTCGCCGACCGCATTTTCATGCGGCTTTTTCTCGTCGGGAAGATTTTCTATTTCCATAATGCGTTCCGCCGAGGAAAGCGCCGAATAATATCTCGGAACTATGCCCGAAAGGCTCATAAACGGCTGCTGCACCTGTCCGACAAGCGCGGTTATGGCAGTAAGAGAACCGAATGACATCTCGCCCGTGAGCAGCTTGAACGCGCACCATATAAGCGCGAACAGATACCCTGTTCTTATTATGGCATGGCTTGCGCCCGACGACAATGCCCCGAGAGAAGCTTTTTTCATGCGCGCCTTATAGTGAAGCTCCATAAGCTCGTCGGACTTTTGCTCGCTCTTTTGTTCGGCGCAGAAACTCTTTACCACAAGCAGATTTTCCATGGTTTCCTGCCAGAATGAACGTGCGCGCCCTTCGGCTTTCTGAACGTCCTTATGCAGCGATTTTATCTTCCCGCGCATAAACCTCGTTACGGTATACACCATTATTCCGCCCACCGCGAATACCACTGCAAACTGCCACTGCAAATACACAAGCACCGCAAACGCGCACACAAGCCTTACGGCAATCCCCGCAACGCTCGGAAGAATGTTTGTGACCGCGTCGGTAATTACTCCGACGTCGCCCGTAAGCCTATTTATAAGCTCGCCCGAATGATAAGCGCGTATACAGCCGTACTGCTTTTTAAGCTGACTCGAAAACAGTCTTTTTTTATACGCTATATCAAGCTTTGCACGGCATTTTTCCGAAAGATACCGCAAAAGCACGTTGAGTAGTATCTGAATTACCGTCACCGCAACGTATACCGCGCAGAATTTTACAAGTCCTTCCGCAAGTCCCGCAACGGCGTTGTCTATAAGCTCCTTTGAAACAAGAGCCGTAACCGTGCCGAGAGACGCCGCAATTCCGTTGAGCACAACGACAAACGCGAGAAAAGGAAGCGTCGGTTTCGCTACCGAAAAAATCCATTTCAGCGCCGCGTTTTTATCGCCGTGCTTGTTGTTTCCCGTCACAGCGTATTTTCTCCGACTGTGTTTATACCGTCCGTGTTGTCGGTTTCGGAAGCGTCGTTTTCCTTATCCTTTGCAAAGAGCGCCTTTATCTTCTTAAATATATCGGGAGCTTTGTCGAGAGCCTTATCAACGCTGTTCACGGTGCTGAGTATTCCGAGTGCGTCATATCCGGTATTCTCGCCTACATTAAGCAGTCTGGTTTCGCCGAGAGAGTTTACCACGAGAAACGCAACAGGCACTACCGAAAGTCCCGTAGCTCCTGCGGTATTTCCGCTCATGCTGTTCTCTTTGGTCGTATCTCTGCCGCCGAGTCCGACGCCGACAGTCACCTTTGAAACGGGAATTATCGTCGTAAGTCCGTTTATGTTTATCGGCTCGCCGACCACGGTCTTTGAGTCTGCCATCGAGCGTATTCCGTCAATTACGTCTTTTACGGTCTTATCCATTGTAGAATTGTCAGTCATGCTTTATACATTCCTTTCATTTTGAGAAATTTTCCGAAATCTGAAATAGCTTTTTATTACGGGCAGCAGGCACAGAATTATCTGCCATACCGCCATTGTAAATTTGATGTCGCACAAAACCGTACTCTGAGTCTTTGAAAAATCGTAGTACACACCGCAGCTTTTGTGTTTTATCTTAAAAAATTTAAATCCGCCGCAAACATCGATGAGCGTCTGATAAGCAAGGCTTGCGGTTCCGTAAATGATTGCGGTATTTGCGGCGTCGGGCGTCGAAATAACGATATTAAACTTTCGTATTTTAAGCCTTGCGTATTTTCCGAAAGGCTCTTTTAATTCTTTGAGCGTGTCTTTGATAAGAGAAAGCAGCTCCGTAACCGGCAGTTCGCTGAACGTTTCAAAAAACGATTTTGAATTTTCCTCTGTATTATCGTCATCGGATATTTGCCCGGAGTTTTTTTCACCGGAGGAGGTTTTGTTTTGCGCGGTTCCGGCACTCAAATGTCCGTTTTTGATTTTTGCCCCGGAAAAAGCGGAATTTTCAGTCGGATTTACATTATTCCGGCTTTCTGCAACGTTTTTTTCTTCCGTCACGCGTGACGCGCCGTTTTTTTGCGGTTCGCCGTTATTTTCGGTCTGCAAAACGCTCTGCGCCGTGTCGTTTTTCGCCTTTTCTTTGAGATATTTCGCAAGGCTTTGCTTTTTAATTTTGATTTTGCGTTTCTTGCCGGCAAAACGCGACGCGTCGATTTTCAGAAACCCGGCGTGGACAAAAATACGTCTTGATTCACCGCTCACTCTCACCGAAAATCCTATTCTCAAAGCAAGCAAAAGCAGTATAAGTCCGATAACTGCGAGCAAGACGTACAGGATTATTTTAAGTATGACCAGAATCATTTTCCTTTCCGTCCTTTCGCATTAATGTAATGCGCATTTCATGTGTCCCTCGGACACATTTCATGAAATTTAAATTTCTTTTCATGCCGATACGGCAATTCATTCTAATGGTATTATAACACACAAATCATGCAAATTCAAGAATTTTTGAGATCCGCGCAAAAAATATAGATATGTTAAAAATTTTTAGTTGATTAACACCGGCGTTTGTGGTATACTGTTATACGGTAGCCGGGGATAACACTGCCGGCTGATATATGCGGTCCGACGGATTTTTCACCCGCAAATCTCGATCCGTCCGGACAAAAGGACTGGTTTTTAATGACAAATTTAAACGATTTTACGGCGTCGTCCGCCGCCAAAGGCGTACTCGGCAATATGTGCGACGTAACCGTAACAGGCTCTTACAACCTGTACAGCAGGCGAAAAAAATCCGGCACGCTCAACTGCGGAAGAAGTGCCGACGGCGAAAAAAAGGTCTTTGTTATAGGACTTGAAAATCCCGTAAAGCAATGCCGCGCACAGCTTATAGCTCTTGCAGTAAGCTCCTCGGAGGATACGGAAAGCATATGGATCGCCGCTCCCGAAGGAAGCATTTACTACGAACCGCGTCTTTCGGTAATGCTTGCAAAGTATATTCCGGCTGACAAATTCAGATATGTATGCCTTTATGAAAAGAGCTGCGGCGCAGTAATGTACACATATCAGAACGGAGAGAGAAAGTTCATTCTCATAACCAACATTTCCGGTCACATAGGTTTCCCGAAAGGCCACATTGAAACGGGCGAAAACGAAAAGATGACGGCACTTCGCGAGATATACGAAGAAACCGGCGTTCATACGCGCATTATAGACGGTTTTCGCGAATCGTACAACTATCTGATAAACGGTTTTATAAGAAAAAAAGCTGTTTACTATCTTGCAAAGTTCGACGAGTCCGATGTCAAGATGAACATACGTGAGATAAGCGAATACAGAATTTTAAATTTCGCCGACGCGCTGAAAATTTTAAACTTCAAGCACGACAAGGATATATTGACCAAGGCAAACGAATATGCCGATAAGCTTGACGCGGTGCAGAACTGAAACACAAATATTTTTACTATCCGGCGCAGAACTTTTTTCCCTGCTGCCGGGTATTTTTTATGTCTTTTCTGCCGAAAATTAATATATCGCCGCATTTCGGGACAAAATATGCTTTGTATAAGTAAAAAGCAGAAAATTTTGCGGAGGTGCATACTTTGAACGGCAAAGACAATCAGGAAATTGAAAAAGATAAAAACAACGAACACCGCTCCGACGGCGCAGAAAAGCATGACGGCGATGAAAACGGCACAGACGAATCCTTTGAAGAAAAGAAAGAAAAAGCGCGCGAGGTCAAGCTTTCAAACATTTCCGAAAGCGGTTCGGTAATTACAAAAAAAGACGGCGCGGCAATACACACGCTTGTAATAGCCGGGCAAATCGAAGGTCACTACGCTCTTTCCGGCAACACCAAGAGCACAAAATACGAGCACGTTATACCGCAGCTTGTTGACGTTGAGGAAAGCGACGACACGGACGGACTTTTAATCATTCTGAACACTGTCGGCGGAGATGTCGAAGCAGGACTTGCAATAGCGGAAATGATCTCCGGCATGTCAAAACCTACGGTTTCGCTTGTACTCGGCGGAGGACATTCCATAGGCGTTCCTCTTGCGGTATGCACGGACAAGTCGTTTATAGTTCCGTCGGCTACAATGACCATTCACCCGGTTCGTACAAACGGACTTGTTATCGGAGTTCCGCAGTCGTTTACCTATTTTTTCCGTATGCAGGACAGAATATGCGATTTTATAGTAAAACACTCGCGTCTTGACAGGGAAAAATTAAACGAGCTTATGATGGAGACAGACGAGCTTGCATCGGACGTCGGCAGCGTTGTGGACGGAATAGAGGCTGTAAACATCGGGCTTATCGACGAGGTGGGCAGTCTTTCCGACGCACTCGGATTTTTAAAAGGCGAAATAGCAAAGAGAAAAAGCAAATAAACATGAAAACAGCGGACGCAGTAAACGTCCGCTGAAATTATTTTTCCGATAATCGGTTTATTCTGCCGGAGGAAGATCATCGGGCAGATCTGCATCGGTCTGTGCGCCGTCTGCATTTTCGCCGTCGGCGGTATTTTCTCCGTCCGTACCGGTCTGTTCTGATGACGCAGTATCTTCCGGTTTCTCGATTTCTTCAAGTACAAGTCCGTAGTAATCATTATAATGAAGAATATCGTCTGACAGTGTAAAGTTTGCCGAAGTAAGTGCTGCCTGGGCTTTCTGTGCCGAAACAACCTTGCCGAATATTCCGCCGAGGTTTGTGGTATCGACATATACGCAACCGAGTGCTACAAGCTCTCTCTTTGCGTACAGCACGGCGGTGTCAATATCCATGCTGCCGTCGTCAATAGCCTGCTTTGCGGCTTTGCATATTGTCTTTACAGCTTCGTATGTGGATTTTTCTTCGATATCGTCAAATGTGGGATAGAAACCGAGGAACGCGCTGGGCGCAGTCTGGATATTGCCCTTTCTTGCGTTTTCGATGTAATCCTCCTGTCCCGCAAGAGGATACTTAATGTAGGTATTTCCGGTATAGAGCGTATTCATGGTATACTTATCGTTAAGCATTGTTACGCTGCCCTTTTCGGTATCGTAGTAATAATTCTCGCCCGAAATACCGTACTGAAGAAGATTTGCAAGCTCTGCGTTCGTATTGAACAGTGTGATTACTTCCATAGCTCTGTCCTTATTTGTGGAAAGAGAGCTTATAACCATTGCAGACTTGAACGCCTCGTCGCCGCTTACTCTGTTTACATCGTAGAGATATGCTTCGTAGTTTGTTCCGTTTTCGCTCCACTCATGTTCGAGAAGCTCGGGAGAATGGACTATTTCAACAGCATACTTTGCGTTTTCGGACGCGGTTCCCTCTCTCGGGAAGTAGCCGTTTCTTCTGTAACTGTCGATAGCCTTTATGTTATTGACGTACTTTGTTTCCATGAACGTCGGGAGAACGCTGTCTCCGAGAACATTGAGCTGTCTGCCGATTGCAAGGAAAGAATCTTCATAAACTTCGGCTCCGGAAATGTCGCACGGACCTGATACGGGCCATACGCCGGGCTCATTGTTCTTGATAAGGCTCAGATAATCTCCGAGGTTTGCGTATGTGGTAAGGTCGGAAACGCTGTAACCGTACTTGTTGAGAAGGTCTTTATTGAATACAAAATATGTAAAGTCGCTGTCAAGCGCATAGTTTGTAGGTATGCCGTAGGTATTCTTTCCTACGCGCGCCGCCGAAAGGAAGGTCGGATAAATATACTTTTTAAGCTTGCTCGAATCGTAGTTGAGATATTCGTCCATGGGAGCAAGGTCGCCGTTAGATGCAAGCTCGCCGTACTTCTGATAATCGTTGACTACAAATATATCGAGCTGAGGATTTGCAAGGTCTATATCGTCCGCGTCAAAGATAAAGTCGATAAGTTCATTGAAGGTCATATCCGCAGTGCCTTTTACCGCACCGTCGCTTTCAAGGACTTCTTCCTCTGCCGGCTGTGTTTCATCGCCGGTACCGTCTGCGGGGCTTGCGGTATTATCGGTCTGAGTCTGATCAGCGTTCTCGCCGTCGGTTCCGTTTATGAGATCCGAAAAATCGTCCTTTGTAAGCGGTTTTTCCTCTGCGGCTGTGCTGTTCTGCGTTTCATCTGCCGCAGCGGTTTCGTCCGCAGGAGTTTCTTCTGCGAGCACTTCGCCGTATTCGCGGTAATGCTTTACATTTTTCTGAACACTCTCGAGCGTATCCCAGTATTCATCTTCCGTAAGATAGTTTATCTTAAGCATGGTTTTGTACTGCGGAAGAAGTATATGGTTAATATCCATCTGTACTTCGCGCGCGTTATCAAGGTCAGTCTTTTCGTCCGTGATAACGTACATATTCAGCGTAACTATCTTTCTTGTGCTTGTGGTGTTTGCGGAGTTCTCTTCGCTGTTGCCGCCCGAACAACCCGACATCAATACTGCGGAAGCTGTAATAACGGCTGCAAGCAGACCTGCGAACAATCTCTTGACTTTCATGCTGTGCGGTTCCTCCCGAAAGTTATGAATTATGCGTATATGTCCGGGAAATTCCGTATCTGCGGAAAAACCCGGATAACTATTCCATATAATTGTACACCAATCACCAAATAATGTCAAGTGCGAAATTATTTTTAGTCACATTACACATCATACGGTTAAAATAATGTACGTTTTGCACATAATTTAATGCGCTTGATTAATGAAAAATTCAAAAAATATTAAAATTCAAAATGAACCGGCAGTCCGTCCTCATAAATTACGGGATTTTCGCCGTAAATGAGCGGCAGCATATAGTCGATACACTTCTGATTTACGCCCTTGCCGTCGTCCGAAAGATAGGACGAGGGTATTTTCTTTATTTTATTTGCCGTCTGAATAACGTCCTCGGCGAAAAATTCGACTTTATACTTATCCGACGCCTTTACGCGGCGTATCGACATCATCTTTCCCGTCTCTCCGTTAAGCGCGTGGCGCACTGCGGCGCTGCCTATACGCTTTGACTCGTCAATATCCGTTTTTGACGCGATATGCGACGCGCATCTCTGGGTTATATTGAGTTCTACCGAACGGCACTTACAGCCTATTCTGACTTTTACAAGTTCTTCAAGATATTTGCCGACGCCCGAAAGCGCGCTGTGTCCGAATCCGTCGGTAAATGCCTTTTCGGCTTTCTGTGCTACGTAAGTTCCGTCCGCAGTTCTGATACCTTCCGAAACGGCTATGACAACATACGGCTTTTCGCCGTTTTCAAGCAGCAAATTTACGTCGCCGATAAATTTATCCTCGTCAAAATCAGCCTCCGGGACATAAATGAGATCGGGTCCCGTTCCGCAGACATATCCCGTAATGGCGCTTGCCGCTGTAAGCCAGCCTGCGTCCCTGCCCATTATCTCGACTATCGTTACGGATTTTACAAGGTACACCGAGCAGTCGCGTATCAGCTCCTGCATTGTTGCGGCGACAAATTTTGCCGCAGAACCGAAGCCGGGAGTATGATCGGTGAGCACAAGGTCGTTATCTATGGTTTTTGGAATACCTATAAGCTTTACGTCAAAGGTTCCGGGGTGTTCTTGTGCGTACTTTGCGAGCTTTGCGACGGTATCCATGCTGTCGTTTCCGCCGATATAGAAAAAGTATCTGATATTATACTTTTCAAACAGCGAATATATTTTTTCGGGTTCTTCCTCGCCGAGTTTTTTTCTGCATGAGCCGAGAGCCGCCGCCGGAGTTGACGCGAGAAGTTCAAGTTCGCTTTCAATTTCCGCAAAATATTCGGTAAGGTCTATCATGCTTTCGTTCATAAATCCGGCAATGCCGTTTTTCATACCGTAAAGCGTTCCTATTTTATCCTTTTCCTCAAGGCACATTTTAATAACCCCGGCAAGAGTCGCGTTTATAGCCGCTGTAGGCCCTCCGGACTGTCCGACAACTGCGTTTGCAATGTTATTGCTCATGAATTTTTATAAGCTCCTTTCGCTCATACGAACGCGGCACAAACAAGTGCTTCGCGGTTTAATAATTATTTTCAAGCCTGAATGCCTTTGTCAAAAGCGCAGATATATAATACGTTACGATAACACAGGCAAGATTTACGAAAAATTCGGGCAGCGTCTTTTTGCGGATTATATCCGAAACGCCCGTGCCGCCGTAGACCGACAGCGTATACATAACGCCGGTTATGCTTCTTACAAAAAGCATAGGCAGAGAGCAGACCGCGCAGACCGCGGCGCTGCGGCGCGAAAAGCCTCCGGCAAATTTCGGCATAAGATATGCGCAAAGCAGAAACAGCACCGGCGAAAAATTCTGTGCCGGAGTTACGGATATATCCGTAAGAAACCCGAACACAAGCGCGCACACCGCACTGAATTTATTATCGCAGAAAAGCGGGCAAACGCAGGCAAG
The DNA here is from genome assembly GCA_934446675.1 of uncultured Eubacteriales bacterium. GTDB lineage: Bacteria > Bacillota > Clostridia > Oscillospirales > CAG-382 > UMGS1387. The sequence continues at coordinate 134,386 of CAKSEL010000005.1, forward strand.
CGCAAGCAATATATCCGGCTTTATGCTTACATCCGCCGGAAGTCTTACCGCCGAGAACAGGAAAAATATTACGTACAGCACAGCAAAAAGCACCGACGTTTTTTGTTTTTTATCGTTTTTCAGCATACTGCAATCCGCTCCGGTCAGTCAAGCGCAAATTCGGGTATCAGCATAGGATCATACGAATCCATTGCCGTCCTGTTTACGGCTGCGTTATCGGTATATTCGCCTATTCTTGCCGCAAAATCCTCGGAGCACAGTGCGTCGGTTATATTCTGAAGCACGCTGTCATATGCGTTATATAGATTTTCGTCCATAGGCAGTTTTCTGATTATATGAATACCCGTACCGGGCGTTTCGACCATTGTAATATCTCCGACGGACATTGTCATGACTGCCGAGGTAAACTCTGTCGGGAAAGTTGAGTCGTTTGTGACGAAAAATCCCTTCGGATAATAGTTTTGCGCAAACGAATCCTCATTATACTGCGCTTTGAGCGTATCGAAATCCTCACCGGCGTTCTTTATGCGGTCATACACGTTCTTTGCGACCTCGCGCTTGGTCTGAGCAAGAGTTTCGGAGTCGGTATCGGTCTGTCCCGACGCGTCGGTATTGAAGAAGATATGGTCGGCAATCGAATAATTATCCTTAAAATACTGTTTTTTATCTTCCTCCGACACGGGAAATCTGCCGTTTTCGCCGTAAAAGCAGTCATAGAGGTTATTCTGTTTCATCATAAGCTCATAGTAGCGCGAAAGCGTATTTTTATCAGCGCCGAACTGAGAAAGCTTTGTATTAAGCGCGGTTTCCGAGCCGTACCGTGAAACGAGATTTGCGATCTGAGAGCTTACGGAATCCTTTTGCTCATCGGAAAGTTTAAGTTTATAGACATTATCATGGAGATATTCGATTACAAGCAGTTTTTTTGCGGATTCTTCGGATTCCGTCATGAGAAGGTCGCAGAGCGTTGTGCCGTTCTGATCGTCAATGACCTGTTCCCAGCTGTTTTCATAAGCCGCGGCAACCGTCGTATACACGCTTTTCTGAAGGGATATCCAGAAATACATAAAGCTTGAATCAAGGCTGCACACGGTCTTGGTGCCTGATTTATAGGACAGAACCGCGCTATCGTCGTCTTTTGAGCAGGAACACGCGCAGATCAGCATGGCTGCGCAAAGAAATACGCTGATTAATTTTTTCAAGTTTTTCACCTGGCTTCTTTTTTAGGAATTTTTTAGGTACTTTTTAGGTATTTTTTAGTTGATTATTTTAGGCGGAAAAGAATAATTCACTGCCATGTGCAACTCTATTCTCCGACTTTTCGGAATCGAAAAAGTCGCGCTCTAAAGAGTGTAAACAAAAGATTTTCGCGGCTCAGACGCCGCCGCGAAAGCGTGGCTACGGGAGGATTTCACTCTAAAGAGCGTAAATGCCCTAAACATGGACTTTCGCACCTCAATTATTTTTACAAATGCGACCGCCTTGCTACTACGGTACGTCCATGTATCTTTTGGCAAAATCGCCGCGCGACAGGCGCGCGGATATGGGGTTCTGTACGAAGTTAAACTATTTTTGGCAAAAGTGTTATTTTTAATATACTCAAACAGTCAACAGGACTTACTTTTCTGCCCAGCTCGCTGTCGCGAGATGACCACGGCTGAATTTTACTTTTATGTTTAGTGGGATAAACGTGCAAGTTTGCTCTAAAACGTACCAAAATTTACTACACCACACAAAACTGTATTTAAAAAGACGTGACATGGCACAATCATTTACATTATGTCAACCAAACCATTGTTAAGAAACCAGCCCCATCGAGCAGTGCGGAGCATCTGCGAGCAATTTCGCAACAAAGCCTCGTGGACAGTGCTAAACGAGGATTTTTGAGATTACGGAGGCGTACTTTGTTGTGGTAAGCGAAATCCTCCACGTAGCCACGCTTTCGCGGCGGCGTTTGAGCCGCGAACGGCTTTTGTTTACGCTCTTTAGAGCGCAACTTTTTCGCCGTCGAAAAGTTGGAGAATAGAGTCGCACTTTGAAGAGAATTCCCCGTTTCAGCCCAAAACAGGCAAAAACCGCCGACTGCAAGTCCCTAAATCTTCCCATTTAATTATACCATTTAAGCGGTTGCGCTTTGTGAATAAATCTTAAATATTTCACCGAGCAGCGGAGCAATATCCTCGCCCGACTTTATTTTGATATTGAAACACGGTTCTTTACCCATGGAATACAACATTCTTCCGGCAAATTTTGATGCGAGATTCATGACGGTTTCCTTATCGGGCGCGTCTTTTGGATAAACCGCGAGTTTTCCGTCCTTCTGCTCAAGCTTTACTATGCCGAGTTTCTGACACTTCGCCTTAATAAGCGCAATGTTTATGAGATTCTGCGTTTCTTTCGGAATATTTCCGTATCTGTCGAGCATTTCGTCGCGCACATCGTCTGCCTCTTCGTCGGTCTTTATGTCGGCAATGCGCTTATACATCTCTATTCTTCCTGCCGGGCGCTTGATATACTTTTCGGGAATATATGCGCTGATTTTGAGATCCACGGCACATTCGGCAGACGTCTTTTCGCCCTCTCCCTTTTCTTCAAGCACCGCCTGTTCGAGAAGCTTTACGAACAGATCGTATCCGACAGCCTCCATATGTCCCGACTGTTCCGCACCGAGAAGATTTCCGGCGCCTCTTATTTCAAGGTCGCGCATTGCAATCTTAAAGCCAGAGCCGAACTCCGTAAATTCCTTTATCGCTGCAAGGCGTTTCTGTGCGATTTCCGACAGCACGTTTTCCTTTCTCCACGTAAAATACGCATACGCACGTCTGCTTGAACGCCCGACGCGTCCTCTTATCTGATGCAGCTGCGAAAGCCCCATTTTATCCGCGTCCTCTATTATAAGCGTGTTTGCGTTAGGCACGTCAACGCCGGTTTCGATTATGGTCGTGCAAACCAGAACGTCGGTCTTGCCGTCTACGACGTCTTTCCACGCTTCGGACAGCTCCTCCTTTGACATTTTGCCGTGAGCCACCGCGATGGACGCGTCCGGAACTATCTCACGTATCTTTGCCGCGGTTTCGTTTATATCCTCAACGCGGTTATGAATGTAGAACACCTGTCCCGCACGGCGAAGCTCCTTTTTTATCGCCTCTCCGAGTATAAACATATCATGCTCCAGAACGTAAGTCTGAACGGGGTGCCTGTTTACGGGAGCCTCCTCAAGCACCGACATATCGCGTATACCCACAAGCGCCATATTAAAGGTTCGCGGAATCGGCGTTGCGGTAAGCGTGAGCACGTCTACCTGACGCGACATTTCCTTTAGACGTTCTTTATGCGCAACGCCGAATCTCTGTTCCTCGTCCACAATAAGCAGTCCGAGATCCTTGAATTCAACATTCTTTGCAAGCAGCTTATGCGTGCCAACAACGATGTCAACGCTGCCGTCTTTAAGTCCGGTAAGCACTTCTTTTGCCTTTTTGGCGCTTACGTATCTCGAAAGCATTTCCACTCTTACGGGAAAACCGTGCATACGCGAAAGCGCCGTTCTGAAATGCTGCCAGCACAGCACCGTCGTCGGCACGAGAATCGCCGCCTGTTTTCCGTCGGCAACGCACTTGAACGCGGCTCTGAGCGCAACCTCGGTCTTGCCGAAGCCGACGTCTCCGCAAAGCAGTCTGTCCATGGGACATGGCTTTTCCATATCGCGTTTTATCTCGCGTATGGACTCAAGCTGACCGTCGGTTTCCTCATATTCAAACCTGTCCTCAAAATCCTTCTGCCATTCTTCGTCGGGAGAAAAGGCATAGCCGGGTCTGCGCGTTCGTTCGGCATACAGCGCGATAAGCTTTTTCGCCATATCCTTTGCCGCTTTTTTGACGCGCGTCTTTGTCTTTGTCCAGTCGGACGAGCCAAGCTTTGAAAGGCGGACGTTTTCTGTTTTTCCCGAAAATTTCGACACCTTGTCAAGCTGATCGCAGGGAATGTAAAGGCTGTCCTTTCCGGCATACTTTATCGTGATATAATCTCGCGTAACTCCGGCTGCGGTAAGAGTCTTTATTCCGTCGTAAATGCCTATGCCGTGCGTATCGTGAACCACTATATCGCCGACGGTAAGTTCGGCGTACGACTTAATATGATTTTTGGCGCTTTTTTTATTCTTTGCGGTTCTGACGGAGCCTTTTCTGATGCCGCCGTGCGAGACGTCGTGCATATTGTCGGACAGCAGCACGAAATTTGCTTTCGGGCATTCAAAGCCGTATATCTCGCCGCCGTTTTCGGCTTTATGCGAAATATATGCAATTCCGGGTTTCATATCCGAAAGAGCCGTGCTTTCACCCAAAAGCGACGCTTTCAGTCCGCGGTCGGATACAAGCGTATACAGCTCCTTTGCGCTCAGTTCGCTGCGCACCGCTATAAGTATGCAAAAACCCGAGCGCGAATAGTCCTCTATATCCTCGCACAGAACGTCGAGATTTTCAACCGACATCAACGTATGCTTTGACGAAAGCTCAAACAGTCCCGAAAGCTTTATATCGGGCGTCGAGGTAAACTCGTCCGTCAGCACCGACGGGCGCGAAAGCAGGCGGATTTTAAGTTCTTCGTTATCAAGGCAGTACCTCGCGTCCGAAATATCCGCCTCTCCCGCCTGTGCAAGGTCAACGAGATCTTCGGACAGTATTTTGTTGTACGCGCGCAGTCTTTCGCGCACTCTCGGATAGTCGTATACAAACACGCTTCCGCCGGCATAGTCGAAAAGACAGCTGTATTTTTCGTATATCAGCGAAAGATACTTGTCAATATTCGGCAGATTTCCGTTTTCAAGATCAAGCTTTTCTTTCTGCAGCTTTTCGGTACACGCGGTGTTTTTCTTTTTGACGCTCTTTGATATAAGTTCATCAATGCGCGAGAGTATGCGGTTCTTTGCACTCTCATCTGCCGTGACCTCGCGTATCTGCGTTACGGTAAAGGAGCTTACGTTTTCGGTGCGCCTTTGCGTGATTATATCAAAGAAACCTGCGGCGTCTATTTCGTCTCCGAAAAACTCGGTTCTTATCGGAAAGTCGTAATCCGGCACGAAAATATCCAGTATATCTCCTCTTGCCGAATACTGCCCCTTGCCCTCTACGGTATCTGTACGCGTATATCCGAATTCGTCAAGTGCCGACACAAGCGCCGACGTCTTTACGCTGTCGCCCACCGAGAACACAAGGTTCTTGTTTACGTTTTCGGGGCTTGGCAGAGTTCCGAGAGCCGCGTCCGGCACGGCAATTACAACGTCAAGCGTTCCCGACAGTATTTTTCTCAAGACTTTAAGCCGTTCAAATTCCCATTCGTGAGAATATGCCGAGACATTGTGAAAATTATAGTCTCTTACGGGAAACACCTCTGCCGCAAGTCCGAACGCCGTAAGGCTTCTCTGAGCCGAATACGCGCTTTTTTCGTCGGGGCATATTACCATTCCCGTGCCGTTGCCGTTCCTGCCGGCAAAAAGCTGCTTATCCGACATTACCGCGGCACACAGTGCGTCGCGCATACCTTCTGACATTCCTGCGGCATAGCACACTCCCTGCGTAAAGCTCTCTCCGGCACGCGAAAATGCCGCAAGGGTATATCTCATATCCTTATATTCCTTTAATGAGCAGACGGCTTCGAGAATGTTCTGTGCGCATCTTTCGGAAATATTCATTTTACGGTGTTCCCTCCTTTTTTCAAGAACGACAAAAGCGAACACAGGCGGCAAATATGTCTGTGTCCGTAAAAAGCTTTTGTCATATATATGTTAAGTTTTTCCGCGGTATGTTTTTTTGCGGCAAGTCTGTATTACGCGCTTATTTTTCCAATTCGTCGATAAAATATGCTCTCGAATTTGCATGTTTTCCCGAAAAATCCGTAACGGTAAGCCTTACGTAAACGTCGTCGGGCTTTACTTCAAATTCTGCGTGTTTCAGCGGTTCTTCGCGCGTGCCGTAAGATATATCCGAACGTCTGACGCCGGTATTTATTCTTACCGACTGACAATCCGAGCAATCTATTGATATTTTTCCGTCCTCGTAGCGTATCTCTTTAATCTCAGGGCCCTGCGACGCATAAATATTTCCGTTAAGCAGCGCGTCGGTTACGGCTTTATATTCAAGTTTCGGCGCGTTGATCACGGTAAAGCCGCCGAAGGAATCGTTCCTGTAATTGTGATTATCGTCGGCAGATATGCAGTATATTCTCTTTCCCATGCGCAGCATTTCATCATACTGAACTTCGTTATATTCCGGATATCCCGACTCAAAGCAGCCGTAATTGCATATTTCCATAGCGTTAAAGCCATTATATTTCCCGTAATCGTCAAGCGTTTCAACCGACCAGACTGGGTGGTTATAGGTTACGAAAAATCCGCCTTTTCTTGCCTCGGAGATTATCTCGTTTATACATTCGGGCGTATGATCCCTTACAAAGTCCGGTTTTGATTCGTCGTACTTTACAATATCTTTATATTTCGGGGCATTAGCGAAAAGATATGCGTTTCTGTGATAGCAGACCTGCGTAAAATTATCCCCGTCCAGCGCGATAAGGCACAAATGGCAGGTCTTGCAGGTACTATACGGACCTGTATGCTTGCTGTCATTCGTCTCAATCTCGTATCCGTTGAGCGCAAGAAAGTTTCCGTCGCTGAGATCATTGTGCGGCACAAGAACATCATGATCCGTAAAGGCGATAATCGAATATCCCTGCTTTACGTACATTTCCTTTAATTCTTCGGGAGTTTTTGTTCCGTCCGAAATAACCGAGTGGCAGTGCAGATTTGCTTTGAAAAATCCTTTTTCTTTGCCGAATAAGATTTTTTTCATGAGTCTCTCCTCCGAACTTCGATTTTGTACAGCTATTATACAGCCGCCGAACGGAAAAATCAATACAAACCGGAAATTTTCTCCATTGTAATTATTGCAGAATAAACATCCCCCCGTAAAACGGGGGGTATTTCAGTTTCGGGCATAGCCCTAATGAATACTGGCTACGCACAA